>CAVPUU010000068.1:0-23476 GCA_963709015.1 uncultured Alphaproteobacteria bacterium | reverse complement strand
CAGCTTTTTGCAAAAAGCTCGGGTCGATGAAGGCGCCGTAGACCGAGTGATCCTTGACTTCGGGAAGCCGGTTCTGGTCCTTGAGGAACTTTGCCGTCGCAACCAGCGTCTCGACGAATTCCCCCTTCTGCGCCGGCGTACCGAGATAGTCGGCCGTGAGCTGCTTGCTGCACGGGATCATCTCAGTGCCTTTCATCTCCTTCTCGGTTTCATCCAGCGAGAGGTCAAGCTCCTTGGCAATGAGGCGCCAGGCCGCATCCTTCGGATGCTGATTCCAGTAGTCGATGGCGTCGCACTCGGCCTTGAGATACTTGACCACGGTGTCGGCATGCTTGTCGGCGAAGTCCTTCATCACCACGCCGACGTCCCAGGTGGGGGTAGCCGCGTTGCGCCATCGTGC
This sequence comes from uncultured Alphaproteobacteria bacterium, assembly GCA_963709015.1. Lineage (GTDB taxonomy): Bacteria > Pseudomonadota > Alphaproteobacteria > Rhizobiales > Xanthobacteraceae > Pseudolabrys. The sequence goes on along the minus strand of CAVPUU010000068.1, from coordinate 23,076 downwards.
CGCTGTCCGTCAGGATCTTCCCGCCGGAGGCCGCCAGTTCTGCCAAGGACCGGCTCCCATATATAGGCCGCATCGATGTCCTTGCGGCTCCAGGCTGCAAAGGCGTCGGGAGGATCCATGTCCAGGATTTTCGCGTCGGCTGGGTTGAGCCCGGCCGCCGCCCAGTGCAGCGATCAGCTCGTAGTGCGATCCGCGACTGCAGCGCGCCCACCATGCGCCCGCAGCACGTCGAGATCGGTTTCGTCGCCGCCGAAAGCACGCGATACCTCGCCCACCGCAATAGTCGGCGATCGCATCGTTCTCGGCTCGGGTCGACGTGGCGACGACGACGGCGTCGAGCCGCCGCGCGAGCGCGAGCCGGTCGAGCAGATGGCCGAGCAACGGCTTGCCCGCAACCTCGCGCAGGGCCTTGCCGGGGAGGCGGACGAGCCCATGCGGACCTGGACGGTGGCGACGACGCTCATGCAACAGTCATCCACCGGCACCTGCGGCCGCGGCGATCATGCGCGCGCTTCCGCGACGGCTTCCTCGGCATCGCCTTCGACGAGGTCGAGCCGCTGATGCTCGACCATCTCCCAGTACGAGCCGCGGCGACGCAGCAGGTCGCGGTGGCTGCCCTCCCTCGACGATCGCGCCGCTTTCCAGCACGATGATCTTGTCGGCGCGGCGAATGGTCGACAATCGGTGGGCGATCACCAGAACCGTCCGGTTCACCGACGTGCTGGCGGCCTCGGCTATCTGATCATGGGCCTGCTATGGCCGTGGTCGGTGCTTTCGCCGCTCAATCCGCTGCGCGCGGCGGAATATTTCGACACGTTCTTCGAAAAGCCCTGGCAGGAATTGTACGAAGGCCGGCTGATCGACGTGCCCGCCATGCCGGCGAGCTACCTGCCGCATCTGTTCATGCTCAAACTGCCCGAAATCATGTTGGCGCTCGGGCTGATCGGGCTCACCGGCGCGTTCATCGCCGTCGCACGCCGAAACTTGCCGATCAACCACCGTGCCGGCCTGATCATGGTGGCCCTCAGCGCTATCCTGCCGATTGTTTTTGCCATGGCAGCGCGGCCGGCGCTTTATAACGGGCTGCGCCATTTCATCTTCGTCGTGCCGCCCTTCGCGGCGCTCGGCGGGCTTGCCATGGCCTGGCTCACGGAGAGCGCACGCCGGCATGGCAAGGCCGCGCTCGCCGCGCTGGCGGCGGTATTCATCGCCGGCATTTCGTTGCCGATAGGCGACATGGTGCGACTGCACCCCTACCAGTACACGGCGTTCAACCTGTTGTCGGGCGGCGTACGGGCGGCGCAAGACAAATACATGCTGGATTACTGGGGTCTCGCCTTCAAACAGGCGGCCGACGAATTGCGCGCACGGCTCGCCGCCGGTGCCGACCGTCAGCCGCAGGGCCGGCGCTGGGTGGTGGCGATCTGCGGCCCGCAAGCCTCGGCGCAGGCCGAGCTCGGTCCGCAATTCGAGACCACCTTCGACCAGAAGAAGGCCGATTTTGCCCTCGCGCTTGGCACGTTCTATTGCAACCACTTGCAGTTGCCGATCATGGCTACCGTGGAGCGCGAAGGCGTGGTCTATGCGCGTGTCTACGACCTGCGCGGCGAGCCGGCGCAGAAGCTGCTCACCATGCCGCCGCCGTGAGGGTGCGCGACGCAGTGCCGCCGCACGCGTAGACCGCATTTAGTATCCGCGCGACCTCGGCAATACTTTGTCGCTAATTTTTCAGCGCGCGAACTTTCCGTTGAATTGCCAAGCGTATAGTTCAGACCGCCGGCTATGATCTTTATTTCTTCTTGATGTTTCGCCTTCGCAATTCGCATCGCTTCCTTATCGCCCGAAGCCTATTTCGACGGTTGCTCCGAACCATTTGAAAGGGAGCGACCATGTTCGATTTCGTCATGCTGGCAATCGGCCTTGGCTTATTCGCGATGTCGATCGGCTACGCCGCCGCCTGCGACCGTCTCTAACGGAGTGCGCCATGTTCATGGATTATTCGCTCGCCGCCTTCGTGACCGCGGGACTGCTGCTCTATCTCACCTACGCTTTGCTGCGGCCAGAAAAATTCTAAGAGGCGCGCCATGACCACGATCGGCTGGATTCAAATCTTGCTTTACTGCGCGATCATCGTTGCGGTTACGCCGGTGCTCGGCGCTTACCTGACGCACGTGTTCAACGGTGAGCGCACGTTCTTGTCGCCCGTGCTGCGGCCGGTCGAAGCGGCGCTTTACAGCATGGGCGGCGTGGAGGAGAAGCGCGAGCAGAACTGGCTGATCTATACCGCCAGCATGCTGTTCTTTCACGTTGGTGGCTTTCTTATCATTTACGTACTGATGCGCTTGCAGGCGTCACTACCGTTCAATCCGGCCGAACAGTCCGCGGTAGCACCGGATCTGTCGTTCAACACCGCCATCAGCTTCATCACCAACACCAACTGGCAGAACTATGGCGGCGAAAGCACATTGTCCTATCTGGTGCAGATGCTTGGCCTCACGCACCAGAATTTCCTGTCGGCAGTGACCGGCATCGTGCTGGCGGTCGCGCTTATTCGCGGCTTCGCGCGCGCTTCTGCCAAGACCGTCGGCAATTTCTGGGTCGATATCACACGCTGCACGCTCTACATCCTCATTCCGATTTGCATTCCTTACGCGCTGTTCCTGGTCTGGCAAGGCATTCCGCAGACGCTCGGCGCCTACGTCGAAGCCACGACGCTGGAAGGCGCCAAGCAGACCATTGCGGTCGGTCCGGTCGCCTCGCAGATCGCCATCAAGATGCTGGGCACCAATGGCGGCGGCTTCTTCAACGCCAACGCCGCGCATCCGTTCGAGAATCCGACTGCGCTGTCGAACTACATTCAAATAATCTCGATTTTCGCGCTCGGCGCCGCGCTCACCAACGTGTTCGGCCGCATGGTCGGCAATCAGCGCCAAGGCTGGGCGATCCTCGCGATCATGGGCGTGCTGTTCATCGCCGGCGTGATCGTCTGCTACTGGGCCGAAGCCAACGGCACGACTGCGATGCACGCGCTTGGCGTCGCCGGCGGCAACATGGAAGGCAAGGAAGTCCGCTTCGGCATCGTCGCCTCAGCGTTGTTCGCGGTGGTCACTACCGCCGCCTCATGCGGCGCGGTCAACGCCATGCACGACTTGTTCACCGCGCTTGGCGGCATGATTCCGCTGATTAACATCCAACTGGCGAAATCATCGTCGGCGGCGTCGGCGCCGGGCTCTACGGCATGCTGCTGTTCGTCATCATCTCGATTTTCGTCGCCGGCCTGATGGTCGGCCGCACGCCGGAATATGTCGGCAAGAAAATCGAGGCCAAGGAAGTCAAGATGGCCATGTTGGCTATCCTTGTGCTCCCCTTGATGTATCTCGGCTGGACGGCGGTTGCGGTCGTCTATCCGCCTGCGGTCGCGTCGATGGCCAATGCCGGACCGCATGGCTTCACCGAGGTGCTCTACGCCTACACCTCGCAAACCGGCAACAACGGTTCGGCCTTCGCCGGCCTTACCGGGAACATCCCATTTTACAACATCACCGGCGCCGTCGCGATGTTTGTCGGGCGCTTCTTCATGATCGTCCCGGCCATGGCGATTGCCGGCGCGCTGGCGGAGAAGAAATCTATTCCACCGTCCACCGGCACATTCCCGACAACAGGCGGCTTGTTCATCGGTCTGGTTGTCGGCGTGATCCTGATCGTCGGCGGCCTCACATTCTTCCCCGCGCTCGCGCTCGGGCCGATCGTCGAGCATCTCGCGATGCAGGCGAACACTCTTTTCTAGGACAGATTCATTCGGAGTTACGGCAATGGATACTTCTAAGCTGCGCAAACGGATGCCTGTTTCCACTCTCTTCGACCCCAGGATCGTAGGACCCGCCATCGGCCAGGCTTTCGTCAAGCTCAACCCGGCCACGCTGATCAAGAATCCGGTTATCTTTGTGCTTGAGGTCGTCACTGCGCTGGTTACCGTTTTGCTGGTACGCGACCTGGTTCAGCATCACGCGGATACCGGCTTTACGTTCCAGATCGTTCTCTGGCTGTGGTTTACCGTGCTGTTCGCGAACTTCGCCGAAGCGGTGGCGGAAGGCCGCGGCAAGGCGCAGGCGGACAATCTGCGCAGGACCCGCACAGAGACGCGCGCCAAGCGCATTCTGATGCCGGACAATTATGAGGTTTTCGAAGGCGTCCCAGCCGAGGACCTGGAAGCCGGCGATCTCGTGGTGTGCGAGGCCGGTGATATCGTTCCCGGCGACGGCGACGTGATCGAAGGCATCGCCTCGGTCAACGAGGCCGCCATCACCGGCGAATCCGCGCCCGTGATCCGCGAATCCGGCGGCGACCGCTCGGCCGTGACCGGCGGCACCACGGTCATTTCCGACCGCGTCGTGATCCGCATCACCTCGTCGCCCGGCTCGTCGTTTCTCGATCGCATGATCAAACTGGTCGAAGGTGCCGAGCGGCAAAAGACGCCGAACGAAATCGCGCTGAACATCCTGCTGATCGGCCTGACCATCATCTTCGTATTCGCGACCGCGACCATCCCGAGCTACGCGACCTATGCCGGTGGAGCGATTTCTGTCGTCATTGTTGTCGCCTTGTTCGTCACGCTGATCCCCACTACCATTGGCGCGCTGCTCTCGGCCATCGGCATTGCCGGCATGGACCGGCTGGTGCGATTCAACGTGCTGTCGATGTCCGGCCGCGCGGTCGAGGCCGCAGGCGACGTCGATACCCTGTTGCTCGACAAGACCGGCACCGTCACCTTCGGCGACCGGCAGGCGACCGAGATCATTGCGGTCCCGGGCGTGAGCGAGCGTGAGGCGGCAGAGGCGGCGTTGCTCGCCAGCGACGCCGACGAGACCGCCGAAGGCCGCTCGATCATCGCGATGACGCAGGACAAGTACAACGTCCGGCGTCAGGCGGTTCCGGCGGGTGCCAAGTTCGTCGAATTTTCGGCAATGACGCGGCTGTCCGGCATCGATATCGGCGACCGCAAGCTGCGCAAGGGCGCAATCGATTCCGTGCTCAAATTCGCGCGCGAACAGGCCGGCCGCGACGTGCCCGAACCGCCGAACTTCCGCGCCGCGGTCGACAAGATCGCGCGCTCGGGCGGCACGCCGCTCGGGTTGGTCGAAGGCGGCCGTATTCTCGGCGTGATCCACCTGAAGGACGTGGTGAAGCCGGACGTGAAGGACCGCTTTGCCGCGCTGCGCCGGATGGGAATCAAGACCGTCATGATCACTGGAGACAATCCTGTGACGGCGGCATCAATTGCCTCGGAAGCCGGTGTTGACGATTTCATCGCCCAGGCCACGCCCGAAGATAAGCTGGGTTACATCCGCAAGGAGCAGGAGCACGGGCGGCTGATCGCCATGTGCGGCGACGGCACAAACGACGCGCCGGCCCTGGCGCAGGCCGATGTCGGCGTCGCCATGCAGACCGGCACGCAGGCCGCGCGTGAGGCCGGCAACATGGTCGATCTCGATTCCGATCCGACCAAGCTGATCGAAGTGGTTGAGATCGGCAAACAATTGCTGATGACGCGTGGCGCGCTCACCACGTTCTCGATCGCCAACGACGTAGCGAAATACTTCGCGATCATTCCGGCGATCTTTCTCGCCTTCTATCCGCAATTGGCCGTGCTCAACGTGATGCAGCTCGCCACGCCGCAAAGCGCGATCCTGTCGGCGATCATCTTCAACGCGCTCATCATCATCGCGCTCATTCCGCTCGCGCTGAAGGGTGTCGCCTATCGCCCGATCGGCGCCGGCCCGCTGCTGCGGCGTAACCTGCTGGTCTACGGGCTGGGCGGCATCGTGCTGCCGTTTATCGGCATCAAGGGCATCGACCTCGCGGTCAACGCCTTGCATTTGGTTTGAGGAGACATCGCCATGCTCAAAGAAATCCGTCCCGCCTTCATCCTGATCGTCTTGCTGACCCTGATCACGGGTCTGGCTTATCCGCTTGCGATCACTGGGATCGCGGAAATCATCTTCCCGCGCCAGGCGCAGGGCAGTCTGGTCGAGCGCGACGGCAAGGTCGTGGGCTCCGCGCTGATCGGGCAGGTCTTTGCCGACGCCAAATATTTCCACGGCCGGCCTTCCGCGACCAATACACCCGACCCGAAGGATGCGACTAAAACCATCGACGCGCCCTACAATGCGGCCAACTCGGGCGGATCAAACCTTGGCCCGACCAGCAAGGTGCTCGCCGACCGGGTTAAACGCGAGGTGGACACGCTCAAGAAGGAGAACCCGTCTGCGGCGATCCCGGCCGATCTGGTGACCACCTCGGGTAGCGGCCTCGACCCGGATATCTCGCCGGAAGCCGCCTATTTCCAGGTGCCGCGCGTCGCCAAGGCCCGTGGGTTGCCCGAAGAGCGCGTGCGCACGCTGGTGGAAGCTCAAGTCGAAGGACGCACCTTCGGCCTGCTGGGCGAGCCGCGGGTAAACGTGCTCAAGCTTAACCTCGCACTCGACGGTCTGAAGTCGTAAATTAGAGCCTGAATGGCCGGAGACCTAGCGCAGCGAGCTTCGCCCGACGCCCTGCTGGCCCTCGCCAAGAAAGAGGGCCGCGGGCACCTCAAAATATTTCTCGGCGCCGCGCCGGGCGTCGGCAAGACCTACGCCATGCTCACATCGGCCCGTACCGAGAAATCGGGCGGGCGCGACGTCGTCGCCGGTCTGGTCGAGACCCATGGCCGCCGTGAAACCGAGCAGTTGATCGAAGGTTTCGACGTTCTGCCACGCAAGCCAATCGTCTATCGCAACCAAGTGATGAAGGAATTCGACCTGGATGCGGCGCTGGCGCGCCGGCCAAGTCTGTTGTTGGTCGATGAATTCGCCCACACCAACGTGCCCGGCGGTCGCCATCCCAAGCGCTGGCAGGATATTGCCGAATTGTTGGTGGCCGGCGTCGACGTTTGGACGACGCTCAACATCCAGCATCTCGAAAGCCTCAACGACGTCATATTGAAGATCACCAAAGTCCGCGTGCGCGAGACCGTGCCCGACACGGTGTTCGACAAAGCCGATGAGATCATCCTGGTCGATTTCCCGCCCGACGAATTGCTCAAGCGCTTGGCGGAAGGCAAGGTCTACGTCCAGGACACCGCCGCCCGCGCCGTTGAGCATTTCTTCAAGCCGCAAAATCTGACCGCATTGCGCGAACTTACGCTCCGGCGCGCGGCCGAGCGCATCGACGCCGACCTGATCGAGCGCATGCAGGCCCATGCGATTGAGGGACCGTGGGCGGCCGGCGAGCGTATTCTAGCCTGTATCGGACCCGATCCGATTTCGCCGACAGTCGTGCGCACCGCCAAGCGGCTTGCCGGCCTGATGGATGCGCCATGGATCGCGGTCACTGTGGAGCGGCCGGGCGCAAACCTCAGTGCACCCGCGCGTCAAAGGCTGGACGACGCCATGAAACTCGCCGAAAGCCTCGGCGCTGAGACGCAGACACTCACCGGCAGCGATCTGCCGGCAGAACTGCTTCGGTATTCGAAATTCGAAAATGTCACCCAAATCGTGATCGGCCGGTCGCGTAGCGGCTTTTTCAGCGAGTTGCTGCACCGTTCTTTGCCGCACGAATTGATGCGGCGAACTCAGGACATCGCCATTCACGTGGTCACGCGCGAGGCTGAGGCCCTGCCGCCGGCGCGCGCCTGGCGAGGGTCGAACGGCTTTCCCGTCAAGCCGCTTCCGTTCGCTTACGCAACCTTCGCGGTCGCCGCGGCGCTCGGTGCCGGCGAACTTTTGACCAAGCTTACGCCGATCCCGAATTTGTCGATGGTATTCCTGTTGGCGGTTTTGTTCACCGCGGTCAGCTTTGGCATCTGGCCGGCGATCTATGCCTCGGTCCTGTCGTTTCTGATCTACAATTTCTTCTTCATCGAACCGATTTACACCTTCACCGTCGCCGAGCCTTACGAACTGCTGGCGCTGGTGATCTTTCTGCTGGTGGCGGTCATTACCGCGGCGCTGGCCGGCCGGGTGCGCGCGCAAGCGGAGGTCTCGGCCGCGCGCATGCGCGCGATGCGGCGGCTCTATGAATTCACCCGCCGTCTCTCGGGTCTCGCCACACTCGACGCGGTGGCGGAAGGAGCGGCGAGCGAAATTCACGCCAGCCTTGCCCGTTCGGTGGTGGTCATGCTGGCGCGCGATGACGATCTCGATTTGACCGCGTCGTGGCCGCCGGAGGATATGCTCGATGCCGCGCCGATGACCGCGGCGCGCTGGGCCTATAGCCACGTCGAGCCGGCGGGTGCCGACACCGCCACCTTGCCGATCGTGCCGTGGTTTTTCGTGCCGCTGCGTATCGGCGACAAGACACTCGGCGTCATCGGCGTTGCCAAGCCGCCTGGAATGTCGCCGCTCGATCCGGAGGCGCGCGCGCTGCTCGATACACTGTCGGAGCAAACCGCCGCCGCGCTGGAACGCGCCTCGCTGGCACGCGAAATGGTGAGCGCCAAGACCGCGACCGAAACCGAGCGCGTGCGCAATACGCTGCTGGCGTCGATCTCGCATGACTTCCGCACGCCCTTGTCGTCGATCCTGGGTTCGGCGACCAGCCTCATCAACTATGGCGACAAGCTCGATGCGGGAGCAAAGAAGGATCTTCTCGGCCAGATCAAGACCGAGGCGGAAAGCCTCGACGAAATGGTACGCAACCTGTTGGCCATCACACGCATCGACGCCGGCGCGCTGGAGCTGCGGCGTGACTGGATCGATCTGCGGGAGATTGTCGATCGTGTTATCAGCGCGGCCCGGCGGCGCGGCGCCGTCCAGGCTTTTGAGGTCGCCTTGCCATCCGGTTTGCCCATGGTGCGTGCCGATGCCACGCTGGTCGAACAGGCGATCGGCAATGTGATAGGCAACGCGATCGCGCATACCCCTGGGGAAACCAAAGTGCTGGTCGATGCGTCGGTCAATTCGGATGACATAACACTGCGCATCAGCGACGACGGCCCCGGTATTCCGGCGCAGGCGCTACCGCACGTGTTCGATAAATTCATTAAGGGCGATGCGACTCAGGCCGATGGCGGCCGGGGCACCGGTCTCGGTCTCGCCATCGCCAAGGGCATCATGGAGGCGCATGGCGGCTTGATTGCGGCGGAGAGCCCGCCCGCGGACGGCCGTGGCACCCGCATCGTGTTGGTCTTTCCGCGCCAGGACGTGGCGGCATGAGCGCAAAGACGCACGTATTGATCGTGGACGACGAGGCGGCAATCCTGCGCTTTCTCAAACCCGCGCTGGAGGCGAACGGCTACGAGATGACCAGCGCGGGCAACGTGGCCGAGGCGACGAAACGTATTGCCGCCGAGTCGCCCGACATGGTGCTGCTCGATCTCGGCCTGCCGGACGGCGACGGCAAGGATGTCATTAAACGCGCGCGCGAATGGTCGGACGTCCCGATCATCGTGCTGTCGGCGCGCGAGCGCGAGACCGAGAAGATCGAGGCGCTTGATCTCGGCGCCGACGATTACGTCAACAAGCCATTTAACGTCGGCGAATTGCTGGCGCGGATGCGCACGGCGCTACGCCATCGCATGCAGCGCAAGGCGGAGACTCCGGTGCTGCGCGTCGGCGATCTGGAAGTCGATGCCGTGCGCCACCGCGCGACGCGCGCAGGCGTGGAACTCAAGCTGACGCCGAAGGAATTCGAGCTGCTATCGTTCCTCGCCAAGCACGCCGGCCGCGTTGTCACCCACAAGCAAATTCTGACCGCAGTTTGGGGGCCGGCGCATACCGAAGACACGCAATATCTCCGGGTCTATATCGGCCAGCTTCGGCAGAAAGTCGAACGACACCCTGACGATCCGTGCATCATCCTGACTGAGCCGGGGATCGGGTATCGTATTGCTGAAAGTTAGCTGCCCGCCGCGCAAAGGTCGAAAACAACATCGCCTACGCGCTGGGTTTCCATAGTTGCGTCCCCTCGCCCGTCAGTACGCCGCCGGAAGCCTTCGTTATGGCGGCGTCGGCCGCCTTCAGCCGGCTGGGTTGAAGCTCGCCGGCCGCTTCCAGGATCGGATAAGCCACCGAACAAATATGCGAATGGATCCGCTTCAAATCGCGGAGAATGTCGAGATGGAGCGAGCTGGTTTCGATGCTGGCAGCCAGGCCCTCGCGCAGCCGCGTGAAATGATTTTCCGCCGCAAGCCTCTCGGCTTCGCGAATATCGACCTTCTCCTCGATGAGCTGGCGGGCGATCTTCACATCGCCGGACACAAAAGCGCCAAGCGCCAGCTTGAGGTTTTCCAAAACGCGGCGATGAAATTTCTGCAATTCGGCGGCGCCATCGCCGGAGAAGTTGAGTCGATTTTTGATCTTTTTGGTGGCGAGTTCCATTAAATTTTTGTCGATGATATCGCCGATATGTTCGAGGTTGATGGCGAAGGCGATGATCTCCATGGCGCGGCGCGCTTCGCGTTCGTCCAGGCTCTCACGGGTGATCTTCGTCACGTACAGCTTGATCGCCTCGTGCAGCTTGTCGACCACGTTGTCGGAGCGCTCGATCGCCTCCACCAGCTTGCGATCGTCGTTCATCAAGGCATCGATCGTTTCGCGCAACATCCTTTCGACGAAGTCGCCCATGTGCAGCGTCTCGCGCGCGGCGCAGGTGAGCGCCAGCGACGGCGTTCCGACCGCGGCCGGATCGAGATAAATCGGCGTCGAAGGATCGGGGCTGGCGGCCGGCTCCGGCAGCAGCCACTCCAGCAATTTCGCGAACGCCGGCAACGGCACGATAAAAAGCGCGGCCAAGGCGAGATTGAAGAGGCTGTGGAAGTCGGCGACCAGCCGCACCGGGTTCGGGTCAAGCCGAATTAAATTATCCGCAATCGGCTGGAGAAACGGCAGCGCCAGCGCGCAGCCGGCCACGCGGTTGATCAGGTTGCCGAGCGGCAGGCGGCGGCCGATGGGATTTTTCAGGCCACCGCCTTCTACCAAGGGATTGACGGCGCTGCCCAGGTTGGCGCCGAGCACGAGAGCCAGCGCCACCACCGGCGTAATGAAATTCGAATAGGCAAGCGACATGACCAGCAGCGCCACGGCGACGCTTGAATGCGAGGCCCAGGCCAGCGCCGCGCCGAAGACAATGTTGAGAATAGGCATGCCCGTAATGGCGGCGAGCAAATTGCGGACATTCGGCGCGTTCTCGGCGGGCGCCAGCGAATCGAGAAGGATATGCAGCGACAGCAGCATCAGGCCGAGACCGATCGCCACCCGCCCAACATCGCGCACGCGCGTGCGCGCGCTGCGCTTGAAGGCGACGACACCGACCGCCAGCAGGACCGGCGCGAGCGAGGCGACATCGAAACTGAAGACCTGAACGATGAGGGTCGTGCCCACGTTCGCGCCCAGCATGATCGCCAGGGCGGGGACCAGGCCGACCAAACCGTCGCCGACGAAGGTCGCCGTCATCAGCGCGGTCGCGGTGCTGCTCTGTAGCAATCCGGTGATGCCGAGGCCGGCGAGGAAGGCCGTCAGCCGGTTGGGCAACGCGACGGCGAGGACGCGCCGCAGGTCGGCGCCGAACGCGCGCAGAATTCCGGACTGCACCATGTGCAGCCCCCAGAGCAGCAACGCGACGCCGCCCACGAGATCGAGGAGGACGATGTTTCCCATGACTTCGCCTTCCGGTGCTGCACGATGGTACTCTCGAATCGCGCGGGGCAATAGTCTGAACCGCGAACCAAACACCTGTGCCTGCCAGCGCCGCCGATCCGCTTAAAATTTCACGATCCCGCCGGGGTCCGGACTCGCTCCCGCGACGCGACGAGGCCGTCCATGACGGCAAGGACCCCGCCCGCACCGGCCGCTATCGAAAATCTATCCTGAAACGTCCGATATCCATTGGACGAAAGCCGGAGCCAAAGCTCGGTATCGCTTTGCAGCCGGACGATTTGCTCCGCCGTCGCGTCCGGCGTATCGGCAACGAGGACATTCTCGCCATGCCGCAGACCCATGCCTTCAACGCCGACCGACGTTGCGACGACCGGAACTCCATAACTCAAACTCGTCACGATCTTGCCTTTGATTCCGCCGCCGTAGCGGAGCGGCGCAACGCTTATCCGGCATGCTGCGAATAACCGCGCCAGGTCTTTGACGTAGCCGCGCGCGACGATTTTATTGGAAGCCAAGGCCTTGATCTTGGGGGGCATGTTGGAGCCGGCGATAATGAAACGACCGGGAAATCCACGCACCTGAAGTCTCGGCCAAACCTCACGCACAAAGCACAGCACGGCGTCGATATTCGGGACATGGTCGTAGCCGCCGATGAACAGGATGTCGCGGCTTGCGCCCGCACTTGCGCGCCAACGCCCGAGCCATCGGCCGAGCGGCCCCAGCGTGTTCGGTGGCGGGGGCGGCGTTTCGCGTAAAATCGGGATCTCATGGAGCGTTGCCTGCGGCAGCAGCCCTTGCAGCAGTTCATATTCGTAATGGCTCACCACGATCGTCGCGTCGGCCCGCGTGATCAAATCGAGCTCGATCGCGCGCATGTCTCTTGCTCGCCACGGCTGCATTTCCGGTGACGGCCGCTTCGCGCTCCATCCGCGAAAAATGCAGATCGACGGGATGAAACAGGATTTTTGCGTCAGGCGCCACGCGCCGCGCCAGATCGAACAATTTGACGGCGACCGTTGCGCGGTAGAGTAGTACAATGTCGCAGCGCGGCGCGAAGGTCTTGACGACGGCATCGATCGACGTCCACTTCGGCGCCGACAGCGTGGCAGTTCCCAAATCGTTGAGCGCTTAGGGCAAGCGTACGATCTCCACCCAGTTGGGATTCTTGCCCATGGGATAATCCTTCAGCTTCTTCAGTGCGCCGGTCTCTTGGTCGATCGCATAGCTGGTCAGGCTGTTGGAGAGCTGGCCGACCGCCAGCAGAGTGCGGCCCGACGGATCGATGTTGAATCCGCGCGGCTGCTTTTCGGTGGGATAGGAATTGATCGGCATCAGCGTGCCTTTATTCGCATCGACCCGGAAAGCGGCGAGCGTGCTGGTGGTGCGCTCGGAGGCGTAGAGGAGTTTGCCGTCCGGCGTGACATGGATGTCGGCGGCCCAGGGCCTGCCGGAGAAGCCCTTCGGCAGCACGCTCGCGACCTGGATTTCCTTTTGCAAAGTGCCGGATGAGGCGTGCCACGGGAACACATAGAGCGTGCCGTCGAGCTCGTTGAGGAGATAGACGAACTTCGCATTGGGCGAAAACACCAGATGGCGCGGGCCGGCCTTGGCCTTGACGGCGACGGCCGGCGGGTCGTTGGGCGTGAGCCGGCCGGTCGCGGCGTCGAATTTTTCCTGATAAACGGCGTCGGCGCCGAGGCAAGCACAGAGCACATAGCGGTTCGACGGATCGGTCAGGATGCAATGCGCGTTCGGCCGCGCCGTGACGATTTGCTGCGCCGGGCCAATGACGCCATTGGCGCCGATCGGGCTGACCGCGATCTTGCCGCCGCCATAGGACGCGCACAGCAGAAACCGGCCGGTGCGGTCGGTGGCGACATAGGCCATGGCGTCGGCGAGCGGGCCGGTGCCGATATAGGCGAGCGTCCCGATCCCTGGTCGATCGCGAAGGTCGCCGCGCCATAAGGCTCGTTGCGCAGGCCGACATAGAGAAGTTTCTTGTCCGGGCTGACCGCCATCGGCGTTGTGCTGCCCGGCCTGCGCGGACCGGGACAGCTTTGGTTTCGACCGGCGTCAGATCGCCGTTCGCCTGCAAAGCGAGGACGGCGACGTCCTGGCTCTCTGCACTCGCGACATAGACGAAGGTGGCCGCGTTGCCGGCTGTCATTGCAAATACCGTGGCTAGCGCATCATCCGCAAAAGCGGGAACCGGTTTCCCGCCTTCGCGAAGCCCGCTGCCTACTCCGCCGAAGCAGCCGCTTCGGCTGCGAAGGCTGGGCCGGCGGGCGAAACAAGATCGCGAAAGATCATGCGCAAACAAACGTCAGGGAAGCAAGGCAATTCAGTCGAATGCTTCTGAATGATCGGTGGACATTTCACGCGGCTGGACCGCTGGTGAGATGGATGACTTTTCGGCACAAGGCATCGTGCAATTCGCGACCGCCGATGCTGATGACTGCTGAATCGGCCAGTTCGTTCTCGAAGATCGAACCGATGAGATCGCGGTGGTGATCGTCAAGAGTGCCGAAAACATCCTCGGCGAAAATCCACGGCGGTTTGTGAAGCAAGAGCCGCGCGATGCCAATCCGGACCTGCTCGTCTTCAGCCAACTCCAGCCCCCATTGCGCGTCCCGGTCGAGCGAATCCGAAAGATGCTCCAGCTCGACGCGCTTAAGCGCCGCTTTGATGTCGCTGTCGGCGACCGCCGAGGACTCGGCGGGAAAAGCAAGTGCGGCGCGCAAGGACCCCGGGGGGAAATAGGGCTGGCGCTTGAGGAACAACATCTTCATGCCGGAAGGAGACCGTACCTTTCCCGATCCCCATGGCCAAAGCCCTGCCAGCGCGGCCAGCAGCGGGTTGCGCCCCGAGCGTGTCTTGTCGACGATATGGATGCGGTCACCCGGCGCGACATCGACCTCGGGCTGATCGAGCACCGCCCTCCTGCCTGCTTTGGCGACAGCGATGTTCTCCAGTCTCAGCTTGCCCGCCGAATCCTCCGATTGGACGATCCGATCTTCGCCGTCGAGCCGGCTTTCAAAAGTGAGCAGCACTTCGCGGAAGGTCATCACCCGCAAAAGCGCAGCTCCCCATTCGGCAATCCGCGAGAAATTGTCGACGAACCAGCGCAGCGACTGATTGACTTGAGAGAAGCCGCCGATCACCATCATCAGCTCACCGAACGACAGTCTTCCGCTGAAATAGGACGGCGCAGCGATGAGGATCGGGGCGATGATGGCGATCCAGCCATAGCCCGCCGTCACCCAGGTGACTCTGGTGACCGCGCTGACGATCTCGCAAATCACGGTGAGGACATTATCGAGCTCGCTGCCGAGGCGTTGCTTTTCGCTCCCTTCACGATGGTGATGCGCAATGTTCTCGGCCTGCTGATTGATCTGGACAAGCGCAAAGCGCAGTCCCGAACTCGCGCTGATACCGCCGCGCATTCAACCCGACGAGCGGACCGCCGACACGCCAGGCGAGCCACGACCCGGCCGCAGCAAGGAGAATGGCGCACCACACCATGTAACCCGGGATCGTCAGGTCATAACCGCCGATCGGTATGGTGATGGCGCCCGACAAACCCCACAGGACACCGAGGAAAGCGACGAGGAGCAGCGAAGCCTGAAGCAGCCCGACGCCGAGCTCGGCTGCGAGCTCAGTCAAGTAGCTCGCGTCTTGCTGGATGCGCTGATCGGGATTGACGCCGATCTCGCCCGCATAGGCGAGTCGCATGGCCCGCCCCGGCTTCAGCCACTGCGCGAACAGGTCGCGCGTCAGCCATTCCCGCGATTTCAGCTTGATCATCTCGCGAAGCCAGGCTTCGGTGACATTCAGGACCAGAAGGCTTCCCGCAATTACACCAAAGACGAGGCTCTGGTAGGCGAATGCCGACAAATTCCGTTCCTGGACGGCGTTGTAAAAAGGCCGGTTCCACGCGTTAAGCGCCACCTGTGCGCCAACCGTCGCGCAAATGACAAGGACGATCGCGATGGTGAGCAATGTGAGGGTATGGCGTCCCTCAGTCGACCACAGCGTGACCACGAAAGCGCGGAAGCTGCGGAGGATGGCGGGAAATCCTTCCGTGAAAGGCAACGGTTTCGGAGCGTCTGTGGTCGCAGTGTAGGTCATCGCGCGATCCTGTCGAACGAGGTGAGCGGACTGCTGATCTCGAATATGGTGTCGGCATTGCCGACAATACCACAGCAGAATTCATGGCCGCCGACCGTCCCGATCGGCGGCGATTTGCGCGCAGAGTCATCAGGCGCCAGGCGGTCTCTTTGCCGTCACCCAACGAAATCGGTTGCTCCAAACAACGGAGCCGTCCGCGTGTGTCACTCTATAGTTTGCCTCCTATCCTCCCGGTTCTATCGTTGCTGCGATTGGAAATAATTCCCGCCCAGTCATCATACCACCATGCCACTGCGCCGCTGCCGCAAAGCCCCGGGGAGGCCAAGCCTGACGGGCTTTAATCGCGGCCGCGCTCGGGGACGCCGATCGGATTGCAGTTGCGCCTTCCCGATTCGAAGCACTCCTCGGTCTTGCGCGCGTCGACCAGCGCGTTGACCAGCCAGATGCCGCCGACCACGACAACGATCGCGGCGCACAGCAGGAAGATGTTGGCCGCGCGTCGGTCGCTCTCGGTCTCTTCATCGTCGGACGGCGGTTGTTTATCCATCGCGCTCTCGATCTGTTCAGCCCGGGCGGGCCGGCGCATCGTCGGTCGACCATTTGATCGACTTGTAATCGAAACCGCCCTCGATGGTCGGCTTGATCACCGCGAAATACGGCGAGATGTCGAAATCGCGCGGCGTGAAAAGCGACAAATCGCGGATGTGATAGATCTCCTGGCGGGCGCTCTCGCTTTCCACCCGCGTGATGGCGGGCAGGATGGGATAGCCGACTTTGCCGAATGCCTGCGCGATGAGCGCCGAGCAGATGAGCCGGGTCGGATCGCCCGAACCGAGCGCAATCATGCGCCGCCGCCAACGCTGCGGCACCGGCACCGGCACCAGGTAACGCGCAAGGTCAATGATGTTCTTGAGGTCGTATTGCAGGCCGATGCGCTCAAGCGCGTAATCGCAGACCACCTTGCGGTCCTCGCCCGACAAGCCAACCGGCCGGCAGATGCGGGTGTGAAACTGGAAATACTTAGTGAGTGGAGCGCCGATGATGCCGTCGTCCAGATTGGATTCCACCAGATCGCAGGGCTCGCCCTCTACCGACGCCCTGCCCGCGATCGGCCCGACGTAAAGAGCCGCGTGCGACCACGTCGACTGCGTCAGATATTTGATGATGCCGGAAATGTGGTTGCGTCCCTCGATCAGCAATATATCGGCGGGCTTGATGCAGGCGCGCAGCGCCGCCGGATCGGTCGGTGTGAACGGCTCGTAGCCGGAAGCCGGCTTCTGTAGATAGCCGGCGATCAGGCGTCCGACGCGATCGAGCATCCAGGTCATGGGGCGGAGTGCGCAAATTCCCAGTACAACTCGCGCGCCTTGCGGTAGAGCGGGCCTGGTTGCAATGAGCGGTCGTCGATGCGGTTCACCGGCATGACCTTCGAATAATTGCCGGAGGAGAAGATTTCGTCGGCGTTTTCCAGATCGGCGTAACGCAGCGTGGTCTCCACCACGCTGACACCGGCGCCGCGCAACAGCTTGATCACGCGTTGGCGGGTGATGCCGTTCAGGAACGTGCCGTTGGGCGCCGGCGTGAACACCACGCCGTCATTGCCAATGAAGATGTTGGCGGTGGCGAGCTCGGCGACATTGCCGACGAGATCGCGCACCGCGCAATTGCCGAAGCCGCGCGCGTTCGCCTCGACCAGCGCGCGCGCATTGTTAGGGTAGAGGCAGCCGGCCTTGGCGTCGACCGGCATGCACTCCATGCTCGGCTTGCGGTAGGGTGACAGCGTGATTGAGAAACCTTCGGGCGGGCGCATCGGTGCTTCGTAGAGCGTGAGGCACCATTTGGTTAAGTCCGGATCGGGCGCGACCAGCAGCGTGCCGCTGCGCTCGGCCCAATACATCGGGCGGATGTAAAGCGCGGCGTCCTTGCTGAAGCGCTTGATGCCGTCGCGCGTGAGCCCTTCCCAGGTTTCGGCCGGTACGGTCGGCTTGAGATGCATGGTAATGGCCGAGGCGTTCACCCGCGCGCAATGCATCTCGAGGTCGGGCGAAACGCCTTCGAAAGTGCGCGCGCCGTCAAACACCGAGGAACACAGCCATGCGGCATGATCGCGCACGCCCATGATCGGGACATTGCCCTCATGCCAATCGTTTTCGTAGAACGTCCAGGTTTTAGACCAGCTCTGTCCCGGCGCCATTCAGTATCCCTGCGTTATCCTTATGTTTTCTTGTCATGCGCGGGCTTGACCCGCGCATCCATACTGAGCTTCCAGCTTGTGGACGCGCATCATGGATTGCCGGGCCAAGCCCGGCAATGACGATTGGAGGCTCCAATGGCCATCTTCGTGTTCGACGCCTATGGCACGCTGTTTAACGTGCACGCGGCGATTGCGCGCTTTCGCGCCGCGGCCGGCCCGGAGGCCGATCGCATGTCGGAGGTTTGGCGCGCCAAGCAGCTCGAATACTCGTGGACGCTGACGCTGGCCTGCCGTTACGTCGATTTCTGGACGCTGACCGAGCGGGCGCTGGACTATGCGTTGACGCGCTTTCCTTCCGTTGACAAGGCGCTGCGACCAAAACTGCTCGAGGCTTATTTCCAGCTCGATGCTTTCCCCGACGCGCGAGCGGCGTTGCAGGCGCTCAAGGCCAAAGGCCACAAAACCGGCATTTTGTCGAACGGCCCGCCGAACATGCTCAAGGGCGCGGTGGACGGCGCCGGGATTGGCGGCGATCTCGACGCGGTACTGTCGGTTGACGTGTTGAAAATGTTCAAGCCGCGGCCGGAGGTCTACGGCCTCGTCACCGATCACTTTAAATGCGAGCCCGCCGATGTCACTTTCGTGTCGTCCAATCGCTGGGACGTGATGGCGGCCACCTCGGTCGGCTTCCGCGCCTTCTGGGTCAATCGCGGCAAGATGCCGGACGAGTATTTCGATTTCCCCCCGCACCGGGAGCTGACGGATTTGAACGAGTTGGCGGGTTTCGGCTAATTCCTTTTGCGGGCCAGTGTCCTTCGAACCCGAAGTTCGCAAAAGTGCTTGCTGAGCAATAGTGCGAACTTCGGGTTCGGGACGCTGGCGCGGCCAGCCGTATCCGACTATATGCGCCGGACCGCCACGTGCCGTCCATTCATCAATGCAATCGATCATTTCAATTGCCAATTTGTCGAAGACCTACGCGACCGGATTCCAGGCGCTGAAGGAGATCAATCTCGACATCCGCCGCGGCGAGATCTTCGCCCTGCTCGGCCCCAATGGCGCCGGCAAGACCACGCTGATCGGCATCGTCTGCGGCATCCTGGTTCCGACCGCCGGCAAAGTGACGGTCGACGGCCACGACATCCTGAAAGACTACCGCGCCACGCGCTCGCTGATCGGGCTTGTGCCGCAGGAACTGCACACCGACGCGTTCGAGAGCGTGTGGGCGACGGTGAACTTCAGCCGCGGCCTGTTCAACAAGCCGCGCAACCCGGACTACGTCGAAAAGGTGCTGCGCGCGCTGTCGCTGTGGGACAAAAAAGACAACAAGATCATGACGCTGTCGGGAGGCATGAAGCGGCGCGTGCTGATCGCCAAGGCGCTGGCGCACGAGCCGCAAATCTTGTTCCTCGACGAGCCGACTGCCGGCGTCGACGTCGAACTGCGCAAGGACATGTGGCAGGTGGTGCGCGATCTGCGCGCCTCCGGCGTGACCATCATCCTGACCACGCACTACATCGAGGAGGCCGAGGACATGGCCGACCGCGTCGGCGTGATCAACAAAGGCGAGATCATTCTGGTCGAGAACAAGGCCGAGTTGATGCGCAAGCTCGGCAAGAAGCAGCTGATCCTGCATCTGGCGAACAAGCTCGACGCAATTCCGCACACGCTTGCCGCGCATGATCTGACGCTGGCCAATGAGCGGCGCCGAACTCGTCTTTACCTATGACACGCAAGCCGAGCGCACCGGAGTGACGGCGCTACTGGGCGAGCTCAACGTCGCCAGTATCCGTTTCCGCGACCTGGAAACC
This sequence comes from uncultured Alphaproteobacteria bacterium, assembly GCA_963709015.1. GTDB lineage: Bacteria > Pseudomonadota > Alphaproteobacteria > Rhizobiales > Xanthobacteraceae > Pseudolabrys. The sequence continues at coordinate 3,310 of CAVPUU010000068.1, read as the reverse complement.
CGGCAAAGTTCGCTGGAAGACATCTTCGTTGGATTGGTGAGCGACCGACAATGAATTTTCCAGCCATCCGCGCGATCTACACTTTCGAAATGGCGCGCACCGGGCGCACCATCTGGCAGAGCATCGTCTCGCCGGTGCTCTCGACCTCGCTCTATTTCGTGGTGTTCGGCGCCGCCATCGGCTCGCGCATCACGCAAATCGATGGCGTCTCCTACGGCTCCTTCATCGTGCCGGGGCTGATCATGCTGACGCTGCTGACCCAAAGCACGATGAACGCCTCGTTCGGCATCTATTTTCCGCGCTTCACCGGTACGATCTATGAAATCCTGTCGGCGCCGGTGTCGGGCTTCGAAATCGCCCTCGGCTATGTCGGGGCGGCGGCGACCAAGTCGATCATCCTCGGGCTGATTATCCTGGCGACGTCGTGGCTGTTCGTGCCGCTGCATATCGCGCATCCGTTCTGGATGATCGCATTCTTGCTGCTGACCGCGTTCACTTTCAGCCTGCTCGGCTTCATCATCGGCATCTGGGCGGAGGGTTTCGAGCAGTTGCAGATCGTGCCATTGTTGATCATCACGCCTTTGACGTTTCTCGGCGGCACCTTTTATTCGACCAGCGTTCTGCCGCCGGTCTGGCAGAAAATCGCGCTGCTTAACCCGGTGGTCTATCTGGTCAGCGGCTTCCGCTGGAGCTTCTTCGAGATCGCGGACGTGAGCCACAGCATCAGCATCGCCATGACGCTGCTGTTCTTAGGGCTATGTCTTGCCGCGGTCGGATGGATCTTCAAGACCGGTTACAAGCTCAAGAAATAACCCGCTCGCATTTGCGGGAGCGCGAATAAAGCGGCCGCGGCTGGGGTATGTTCAGATCAGGGGCCGCTCAATTCCCCATACAATAGTCAGGGAGATTAACTCATGTCGCCGACGTCGAAGGTCTTCGCGAGTTTTGCCGCCATTGCCGCGCTGTCGTCGCCGGCCGCCGCGCAAGGATTGGTCACCCAGAAAAACATTCCGCTGGCGATGGCGCAGACCATTGCCAACGCCGCGCTGGCGCAGTGCGAGAGCATGGGGTTCAAGGTTTCGGCCGTAGTCGTCGACCGCGACGGATTGCCCATCGTCGTGCTGCGCGGCGACGGCGCCGGCCTGCACACGCCGGAAGGCGCCGACCGCAAAGCCTATACCGCACGCACCTTCAGCCAGCCGTCCGCCGCTTTCGCAAAACGATTGGTCGACAGACCGGACACGGCCGGCTCTGTGCAATATAGCCGCGTGCTGGCGCTTGCCGGCGGACTGCCGATCAAATCTGGCAACGAGGTGGTGGGTGCCGTCGGCATCTCAGGCTCGCCCGGCAAGGACGACGTCTGCTCGCAAGCCGGCATCGACAAGGTGGCCGATCAGCTCAAGTAGCTATCGCCGCTGGATGCCGGCTTTGGCGATGAGCTGAGACCATTTGTCAACGTCGCTCTTGATGCGCGCCGACAAGTCTTTCGTCGACATTCCCCGCGCATCCATGCCGGACTCGGCGGAGAATTTCTGCACCTCTGGCGACTTGAGTGCCTCGACGACCTCGCGATTGAGCACGAAGACGATGTCGTCCGAAGTGCCGGCGGGCGCAGCGAGCCCGTTCCAGCTGGTCACATCGTAGCCCGGCAGCCCGCTCTCGATTACGGTCGGCACATTCGGCAGGTTGGATGCGCGCTCACGTGAGGTGGTCGCGACCGCGATCATGCGGCCTTCGGCGATCGGCGACTGAAAGCCAGGATAATAATCGAAGGCGACGTCGATGTCGCCGCGCAGAACGGCCAGCGCCAGTTCCGGCGTGGTCTTGTAGGGGATCGTCGTGACGCTGATGCCGGCCATGATGCGGAACAGCTCGGCCGACAGATGCTGCGTGCTGCCGGCATTGATCGTGCCGAAGTTGAGCTTCCCTGGGTTGGCCTTGGCCGCGGCGATGATGTCCTTGACCGTCTTGAGCGGCGAGCCGGCCTTGGTTGCGATCACCAGACCGTAAGACGCCGTGGTGGAAATCGGCACGAAATCGGTCTCGATGTCATAGGGCAAAGACTTAAACAGCGCCTTGGCGATGGTGAGCCCGCCGCCGATCATCACCAGCGTATATCCATCGGGCGCGGCCTCCTCCACGGCCTTCATACCGAGAATGCCGCCGGCGCCGGGCCGGTTGTCGATAAAGAATTGCTGACCGAAATGCTCGCTCAGCTTTTTGGCCACCAGCCGCATGGTGACGTCGGCGATGCCGCCGGAACCGTAAGGAACCACGATGCGAACCGGCCGCGACGGATAGGCTTGCGTCTCGTCGGCGCGGCAAGCCGTCGCAGCGGAGACCGCGAAGATCAAACAACAGGCCGCGCAAGCGAGCCAACGCGCGAATTTGACGGCGGCGAAAGTAATCGAGCCCGGCATCATTCCTCGCAGGAAACAATCCATGCCGACAATAAGAAGGTCCAACCGGCCTGACAATGCACGACGCGCATGGCGCCCCGGCGGAGAGCCTGGTTGACGACGCGCGCAAAATCGGCGCAGTTGCGCCGACAAGGCCGGATCGCCGCCCGATGACGATTCCCACGATCGATATTCATCCACACATCATTGCCGGTGACACCAAGCTATATCCCTTGGCGCCGCTCGGCGGCCACCAATCCGACTGGTCGCGCACGCGGCCGGTGACCGTCGAGAAGCTGATCGCCGCCATGAAAGAAGCCGGCGTTGAAAAGGCGGCGATCGTGCAAGCCTCGACCTGCTACGGCCACGATAATTCTTACGTCGCCGACGCGGTCGCCCCGCACCCCGAGCGCTTCACCGGCGTGTTCTCGGTCGATGTGCTGGCGCCGGACGCAGAGCCGAGCGAATGCGTTTCTGGCGCGACAAAGGGCTAACCGGTTTGCGGCTCTTCACGTTCGGCAGCACGATGTCCGAGCAGGCCAATTGGCTCGACGATGAAGCCTCCTATCCGGCCTGGACCTGCGCCAGCGAGCTTGGACTGTCGATCTGCCTACAAATGTCGGCCAAGGCGATCCCGCAAGCCATCAACATGGCCGAGCGATTTGCGAATGTGCGCATCATTCTCGATCACTGCGCGCGTCCGACGCTGGACGACGGGCCGCCCTACTCCGCCGCCGCCAGCCTGTTCAGGCTGGCGCGCTATCCCAATATCTACCTCACAGCTAACACCGCGTATTTTCGCCGAAGCGCGGCGCGGCAAGGCGACACCCGAAACATTCTTTCCGCAATTGGTGGCTGCGTTCGGCGCATCGCGCTTCACCTGGGGATCGAATTATCCGTCGAGCGAAGGC
>CAVPUU010000067.1:0-23976 GCA_963709015.1 uncultured Alphaproteobacteria bacterium | reverse complement strand
GACAAGCCCGGCCATGACGAGGAAAGATTGGCGAAGCATTGATGATCGACCACATCTCGATTTCGGTGCGTGATCTCAAGGCGGCGGAACGTTTCTATACCGCGCTGCTCGCGACGATTGGGTTGACCAAGTTGCGTGAATGGCCGGATGCCGCGATCGGCTATGGCAAGAAATACCCCGAATTCTGGATCAATCTGCGGGCGGATATGGCGCGTGTTGCCGATGATAGCGGCGTGCATTTCTGTCTGCGCGCGAGCGACAAAGCGGCGGTCGATGCGTTCTATGCCGCCGCGCTTGCCGGTGGCGCGACCTCCGACGGGGAGCCGGGCTTTCGCAAAAAATATCACGAAAGCTATTACGCCGCCTTCATCCGCGATCTCGACGGCAACCGCATCGAGGCGGTGACGTTTACCCCCAAAGAATAATCGTCACAGCTTGTCGGCGTCCGCTGCGGACAATTGCTTGGCCGAGGCCGGCACCGCGTCTGCCGCCTTGCGCAGCATCGGCAATATCTCGTCGACCTGATCGGTGACCAGCAGGTCGAAGCTGAGATCGCCGCGAATGAACTCAAGCTTCTTCATGTGATCGAGCAGAGCGCACAGCGGCTCCCAGAACCCCGCAATATTGGCAAGAAAAATCGGTTTCTTGTGGCGACCGAGCTGCGCCCAAGTCATCTGTTCCACGATTTCCTCCAGCGTTCCGACGCCGCCCGGCAGCGCCACGAAGGCGTCGGCCAGCTCGAACATCTTGCGCTTGCGCTCGTGCATGTCGCGCGTGACGATCAGCCCGTTCGCGCCCTTCGTAGCGTGCTCGCGCGACATCAGGAACTCGGGGATGATGCCGGTTGCTTCGCCGCCATTGTCGAGCACGGTGCGGGACAGTACGCCCATGATGCCGATGGCGCCGCCGCCATAAACCAGCCCGATGCCGTTCTTGGCGAGGATCGCGCCGAACGCGCGCGCAGCGTCGACAAAGGCCGGGTCGGTGCCCGGCCCGGAGCCGCAATAGACGCAGATTTTTCGGATTTTACTGAGGTTTTCTCGTTTGTTCATAGTCATGCATGTGCAACGCGCCTGCGGCAGCGTCAAGGCGGCGGCCGATAATTAACCGGCGGCCGATAGCGCGCGGGCGGGGTGATTAAGGGCGAAAATCCTCCTATATGAGGGCCTCGAATGAGCGACCATCACCACCACCGAGCAGCCGACAATAACGTGCGCATCTCCGCCGATCGCGGCGCGCTGCTCAAGACCGTCATTCATTTGTGGCCCTATATCTGGCCGTCCGACCGCCGCGACCTGAAACTGCGGGTGTTGGGCGCCATGGCGCTGCTGCTGGCGGCCAAGCTTGCCACCATTGCGGTGCCCTTCACCTTCAAATGGGCGACCGACGCGCTCGCCGGCCACGGCACCGCGCCGGCCGCGGCCACCGACTGGCTGGCGTGGGCGCTGGCCGTTCCCGTCGCCATGACGATTGCCTACGGCGGCATGCGCATCCTGATGGCGGCGCTCACGCAACTGCGCGACGGGATATTCGCCAAAGTGGCGATGCACGCGGTGCGCCGGCTTGCCTTCCGCACCTTCGTGCACATGCACGAGCTGTCGCTGCGCTTCCATCTTGAGCGCAAGACCGGCGGGCTCACCCGCGTGCTTGAGCGCGGCCGCAACGCCATCGAGACCATCGTGCGGATGGTGATCCTGCAACTCTCGCCCACCATTATCGAGCTGGCGCTGATTGTCGGCGTACTGATGTGGCAATTCGATTGGCGTTACGTCGCGGTGATCATGGCGACCGTCGCAGTCTATCTGATTTACACCTATCACGCCACCGAGTGGCGCATCGGTATCCGCCGCAAGATGAACGAGAGCGATACCGACGCCAACATCAAGGCGATCAACTCGCTGCTCAATTACGAGACGGTGAAATATTTCAGCGCCGAGCGGCGCGAAGCCGAGCGCTACGACAAATCGATGGCGCGTTATGAGGACGCGAGCGTCCGGGCCTACACCTCGCTCGCGGTGCTCAATGCCGGGCAGGCGGTGATCTTCACGCTCGGTCTCGCCGCCGCCATGGTGATGTGCGCCTTCGAAATCAAAGCCGGCACCAAGACGATCGGCGACTTCGTGCTGATCAATTCGATGATGATCCAGCTTTATCAGCCGCTCAATTTCATGGGCATGGTCTATCGCGAGATCAAGCAGGCGGTGATCGACATCGAGCTTATGTTCTCTATTCTGGCGCGCGAACCGGAAATCAAGGACATTCCCGGCGCGCGGCCGCTCACGGTTGCGAACGGCAATATCCGCTTCGAGAATGTACGCTTCGCCTACGAGCCGGAGCGGCGTATCCTGAAGGGCATCAGTTTCGAGGTGCCGGCCGGCAAAACGGTGGCGGTGGTAGGCCCCTCCGGCGCCGGCAAGTCGACGATCTCGCGGCTGTTGTTCCGGTTTTACGATTTGGCCGGCGGCCGCATACTGATCGACGGGCAAGATGTCGCCAAGGTCACGCAAAGCTCCCTGCGCCAGGCGATCGGCATGGTGCCGCAGGACACCGTGCTGTTCAACGACACCATCCGCTACAATATCCGTTACGGCCGCTGGGAAGCAAGCAGTGCCGAGGTCGAGGAAGCGGCGCTGCTCGCGCAGATCGACGGATTGATCCGGCTGGCGCCGAAAGGCTACGAAACGGAAGTCGGCGAACGCGGATTGAAACTGTCCGGCGGCGAGAAGCAGCGCGTCGCCATTGCCCGCACCATCTTGAAGGCGCCGCCGATTTTGGTGCTCGACGAGGCGACCTCGGCGCTCGACAGCCATACTGAAAAGGAAATCCAGGACGCGCTGGAACGCGTATCGAAGGGCCGCACCACGCTGGTGATCGCGCACCGGCTCTCCACCATCGTCGGCGCCGACGAGATCATCGTGCTCGATCAAGGCGAGATCGTCGAGCGCGGCGCGCATTACGCGCTGCTGGCGGCAAACGGGCTCTACGCCAGCATGTGGAACCGCCAGCGCGAAGCCGAGGAAGCGCGCGAGAAGCTCGCCCAGGTGGGCGATAACGAAGTCGCGCCCAATCGCAATCCGCCCTTGGTGGAAGACATCATTTCGGAGGCCGCCGCGCCGCTGCGGGAAGCGCCGGCCGACGCCGCGGAGTAAACTGGATGTATCGGGGCGCGGCTTGTGGCACGCTTCCCCTCTCCCCTTGGGGGAGAGGGTGGCTCGGCCGAAGGACGAGCCGGGAGAGGGGTATGAAGCGGGCACGAGCGAAGCAGCTTCGCAGTCGCATGACCGACGCCGAACGGCGGCTTTGGTATCGGCTTTGTGCGCACCGTTTTCAGGGATTCAAATTCAAGCGGCAAATTCCAATCGGGCCTTACATCGTCGATTTTATTTGCTTTGAGTATAAGCTGATTGTTGAAGTCGATGGCGGCCAGCATGCGGGGAGCGAAGCGGACCGCCGGCGCGACGACTGGCTGTGCGGCGAGGGATATCGTGTGCTGCGTTTCTGGAATGGCGATGTGTTAAATCGAGCCGATAGCGTGCTAGTTGAAATAGCTGATTCGCTTAAACTTCCGGAGAACACTACCCCTCTCCCGGCGCGCTTCGCGCGCCACCCTCTCCCCCACGGGGCGAGGGGACACGAACCACGTGGCTGACGGTTATCGATGTCGATCTACGATTCAATTCGCGCGCAGGTCGTGCCGATCACGCCGGAAGGCTACCCCTTCATCGGCGCCTTCGCGCTCGCCAGCCTGGTGTTGTTCTGGCTGTGGAGCCCGCTCGGCTGGCTCGGCACGTTGGCGACGATCTGGTGTGCCTATTTCTTCCGCGATCCGCCGCGCGTGACGCCGGTGCGCGAGGGGCTGGTGGTCGCCCCGGCCGACGGCCGCGTCAGCCAGGTCACCACCACGCCGCCGCCGCACGAACTCGGCCTCGGCAACAAGCCGCTTCCGCGCATTTCGATCTTCATGAGCGTGTTCGATTGCCACGTGAACCGCAGCCCGGTGGCGGGCCGCATCGAGAAAATCGTCTACCAGCCGGGCAAGTTCTTCAACGCCGATCTCGACAAGGCGAGCGCCGACAATGAGCGCAACTCGCTGGTGATCGCCACCGCCGGCAGCCGGGTGGCGGTGGTGCAGATCGCCGGCTTGGTGGCGCGCCGCATCGTCTGCTTTGTGCGCGAGGGCCAACCACTCGGCGCCGGCGAGCGTTTCGGCATGATCCGCTTCGGCTCTCGCCTCGACGTCTATCTGCCAGACGGCACGCCGCCGATGGTGGCGGTCGGGCAGACCTCGATTGCCGGGGAAACCGTGCTTGCCGACCTGGGCGCGGGCGATGTCGGCCGCGCGTTCCGCAGCGGATAGCGCAAACGAATTCGTTAACGAGGCCAATAATTTGCCTTCGCCCGCCGTGGCGCGCATGACAGCAAAAGCTTATACTGCCGTCATGGTGTTTCCGCCGTTTGACCCCGCTCCGCCATCCAGGCGCCGCCGCTTCAAGGCGATCCCGGTGCGCACGCTGTTGCCGAATCTGATCACGCTCTTGGCGCTGTGCGCCGGCCTGACCGCGATCCGCATGGCGGTGGAGAACCGGCTCGATCTGGCGCTGGCGGCGATCGTGCTGGCGGTGCTGCTGGACGGCATCGACGGGCGCATCGCGCGGCTGCTCAAAGGCACTTCGCGTTTCGGTGCCGAACTCGACAGCCTCGCTGACTTTGTGAATTTCGGCGTGGCGCCGGCGCTGATCCTCTATTTCTGGGGCCTGCAAGAGCTCAAGTCGGCGGGCTGGATCGCCGCGCTGGTATTCGCGATTTGCGCCGCCCTGCGGCTCGCGCGCTTCAATGTGATGATCGACGACCCCAGCCAGCCGGTCTGGGCGGGAAATTTCTTCACCGGCATTCCGGCGCCGGCCGGCGCCATTACCGTGCTGCTACCGATCTATCTCAATTTTCTCGGCGTCTCCAACGGACTGGTTACGGTGTGGCTCACGCTTTTCTACACGCTGGCGATCGCGCTGCTGATGGTCTCGCGGCTGCCGGTGTTCTCCGGCAAGCGCGTCGGCAAGCGCGTGCCGCCCGACCTGGTGTTGCCGGTGTTCGTGGTGGCAGTGTTGTTCTTCGCGTTGCTCATCAGCTATCCGTGGGTCGTGCTCACCATCGGCACGCTCGCCTATCTCGGCTGTCTGCCGCTCGGCTGGCTGTCCTACCGCGAATATCAGCGCAAGGATGAGGCCGCGGCGGCCGCCGCGGCTTCCGCCGGCGAGGCCGTGGCGCCGGACCACGTGCCGGCAAGCGACACCGATCGCGAGCGCCCGGCGCGCCTGAACTGATCGACGACGTTCCCCAAGCACGTGCCGCGCGCATCGCGATCATAAGCATGCGCGTGGGCATCATCACGATCACTGATTGCGATAGCCCTGCGTGCCGAACGGATAGCCGGGCATCAAGTCGTACGGATGTTTCCAGCCGGGCAGCGCTTTCATGCGATCGAGCCAGGTCGCGATCGCCGAATGCTCCTTGGCGATATCGAAGCCGAACTCCTCCGCCGGATAGTACAGATAGCCAGTCATCGAAATGTCGGCGATGGTCGGCTTGTCGCCCACCAGGTATTGCCGCCCGGTCAGCCGCTTGTTGACGATAGCGAGATTGCCGTCGATGCGCCCTTTCAGGAACGCCAGCACGGCCGGATCGGGCGGCTGCTTGACGAAGTTTTTCAGGAAGCGAAACGGCCCGAGGAAGCCGTTGACCTTCTGATTGTCGAAGATGATCCAGCGCAGTGCTTCCAGCCGATCATTCTCGCCCTGCGGCTTGAACTTGCCGGTGAGGTCGGAGAGGTAGGTAAGGATCACGCCCGATTGCGTGAGCTTCTTGCCGCCGTGCACCAGCACCGGCACTTCGCCCATCTCGTTGATGCCCTCGCGGTATTCGGGCTTGCGCTGCACCATCGCGCCGAAAAAATCCATCCATACCGGCTCCCATTTGGCGTCGATCAGATTGAGCATCAGCGCGGCGCGGTAGGCATTGCCGGACTGGGCGAAGCAATAAAGCTGATATTCGGTCATGACGGTCCTGACTATTGCGTTGACGGTTGGCGGCTCAGCGTCACCGGCGTGCCGGCGGCGGCTTGGCCTTCGAAGCGGTTGTCGGCGAAAGCGAAATGGGCCAGCGGCTGGTTTTCATGGTCGTTGATCGTGAGCGCGCCCTTGTCGAGCGTCCAGTGCCGGCTGGTGTAGAACTTGTCCGGGCAGCCGCCTTCCGGTTCGATGTTGCCGGCAAGCGCGCCCGGCCCGCCAGTGAAATTCATGCCGCAGGGTGGCGCGTTGGGCGCCGCCGAAATCCAGCGGCCGCCCATGTCGACATCCAGCACCGCGTCGGCTGCCGGCTTCGTGTCGCCGAATGGGCTGCCGGCGCAGCCCGCGAGCATCAATGCGACGAGAACGCCTCCAGCGGCCCGCATTGTGGGCATTCCGCCACGCGTCCTCACTTCATGGTCGGGATCACGAATTCGGCACCTTCCTTGGTGCCGGTCGGCCAGCGCGAGGTGACGGTCTTGGTCTTGGTGTAGAAGCGGACCGAAATCCGGTCCGTGCTGGTTGAGGTCGCCGAAGCCCGAGCGCTTCCAGCCGCCGAACGTGTAGTAGGCGAGCGGCACCGGAATAGGCGAAGTTGACGCCCACCATGCCAACTTGCACGCGGTTGACGAAGTCGCGCGCGGTGTCGCCGTCACGCGTGAAGATGGCGACGCCGTTGCCATATTCATGCTCGGAGGGAAGCCGCACGGCTTCCTCGTAGTCGTTCGCGCGCACCACCGAGCAGCACCGGCCCGAAGATTTCTTCCTTGTAGATCTTCATATCCGGCTTAACCTCGTCGAACAGGCAGCCGCCGATAAAAATTAACCATCCTCGTAGCCCTGCAATTTGAAACCGCGCCCGTCCACCACGAGCTTGGCGCCTTCCTTGATGCCGGTATCGATGTAACCGCGCACCTTGCCGAGCAACTCCTTGGTGACCATCGGGCCGTAGTCGGCCTGCGCGTCGCTGGAGGGACCGATCTTCAGGCTCTCCACGCGCGGGATCAGCTTCTCGACCAGAATATCGGCGGTCTTCTTGCCGACTGGCACCGCCACCGATACCGCCATGCAGCGCTCGCCGGCCGAGCCGTAGCCGGCGCCGATCAGCGCATCGACCGCCTGGTCCATGTCGGCGTCCGGCATCACGACCATGTGGTTCTTGGCGCCGCCGAAGCACTGCACGCGCTTTCCGTTGGCGCAGCCGGTCGAATAAATGTATTCCGCGATCGCCGACGAACCGACGAAGCCGACGGCCTTGATGCGGCCGTCGGTGAGCAGCGTGTCCACCGCTTCCTTGTCGCCATTGACCACGTTGAGCACGCCTGCCGGCAGGCCAGCCTCGATGAACAGTTCGGCGATCCGCATCGGCACCGACGGATCGCGTTCCGACGGCTTGAGGATGAAGGCGTTGCCGCAGGCGATCGCGGGCGCTGCCTTCCACAGCGGGATCATCGCCGGGAAATTGAACGGCGTGATGCCGGCAACGACGCCGAGCGGCTGTCGCACGGAATAAAGGTCGATGCCGGGGCCGGCGCCTTCGGTGTATTCGCCCTTCAGCAAATGCGGAATGCCGCACGCGAACTCCACGACCTCGAGTCCGCGCTGGATGTCGCCGCGCGCGTCTGGCAAGGTCTTGCCATGCTCGGAGGAGAGCAGCTTGGCGAGGCTGTCGTATTCCTTCTGCACCAGGTCGAGAAACTTGAACATTACGCGGGCGCGCCGCTGCGGATTGGTCGCGGCCCAGGCCGGCTGCGCTGCCTGCGCGTTCGCGATGGCGTGCTCGACCTCGGAATGCTTGGCCAGCGCCACCTTGGCCTGCACCTCGCCGGTGTTGGGATCGAACACGTCGCCGAAGCGTCCTGAAGCCCCTGTTACCGTCTTGCCGCCAATGAAATGGCCAATCTCACGCATGGATCGCACTCCTCCAGTTATTTCGGTCTTCGACGGGACCTGAGGGCTTCCAAGCCCATTTACGGCGATTTTTGCAGCTTTTCGCCGGCCGGTCACGGGGCGGGCGCGGCGTTTGTGGGCGTTTTTCTTTCACCAACGGTTAGCCTTTACCGCCCCTTAACAGCCCCAGTCTAGGGTCCATCGCAGCGGTCAGCACAGTGTTTCGGGCGGCCGTTCGTGAGCGTTGGTGGGGTCGTCATGGATATCGCAACGAGTCTAGGCCTGATTGCCGGCGTTGGCGTCGTCAGCCTCGTGATTTTAATGGGCGGCGACCTGCACATGTTCGTCAGCGAGCATGCGTTCATCGTTATTTTCGGCGGGTCTTTTGCCGCTACCTTGATCCGGTTTCCGCTCTCCTCGATTTTTCACGGCTTGCCGCTCGGCGCCAAATTCGCTTTCACCATGCGGCGCATGACCCAGCGCGAGCTGGTCGATGAAATCGCCGGCATTGCCGAAGTCGCCCGCAAGTCGGGGCCGGTCGGTCTGGAAAAAGTCGAGACCGATGATCCGTTTCTCGCCAAAGGCATCCGCTTCGTCGCCGACGGCTACGACACCAACTTCATCCGCGACAATCTCGAACGCGACCGCGACAACTTCCTCACCCATCTCGACGAGGGCCAGAAGATTTACCGAGCGGTCGGCGATTGCGCACCGGCCTTCGGCATGATCGGCACCCTGATCGGCATGGTGCAGATGTTCGCCAATATGACGGACCCGTCCAAGCTCGGCCCGTATATGGCCGGTGCGCTGCTGGCGACTTTCTATGGTGCCGCTCTTGCCAATATCTTCTGCCTTCCGATCGCCGACAAATTGCATCTCAAGCTGGTGGACGAGGAAATCAACCGCACCTTGATGATCGACGGCATCCTGATGATCCGCGAAGCCAAGAGCCCCACGCTGGTGCGCGAGATGTTGCTCGCTTACCTGCCCGAGAAGCATCGTCAGGGCGAAGAAGAAGAAAAGGCGGAGGCGGTGACCGGCTTAACGCGGCGCGTCCGGAACGGCGACAATGGCCAGGCGCAAGGAAGCTCATGGTGGTCACGGCTGGTTCGTAACCTTTGCCGACTTGATGGGATTGCTGGTCAGCTTCTTCGTGATGCTGGTCGCGTTTTCCACGCAAGACCAGCAGAAGCTTAAAATCGTCGCCGGCTCGATGCGCGATGCCTTTGGCGTTCAGGACAACGTACGGTATTCCGGCGTCATCGAAGTGCTCGGTCTGCCGACGCGGCCGAAGCTTAAGAATGCCGCCCACATCCATCCTCGGAAGCGTCCGCGACGCCGACGCCCGACGAGGACGACCAGGAGCGCAACTTCGGCGCCCACTTCCGGAAAGATCAGGAATTCGCGCTGGCCGTCGGCTTCGCTGCGCCAGGCTTTGCAGGAAATGCCGGAGACTCACCGAGGCCTCCAAGCACATCATGGTCGAGGAGACCAGGCAGGGCCTCAACATCGAGATCGTCGACCAGGACGGCCGATCGATGTTCCCGGAAGGCACCAAAGAGCCTTATGAGCGCACGCGCAAGATCATCCAGAAGATCGCGCCGGCCCGCTCAAGGCAACGCCTTATCGCATCTCCATCACCGGCCATACCGCCTCGAGCAAGGTGCCGGATAAACCAGGCTATGGGCCGTGGGAACTTTCCGCCGACCGCGCCAATTCGGTGCGCCAAATTCTCGATGGGAGGGGTTCCTTCGGCCCACGTCTACATGGTGGCCGGCAAGGCCGACACCGATCCGCTGTTTCCCGACGACCCGTATCATGTCGCCCAATCGCCGCGTCACCATCACCTTGATGCGGGAAGAGCCGCCTGTTCCGGCCGATTTGAGCCCGTAGCCTTCGGCGGTGCCCTGTCACTTGACCGGGTCGAGCATTCGCGCGAAATCGTCGGTATTGCCGCCAAGCTCGGCAATGATATAAGGCCCGCCTCTCCATTGCAGCGGCGGCACCGAAACAACCTCATGAGAGACGGCGTGAATGAGAATGCGGCTTCGCGCCGAAGCCACTGTCACCAATGGCGGTAGAGAAGCGCCACAGCGGCTTGGTGACGCTGACGCTTGGCAGCGTCGGGGTGGTCTATGGCGACATCGGTACGAGCCCGCTTTACGCCTTTCGCGAGGCGGTGATGGCGGCGAGCGCCGACCACATCGTCACCCGCGCCGTCGTGCTCGGCGTGCTGTCGCTGATCCTGTGGGCGCTGATCGTCATCGTGACCTCAAATACGTCCTGATCCTGCTGCGCGCCGACAATAACGGCGAGGGCGGCACGCTCTCGCTCACCGCGCTGGCGAGCCGGGCGTTCGGGCGCCGGACCGCCTTCGATCTTCATCCTCGGCGTTATCGGCGCCTCGATGTTTCTCGGCGACTCGGTGATCACGCCGGCGATTTCGGTGCTTTCGGCGGTCGAAGGATTGAAGCTCGCAACGCCCGCTTTCGAGCATATTGTCGTCGGGCTCACGGTCGCCATTCTGGTCGGCTTGTTCGCCGTCGCAAAGCCGCGGCACTGCCAAGGTCGCCGCGTTCTTCGGACCGATCATGGTGGTCTGGTTCGTCGCCATCGCGATCGCCGGCGCTGGTGCATATCCGCGACGATCCGCACGTGCTGGCCGCGATCAATCCGCTCTACGGCGTGCGTTTTCTTGCCGATCACGGCCAGATCGGCCTGGTCACGCTCGGCGCTGGTGTTTCTCGCGGTCACCGGCGGCGAGGCGCTATACGCCGATCTCGGCCATTTCGGCCGTAAGCCGATCCAGACGGCCTGGCTGTTCCTGGTCTTGCCGGCGCTGGTGATCAATTACTTCGGCCAAGGCGCCATGGTGCTGGCCGATCCGGCGGCGATCGAAAATCCGTTCTACCGGCTGGTGCCCGAAACCTTCCTGCTGCCGATGGTCGTGCTGGCGACCGCGGCGACCGTGATCGCGAGCCAGGCGGTGATCACCGGCGCCTATTCGTTGGTGCACCAGGCGATCCAGCTCGGCCTGCTGCCGCGGCTCGCCATCCTGCACACTTCGGCCTCAGCATGCCGGCCAGATTTACATTCCGCGCGTGACCGTGGCGCTGCTGGCTCGGCGTGCTGCTGCTGGTCGGCCTGTTCCGCACCTCAAGCGCGCTCGCCTCCGCCTATGGCATTGCCGTCACCACCACCATGGTGGTGGACGGAATGCTCGGCCTTCATCGTGATCTGGAAGACTGTGGCAATGGCCGCTATGGCAGGCGGCGCTGCTGATGGCGCCGTTCGTCGTTGTCGACGCCACCTTCTTCTCCGCCAATTTCCTCAAGATTTTCGAGGGCGCCTGGGCGCCGCTCGCTCTTCGGCGCCACCATGGTGTTGCTGATCCTCACCTGGCGGCGCGGCACCGGAATCCTGGCGCAGAAGACCCGGCGCACCGAGGTGCCGATCGAGACGCTGCTGCGCAGCCTGCAGAAAAAGCCGCCGCATGTGGTGCCGGGCACCGCGGTGTTTCTCACCAGCGACCCCGACTTCGCGCCGACGGCGCTTGCTGCATAATCTCAAGCACAACAAGGTGCTGCACGAGCATAACGTCATCCTCACCATCATCACCGCCGATACGCCGCGCGTGGCCGAGGAGGAGCGGGTGCAGATCACGCAGCTGTCGAAGCATTTCAGCAAGCGTCGCGCTGAAATTCGGCTACATGGAATCGCCCAACGTGCCGAAGGCGCTGGCGATCGCGCGCAAGCACGGCTGGCAGTTCGACATCATGTCGACCTCGTTCTTCCTGTCGCGCCGCTCGCTCAAGCCGTCGCCGCAGTCGGGCATGCCGGCACTGGCAGGACCACCTGTTCATCATGCTGGCGCGCTCGGCGAGCGACGCCACCGACTTCTTCCAGATTCCGACCGGCCGCGTGGTCGAAGTCGGCACCCAAGTGACGGTGTGAATAGCTCATGGCTCGCCGAGGCCGTTCCACATGACCAATCGATAAACGTTATATATTCCAAAATTGCCGGCCTGCGTTTGTGCATGGCTTGGCTCTTCGAGTTGCGCAAATGACGGTGCCCAGGCACTCGCCCCGGCGTTATAAGCCGCGCCCTGCAAATTTTTTTGCATTGCAACAAGCCCCAGGCAATAACCCTCATGACTCAGAGCATTGCCGCCGCCCGCGGCGGCTTGGCCGCGGCCAATGGCGATGGCGAGCATTTGCCGCCGGTCAAGACCGGCTTCTGGGCGCTCACGCTCGGCTGCATCGGCGTCGTTTATGGCGACATCGGCACCAGCCCGCTCTACGCGATGCGCGAGTCGGTGCTGGCCGCGGTCGGCGCCCGGCCACCCGGCGAACGAGACGGTGGTGCTCGGCATCCTGTCGCTGATCATCTGGGCGCTGTTTTTGGTCGTCACCGCCAAATATGTGCTCATCCTGCTGCGCGCCGACAATAACGGGGAAGGCGGCACGCTGGCCCTGATGGCGCTTGCCTCGCGCGCGCTCGGCGGCAGCCGCGGCGGCGCGATCGTGATCCTGCTCGGCATTATCAGCGGCGCGTTGTTCTACGGCGACGCCATCATCACGCCGGCGCTCTCGGTGCTGTCGGCGGTCGAGGGCCTGAAAGTCGCCACCCCGGCCTTCGACGATTACGTGGTGCCGATCACGGTCGTCATTCTGATTGCGCTGTTTTCGGCGCAATCGCGTGGCACTGCCAAGGTCGCCGCGCTGTTCGGCCCGATCACGTTGTTCTGGTTTGCCGCCATCGCCGTTGCTGGTCTTTGGCATATCGGACAAAACTCCAATGTACTGCTTTCATTCAATCCGTACTACGGCGTGTACTTTCTGCTCCATCACGGCATCATTGGCGTTCTACACGCTCGGCGCCGTCTTCCTGGTGGTGACGGGCGCGGAAGCGCTCTACGCCGACTTGGGCCATTTCGGGCGCGGCCCGATCCGCTTCGCCTGGCTCTTGGTGGTGCTGCCGGCGCTGCTGATCAATTATCTCGGGCAGGGCGCGCTGGTGCTCGCCAATCCGAAGGCGATCGAGAACCCGTTTTTCCTCCTCTTTCCGGAATGGGCGCTGTTGCCGATGGTGGTGCTGGCCACGGCCGCGACCGTGATCGCCAGCCAGGCGGTGATCACCGGCGCCTATTCGCTCACCCGTCAGGCGATCCAGCTCGGCTTGCTGCCGCGCCTGGAGATCCGCCACACTTCGGAATCGCTGTTCGGGCAGATCTACATGCCGCGGGTGAACACGTTGCTGCTGGTCGGCGTCCTGCTGCTGGTGGCGCTGTTCCGCTCGTCGAGTTCGCTCGCATCCGCCTATGGCATCGCCGTCACCGGCACGATGGTGGTCACCGCGATGATGGCCATCGTGGTCATCTGGCGCGTCTGGCACTGGCCGCTGCTCGCCGCTTTCGGCTTGATGCTGCCGTTCCTGTTTATCGATTTCACGTTCCTGGCCGCCAATCTGCTCAAAGTCGTGGAAGGCGGCTGGATGCCGCTCGCGCTCGGCGCGCTGGTGATGGCGGTGATGTACACGTGGCGGCGCGGGACGCGGCTGCTGTTTGAGAAGACACGCAAGGCGGAAATGCCGCTTAAATCCCTGGTCGCAAGTCTGGAAAAAAAGCCGCCGCATACCGTTCCCGGCACCGCGGTGTTTTTTACCAGCGACCCGGAATTTGCTCCGACCGCGTTGCTGCATAGCCTCAAGCATTACAAGGTGCTGCACGAGAAGAACGTCATCCTCACCATCGAGACGGCGGATACGCCGCGGGTCAATGCCGCCGAACGCGTGCGCATCGAGCCGGTGGGCGACGACGTTCTCGCGGGTGAGCCTGCGCTTCGGCTTCATGGAGACGCCGAACGTGCCGAAGGCGCTGGCGATCGCGCGCAAGCTCGGCTGGCAGTTCGACATCATGTCGACGTCGTTTTTCCTGTCGCGCCGTACGCTCAAGCCGGCACCGCATTCCGGCATGCCGCGCTGGCAGGACCGGCTGTTCATCGGGCTCACCCGCGTCGCCAACGACGCCACCGATTATTTCCAGATTCCGACGGGGCGCGTGGTGGAGGTCGGAACTCAGGTGACGGTCTAAAAGATTGCTGCGCAGCGTCCGGATTCCGGCTAAAACCACGGCCAGTGGGTAACCGGAGTGCTGTCATGGCCGATGAAATGCCGCGTGCCGACGAGGTGCAAAATCTGACACCCGAAGAAGTGGCGCGGGGCTTAACCGAAGGCCGCATGTTGCTGGTCGATGTGCGCGAGCCGAACGAGACCGCCGTGGAAAGCTATCCCGATGCCGTGATCGTGCCGCTTTCGGCGTTCGATCCGGCCGACATTCCCGATCCGCAAGGCAAGCAGGTGGTGTTCGCCTGCCGCTCGGGGCGCCGCTCGGTGACGGCCTCGCTCGCCGCGCAGGACCAGGGCTATCCTTATAAATCGCACCTTGCCGGCGGCATCATCGCCTGGAAGGCGGCGGGTCTTCCGACCAATATCTGATCCGCGCTTAGCCCTTCGCCGCCTCTTCCGGCCGCCAGCGGCGGTGCTGCCAGAGCCACTGTTCGGGATGCTCGCGGATCCAGCCTTCGACGACGCCGGTAACGATCTGCATCGTGCCGGCGATGTCGACCTTGCCTTGCGGGTCGCGCGCCGGCGCGATCTCGTCGGTCATGTCGCCGCGGAACGTATGATCCGCCAGCCGCACCATGCGGACGCCGTGAATCGGGCAATCGAAATGCCGGGCGAGCCGCGCCAGCAGCGGATTGGCCATGGTGCGGCGGCCGAAGAAAGTCACCGCGACGCCGCGCACGTAGTACTGATCGACCAGCATGCCGACATGCGCCCCGCGGTGCAGCGCTTCGGCAAGCTTGAGCGGCGCATCCAGGCCGGTCGAAATCAACTCGCCCATATTGGCGGTGCGCGTCTCGCGCAGCCAGCGGTCGATGCCGGAGATATTGGGCTTTCTGTAGAGCACGGCGCTATCGAGGCCGTAGGCCGCGGCCGAGATTGCCGGCAATTCCCAATTGCCGAGATGGGCCGCGAAGATCAGCGCCGGCTTTCCGTCGTTCGCGAGTTTCATGAAGCGGGCGATATTCTGCGGGGTGCTTTTGATGCGTCCGCGCTCCGGATGCTCGGGGTCGAAATTCCATAGCCGGTCGAGATTGGCGAATTCGGCGCCCATGCGGCCGAGATTGTCCCAGCTCGCGCGCAGAATTCTTTCAATTTCCTCCGCCGATTTCTCCGGAAAGGCCGCCTTGAGGTTTTCGCGCGCGATGCGCTGCTCCGGCAGCAGTGGGCCGATCGTGCGCATCAACCAGCCGGCGAAATCGGCCATGCGCTCGGGATCGGCGTGACGCAGTCCCTTGAGCAGCCCGACTGCCAGCGCGCCCACAGCAGCGTCGCCGGCGCGCTTTGCGCCGCGGCGCGCCCGCCGGATCGTTCGCCTGTACGAACTAGGCATCAGAAATTCACGATCACCTTGCCGAACACCTGCCGGCTTTCGAGCCGCGCCAGGCCCTGTTCGAAATTGGCCAGCGCGACCTCGGTATCGATGATCGGCGCCATGCCGGCGGCGATCTTGGACAGGCTGTCGCGGATATTGCGCATCGAGGCGCCGAACGAGCCGAAAATCTTGTACTGCTGCTGGAACAGCTGCATCAGATTGACGGTAACGGTCGGCCCCGCGGTCGAGCCGCAGGTTACCAGCCGGCCGCCGCGCTTGAGGCAGAGCAGCGAGGCGTTGAAGCCCTCGCCGCCGACGTGCTCGAACACCACGTCGACGCCCTTCTTGGCGGTGAGTTTGCGGGTGACGCCCTCGAAGCGCTCGGTCTTGTGATTGATGACGTGGTCGGCGCCGAGCGCCTTGGCTTTCTTCGCCTTCGCCTCGTCGCCGACCGTGGTGATGACGGTGCAGCCGATGGCCTTCGCCATCTTGATCGCGACCGAGCCGATGCCCGAGCCACCGGCATGCACGAGGATCGTCTCGCCCGGCTTGAGCTTGGCGTTGTCGAACAGCATGTGCTCGGTGGTGCCGAAGGCGATTGGCGCGCAGGCGGCGTCGCGCAGCGACACCCCCGAAGGCACCGGGATCACCAGCCGGGCGGGCAAGTTGATCAACTCGCGCGCAAAACCGTCGATGTGGAAGCCCATGATGCCGCCGACGTTCTCGCACAGATTATCGCGGCCCTCGCGGCAGGCGGCGCAATGCCCGCAGGTCATGGCGCCGTACATCACCACTTTGTCGCCCGGCGCCAAGCCGCTGACGCCGGGGCCCGCGGCCGCGATCTCGCCGGACGCCTCGGCGCCAACCACCAAAGGCAAATTCCGCTTGGCGAAGGCCATGCCGCGGAATCCCCACAGGTCGAGGTGGTTGAGCGCAACCGCCCTGACGCGGATCTGCACCTCGCCGTCGCCCGGCGGCGGCGGGTCGGGCACGTCGGCAAGTTCAAGCTTGCGATCGGCGATGAGTCGTAAGGCGAGCATGGCGGGGTTGAGCCGGCGTTCAGGCCGGCTCGATGCCCATGACCAGCGAGACGTTCTGCCCGCCGAAGCCGAACGAATTCGAGATCGCGTGCGTCACCCGCGCGTCGCGTGCCCGGTTTGGCACCACGTCGAGCGGGATCGCCGGGTCCGGCATGTTGTAGTTGATGGTGGGCGGAATGCGCTGATGCTCCAGCGTGAGCAGCGTGACCACCGTCTCGACCGCGCCGGCCGCCGACAGCGTGTGGCCGATCATCGATTTGTTGGAGGAGATCGGAATCCCCTTCATGCGCTCGCCGAACACGGTGGCGCAGCCGAGATATTCCATCTTGTCGTTTTCCGGCGTGCTGGTGCCATGCGCGTTGACATAATCGATGTCGGCGGGCTTGAGCCCGGCATCGGCGATGGCGCTGGCGATGCAGCCGATGATCGGCTTGCCGTCCGGGCTCGAGCGCGTGCGGTGGAAAGCGTCGGTCATCTCGCCGCAGCCTTCTAGCACGCCGAGGATTTTGGCGCCGCGCGCCGTCGCCGAGTCGTAACTCTCTAGCACCAGTGCGCCGGCGCCTTCGGCCATCACGAAGCCGTCGCGGTTCTTGGAGAACGGCTTGACCGCCGCCTGCGGCGCGTCGTTGCTGGTGGATAAAGCCGAGAGCAGGGAAAAGCGGATCACCGCCTCGGGGCTGATCGAGCCGTCGGTGCCCACGCACAGCGCGGCATCGGTCTCGCCGCGCCGGATCGCCTCGACGCCGAGCTGGATGGCGGTCGCGCCGGAGGCGCAGGCGGTGGACAGCGAAATCGGCGAGCCCTTGCTGCCGAATTTGTCGGCCAGATGGTCGGCGACCGAACCGATCAGGAAACGTTCGTGATAACCCGCGAAGTTCGGGCTCGCCCGCAGCAGGTCGTTGTAGGACACCTTGTCATTGGCGCCCGATTTCGCCGCGATCTCGATGCGTTGCGTCCACTCGACCTCGATCGGCGGCACCGCCACGAACAGCGGCCCGGGAAAATCGCCCTTGGCGCCGATGCCGGCTTCGGCAATCGCCTCCTCGGCGGCGAGCTCGGCAAAGCGTTCGGTCAGCGCCGCGGTGGAGCTTTGCGGCGGCAGATAATCGATGGTGCCGGCAATGCGCGTGCGCAGGCCATCGGTCGGAAAACGGGTAATGGTGCGGATGCCGGATTCGCCGCCGGTGAGCTTGGCCCAGTTGTCGGCCTTGCCGGCGCCGAGCGAAGTGATCACGCCGCGCCCCGTTACCACGACGGTCGGGCGGCCCTGTTTGTCCTTCGATGACGGCATTTCGCCCTCCCTCAGCCGGCCCGTTCGACTAATGCGAGGCCTTCGCCCCGCCAGTGCCCGACCCCGGTCACCACGACCTGCTGCAAATCGCCGATCATCGGCTTCTCCAGTCCGGTCGAGTCGCAGGGTGGAAACAGACTACCATGATCGAGGGCGATGGCCGCCAGCGCCACGTTCATGACAAATTGCGGCTCGGCACCGTGGCCGAGATAGGAACCGGTGGCGCGCACGGCAAGGTCCGGATGCGCCGCAAAGAAGGTCCGCTCTTCGCCGGTGGCGGCGGCGGCGCCGCTCGCGCCCGAAAGCGCCGCGGCGTGGCCGGGTTTGATCCGCTCCTTGATCTTGTCCCACAACTGTCCAAGCGCCTTGGTGACATCGGCGGGCGCGCGCTTGGAGCGGTCGGAATAGACCGCCGCGAGCCGCGCCAGGGGCTTCGCCCCGCGCGCCTCGGCATGGCCGCGTTCTTCGATCACCAGGAACGCGCCAAGCGAGCCGAGCGCGACGCCGCCTTTGTCGCCGCGCTCCCAGATCGGCGTGAAGCGATCCTTCAGCGCGAAACCGGCAAATTCGTAGAGCATCAACAGGTCCGGCCGCTCGCCGTTATAGGAGCCGCCGACCAGCGCGATGTTGCTCTGTCTCGCGGCGATGCGCGCGAGCGCGACGCGCACGGCATCGACGCCGGACGATTCCTCGCCCATGAAAGTGCGCGAGGAGCCTGTCACGCCGTGCACGATGGAGATATTGCCTGCGAGAAGATTGGACAATTGCGCCAGGAACAGAGTCGGCCGCAGGTCGCTCATCAGCCGCTCGTTGAGGAAGGCGGCCGGATCTTTCGCGTGCGGCACACCAGAGAGGATCGCGCTGTCGACGGCCAGATCGCGTTCGCCGCCGCCGGCGGCGACGGTCATGTCCATGCGCGAGAGAATGTCGATCTTGCCCTTTACGCCGGCGGAGTCGAGCGCAAGGCCGGCGGCATAAGTGCCAATGCGCTGCCAAGCTTCCATCTGCCGCTGATCGCCCTTCTTCGGAATCTGTGCGTCGAAGTTCATCGGCGCCAAAGGATGCACGACGTAGGGCGCGAACGTTGCGGTGTCCGCGCTCGGACGTGCCTCCATCAATTTCTGCCAATGCGCCTGCGGGCCTTCGCCGAGGCAGGAGACGATTCCAACGCCGGTGATCCAGGCTTCGCGGGCGGCCTCAGCCATCGGCCAGCGCCTCTTTACTTATGAGGCCGACCGCCGCCGCGCGCCGGCGCATTTCGGTCGCGAAATCGGGATTGGGAAATTCCGCAACGCGGAACGTGATCGAGCCGTTGCAGACCTGCTTGTCGTCGCAGGACAGACTGGCATCGGCCATTGCATAGCCGGAGCCGTCATGGGTGAGCTTCGCCTCGGCCGTCAGCTTCTGTCCCGGCAGGACAAAGCTGCGGAATTTGGCGTCCCTGACCGCCGCCAAGAACGGCATCGCGCTGAAACTTGTTGGCTGCGACCAGCAGCCAGCCCGCGGTCTGCGCCATGGTTTCGATCATGAGCACGCCCGGCATCAGCGGATAGCCGGGGAAGTGTCCCTCGAACACCACGCTCTCGGTCGGCACCGTCGACTCGCAGCAAATCGTGCCGGCGGCGAGATCGATACTCGACGACCCGGTCGATCAGCAGAAAATACTCAAGGCGCATCGGCGTCGCCGGCTCACGCTCCCTTGGCAGCGACAAGCTCGTCGATGCGGGCGCTCAGGTTCTTGAGCACGAAGTATTGGTCGGTTGTGGCCTTGCCGTCGTTGACTTCCTGCGTCCACTGCTCGAGTGGCAGCTTGATTCCGAACGCCTTGTCGATGGCAAATGCGATGTCGAGAAAATCGAGGCTGTCGATGCCGAGATCGTTGATGGCGTGGCTTTCGGGCGTGATGGAGTCGCGCGGAATATCGCAGGTCTCGGCGATAATATTAGCGATCGTGTCAAACGTCGAAGACATCGGTAACTCTCTGATTGATTTGGGGTTCCTGCGATCGAACGGCCAACGTGCCCGGTTTCGCGCGAATGCCCCCAGCACGGCCTGCTCCGGCATGCGGTTGGCTGCCCGTATACCGAAGCGCCGGCGTTAAGTTCAATGGCGGCGGGTATTTAACGAAAAAGGGGGCCAAACAGCCCGAGCGGCCGCGGGAGCTTACCAGCGTTCTCTGTTGTACTCGACCGGCGTGCAGCCGCGCCTTCCGGACAGCACGCAGTCCTGGTTCTTGCGCATCAGCGCCATGGTATCGGCGAGCCAAAGGCCGGTGCCGATCAAAGCGATGACGAACAGGAACGCCACGGCGTTCACGATCATGCGGTGGCGATAGTCGTCGATGCCGGCGCCGCGCTCGAATTTGGCAAGGTCCTCGACCGGCGTCCGGCCGCTCGCCGGCGCGCCAAGCCGGCCGCGCGGGAACCTGATCACCCGCCGCTCGCTGTCGGAGGAGCTTCCATTGCCGGCCATGGTGCCACGAGTCTATCACGGCGTGCCGCGCGGTTCGAGCCGAAGCGGGAGCCGCCTATGATCCACATAGACGCTCATACTTCATACCTCTAGACTGGCGGCGATGAACAAATCCGCCCGATCCAGGCTATTGACCGCCTCGCCCGCGGGACTTTCCCGGTCCCGTATTGCATTCATTGTCGCCGCCGCGCTCGCCGCCTGGGCCGTTGCGCCGGCGCAGGCCGAAGACGTCACGGCCGGCAGCTTGAAAATCTCCGCGCCTTGGGCGCGCGCCACGCCGAAAGGCGCCAGCGTCGGCGGCGCCTATATGAAAATCACCAATACCGGAACCGCGCCCGACCGCCTGGTCGGCGGCGCGACTGACATCGCCCGCCGCTTCGAAGTTCATGAAATGAAAATGGACGGTGGCGTGATGAAGATGAGGCCGGTCACCGGCGGTCTCGAGATCAAGCCAGGCGAAACCGTCACGCTCGACCCGGCCGGGTACCACGTGATGCTCGTCGGGCTCGAGGGGCCGCTCAAGCAAGGCGATCATTTCAAGGCGACGCTGGAATTCGCCAAAGCCGGCAAAATCGACGTCGATTTCACCGTCGAGGGCGTCGGCGCCAAGACCGGCGGCGGTAACCGAGCCATGCCGGGCATGGGCGGCATGAAGATGAAGTGACGGTTGTCACTTCGGCTCGGCGAAGGCCAGTTCGGCGTCTGCCGGCGGCATCATACGGAACACGTTGAGCGTCATCGAGATGAGCGCGTAATAGCCGAGGATGCCAACCAGCTCGACGATGGCCGCGTCGCTGAGGAAGGCTTGCACGCGTTTGTAGGTGCGGCCGCCGACGCGGTTGGTCTTGTAGAGCTCGCGCACGAAGGTAAAGATCGCGCGCTCGTCCTTAGGCGCGGATTTGGGCTCGCGCCCGGCGCGCAAATCCGAAATCGTCTTCGGCGTCACGCCGGCTTTCTCCGCCATCGGCGCATGCGCAAACCATTCATATTGCGCGCGCCAGTGCCGCGCCGTACACAAAATCGCGAATTCCGAGAGCCGCGGCGGCAGCGCAGTCCGGTAGCGGCAATGGCCTCCGAGCGCCTGCGCAAGATGCCCGAATTCCGGCGCATGCAGCCAGACGGCGAAGGGCCCGCGCGGGGTGATCGATTTTCCGCGCGGGCCGGAGCGGATCGCCTCCAGCAGCGCGCGCTGGGCATCGTTCATCTGTCCTTCGTCGAGGATCGGAAGGCGTGGCGCCGGGCGCTTGGCGGGCATGACATAAAATCCTTAGGGCAGGGGCGGATGAGGAGGAGGGTATGACGGTTCGGTGGCTTCGATTATCATAGCCCAAAATCCTTGGGAGGACTTTATGGACGACGTCACCAAATTCACGCCCAATGTCGCGCGCTACGACGAGCTGATGGACGTTGTGCGCAACCGCCTGACCACCCGTGCTTTCCGTCCGGATATCGCGGTGCCGCGCGCCCATGTGGAGATGGTGCTGGAAGCCGCGCGTCATGCGCCCTCAGGCGCAAATGCGCAACCTTGGCATTACATCGTGGTGACAGATCCCGCGGTGAAGAAGCAGATCGCCGACTACTTCGTCGCCGAAGCGACCAAGCGCGCCAAGCTGAAGATGAAATTCCCCACGCCTAATTATCGCGGGCTGGAAACCGCGCCCGGCTTCGTGGTAGTGGCGGCGGATTTCCGTTTTGTGCGCGCCTTCCCTGTGCTGCTGGACGGCTCCGACCTTGACAAGCTATACCAGGCGAATGCCGAACGCATTCTGCTGCAAAGCGTCGCCGCCTCGACCATGTCGGCGCATCTCGCCGCCGCCGCGCTCGGCTATCAGGTCTGGTGGGTGACCGCGATCGGCCAGGACGACGCGCAGCGTGAGTTGCGTCCCCTGCTCGGCGTGCCCGACGACCTCGCCATCATCGACATCATGCTGTTCGGTGTGCCGGCCAAGGCGCCCTACAAGCGCTGGAAGAAGACGCTGCCGCAGATCATGAATTGGGACCGCTTTGACATGAAGAACCACATGAGCATCGACGACATCGATGCCTGGGTGCGTGAAACGCGCCACAAGGTCATGTATCGCGACGAAGCGAAGGTGGACTAACCTCTACTCGACGGCGGCAGTGACCTTGATCAGCCCGCGGCCCGGCATATGCAGCGCCTTGGCGGCGGCGAGCGACAGGTCGAGCACGCGGCCTTTGGTGAACGGCCCGCGATCGTTGACGGTGACCACCACGCTGCGATGGGTCTTGTTGTCGGTGACGCGCAACCGCGTGCCGAACGGCAGCGTGCGGTGGGCGGCGGTGAATTTGCTCGGATCGTAGCGTTCGCCGCAAGCGGTCTTGCCTGAGTAATTGGTGTCGTAATAGGCGGCGACCCCGGCGAAGGTCTTTTGGCCACCGGCTTGCGCCGGCGCGCCGGCAACTGTGCAAACAAGCGCAGCGACGGCTGTGATCCAAATCCCCGACGACATCGTCATTCCTCACGCAGGCGGCGCTCGCAGTAGCCAGCGATCGTGTCACGCATAAGGCGCGCCGGCGAACGCAGCGACTTCACTGGCGTTGCTGCCGATAACCGAATCGCGGAACAAAAGTTCCTTACGGAAAAATCTTTAAGATTTTGCAGTCTTGCCCGAAGACTTGGCGCGGTGCGCGGCGGCGCGGGGCTTCCGGTGGGCTGGATCGCGCCGGCGGTTGATATGGCTAAGCGTCGTTTCGACGAGCGCGCGGCAATCCTCGTGCAGTTCTTGAAGTTCTTCGTCACTAAGATCCTCGATCGATGCGAATTTATTTTCGGCTCCCCGCATGGCCAGCACCAACTCCGAAAGCTTGAGCTGGACTGTCAGAATGTCGCGGTTCTGAGTGTTTTGAATCAGGAACACCATGAGAAACGTGATGATTGTGGTGCCGGTATTGATCACCAGCTGCCAGGTGTCGCTGTACTTGAACACCGATCCGGTTACGATCCAGATTACCACCACCGCCAGCGCGAGCAGAAAAGCGGCCGGATGGCCGGTCCACTGCGCGGTGGCTTGCGCGAATTGGGCGAAATGGGCGGCAAGCGTCGTCGGTCCGCTCGACGCCGAGTGGTCTTTGTCGTGAAATCTTGCTGTTCATGGGTCCCCGCAGCGTGCCCTACCGCCACAATCAACGCGCCAGCGGGTTCCGGAGTTCCACGCCGGCCGCTCAGCGTCCCGCAGCGAAATACGCCATGGTGCGAGCGAGCGCAGGAACTGGGCTTCCAATCGCACGTTGCCGCTCAGCGTTGCCGGGCGATCGGTTCGGCGCAGCCAAACAATCAAAATTGGAGATGCGGTTATGAAGACAATGGAGGAACTGTTCCACGCCCTGCTACAGGACGTGTATTACGCCGAGAAGCAACTGATCAAGGCGCTGCCCAAGATGGCGAAAGAAGCCGACGACAGCGAATTGAAGAAGGCTTTCACCGACCACCTGAAGGAAACAGAGGGCCATATCGAGCGCCTCGATCAGGCGTTCAAGATGATCGGCAAGCCGGCCAAGGGCAAAAAATGCGACGCCATTCTCGGCATCATCGAGGAAGGCAAGGAAGTCATCGAGGAAGTGGACGATGAGCAGGTCCTCGATGCCGGCCTGATCGCCTCCGGCCAGGCCGCCGAACACTACGAGATCGCCCGCTATGGCACCCTTTGCGCATGGGCCAAACTGATCGGCAAACCGCAGATTTCGCGTCTGCTGCATGAGAACTCTGGAAGAAGAGAAGAAAGCCGACGCGCTACTGGGCAAGATCGCCGACCGTTCGGTGA
>CAVPUU010000066.1:0-5957 GCA_963709015.1 uncultured Alphaproteobacteria bacterium | reverse complement strand
CTGATGATTGGAATCTTGCGGCCGACCAAAGGCAGGATCACGTTCTTGCCGACCAACGCTTTGTAGCGCTCATCATCGGGATGCACCGCTACCGCGATGTCGCCCAGCATGGTCTCCGGCCGTGTCGTGGCGACGACGATGTAGGTCGACTTGTCATCGGCGTTGAAAGTCTTGCCTTCGATCGGATAGCGCAGGTGCCAAAGATGTCCCTTGGTCTCGACCTGCACCACCTCGAGATCGGAGATCGCAGTGAGCAGCTTGGGGTCCCAATTCACCAATCGTTTGTCTTTATAAATGAGCGCGCCGTCTGGCAGTTCGGTGTTGTAGAGATCGACGAACGCCTTCATCACGCACGCACCATGGTCGTCCGGTGCGCCGCGCTCTCCCATGGTGAAGCGCTCGCGCGACCAGTCGCAGGACGCGCCGAGCCGCTTGAGCTGATTGACGATGGTGCCGCCGCATCTCGGCCTTCCACGCCCACACGCGCTTGATGAACGCCTCGCGCCCCATCTCGCGGCGGCCGGGCTGCTGACGCTCCATGAGTTGGCGCTCAACGACCATTTGCGTCGCGATGCCGGCGTGGTCGGTGCCCGGCTGCCACAGCACGTCCTTGCCGCGCATGCGCTCGAACCGAGCAAGGATGTCCTGCAGCGTGTTGTTGAGCGCATGGCCCATATGCAAGGAGCCGGTGACGTTGGGCGGCGGAATGACGATACAGTACGGCGCGGCTTGAGCGCGCTCGGGCCGGCCGGCGCTAAAGGCGCCCGCCTCTTCCCACTTCTTGTAGATGCGGCCCTCGACCTCGGAGGGCTGATAGGTCTTATCGATCATCGGCTTGCAATCACACTCCGCTCATTCCCGCGCAAGCGGGAATCCAGATCAAAATAGCGGATCGACCTGTTCGCCCTGGGTCCCCGCTTTCGCGGGGACGAGCGGTTGAGTTGGTCTTCATCGGCGGGCTAGAAAGCCCGCCACACAACGAAGTGTCAACTTTGCCGGAATCCCAAGCCAAATCGAGCGGCAGCGCCACCAGCGCCATCACGCTGCTGGCGCTCGCCTCCTTCGCCGCCCAGGCCATGGTGCGCTCGACCGATTCGCTGCTGCCGCAGATCGCCGCCGACCTTCATGTGACCGTGGGCGCCACCTCGGTCATCGTCACCTTCTACCTCTTGGCGCACGGCTCGGTGCAGCTGGTGATCGGCCCGATCGGCGACCGTTTCGGCAAATACCTCTGCGTCGCGCTCGCCGCAGCGGGCGCTGCGGTCATGGTGGCGCTGTGCGGCTTGGCGCCTTCGCTGCCGCTGCTGGTGGCCGCGCGGCTCGGCAGCGGGCTCGCCACCGGCTGGATCATTCCGTTCGCGCTTGCTTTCGTCGGCGACGTTATCCCCTACAACCGCCGCCAGCAGGTGATCGGTGGTTTTCTATCCGGGCAGATTCTCGGGCAATTGTTCGGCCAGGCCGCTGGCGGCGTGCTCGGCGACTGGTTCGGGTGGCGCAACGTGTTCTTCATTCTCGCCGCGCTGCTCGCAGCCGCCGCGCTCGGCCTGTTCTACGAGTTGTGGCGCAACCCGATCACGCATGCGGGCCACGCCACCGCGCGGCCCGGCCGCGGCTTCGTCGCCGACTACACGACCGTGCTGCGTTCGCCTTGGGCGCGCACGGTGGTCGTCATCGCCTTCATCGAGAGCGGCGTCATGTATGGTGCCTTCACCTATGTCGGGGCCGATCTGCATTTGCGCTTCGGCGTCGGCTTCACGCTGGTCGGCCTGTTCGTCGGCACCTTCGCGATCGGCGGCCTGATTTATAGCCTGTCGGTCGGCGCGCTGGTCGGCCGCTTCGGCCAGACCGGGCTCGCCGCCGGCGGCGGCGCGCTGCTCGCAATCGCCTATGTCACGCTCGCCTTCGCGCCGCATTACTGGATCGCGCCCGCCGCCATCACGACGATCGGGCTTGGCTTCTACATGCTGCACAATACGCTGCAGACCAACGCCACTCAGATGACGCCGGAAGCGCGCGGCACCGCGGTCGCGATCTTCTCTTCCGCGCTTTATCTTGGGCAGACCGCCGGCGTCGCGGCCGGCGGCGCGGTGTTCGACCGCTTCACTGCGGTGCCGCTGTTTGTCATCTCCGGCGTCGTTCTGCTGGTGCTAAGCCTGTGGTTCGCGAGCCAACTGAAGCGGCGCAGCGGCAAAACGGTTTAAGGCCGGCCGCGCGAGACCCGTTCGATTTCGGCCCGCACGATGCGATCGACCACGCCCGGCAGGTTGTCGTCGAGCCAGGACTTGAGCAGCGGTCGCAGCATCTCTTTCACCAGATCCTCGAGCGTGCGCGCGTTTTGGCCGATCACAGTCTGCGCCAGCGTATTGAACGCGCTGTCGACCGCCGCCACGGTCGAGGCCGCGATCAACGCGCGGTTGGGCTCGGGCGCCGCGACGGGCCGCGGCGCGGGGGCTGGTTGCGGCGGCGCTGGCGGCCGGCGCGCCTCTTCGATAATGCGCACGCCCGACTCGGACGGCGCGTCGGGCGCGCGGTCGGTAAATATGACATCGGACGCCGCATCGATGGTGCGGAAGGTGGCCGCCTGGCCGGGCTCGGCGGCCGGCGCAGCCATCGCCTCGGTCAGATCGAGTACGTCGGACGCCGGCGCGGCGGCTGGCGTATCGATGTTGGCGAGCATCGCGTCAATGTCGTCCTGGCTGTTGGCGACGGCGGCCGGAGGCGGCGCCGGCGGCAACCCGGCCGGGCGCGGGGGCGGCGGTTTCGCGGCGGCCGGCGGCTCTGCCACTTTGCTGGCGTCGTCATCGGCGATAATGCGCCGGATGGAGGCCAGGATTTCCTCCATCGACGGCTCTTGGACCTTTGCCGGTTGGCTCATTCTTGAAATCCCGACCGCACCTCACGCGCCCCTGCCCGTCGATACGCCCGACCAGCGCCGGCACGAGCGAATCGCCAACTGAGTCTCTTTTATACGCCAGCGGCATATGGGTGTGGCAGGCAGAAATTCGCCTGATTGCAATGAACTGTGGACACAGAGGCGCGTATTGGCGGCGCGGCAAGGCCGGTTCGCGAGTCAGCGCCCGTCCGGCGTGCGCACGCCCGCCCAGCTATCGCGCACCTGCTGGTAATGCACGGCGGCGTTATAGAGAGGAACATTCAGTCCGAGCACTTGCGGCGACAAGCGGCCGACCGCCGACAGCAAGGTGTAGGATGCTACCACCCGGTCATGCTGGGCGGTGACCAGCGCGACGCGCGCGTTCACCAGAGTCTGCTGGGCATTGAGCACATCGAGGGTGGTGCGCTGGCCGACGCGGGCTTCCTCGCGCACGCCGTTGAGCGCGACCTCGGCGGCTTGCACCTGCGCCCGCGTCGCCTCGATATTGGCTTTGGCGGCGTCGAGTTGACCCCAGGCTTGCACCACGTTTTGCCGCACCGTGTCGCGCGCGGTGTCGAGATCGAGACGCTTCTGCCCGAGCGTCTCCTTGGCTTGACGGATCGCGGAATATTCGGCGCCACCCTGATAGATCGGCACGCTCACCGTGCCGACCACGGAGGCGTTGTAGCTGTTCATGACGCTGAGACTCTGAAAGCTCAGCCAGTCCTGCACGAAGCTGCCCTGCACCGATACCGTCGGATAGAGCGCGCCCTCAGCGACTTTCACCGCCTGCGTCGCCACGTCGACATTGTATTCCGCCGTGGTCACCGTCGGATTGTTGGCGTTGCCCACCGCGACCGCGCCCGCCAGATTATGCGGCGAGAAGCGGTCGACCGGCGTCGCCGGTGTGAGCTTGCCCGGCTCATTGCCGATCTGTTGCCGATAGGTTGCCGCCGAGGAGGTATAATTGGCTTCCGCGAGCAGCACCTGGGAGCGGCCGGCAGCAACGCTCGACTCGGCCTGCGCCACGTCGGTGCGCGTCACCTCGCCGACATTGAAGCGGTCGCGGGTCTGCCGCAGTTGCTCTTGCAGCACTTCGACGTTGCGCCGCTGCAGATCGAGGATGGCGGTGTCGCGCAGGAGATTCATGTAGGCGGTCGCCCCGTTGAGCAGCACGGTCTGCTCGGCGACGCGCAGCGTCGCGCGCGAGGCCAACACCGAGCTCTCGGCCTGGCGCGTTCTGTTGGCGGTCTGGAAACCGTTGTAAAGCGTCTGCGTAATGGTGGCGCCGACGCCCGCCGGCGAATTATAGCCGGCGACCGTCGCGTAGGTCGCGACGCCCCCGGTTACCGTCTTGGTCGTCGTTGACGACGTCTGTTCGCCGCCGGTCCCGGTGATCGAGATTTTCGGCCGATAGCCGGACAGCGCTTGCGGCACACCTTCGTCGGTGGCGCGTGTGTTGGCGCGCTGCGAATTCAGCGTCGGGTTGTTCTGATAGGCGTGCACCAGCGCGGATTTGAGCGTTTCGCCATGCGCCGGTCCGGCCAACGGCAATGCCGCACATGCGAACGAGCCCGCCGCAAGCCCACCCACCCAACGACTAAGTCCACGACGAGACATAATCAAAACCCAACCACAGCGCGCTCGGTCTTACGCCCGAGTCGCGCTCCCCCAAGATCAACTAGGCACCATATGCGGACCTGCGGGGGGTTGGAACCCCCTACCGAGCCCCGCCCACCGAAAAGGCGGCAGGCTGGGGCTTTTGCGCCACATACCGGTCCCGAGGCAGGATCAGAAGGCAAAAACGGCGGTTTTGGCGAAACCCGGAAGCAGCCCTGCCGAGGCATCGAATACTGGCCGGCCGCCTACCTCTCCGCCGTTGCGGCGATACAGCATGGCCTTGGAGCCGGGACCCGAGCCCAGCACGCAGACCAGCCGGCCGCCCTCCTTAAGCTGCTGGCAGAGCGCCTGCGGCACGACGTCGGTCGCCCCTTCGAGTATGACCACGTCGTAAGGCGCACCTTGCGGCCAGCCCTCGGCGAGCGCCCCGCTGACCACGTCGACGTTGGACAGCGACGACAACGCCTCTTTTGCCGCCTCGGCGAGGCCGGCGTCCTGTTCCAGTGCGACCACCTGCCCCGCGATGTGAGCCAGCACGGCGGCGGTATAACCGGTTGCGCAGCCGACATCGAGCACTTGGGCGGCGGCCGTCAGTTCCGCGGCCTGAATAAGCTTGGCGAATACCATCGGCCGGAGCAGACGGCGGGATGGCCCCACCTGCACGTCGAGGTCAAGATAGGCGAGCAAGGCCGAAGCCTGCGGCATGAACCGCTCGCGCGGAACCTCCAGCATGGCGGAAATCACGCGCAGATCGGTGACGTCCGTCGTGCGGACCTGGCCGTCCACCATGCGGCGGCGCGCGGCGGCAAAATCGGTCATCGGTATCCTCGGCGAAAGCAGGGGAATGCGCGGCTTTTGTGCGGCAAGCTTTAGCAAAAGGCAAGCAAGCCGGCGGCGTTGTCGGCAAGCGCGCGCTCCTATATAGGCTTTGACCTTCGGGATGCGTGCGGCCGTAAATATTCGGGACGCGCGCCGTCCGATGGCCACGTGGCGGAGTGGTTACGCAGAGGACTGCAAATCCTTGCACGCCGGTTCGATTTCGGCCGTGGCCTCCACCCGCCTTCGCCCGCCAAAGCGGCGGGCCACGGCGGGCAAGCGGGTTTGACATCGATCGCGAAGGCGGGCTTCGGTTGGCAACCCAGCCGTGGTTCGCGAACGTTATCCGCCGTTGCCTTGGAGAGGCGGACAGCTTCATAACGGCCGGCCGTCAACCTTTGCAAACGAGTAAGGCTTTGTTATAGGCCCGATGCGTAAAAACCCCGTTTGTTCCTCGGTAGCTCAGCGGTAGAGCGTTCGACTGTTAATCGAAATGTCGCTGGTTCGATCCCAGCCCGAGGAGCCAATTCTTTCATTATTTCCGCGTTAATCTCTCAAGCGCCGGCTTTACGCCCCCGTGCGGTGAAGCCTGCGTAAAAACTCGCGATCATCAGTGCATAGAGAACCCAGTCCACATTCTCGTTGACGG
>CAVPUU010000065.1:0-60468 GCA_963709015.1 uncultured Alphaproteobacteria bacterium | reverse complement strand
GATGGCAAGCTGCGCCTGCACGACCCGAAGGTTCGCGAGGCCGCGATGAAGGCCCTGACCTATCCCGCCACCGCCTATAAGGACGGGTTTGTGCCCTCGGGTGCGATCGACTGGAACAATTCCGACGACAACAACGCCTTCCATTCCAAGCAGATCGTCATGGACATCGACGGCACGATCTCGACCGAAGTCGCGATGTATGCCGACAAGCAAGCCTATAACGACATCGTGACGATGGGCCTGCCGCTCGGCAATGACGGCAAACCGGTGCCGAGCCAGGCAAGCAACGGCACCGCGCTGATCCCGCAAGGCGCCAAAAACGTCGAGACGGCCAAGGATTTTCTCAAGTATTTCATTCAACCCAAGGTGAATGACGAACCGAGTGGTTCCGCTTTCAGAAAGCCGTTCCAACGGGGCGGATTTGGACCGCCAAAGACGACTCGGTGACCATGCCGGGCTGGCTGGGCATTCCCGGCATCCGGCATTCCATCGGGCTGGCCCGCTGGTGGCATTTCTCGTTCGGCCTGCTGTGGATCGTCAACGGCGATCGTCGTTTACGCGCTGCTGTTTTGGACCAGCCAGTGGCAGAGGCTGGTGCCGACCACGTGGGAGGTGTTCCCGAACGCGGTCTCGACGGCGCTGCAGTACCTGTCGCTCACTTTCCCCGTCGATGAAAGCTGGACCCGCTACAACAGCCTCCAGCAGCTCGCCTACTTCATCACCGTATTCATTGCCGCGCCCGACGTCGATCCTCACCGGCTTCATGCAGGGTCCTGCGATCTCAAATCGGCTGGGCTGGTTCGGCAGAGTGTTGAACCGCCAACGGGCTCGGTCGATCCACTTCCTCGCGATGTGGTGGTTCCTGTTTTTCATCCTGCTCCACGTGACCTTGGTGTTCATCACCGGAGCGCGGGTCAATCTGAACATGATGTTCGCCGGGGTGCATGACGATTCCTGGAGCGGGTTTGCGATTTTCGTCCCGGCCATGGCGCTGGTGGCCGTGACCTGGTGGCTGGCGTCGCCGTTCACCATCCGGCATGCGCGCGTCGTTCAGAAGATCGGCGAATCATGATGTGGCCGTTCAACGCCCTGACCGAATGGTGGGACCCGAACAGCCAATTGGCGGAGAAGGACATCTCACCTTATTTCTGGCCGAACGGCACCATGCCGAACTCGGCCGAGTTCGATGCGCTGGTGGCTGGAGGTTTTGCGAGTTTCGCTCTGCGGGTTGGCGGCTTGGTGGAATCGCCCAGGGTATTTTCCTACGCCGAGCTGAAGGCCATGCCGAAGCAGGAGCAGATCACCACCCATTTTTGCATTCAGGGATGGTCCGGCGTCGCAAAGTGGGGCGGCGTTCCCATGCGTCACATCCTCGAATTGGTGCGCCCGACGCCGATGCCCGTTACGCCGTATTCTACTCGCTGGCCGACGGCGGCGAGGCCGGGCGTTACTATGACGTGCATCGAATATCCAATATGCGCCACGAGCTCACGATCCTTGCTTACGAAATGAATGGAGCGCCCGTCAGCGTGCTGCACGGCGCACCGCTGCGGCTGCGCTGCGAAAATGAGCTCGGGTTCAAGATGGTGAAATGGATCGCCGCGATCGAGTTTGTTCATGATTTCGCCGACCTTGGCGCTGGTCAGGGCGGCTATAACGAAGATCATGAATTCTACGGCTACCGGATGCCGATCTGAGCGATCCGTTCAGGCGAACCGTTGGACAGTTGACGCCCTATTTTAAGTATCGATTGTCGAACTTAATTCAACGGTTAGAAAAATCCTACGAACTCGCAACCCGATCCGGCCTGAAAGCTCTGCTTGTGCCGCCGCTTCGGGATGTCGATGACGTGCATCGAGCCGTCGCCCTGGCAGCCGACGAACAATTCATCGCCGCGAAATGCAAAGTCCATCGGCTGATCGCCGACGCCAACCGCGGTCTGCGCGCCGAATGATGCATCGATGATGCTGACCATGTTGCTGTTGAGGCTGCTGACGACGACCAGTTTTTCGTCCGGCGAATAGCGCGCGATTTGCGCTGCTTTCGGCACGCCCTCCAGCCGCACCTCGCGCGTGACGCTGCCCTGGCCGCGTCGATCAGGAACACCACCGGCTGCTCGTCGCTGACCGCAACCACGGTGCGGCCGTCGCCCGACACCGCGATGCCGGCCAGCGTCTGCGGAGTTTTGATCTTGCCGAGCAATTTGCGGTTCGGCAGGTCGATCACCGACACCGTGGCGTCCTCTTCATTGTCGGTATAGAGGCGCTTGCCGTGTTCGGGATGGCGAGCCGGTGGCCGTTGGTCGAGCCGGAATCGATGGCATCGACCATTTTGTGCGACTTGGGATCGATCACCGCCACCTTCGCGCTGTTTTCGCAGGTGATGTAGATCAGTCCGCCGGGGCCAAGCCGCACGGTGTGCGGCGCGCATAGGGCGACAGATCGATGGTGCCGGCAACCTTGCGCTTGATGAGGTCGATGACGTGCAGCACATGGCCGGGGTTGGGATTGCGGCCGTGGATGCCGTCGCCGAAAATCGGCACGTAAGCGAGCCCGGTTTCCGGCACCACCAGCAACTCGTGAACGGTCTTTTGAAAACCGTCGAGAACGGTTTCCGTCTCATAGGTTTGCGGATTGAGAAACAGGATCTTGCAGCCGATCTTGTCGACCGCGATCATGCCGCGCACATTGCCTGAACCGGTCATCGACTGGCTTTCGTTTTCCGTTTACCCGGAGATTTCTTTTTCGCCTTGCGCGTGCAATAGGTGCCTTCCGCCTTGTCGAGCCGTACCGACCAATATTCCCAGGCGCGCGAGATCGGGCTGACGCGCAGATTGTATTCGCCGGCCAGTTCCGTTTCGGCGGTGGTAAGCGGCGAAACATGGCCGAGTATATGCGCCTGAATCTGTAGCGCCGCGTTGCGCGCGGTGTAGATGGTGCGGAACACCAATTCCTCGAGCGTCTTGCCGGCAACTGTCGCGCCATGCCGGCGCATCAGCACGATCCAGTTGTCCGCCAGCGCGCGTACCAGTGAGGCGCCTTCCTCGGGCTTGGCCACGATCAGCGTGGTGTCGCCGAACTCGTCGCGGCTGTCCCAGAACGGCACCTTGGCGCCCAAGGTGGCGCCGAGATGATAGATCGGCTTGAGCTCGACGCCGGAAACGCAGAACGGCAGGATCGACGCCGCGTGATGGTGGCACACCGCGTTGACCTCCGGCCGCGCCTGATAGATGCCGCCATGGATGACGCGCTCGCCGTAAAGCCGGATGTCGGTCGGCTTGACCGGCTTGAAGTCGAGCGTGAATTCCAGGATGTCGTCGGGCTGCACCAGTTCCGGCGCGCGCGACACCGACATCAGATAGCGGCCCGGATCGGTCGGATGGCGGATGGTCACGTGGCCAAAGGCGTCGAGCACGCCTTCATGGGCGATCATGCGGTTGGCGCGCGCGAGCTGTTCGCGCGCTTGGTCGAGTTTATTCGGCACGGAGTTTCCTCTGATTGCAGCCACGATCAGCCTATTCCATGGAACCGATTGGTTCCACGGGTATTGATCCATGTCCACGGGGCCGACGAGACCTTTTAATGAGCCGAAAAAAAGCAAATGCCGCGTCAATCGTCGAGATGTTTTGGTCGTTCGTTCAAGACAACCCAAAACTGGCGACGTCGCTTGCGTTCGAACTTGGATCGCTCGCGGGAACGGCCGTTAAAAACTCCGCCGAAACCAAAAAATATCTAAAAAAACAGGCCAAAAAAAACGTGCCGCGGGCTATCTACGAAGGATTGCCCCCTAAACTGTCAAGCGCACTCAAGTTCTTGCCTGCTCCCAAATTGCAGCCGCGGAAAAGGCCTCAGAGCAAACGCGCGCCGCGAAAGGCAAAGCACGCAACGGAGTGAAAATCGCGAGGTCCCCCGCCGGCAAGACCTATACTCAAACCAATTTTTCAGGAGCGCAATATGGCTAAACGCCGGAAAACATCGCCTAAACGGGCCGCGACGGTGGTCCAGCCACAGTCATTGGCGCAGGTCGCGGAACACGCGGTGCTCAGCCAATCCAACAAGATGCTTGTTGCCGCAACCAAGCGCTACAAGCAGCTTGTGCGCCGAGCCGCCAAGGCGACGAATGACAAGAACAAGCGGAAGTATCTGGCGGCGGCGCTTTCTGCGGTCGTTATCGCCGGTGTTGTGGCCAATGATTTGAAGCGGCGAATCGACCAGCGGGCGCTCCGTCCGGCTCGCCGGAAAAAACGGTTCTGACCGCTTCCTAAAATTTATTTTTTCGCGCCCTGATCTCGGCAAACACCTGCGCCGCCGCCTTGCCGGCCATGCCGATGCCGGCGGCGACTTCGGCCGCATCGGCGCGCAGGAACGGATTGGCCAGTTTCTCGTCGCCTATGGTGACCGGAATTGTCGGCTCGCCTTCGGTGATCTGTTGCTTGACCTGCACCTCGCGCGCCGCGAGCACCGGATTATCCGGCTCGATGGTGCGTGCGAAGCGGATATTGGCGGCGGTGTATTCGTGCCCGCAATAGATTTCCGTGTCGTTCGGCAAATCGCGGAGCTTGACAAGCGAGCGCCACATCATCCCCGGCGTGCCCTCGATCACGCGCCCGCAGCCGATGGAAAACAGCGTGTCGCCGACGAAGGCGAGTTTGTCGGCATGAAACCAGTAGGCGATGTGGCCATTGGTGTGGCCCGGCGTCTCGATCACGCTGCTCGACAATTTTCCGACCGTCACCTTGTCGCCCTCGCGCACGGTCTGGTCCACGCCCGGGATCGTCTCGGCTTCCGCAGCCGGCGCCACCACGCGGCATTTGTATTTGTCCTTCAGCGCGACGATGCCTCCGGTGTGGTCGGCATGATGATGGGTCACCAGAATATCGGAGAGCTTCCAGCCGGTGGCCTTGAGAGCGGCCTCGATCGGCGCCGCCTCGGGCGCGTCGATGGAGGCGGTCGCCCCGCTCTCCCGGTCATGCAGCAAGACCCCATAATTGTCCTTCAGGCATAAAAACAGGCGGGTTTCCGCGGACATGGCAGACCTCTTCGCTCAAGGGCAGGGCGCTAACCGTAGCACGCGGATCGATCGTCCCGCACCCTATGTGTCCCCGGCGAGGCGCCGGGGCGAGGTGTTTCATGATAGCTTCGGGCCATGTCGATCGATGTGGTGGACTTGCGCAATTTCTACGGCCAGCGCCTGGGTGTGGTGGCGCGCCGCTTCGTCGGCCGCGGCATTCGCGGACTTTGGAAAGATACCGCGGGCCAATGCGTGCTCGGCGTCGGCTATACCACGCCCTATCTCGGCCTGTTCCGCGAGGAAGCCGAACGCTGCCTCGCCTTCATGCCGGCCGGGCAGGGCGTGGTGAAATGGCCGACCGCGCGGCCGGCGCTTTCGGCACTGGTGGACGAAAACGAGCTGCCGCTGCCCGATAATGCGGTCGACCGCGTGCTGCTGGTGCATGCGCTGGAAATGACGCACGACCCCGGTGTGTTGCTGCGTGAGGCGTGGCGCGTGCTGGCGTCGGGCGGGCGGCTCTTGGTGGTGGTGCCGAACCGGCGCGGATTGTGGGCGCGTATGGACACGACGCCGTTCGGTTATGGCCGGCCCTATTCACGCTCGCAGATCAATCAGCTGTTGCGCGAAACCTGGTTCACCCCGACCGGATGGAGCGAAGCGCTCTACGTGCCGCCGGTGGCGCGCGGCTGGTTTTTGCGGTCGGCAGTGGCGTGGGAGCGCACCGGCGCGACGCTGTCGGCGCCGTTTGCCGGCGTGCACATGGTGGAAGCGACCAAGCAGGTCTACCGCGCGATTCCTGCGCGTCGCGTCAAACGCCGCTTGGTGCCGGGGCTCGAGCCGGCGCTCGCGCCGTCGCCGGGCGGCGCGGCGCGCATCTAGGAGACGGTCGGGAGCTACTCCGGCTGCCGCGGTGGCTCGTCGCCGCCATCGTTTGGCATAGGCTGCGGCGGCGCGTCCTGCGGATTGGCATTGCCGAAATTATCCGGACGGTCACCGCGATAGCCTCCGCCGCGATGACGCCGACGCCGGCGGTGCCCGAAGCGATCCTGACGGTCGCCCTGGTCGTGGCCGTTCTGTCCATAACCCTGATTGGCGTTCCCGCCGGCATTCGGCTGCGGCTGGCCGCCGCCAGTGATGAAGGCTGGTAACGCGTTCGGATCAGCACTCTGCACCGAAGGCTGCTGCTGCGGCTGTTGTTGCGGGCGGGCGTTCTGCTGTTGATCGCGCGGCGGAAACGGCTGAGCGTCGCGCGGCAGATAAGGCTGCGCCTGCGGGGCTTGCGGCTGCGGCGCAAAGCCCGGCTCGTTCTGCCCCATGTAAGGCTGGCCGTCGTCGCCATCGTCGTCATAGTTGTCGTCGGCGGCGCCTTGCGGCGCGCCCTGACCCTGCTGCGGTTGCTGATTGTAGTAGGGGTTCTGCTGGCGGAACTGTTCCTGAGCCGCGGCGATCAGGCGGAAATAATGCTCGGCGTGCTGGTAGTAATTTTCGGCCGCCACCGGATCGCCCGAGCTCTGCGAGTTGCGCGCGAGCTGGATGTATTTCTCCGCGATGTGCGAGGCGGTACCGCGGATTTTCACGTCGGGTCCGTTCGACTCATAGACCCGCGTCAGCGGATTTTGGCTCTTGCGGTGATTGTTGTTGCGTCCCCGCATGCGCTTCTGACCGTTTCTCATCATTTGCCTATTCGCTGACCTTTCGCTTCACCGCGGCGCGCGCCGCCAACCGTTGCATCGAACTCGCACGTCTACATCGTTCTTAAGACCACACGCGTCTCGCTGCGCGGCCATGACCGGCGCCGATTGCTTCCGCACATGCTCGAACATTTGCGATCTTTATCGCGATAACCGCAGCAACCCCATGGCCGCGATCCTGTCGCGGCGTTGCCAACCTCTCGTTATGCGCACCGTCAAGGTTCTAAAAAATCCGATGCGCCCAACCGGTGAAGCGTGCGAACCCGTATCTGGCGATTTCGTTTGCCGTCCACTTAAAAACGGCTGTTCGTCATCGGCCAGTTATCATCGGTCTTGCGCCGCCGCCGCACAGAGCCTCTTTGCTCCGGGGTTCCGGGCGATGCAATCCTCACGGGTCGATTCCGTTGCAGGGAACCTAGTCGTTTCCGCGTCATATTCCAAGCGGTTTTTTCGCCCGCAACGGAGATCTGCGATTTTCGCCGGATCGAATTACAATACGGTTACGGCGCCGCGGTCGCGCTCAACGCGCGCGGAATGCCCGCCAAATCGTCACGCACCGAGCCGACTTTCAACCCCGCGTTGGTAAACAGCGCGCGCACCGCCGGTTCCTGCCCAATTCCCAATTCTACGATCAACCTACCGTCCGGCGCCAGCAACCGGCGGGCGTCCGCGGCGATGGCGCGGTAACCATCGAGGCCATCGGCGCCGCCGTCGAGCGCAAGTTCCGGATCATAGTCGCGCACCTCCGGCGCGAGCGATGCAATTTCGCCGTGTGCCACATAAGGCGGGTTCGAAACGATGAGATCGAATGGGCCCTGAAGTCCGGCAGTCACGTCGCAGGCGATGAAGGTGCAGCGGCCGGCAAGATCGCCGCGCTCGGCATTCGCGCGCGCGACTTCTAACGCCGCCGCGCTAATGTCGGTTCCGATGCCGGTCGCGTTCGGTAATTCACTTAGCAGCGCCAGTAGCAGCGCGCCCGAGCCGGTGCCGATATCAAGTATGCGCAACGTCTCCAGGCGCAACCCGCCGCGCACCACAAAATCGAGGGCAGATTCGACCACGGTTTCGGTATCCGCCCGCGGCACCAGCACGTCGGGCGTCACAGCGAGCGACACGCTCCAGAATTCCTTCTTGCCGAGAATCCGCGACACCGGCTCGCGCCTCAGCCGGCGTGCGGCCAATGCCGAAATCGCGTCGATCTCGCGCGGCTCCAGGATGCGGCCGGATTGCGCGATGAGCTGCGCGCGGTCGAGGAGCAGCGCGTGGCAAAGCAGCGCGCGCGTGTCCATCTCGGGCAACTCAATGCCGGCTAAGCGGAACGACTGCGCAACCAGGCGCAAAGCCTCAGACAGGGCGTCGCCGGCTTTCAGGCCGGGATCGATCGTCACGTCGCGCCTTCGGCCGCCAGCAGCTCGGCCTGATGCTCGGTCACCAGCGCATCGATGACCTCATGCAAGGCCTCGCCTTCCATCACTTGCGGCAGCTTGTGCAGCGTCAGATTGATGCGGTGGTCGGTGACGCGGCCTTGCGGAAAATTATAGGTGCGGATGCGCTCCGAGCGGTCGCCCGAGCCGATCTGCCCGCGCCGTTCGGCCGCGCGCGCGGCGTCGAGCTTGCTGCGCTGCTGGTCGTAGAGCTTGGCGCGCAGCATGGTCATCGCCTTGGACTTGTTCTTGTGCTGCGAGCGTTCTTCCTGCACGAAAACAACGATGCCGCTCGGCAGATGAGTGATGCGGATGGCGGATTCGGTCTTGTTGACGTGCTGGCCGCCGGCGCCCTGCGCGCGCATGGTGTCGATCTTGAGGTCTTTCTCGTCGATGTCGATGTCGACGTCCTCCACCTCAGGCAGCACGGCGACGGTGGCGGCCGAGGTGTGGATGCGGCCTGAGGCCTCGGTGTCGGGTACCCGCTGCACGCGGTGCACGCCCAATTCGAATTTGAGCTTGGCGAATACGCCGCGGCCGTGAACCTCGGCGACGATTTCCTTGAAGCCGCCTTTGGTGCCCTCGCTGATCGACAGCACTTCCGTCTTCCAGCCTTGCTGGGCGGCGTAGCGCTCGTACATGCGGAACAGGTCGCCGGCAAACAACGCGGCCTCGTCGCCGCCGGTACCCGCACGGATTTCCAGGATGGCGTCGTGATCGTCCATCGCGTCTTTCGGGATCAGCGCAAGCTGGATCTGATGCTCGAGCTTGCCCCGGCGCGCCAGCAGCGCGGGCTTCTCGGCGTCCGCCAGCTTGTGCATCTCGGCGTCGGTCTTGGGATCGGCGGCGAGCGCGTCGAGGTCGGCGATCTCGGCGGTCACCGCGCGATATGCCTTGATCGCCTCGACCACCGGGGCGAGTTCTGCGAATTCCCGCGACAGCTTGACGTAGGCGTCGGCGCCCAGACCGCTGGCAAGCTCGTTTTCCACCAGTTCGTGGCGGGCGAGCAGGGCATCGAGCCGGTGTTGCGGCAGCGCGATCAAAGCTGCAGCCCCTCGGCCGCCGCAAAGCCTTCGAGCTTGTGGCGGATCGACACGCTGCCGACCGGCTGCTCCAGGAGCGGCAGTATG
The DNA here is from genome assembly GCA_963709015.1 of uncultured Alphaproteobacteria bacterium. Lineage (GTDB taxonomy): Bacteria > Pseudomonadota > Alphaproteobacteria > Rhizobiales > Xanthobacteraceae > Pseudolabrys. The sequence goes on along the minus strand of CAVPUU010000065.1, from coordinate 51,213 downwards.
ACGCTCTCGCCCTTGCGGCAATCGAGATCGAGCAGCAGCGCCTTGACGGGCCCAACCGCCGACGGCGATAGCGACAGCGAACGGTAGCCGAGAATCGCCAACGCCAGCGCGCCGATCGGCTGCGAGGCAAGCTCGCCGCACAGCGCTATCGGCTTGCCGTGTTGCGCGCGCCTTGTCGGCGATGTCTTTCAAGGCGCGCAGTACCGGCGCCGAGAGCGGATCGAAGCGCTGCGACACCCGCGCATTGCCGCGGTCGGCGGCATAGAGGAACTGCATCAGATCGTTGGAGCCGACCGAGAGGAAGTCGACGCGGCTCAACAATTCGTCGAGCTGGAACAGCAGCGCGGGCACTTCCAGCATGGTGCCGATCTGCACCCGCTCGGGCAGCGCATGGCCGTGACGGCGCAGATGTGTCAGCTCGACCTCGACCAAGGCCTTGGCCTTGTCGAACTCCTCCACAATTGCGATCATCGGGAACATCAGGCGCAATTCGCGCCCGCCGGCGGCGCGCAGCAGCGCACGCACCTGAGAGCGCAAGAGCCCGGGCCGGTCGAGGCCGAGCCTGATGGCGCGCCAGCCGAGCGCCGGATTCTCCTCCTCTATGTTGCGCATATAGGGCAACACCTTGTCGCCGCCGATGTCGAGCGTGCGGAAAGTCACCGGCCGCTTTCCTGCGGCGTCGAGCACCGTGCGGTAAAGCCCAAGTTGTTCGTTGGTGCGCGGCAACGTGTCGGCAACCATAAACTGCAATTCGGTGCGAAATAGACCGATGCCGCCGGCGCCGGTCTCGTCGAGATGCGGCAGGTCGATGGTCAAGCCAGCGTTGATCATCAACGCGAACTTGTGGCCGTCTTTGGTGACGCAGGCGCGATCGCGCAACGCGCGATATTGCGCCTGCCGCCGTGCCCGCAGCTTCACCCGCTCGGCATAGGCGGTTTCGATGTCGGGGGCGGACGCAAATGCACGTCGCCGGTGGTGCCGTCGACAATGATGGCGTCGCCCGGCTCGACCAGCCCGGTGGCATTGGCGATCTCGCCGACCGCCGGGATACCGAGCGCGCGTGCCACGATCGAGACATGCGAGGTCGGCCCGCCTTCCTCCAGCACCAGGCCGCGCAGCCTCTTGCGGTCGTAATCGAGCAGCACCGCCGGGCCCATCGAGCGTGCGACCAGAATTGCGTTTTCCGGCAATTGCTCACGCGAGGGCGCGTGGTCTTGCCCCATCAGCACGCGCATCAGCCGGTTGGCGAGATCGTCGAGGTCGTGCAGGCGGTCGCGCAAATAGGGATCGGAGGCGCGCAGCATGCGCGCGCGGGTATCGGATTGCACGCGCTCGACGCCGGCCTCGGCGGTGAGGCCGGTCGCCACCGCCTCGCGCATCTTGTGCAGCCAGCCCTGGTCGTAGCCGAACATGCGGTAGGCTTCGAGCACTTCGCGGTGTTCGCCGCCGTCGGCGACCTCGCCGTGCTCCACCAGGCGGTCGAGATCGGCGCGGAACGTGGCGATGGCCGCGTCGAGCCTCTTGAGTTCCTTCGGCACGTCGTCGGCGATGACATTGGTGACGACTACGCGCGGCTCGTGCAGCACAACGTGGCCGAGCGCGATGCCGTCCGACAGCGCAGTGCCGGAAATGTTGAGCGCGTGGCGCGCGACCGGTTCGGCGCCGGGACGGGCGATCGACGACAATTCGCCCGAGGCGATCATCTCGGCGAGCACCATCGCCGTGGTCTGTAGCGCCTCTTCTTCTTCCTCGGTATAGGTGCGGCGCGCGCGGTTCTGCACCACCAGCACGCCGAGCGTATTGCCCGCGCGCAGCACCGGCACGCCGAGGAACGAGTGGTAGATTTCTTCGCCGGTTTCCGGGCGGAACGAGAAGGCCGGGTGCGCTTGCGCGTCCGATAGGTTGATCGGATTGGCCTCGCTCGCCACCAGGCCGACCAGGCCTTCGTCGGCCTTCAGCACGGTTTCGTGGACGGCTTCGCGCTTCAAGCCCTCGGTGGCGTATAGCTCGAGCGTTCCGTCTACGCGCAAGACGTAGACAGAGCAGACCTCCGCCACCATGTTGGCGGCGATCAGCACCACCACTTTGTCGAGGCGATCCTGCGCGCTGACCGGCTCCGCCATCACTTCGCGAAGCCGGCGTAACAGCACGCGTGGACCGCCAAGCGCGCCACGCATCTTTGAGGTCCTTTAGGCTGCCGCTCCCGCCGCAGTCTCGTTTACGGCCCAATCATGTACGAATAGCGACCGTCGGTCCGGCGCCCACGGCAGCTTTCTGTGAGGCTATAGCCAATGGCCCATGCAAGGGGCAAGCCAAACCGGCGGGCCCGATTTACTTAGCGGAAATGCGCTGCGGTGCAGCGCAGCACCCGGCGGCTAGGCCTTATCCAACCCGTACAATGTATGCAGCGTGCGCACCGCCAGATCGGTCTTGGCGGCGTTGATCAGCACCGAGAACTTGATCTCCGAGGTGGTGATGGCGAGGATATTGATCTTCTGCTCGGACAGCGCCTTGAACGCCTGCGCCGCGACCCCGGCATGGCTGCGCATGCCGATGCCGATCACCGACACCTTGGCGACGTCGGTCGCCCCGTCCATGCGCTCGAAGCCGATCGCGCTCTTGGCCTTCACGATGGTGGCACGCGCCCGCTCGTAGTCCGCCGACGGCACCGTGAAAGTGAGGTCGGTGGTGGCGCCATCGGCCGAGACGTTCTGCACGATCATATCGACGTTGATATTGGCGTCGGCCAGCGGCCCGAAGATCGCGGCGGCGACCCCCGGTTTGTCCTGCACGCGGCGGATCGATATCTGCGCCTCGTCCTTGGAGAAGGCTATGCCGGTGACGACTTGCTGTTCCACGATGTCTCCCTCGTCGCAAATGAGTGTGCCGGTCGGCGGCTTGGCGGAATCGATATCCTCCGGCTTCACGAAGCTCGAGCGCACGAAGATCGGCACGTTGCGCACCATGCCGAGCTCGACCGAACGCACCTGCATGACCTTGGCGCCGAGCGAAGCGAGCTCGAGCATTTCCTCATAGGCGATCTTGTCCATGCGGTGCGCCTTGCCCACCACGCGCGGGTCGGTGGTGTAGACGCCGTCTACGTCGGTATAGACGTCGCAGCGTTCGGCTCCGATGGCCGCGGCGATCGCCACCGCCGAAGTATCCGAGCCGCCGCGGCCGAGCGTGGTGATGCGGCCGGTCTCCTTGTGCATGCCCTGGAAGCCGGCGATCACGGCGACTTGGCGATGCTCCTTGAATCGCTTGATCAGTTCGGCGCCGTTCACGTCGAGTATGCGCGCCGAGGCATGCGCGTTGTCGGTCAGGATCGGCAACTGCCAGCCCTGCCAGGAGCGCGCATTGACGCCCATGCCCTCCAGCACGATCGCCAGCAGCCCGGCGCTGACCTGTTCGCCCGAGGCCACCACCGCGTCGTATTCGCGCGCGTCGTGCAGCATGGCGGCCTGCCGCGCCCACTCGATCAATTGATTGGTGGCGCCGGCCATGGCGGAGACCACGACGGCCACGTCATGGCCGGCGTCGACCTCGCGCTTGACATGGCGCGCCACATTGCGGATGCGGTCGAGATCGGCGACCGACGTTCCGCCGAATTTCATCACCAGGCGAGCCATGACTTTTAAGAACCTGACATTCCCGGGCGCGCCAAAAGGCGCTAACAAGCGGCCGGCGCAGGGTTAGGGTTTTCGTTCGCCCCGCGCACGGGCCCCAAAAGGCGCGTATACATACCGGCCGGGTGCCGGGACTGCAACTTTGACGCCTGTTTTCGCTAATCTTTTTGGGTGCCGACGATGCGTTATATCGAGCGAATTCTCCAGCCCGGGGAGACCGTGCTCTATCAGGGCAGGATCCACTGGGTCATTTATTTTCCGGCGGTGTTCTTATTGCTGTCGGCGATTTGGGTGTTGTTTCTGTCAACCCATATGCAAAGCGGCAGCCCAGTTGCATTGATCTGCCTGATCGCAGCGGTCGCGTTAGCGCTTGCCGCTTCGGTCATGATGTTTGCGGCCTGGTTTCGTCGTTGGACTACTGAGCTCGACGTTACAAATCAGCGGGTTGTGAACAAGCGGGGGTTCATCACCCGGCATACGATTGAGATGAATATGGATAAGATCGAGAGCGTGGACGTTGATCAGTCAATACTGGGCCGAATTCTCAATTACGGCAACATCACCATTCGCGGGACTGGCGCGGGATGGGATCCAATCTGCACGATCGCGCGACCGCTCGAATTCCGCAATCACGTGACGGCGCGTTGATATGGCAGTCAAGCAACACAGTGCTTCCGTTGACGATGCTGAAGTCGAGCGCTTCTCTCGCCATGCCAACGATTGGTGGGACGCGCGCGGGCCGATGGCGGCGTTGCACAAGTTCAATCCGGTGCGGCTCGCCTATATTCGCGACCAGGCCGCTGCGCGCTTTGCGCGCGATGCCAAGAAGCTCGACTGCCTCAAAGGCCTGCGCATGCTCGACGTCGGTTGCGGCGGCGGTATTCTGTCGGAGCCGTTGGCGCGCCTGGGCGCGCAGATGGTCGGCGCCGATCCGTCGGCGGAAAACATCGCCGCGGCCACCGGGCATGCCGAGCAAAGCGGCGTTGCGGTCGACTACCGCGCCACCACCGCGGAGGAACTCGCGGCGGCTAACGAACGCTTCGACGTGGTGCTGGCGATGGAAGTAGTCGAGCATGTCGCCGATGTTAAGTCGTTCGTCGCGACCTGCGCGTCTATGGTGAAGCCAGGCGGGCTGATGTTCGCGGCGACGCTCAACCGCACGCTGAAGAGCTTTGCGCTGGCGATCGTCGGCGCCGAATACGTGCTGCGCTGGCTGCCGCGCGGCACCCATCAATGGGACAAGTTCGTCACGCCGAACGAACTCGAATTGGCTTTCGAGCGCGGCAGACTCGACGTGATCGGCGAACGCGGCGTTATCTACAATCCCTTTGCCGACCGCTGGCAGTTGTCGTCGGATATGGACGTCAATTACATGCTCGTCGCCGCACGCGACGCGACTCTTTAGAACCAGCACGCAATGCTCTGGGCCGTCTTCACGCTGATCGCGGCAGGAGCGCAAACCGCGCGCAATGCCATGCAGCGCGAGCTGACCGCGGCGCTCGGCACGGTCGGCGCCACGCATGTGCGCTTTCTGTTCGGCTTTCCGTTCGCTCTGCTGTTTCTGGCCGGCGTCATATTCGCGACCGGCTACCGTGTGCCGCTTCCGGGGCTCGCATTCTGGCCGTGGGTCGTGGCCGGCGCCGCCACCCAGATCGCCGCCACCGCGACCATGCTCTTGGTGATGGGCGAGCGCTCATTTGTCGTCGCCTATGCGTATATCAAGACCGAGCCGGTGCAGGTTGCGCTGTTCGGGCTGATTTTTCTCGGCGACAGGATCACGCCGCTGTCCGCGGCGGCGATCCTGATCGCCACCGCGGGGGTCGTCGTGATCTCGCTCAAGCCGGGCGCCGGCCAGGTTGGCACTGCGCGATCGACCGCGATCGGGCTTTTATCCGGTGCGCTGTTCGCGCTCTCGGCCATCGGCTATCGCGGCGCTATCCTCACGCTGCATCTGCCGCATTTTGTGATGGCGGCGACGTTCACGCTGGCGGTCGGCCTGGTGATGCAGGCGGCGCTTTTATCGGCCTATCTGGCTTCGCGCGATCCGAAGGTGCTGCGCGCCATCGCGCAAGCGTGGCGGCCTTCGCTGCTCGCCGGTTTCATGGGCGCCTTCGCCTCGGAATTTTGGTTTCTCGCCTTCGCCATCGCCACTGCGGCGAGCGTGCGCACGCTGGCGCTGGTCGAAGTGCTGTTCGCACAAGGCGTGACGCGCTTTGTGTTCAAGCAGCCGACCACTGCGCGCGAAGCCTTCGGCATCGTGCTGGTGGTAATCGGCGTCGCGTTGCTAGTGTGGGCTTACTGACTCATGCCCCGGACGCGGGGCACCGCAGATCCGGGGCCGTTACGAATACTGAGTTTTTGACGATCCCGGGGTCTACGGCGCACCACTTCGTGCTGCGCTGCGCCCGAGACACGCCCGCACAAATGCGGGCTAGTTCCGCTCTTCCGGCAGCACCGGCAGCGGATGGAATTCGATGCCCTCCTCGGCCAGCGCCTTGGCGTCTTCGGGCGAGGCCTCGCCGTAGATCGAGCGGTGCTCGGTCTCGCCGTAATGCATCTTGCGCGCTTCCTCGGGAAATTTCTGCCCGACATGGTCGGCGTTCTTGGTGAGGTGGTCGCGCAATTCCTTGAGCTTGGAGCGCAGCTCCTGCTCCTGCGGCGAGATCATCGCAACCGGCGCTTTCGTGGGCGCGGCCGCGGCGGATGCCGGGGCTTCGGCTTGCATCCCGCGCTTGCGGTTGCCGGCAAGCCGCGGCGCCATGATTGCTTTCTCGACCTTGGCCGAGCCGCAATGCGGGCAGGTGACAAGTTTGCGCCTGACCTGCTTGTCGTAGGCCGCGGAATTCTGGAACCAGCTTTCAAAGTCGTGGCCCTTCTCGCAAATCAGCGCGTACCGGATCATTCGGCGCCCCTCACCATGTGCAGATGTGCTGGCTCCGCCAGTGGCTCGACGATCTCGAAACGCCGGCTGTGCCGAAGCGAGGGAATGCGCGCACGCGCTTTCGCCACTTTCGCCAGATCGATCTCGGCCATCACCACCCCTGGCTCGGTGCCGCCTTCCGCCAGGATGCGGCCCCAGGGGTCGACGATCAGTGAATGGCCGAAAGTCTCGCGTCCGTTCTCGTGCTTGCCGCCCTGCGCGGCCGCGAACACGAAACAGCCGCTCTCGATCGCCCGCGCCCGGATCAGCACATGCCAATGCGCCTCGCCGGTTTGCCGGGTGAAGGCGGAGGGAATCGCCAGCATGGTGGCGCCCGCTTCCGCCAGCGCGCGATAGAGCGCCGGGAACCGCAAGTCGTAGCAGATCGTAAGGCCCAGCCGGCCCCACGGCAAATCGCTTAGCACCGCCTGTTCGCCGGGCCGGTAGGTGTTCGATTCACGATAGCTTTCGCCGCCTTCGAGGTCGACATCGAACATGTGGATCTTGTCGTAGCGCGCGGCGATATCGCCTTGCGGATCGATCAGGAACGCGCGGTTGGCGGCGCGGTCGGGCGAAATCTTGATCGCCAGCGAACCGACATGAATATAGATCGCGAGCTTGCGCGCCAACTCGCGCAGCGTGGCGAGCGAGGTATCGGCGTCCTCTCCCACGATGATCGTGAAAAGCTGCTCACGCTTGGCCGCCAGGATGTTGGTCATCTCGGGCGTTTGCACGTAATCGGCGCCGGCCGATTTCGCCTCGCCGATCATGCGCACAGCGGCGTCGATATTGGCGGCGGGCATCAGCCCCGCGCGCATCTGGATCATCGCGGCTTTGAAGACGGACGTGTTCATCCCGATGCCCCGTCGCCCGCCAGCAAAGGATCGAGCTTGCCGGCGCGCTCGAGCGCGTGCAACTCGTCGCTGCCGCCGACATGCGTCGCGCCGATGAATATCTGCGGCACGGTCATCTTGCCGTTCGTGCGCTGGGTCATTTCCTCGCGGCGCTCCCAGTCGCGGCCGAGGTCGATTTCGGTGAACGCGACGCCCTTGCGTTTGAGCAGGGCCTTAGCGGCGTGGCAATAGGGGCAATAACGGGTGGTATAGATTTCAATAACGGGCATTTTGGTTTTGGGCGTTCCGCGGTCCGGCTTACGTTATATGGTGGTGCGTGCCGGTGCGACAACCCGGGCGAATACCAGCACGTCCACATGCGCGGCGCCTGCCCGCAACAAGGCGCGGGCGCACGTGTCGACAGTGGCGCCGGAGGTCAGCACGTCGTCGATCAACACCAGCCGTCGGCCCACCACCCGGTGCTTTTCCTCCGCTGGCACGCGGAAGGCGCCCTGCACATTGTCGGCGCGTTCGGTCTTGGAGAGGCCGACCTGTTGCGGCGTTGCGCGCATGCGCTTGAGCACCCCGTGCAATACCGGCACGCCGGATAGGCTCGAAATCGCGCCCGCGAGCGTCGCCGATTGATTAAAGCGACGCGCCCACAGCCTTCGCCAATGCAACGGCACCGGCAACAGCGCGTCGGCCCCGGCCAGCAGTTCGCGGCCGGCGCGCGCCATCCATTGGCCCATCATGGGTGCGAGATCGAGGCGGTCGCGGTATTTAAAAGACAGCACCAGCTTGCGGGCGATGTCGTCGTAGCGCACCGCGGCGCGTGCGCGGTCGTAGGCGGGCGGATTGGCGATCGCCTCCATCGACAGCAGGCCGGGGCCGGGGTCGTAGGTAAAGGGAATGCCGAGCCGTGCGCAATAAGGCGGCTCGATCAGCGACAGCTTCGACCAGCACGGCGCACACAGGCCGATCCCGTCGCCAAGCGGTGCGCGGCAGCACGGGCAAAGCGGCGGCAGCGCGACATCGAGGGCGGCGCGCAGCATGGCGCGCAACCCGACGCGAAACTGCGTGAGCCGCGCGGGCGCCTGGTCCTGGCTTGCCGAGACAAGCTCGTTCATGCTGCAAATGTATCAGATGCCGTCAAACCCGACCATCTTCGATCGCAAGCTGCTGCGCGCGCGGCAACGGCGCGCGCGGGCGCTCGGCCCCGCGACCTTCCTCATCGACCGGGTCGCCGCCGAGCTGGGCGAGCGGCTTTCCGTGGTGCTACGCCGGTTCGAGCGCGCGGTCGATCTCGGCACGCCGACCGAGGCGGTGCGCCGCGCGTTGATGGACAGCGGCAAAGTCGCGGCCGTGGTTTCCGCCACGCCGGGCGCGCGCGGCGACGACAAATTGCACGTCGCCGCCGACGAAGAGCTGTTGCCATTTGCCGACGGTTCGCTCGATTTGGTGGTGTCGGCGCTGGCGCTGCAATTCGTCAACGACTTGCCGGGAACGCTGGTGCAGATCCGCCGCGCTCTTAAGCCGGACGGCCTACTGCTGGCGGCGCTGATCGGCGGCGACAGCCTGACCGAGTTGCGCGAAGCCTTCGCGCAGGCCGAGAGCGAGATCGAGGGCGGCGTGTCACCGCGTGTCGCGCCCTTTGCCGACGTACGCGAACTGGGCGCGCTGCTGCAACGCGCGGGGTTTGCGCTGCCGGTGGTCGATTCCGACCGGCTCACCGTGCGCTACAAGTCGGTGCTCGATCTGATGCGCGACCTGCGCCGCATGGGCGCGACCAACGTGCTGCGCGAGCGCCGCCGCACGCCGCTCAAGCGAGCGACGCTGCGGCGGCTGGCGGAGATTTACGCGGAGTGCTTCGCCGACGCCGACGGGCGCCTGCGCGCGACGTTCGAGATTGCCTGGTTGTCGGGTTGGGCGCCGCACGAGAGCCAGCAGAAGCCGCTCAAGCCGGGCTCGGCCCGGCAAAGGCTCGCCGACGCGCTCGGCACGCGAGAAATTCCGTCCGGCGAGAAGCCAGGCGGCTGACGCCGTCAGTTGAAGCCGTCGGAGACGCTCTGGTACATGCCTTTGACCTGCGTGCCCACGGTGTAGACCACCGCAACGATGGCGGCGGCGACGCCGGAGGCGATCAGCGCGTATTCGATGGCGGTGGCGCCGCTGTCGTCGCGGAGAAATTCACGCAAACCGCGCCTCGTCATGGGCATGCTCATGGACGCTTCCTGTTCATTCGTCGATCGGCCAGATCACAACAGAGCCATCAAGTGTGAAATCAGCGGAACGTCCGCCGGCGGCATTTCGTAGTCCCGCAACCGATTTGGCTTCACCCAGGCGAGTTTCTGCCCTTCGGTGGCGGCGACCTGCCCCTCCCAGCGCCGGCAAACATAAAGCGGCATCAGGAGATGAAAATCGGGATAGGCGTGGCTCGCGAAAGTGAGCGGCGCGAGACAAGCCTCGTTGACGACGATACCCAGTTCCTCCTGCAACTCCCGGATTAAACTTTGCTCCGGACCTTCGCCGTCTTCGACCTTGCCGCCGGGAAATTCCCATAAGCCCGCCATCGGCTTGCCGGCGGGACGCTGGGCGATGAGCACGCGGCCGTCGGCATCGACGAGGGCGCAGGCGGCAACAAGAACGATTTTGATGCTCACAGCCCTCGACTCTCGACGGTAAGCCGGCCTTGGTTAAGACGATACGACGCCGGTAGGAACTCCTGCCGCGACGGTAAACGGATCGTTACGAGCGATAATCGCCGTTGATGGCGATGTATTCCTTGGTCAGGTCGCAGGTAAGCACGCGGTCGCGGCCCTTGCCCAGGCCGAGCGCAACTTTCAGGCTGATTTCCGCCTTCTTCATTGCCGCGCTCACTGCGGCCTCGTTATAGCCGGGGTCGCGCGCGCCCTTGTGCGCAACGCGGATGCCGCCGAACCAGATCGACAATTTATCGCGATCCGCCGGCTCGCCCGCCTTGCCGACCGCCATCACCACGCGGCCCCAATTGGCGTCCTCGCCGGCGATCGCGGTCTTCACCAGCGGCGAATTGGCGATCGACATGGCGATCTTGCGCGCCGACGCCTTCGACACCGCGCCTTCCACCACGATCTCCACCAGCTTGCGGGCGCCTTCGCCGTCGCGCGCGATCTGCTCGGAAAGACTGGCGAGCACCGCCTGCAAGGCGCGTTTGAGATCCCTCAGGCGCGGATCGGCGGCGCGCGCGATGCGCGCGATTGCCGGCGTTGCCGGTGGCGAAGATCATCAGCGTGTCGGAGGTGGACGTATCGCCGTCGATCGTCACCGCGTTGAAGGTGTCGGCGACGCCGTCCTTGAGCAGCGCCTGCAACGCGGGCGGCGCGATGGCGGCGTCGGTAAAGATGAAGGAAAGCATCGTCGCCATGTCGGGCGCGATCATGCCGGCGCCCTTGGCGATGCCGTTGACCGTCACCGTCACCTTGCCAATGCGCGCCCTGGCTGTCGCCACCTTCGGAAACGTGTCGGTGGTCATGATCGCTTTGGCCGCGGAGAGGAAATCGCCGGCGTTGGCGCGCGCCGCGAGGCTTTCCATCACGGGACCGAATTTGGAGGCATCGAGCGGCTCGCCGATCACACCGGTCGAGGCGAGGAAAATGTCCGAAGCCTTGCAGTTCGCCGCCTCGGCGGCGATCTCGGCGGTGAGTTTGGTCGCCGCGCGGCCGCTCTTTCCCGTGAAGGCATTGGCATTGCCGGAATTGACCACCAGCGCGCGCGCCAGGTTCTTGGCAGATTTGCCGGTCTTCAGATGCGCGCGGCACCATTCGACCGGCGCCGACGGGCACTTCGACTTGGTGAACACTCCGGCGGCCGTCGTGCCTTCGTCAAACAGCGCGAGCAGCACGTCGGTGCGGCCGGCATAGCGGATGCCGGCTTCGGCCGTGGCCAGCCGCACGCCGGCGATCGCCGGCATATCCGGCACGTGTTTGGGGGCGAGCGGCGAGATAGAGGTGGACATGGCGTTTCACCGTCATCCTGAGGTGCCCGCGCACAGCGCGGGCCTCGAATGATGAACGGCCAAGGTCTTTCAAAGCATTGGCCGCCGCCCTTCGAGGCTCGCTTCGCTCGCACCTCAGGATGACGGAGCAAAGCGTGCGGATGCGGAGGCATAAAAGACGCCAATGGCCGGCACAAGGCCGGCCATGACGAATTCATTTGATGAGTGCGATCGGCCTTACTTCTTCTCAGGCGCGGTGGCCGCGGCCGGCGCCGGCGGCTCCTCGACCTTGTACATCTTTTCGATCTTGGCCTCGGCGCGCAGCTTGGTCACCAGCTCAGCCTGCGCCTTGCGCGTGACGTATTGCTCGATCTGCGGCTTGACCTCCTCGAACTTCGGCACCGGCTTGACGCGCTTGTCCTCGATCTTGATCACGTGCCAGCCGAACTGGGTCTTCACCGGGTCGGAAATCTGGCCCTTGTCCAGCTTGAAAGCGACGTCGGAGAATTCCGGCACCATCTGCTCCTTGCTGAAATAACCGAGATCGCCGCCATTGGCCTTGCCGGACGGGTCCTCGGTGACCTCGGAGGCGACCTTGACGAAATCTTCGCCCTTCTTCAGGCGCGCGATGATCGCCTTGATCTTGTCCTCGGCTTCCTTGCTTGCCTTCTCGTCGCCGGGCGCGGCGCGGATCAGGATGTGGCGTGCGTGCACCTCCTGCTCCTGGCCCATCTGTTTGACGGCTTCGTCATAGACCTTGTGCATCGCCTCGTCGGTGAGCGCTTCCTTACCGGTCGACTGCAAGAGATCGGACATCAGCAGCTTCTTGCGGGCGAAGTCGAGATGCTTCTTGAAGTCGACGCTGTCGCCTATTTTCTTGTCCTCGGCCGCCTTCGACACCAGGATCATGTCGGCCATGAACTGGACCAGGTAATCTTTTTTGGCGTCCGGCGACATCGGCGGAAGCTGGCCGGCCTCCGCCTCGGCGACGGCAAGGTCGCTTTGGTGGATTTCGGTACCGTTGACCTTGGCGATGATCGGATCCTTGTCCTGCGCCGCGGCCGGCCCGGCGAAGAGCAGCGCCAGGGTGGCGGCGAGGATGCCGGTCCGGCCGGCGTAAAGGGAAATCGTCATGGCGCTGTCCTTGGGATTGGAAGGGTCCGCACAACCTGCGGACGGCGGCGGACTTGTCACCCAACAACCATGGCTTTGCAATGGCCGGCCGGCCCGGACGGCCTTACGAGCGCGTGAGGAGACGCAGTTGCGGCCGTCACAAGCCGCCAATTGACAACAATCCGACCCCCTCCTATCTCTCCGCTAACCTCGGCTGGTTAAGCTTCTCAGGCGCGTTTGCGTCGAATTTGCCCGAAAAGTGCCGCATTTCCGGAGCGCCGGAAGCAAAATCCGGCCGCGGCGGCGTGCTAGAGCGTGATCCCGAAAAGTGGGTACCGGTTTCCCGCCTTCGCGAAGCCCGCTTCGGCGGGCGAAGCAAGGTCGGATAAGATCGCGCGCAAGCGAAGATTCTAAGCGCGGCCTCAGTTAGGAGCCCTCCGTATGATCGGCGCCGTTGCCCGCAAGCTGTTCGGCTCCGCCAATGAGCGGCGGATTCGCAGCTATCAGCCGCGGGTGGCCGAGATCAATGCGCTGGAGCCGGAACTGGAAGCGCTCTCCAATGAGGCGCTTAAGGCACGCACCGACGAATTCAAGAAACAGGTCGCCGATGGCGCTTCGCTCGACGACATTTTGGTGCCGGCTTTCGCCACCGTGCGCGAAGCGGCCAAGCGCACCATCGGCCAGCGCCATTTCGACGTGCAGTTGATCGGCGGCATGATCCTGCACGAAGGCAGGATCGCCGAGATGAAGACCGGCGAAGGCAAGACCCTGGTGGCGACGCTCGCGGTTTATCTCAACGCCATATCCACGCGCGGCGTGCACGTGGTCACCGTCAACGATTACCTCGCCAAGCGCGACGCCGAGTGGATGGGGCAGATCTACACCTTCCTCGGCCTTACCGTCGGCACCATCGTGCACGGGCTCGACGACGAACAGCGCAAGAAAGCCTACGACTGCGACGTCACCTACGGCACCAATAACGAACTCGGCTTCGATTATCTACGCGACAACATGAAATACCGGCTGGAGGACATGGTCCAGCGCGGGCACATCTTCGCCATCGTCGACGAAGTCGACTCGATCCTGATCGACGAAGCGCGCACGCCGCTGATCATTTCCGGCCCGCTCGACGACCGCTCGGAATTCTACAACACCATCGACGGCTATATCCCGGCGCTGGACAAGACCGACTACGAGGTCGACGAGAAGCAGCGCACGGTAACGCTGACCGAAGCCGGCATGGAAAAGCTCGAGCAGCGGCTGCGCGCGGCTAACGAACTCAAGGGCGAGTCGCTCTACGACGTCGAGAACGTCTCGGTCGTCCACCACGTCAATCAGGCGCTGCGCGCGCACAAGCTGTTCCAGCGCGACAAGGACTACATCGTGCGCAACGGCGAGGTCGTCATCATCGACGAGTTCACCGGCCGCATGATGCCGGGCCGGCGCTATTCGGAAGGGTTGCATCAGGCGCTCGAAGCGAAAGAACATCAGCCGATCCAGCCGGAAAACCAGACACTGGCCTCGATCACCTTCCAGAACTATTTCCGCATGTACGAGAAGCTTGCCGGCATGACCGGCACGGCGCTTACCGAGGCCGACGAGTTTCTCGACATCTATAATCTCGACGTGCTGGAAGTGCCGACAAACATGCCGCTGGTGCGCATCGACGACGATGACGAGGTCTATCGCACGGCCAAGGAAAAATATCGCTCCATTATCGCGTTGATCGAGGACTGCAAGGCGCGCGGCCAGCCGGTACTGGTCGGCACGACTTCCATAGAGAAATCCGAGCAACTGGCCGACATGTTGCGTGAAGCCGGCTGGGAAGCGCACGACTTCACCGATCCCAACGCTTTCGCCGCGCTTTATTCCGGCGACAACTCGGCCAAGGCCAAGGTCTTCGCCATCCTCAATGCCCGCTACCACGAGCAGGAGGCGCAGATCATCGCGCAGGCCGGCGTGCCCGGCGCCATCACCATCGCCACCAACATGGCCGGCCGCGGCACCGACATTCAGCTCGGCGGCAACGCCGATATGCGCATCCGCCAGGAATTGGCGGACGTCGAGGATTACGCCACGCGCATGCGCGATCCGCGCGCCGACGTCATCCGCGCGCAAGTCGCGCAACTCAAGGAAAAGGCGCTCGCCGCCGGCGGTCTGTTCGTGCTCGGCACCGAGCGGCACGAGAGCCGGCGCATCGACAACCAGTTGCGCGGCCGCTCCGGCCGCCAGGGCGACCCCGGCCATTCCAAGTTCTTCCTGTCGCTCGAAGACGACCTCATGCGCATCTTCGGCTCCGACAAGCTCGACGGCATGCTGCAAAAGCTCGGCCTCAAGGAGAACGAAGCGATCATCCATCCGTGGATCAACAAGGCGCTGGAAAAGGCGCAGCAGAAGGTCGAGGCGCGCAACTTCGACATCCGCAAGAACCTGCTCAAGTTCGACAACGTGATGAACGACCAGCGCAAGGTGATCTTCGAGCAGCGGCTCGACTTGATGCGCGACGAGGCGGTGGACGAAACCATCGCCGACATGCGCCATTCGGTGATCGAGGAACTGGTCGCCAAGCACATTCCCGCCAACGCTTATGCCGAGCAGTGGGATATCGCCGGCCTCGACACGGCGCTACGCGAGGTGCTGAGCCTCGATCTGCCGGTCAAGGACTGGGCCAAGGAAGAAGGCATCGCCGACGAGGAAGTGCGCGAGCGCATCCTACGCCGGGCCGACGAGCACATGGCGGGTAAGGTGGCCAAATGGAGCCCCGACGTCATGCGCTATGTCGAGAAATCGATCCTGCTGCAGACGCTCGATCACCTCTGGCGCGAGCATCTGGTTATGCTCGAACATCTGCGCCAAGTGATCGGCCTGCGCGGCTACGGCCAGCGCGATCCGCTCAACGAATACAAGGCGGAGGCCTTCAGCTTGTTCGAGGCGATGGTGGCGCACCTGCGCGAAGCGGTCACCGGGCAGTTGATGCGCGTGGAAATCGTGCAGCAGCCGGCGGAAGAGCCGCCGCAGCAGCTTCCCTACATGGAGGCGCACAAAGTCGACCCGGCGACCGGCGAGGACGAGATGGCGCCCGCGCTGGCGCCGATGCTGGTCGGCAACGGCAACGGCGTGCAGGCCGAGCGCAACCCGAAAGACCCCGCGAGCTGGGGCAAGGTCGGTCGCAACGAGCCGTGCCCCTGTGGCTCCGGCAAGAAGTTCAAGCACTGCCACGGCAAGTACGCTTAAGCCTACGGCCCACGTGCCCTGAAATGAAAACACCGGCTTTGCGCCGGCGTTTTTATAAGCGCTGAACGCGGCCGTCAGGCCTGCATGGATAGCGTACAGCCGTTGGAGACGATGTTGCTGGGCGCCTGTTTCAGTGCGACCGACGCCCGATAGATCGGCACATAGGATTGCATTTGAAGTTTTAGTTTCAGCAATCCGCAATCACCTCGCACTATGGTAACATTGCCCGACATTAGATATTCGGAAGATTCTTTCAAGGAAGCCTATGTCCATTGCAAGCGCAGAAAGTTATCTCCACAAGGCGAAACAGCCCCTCGCCCAAAGGGATATCAACGCCAATCTCATTACGACGATCGCTGAACTAATCCAGGAGATAAAAAACTTGGATAACGAAGTTCGAAAAGTTCGGCGGGATAATAGCCGACGATTCTGAATTAATTTCCGATCTATATAACCCCGTTTCATTCGTCCTAATTCACAAACCAGCCCTCTGCACGGCGGCGCGGTGCGCAACGGACGGCGGCGGCTTTGGCTGGGGCCTGCGCAATTAATGGCTCGCTCCTCGCAAGGTCGCGGCACTTGCCCGTTGGTTCGGCGGGAAATTAGTCTTCGGCTGCCGCCCTGTCCAATCGCACCTGACCGCCATAGGATGCGCTCCGAATGACCGGCGGATAATATTGAAAGCTCCGCCCTCTGTCGGGTTTTCGCGATGACCGTTGTCGAGGATCGTCCACGCCTGACGCCGCAAGCGGAGGCCGAAGACTGGCTGACCGCCTTCGAGGCGGCGTTGCAGTCGGGCGCCGCCGATGCCGCGGCCGGGCTGTTCCTCGCCGACGGTCTTTGGCGCGACGTGCTGGCTTTTACCTGGACGATCGAGACCATGGCCGGCCGCCCGGCGATCGAGGCGGCGCTGCGCCAAACACTTGCCCGCACCAAGCCCGCGAATTTCCGTATCCCACCGCGCCGCACGCCGCCACGCCGGGTCAGCCGCGCCGGCATCGACTGCATTGAGGCCCTGTTCGACTTTGAAACCGCCGTCGGACCGTGCAACGGCGCGCTGCGCCTGAAGCCCGACCGCCAGGGCCGGCTCTACGCCTGGACACTGACCACGAACCTGCACGAGCTCAGAGGCCGCGAGGAGCAATTCAAGCGTCGCGCGGAACCCGACTCGACGCGCGACTTTGGCGCCGCCAACTGGCTCGATCGCCGCGCCGCGCAGCGCGCCTATGCCGACCGCGACCCGGTGGTCCTCGTGGTCGGCGGCGGCCAGGCCGGGCTTTCCATCGCCGCGCGCTTGCACCAGCTTGGAATCGATACGCTGATCGTCGACCGGAATGAGCGGATCGGCGACAACTGGCGCAAGCGTTATCATTCATTGACGCTGCACAACGAAGTGCACGTCAACCACATGCCCTACATGCCGTTCCCGCCGACCTGGCCGGTCTATATCCCGAAAGACATGCTGGCGAACTGGTTCGAGGCTTACGTCGATGCCCTGGAACTGAATTTCTGGACCGGCACCGCGCTCGCCGCCGGCAGCTATGACGACAAGCGCCGGCAGTGGAGCGTGACGCTGCGCCGCGCGGACGGCAGCGAGCGCGTCATGCACCCGCGCCATCTCATTTTCGCGACCGGCGTCAGCAGTATTCCTTATACGCCCGATTTGCCCGGGCTTGCCGACTTCGCCGGCACCAAGGCGCATTCGGGCGACTTCAAGGACGCCGAGCAATGGCGCGGCCGCAAGGCGCTGGTGCTCGGCACTGGCACCAGCGGCCACGACGTCGCGCAGGAGCTGCACGCGCACGGCGCCGACGTCACGCTCATCCAGCGCAGCCGAACTTACGTCGTCAGCCTGAAAGAGGCGCAGAGCGTCTATGCGATCTATTCGGAAGGCATCCCGTTCGACGATTGCGACCTGCTGGCGACCTCGTTTCCCTATCCGGTGCTTCAGCGCTCCTATCAGCTATCGACCGCGCGCGGCCGCGAGGTCGACAAGACGCTGCTGGACAATCTCGAACGATCGGGCTTGCGCCTGTGGTACGGCGAAGACGAGACCGGCTTCCAGATGATGTATCTGCGCCGCGGCGGCGGCTATTACTTCAATGTCGGCTGTTCCGAGCTGATCATCTCCGGCGAGATCAGGCTGCTGCAATTTTCCGACATCGA
Organism: uncultured Alphaproteobacteria bacterium; assembly: GCA_963709015.1. Classification (GTDB taxonomy): domain Bacteria; phylum Pseudomonadota; class Alphaproteobacteria; order Rhizobiales; family Xanthobacteraceae; genus Pseudolabrys. The sequence goes on along the minus strand of CAVPUU010000065.1, from coordinate 33,348 downwards.
GAAATTCGTCGCCGCGGGCGCGCGGCTACGCGACGGCCGCGTGGTGCCGGCCGAGCTTTTGGTGCTGGCGACCGGCTACAAGAACCAGCAGGACACCGTGCGTGTTTATCTCGGCGACGCCATCGCCGATAAGATCGGTCCGGTCTGGGGTTTCGACGACGGCGGCGAACTGCGCAACATGTGGCGGCGCACCGCACAACCGGGCCTTTGGTTCACCGCCGGCAGCCTCGCGCAATGTCGGATTTTCTCGCGCTATCTCGCGCTCCAGATCAAAGCGATCGAGGAAGGACTGCTGAATTAGCACATGATCCCGAAAAGTGGGAACCGGTTTTCGGATAAGATCATGCGCAAACAAAACGTCAGGGAAGCAAGGTGGTTCAATCTGGTCAGATCACGCTCCAACTGCCGAAAGCGAACAACCGGCGCGCCGTATCGCAAAGCAGTTTGCGGCGCTCGGCCGGATCGGGAAACAGCAATTTGGCCAGTTCGACCAGCGGCCCGTAATCCTGCCGCTGCGGCGCGCGCAGGAACGGCCAGTCCGATGCCCACATGCAATGGTCGAGCGTGAACGCCTCGACGATGGCGCGCACGAACGGCCAGGTATCCTCGAACGGGTAGGGGAGTTTCGAGAATTTCGAATAGCCGGACAGTTTCACGCTGACCCGCTGCGTGCGCGCGAGCCGCAACAGCGCCTGGAAGCCGGGCTGGTCCAAGCCTTGCTCCGGCGTCGGGCGTCCGCAGTGGTCGATCAGCACGCGGACCGGCATGGCTTCGATCCAGGGCACGAACATCGACAACTGATTTTGCTCGCTCTGGATTTGCAGAAACATGTCGAGCTCCGCGAGCCGGCCGATCAGGCCGGCGGATTTTTTGTAATAGTCGGTGCCGTGGAAGGTCGGGTTGAAGGCCGCGCCGACGATTCCTTGTGCCTTCAGGCCGCGCAATGCGGCAAGATCGGCGTCGAAGGCGACGATGGCGACGCCCTTGAAGCGCCCGCCGCCGCGCGCGATCGTATCGAGCAGGCAGGAGTTGTCGCTGCCGTAGCCGGAATTCGGCTGCACCAGCAGCGCGTGGCTAACGCCGTAGGTCTTCATGACCTGGGTGAGCTGTGGCGGCGTGCCGATCTCCTGGCCGGACGGCTGGTATTCGATGTCGCCGCCATAGGGGAAGGCGACCGGGTCGAACACATGGGCGTGGCAGTCGATCTTCGGCTCTTTGAAAGTGCTCATCCGGCGCGTTCGCTTTTCAGCTTCTGCGCCAGCGTTTTCCGGAACGCGCGGTCGCGCTTCAAGTGCCATTCGCGGCTCATGGCTTCGCGCCGGGTCGCGAACCCCTCCGCGTGCAGCAGCACCCAGATGCGCCCGCGCGTCGTGCGCGCGCCCTTGCCGGAATTATGCTGCGCCAGACGTCGCGCGACGTCATTGGTCCAGCCGACATAGGTCAGGTGGCGGCTTTTGCTGCGGGTTCCGAGCACGTAGACGAAGCAGTCCATGCGTCGCCCGCGCGCGTGGCGCGGCTCAACGCAGCGCGGTCCAGCGGCTCTCGAACGAGCCGGCTGGAACGACCGGCTGCGCGCCCGATAGCAGACCGCCATTCCTCGCTGGCGGCGTCGAATAGGCGGTGCGCATTTCCGGCCCTGGCGGCTGCTTTGCATCCTTGTTGGCTTGCTGGACGGGCTGGGCCGCGGGCGCCTCTGCGGCCGCCGTCTTCGGCTTGGCCGGTGCCGCTTCACGCGGCTTCGGCCCCTTGGGCTCCGGCGCGGAGGCGGTGCGCACCGGCGCGGCGTGTTTCGGTTTTGCCGCCGCGGTGTCGGTCTTGCTGCCGCGCAAGGCAACCGCCGGGCTTTCCGCCGGCTCGGCAGGCTCGGCTTGCGCCGGCGAGCCGCTGAACAGATTGTCCAGGAGGCCCGCGATCGACTTTGGCTGCTCGGGCGGCGCCTCGCCTTCCTTGGCTTGCGGCGCCGGTTGCGGCATCGGCACGCTCGCCATCGCCACGGGCTGGCTCTCCGGCGCCGGCTGCGCCGCCGCGGTTTTCACCGGCGGCGGGTTGGGCGTGCGCGGCAATGCGCCGGGCGCCTGGCTGCCGCCGGCGACCTGATAGATGCGGCCGTTATTGTCGAATTCGGTGTGGCTGGCGAGCTTGGATTCGAACACCGGGTTCATGCCGCCGTCGCCGACGCGGAACGGCACCGTGGCAACGTCGCGTGCGATGTAGTTCGCCATCTGAATCTGCTCTTGCCGGCGATGCTCGAGCACCGCGTCGGCGACCGCCGGATCGAGCCGGTAGGCCGGGCACTTGCCGCGCGGCGAGAAATTGAGCGGCGTCGTGGAATTTTCCGGCGCGGCGGCGTCGAACACATAGTGCTTGTCGCACACCGCGACCTTCGGCTCCTGACGCGTGGCTTCGAAATCGTCGTAGCCTTCCTTCAGCATCTTCCAGAACGCGAAGTTCGGATTGTTGCGGTGCTTGGCCATGTTCAGCGCGGTCATGTGGAACGGAAAGGCTTCGAGCTGGAAGTCCTTCTGCCCGCCGAAGAACGACTTCGCGCGCCAGCGCGTAGATTTCCTGAATTTGCTCGTCGGTCATCGCGTAGCAGCCGCGCGAGGAGCAGTCGCCGTGCACCATCAACTCGGAGCCGGTATAGCCCCAAGCGCGGTCATAGGCGTTCGGGAAGCCGGTGTTGAAGGCGAGGTAGTAATTCGACGCCGGATTTATCTGCCCCGGCGTGATCGTATAGAAGCCCTCGGGCGCCTGGCGGTCGCCTTCCTTCTTCTTCGGGCCGAGATCGCCCGACCAGCGGCAGATCGGATAGGTCTTCAGCAGGGCGAATTCGCCGTCGCGGTTTTTCTTCCAGATCTCCATCTCCGCCTCTTCCTTGAAGATGCGGGCAAGGATCGGAGAATCCTTGTCCATGTGCTTCGCCTCGAGCTCGGCGAGCGTCTTTTCGGACAGCGGGGCCTGCGCGCGGCCGGTCGGCGTGATGCCGTCGGTATCGCAGCCTGCAAGCGCAATCGCCGCGGCTACAGCCGCCGACACAAGCAGGGCGCGGACGAGCGGTCGGTTCAAACGCGGTACTCCCCGAAGGGGCGGGCCCTCATTGAGCAATCGTTATCCATAAGATGTGGCATCCGCAAGGCAATCCGGGGTGCCTGTGGGTACCCGTAAGCCCATGGTGAACCGAAAGTAAACGCCGAAAAAGCTATGTGGATTTAGGCCTCTGCGGCTGCTCAAAGGCGCGGGCCGAGAGGCCTTAAGCGGGTGTTCGGCCCATCGCCAAGAACTTCTCGCGGCGCTGCCGGCGCACCGTTTCCCGGTCGAGCGGGCGCAATTCGGCCAGGGCGTTGGCGATAGCCTCGCCGGTCACCGCGATGGCGGCGGCGGCATCGCGATGGGCGCCGCCGGTCGGTTCCGGCACCACGGTATCGATCACCCCGAAACGCACCATGTCCTGGGCGGTGATCTTCAGGTTGGTGGCGGCGTCCTGCGCCTTGGCGGTGTCGCGCCACAGAATCGAGGCGGCGCCTTCCGGCGAGATCACCGAATAGACAGCGTGCTCCAGCATCAGCACGCGGTTGGCGGTGGCGATTGCGATGGCGCCGCCCGAGCCGCCTTCACCGAGGATGACCGCGATATTCGGGACGCCGAGCGCGAGGCAGGCGTCGGTCGATCGCGCGATTGCTTCGGCCTGGCCGCGCTCTTCCGCGCCGATGCCGGGATAGGCGCCGGCGGTATCCACCAGTGCGATCACCGGAATGCCGAAGCGGTCGGCCATTTCCATCAGCCGCACCGCCTTGCGATAGCCTTCGGGCTTTGCCATGCCGAAATTATGTTTGATCCGGCTCTCAGTGTCGTAGCCCTTCTCCTGGCCGATGATGCAGATGCTCCCGCCGCGGAAGCGGCCGAACCCGCCGACCATAGCCGCGTCCTCGCCGAATTTGCGGTCGCCGGCGAGCGGCATGAAATCTTCCGATCAGGCCTGCGACGTAATCGAGGCAATGCGGCCGTTGCGGGTGGCGCGCGACTTGCGTCTTCTGCCAGGGCGTAAGATCCGCATAAAGCTCCTTGAGCGCGAGCGCCGCCTTCACCTCGAGCCGGCTGATCTCCTCGCCGACGGCGACCGCGTTGTCGCTCTCGCCCATGGCACGCAGCTCCTCGACCTTGGCCTCCAGTTCGGCCACCGGCTTTTCGAAATCGAGATAGCTGCGCATGGGGTCCGGGTTTGGCGTGCGATCGGGCCTAGTGACGCGGGCGAAGGCTCTGAGTTAAGCAATCGGGTTAGTATGGTTTTTAAGCGCGTTTCTGGCTAGGCAGTGGACCTTAGATGTGCGGCCAAATGCCCAAGCGGGTGCACCGACGAATGTTCGTTACCGGACAAAGCGGACATCGGGTCTGATTAACATTTGAAACCGGTTATGTGTAATTTTTTGCTCGCCGCTTGGACCGATGCTGCTATACTTTCGGGATTGCAGTGTGGGCTTCGTGGGGGAGGCACATGCAGCGCAGGGATTTCGTTACGCTTCTCGGCGGCGCGGCGGTTGCGTGCCCGTTTGTAGTCCGCGCGCAGCAGTCCGACAGGATGCGGCGCCTTGGTGTGCTCCTGCAATTTCCTGCAAACGACCACGTGGGCCAAGTACGCGCCGCGGCGCTGCTGCGGGGGCTCGGCGCGCTCGACTGGCACGAGGGCGGCAATCTGCGTATCGACTGGCGCTGGGCTGGCGTCGACCCTTTGCTCATCAAGCGCTACGCCTCGGAACTCGTGTCGCTCGGCCCCGACGTGATCGCGGTTTATGGCAGCCTGTCTGTCGCCGTGCTGCGGCGGCAGACAAGCACGATACCAATCGTGTTCATGGTCGTTGCCGATCCAGTCGGTCAAGGTCTCGTCGCGAGCCTGGCGCATCCCGGCGGTAACGTCACGGGCTTCAGTGCTTATGATCCACCGATGGCCAGCAAATGGCTGGAGATGTTGGCGCAGATCACTCCGCCTATCACGCGCGTGGCGGTTCTGTATAATCCCGAAGCCACGCCCTATGCCGGTTTGATGCTCGGCAACATCGAGAATAACGCCCGTCCATCGGTGTGACGGTACACTCGGCGACCTGTCATAACGACGCGGAGATCGATGCGATGATGGCGGCGGTCGCGCGCGAGGGGCACGGCGGGGTCCTGGTTCTGCCGAGTGCATTCGCCACCGCGCATAGCAAAGCCATCGTCGCCCTTGCAGCTCAATACAGACTGCCCACGGTGTATCCCGGACGCGTTTTTGCGACGAGCGGCGGGCTGATGTCCTACGGGATTAACGACGTTGACTTGTGCCGGCGTTCGGCCTCCTATGTCGACCGTATCTTGAAGGGCGAGAAGCCGGCTGATCTCCCGGTGCAAGCACCGATCAAGTACGAACTGGCAATCAATCTCAAGACCGCGAAGGAGTTAGGCCTCACCATCGCGCCATCGCTCATCGCCTTCGCCGACGCGGTGATCGAATAGAGTTGCTGTTGCGTCGTATGAGCCCGCTTGTGGTATCAGCGGACGCGCACGAATGCGCGACTAAAATCCGCTTTCGGGGGCAACGCAGACACGGCATGAATTTGTCGGCGCGTCGCTATCGACCCGTTGCGGAAATGTGCTGGCCCCATCTAGGATATTGTCTTCAAAGGAATTGGGCTCGCCGGGACTGTCGGTTGTCTTTAAAACTTTGAGGCATGGCGGTGAGGCGCCGGGAATTCATTAAGGCTGTTGGAGGTGCGGCGGCGAGTTGGCCGCTAGTGGCGCTCGCTGAACAGCCAACGTTACCGACGATCGGATTCCTGAGCAGCGGATCGCCAGAAGCATATGCTCCATACGTTAGCGGGTTTCGACAAGGCCTCAGCGAACTCGGCTACACGCCGGGCAAAAATGTAGCAATTGAGTTCCGATGGGCTCGGGCGAAAAACGAACGACTCCCGGAACTGGCTGCCGACCTCGTCAAATCCGGTGTGAACGTAATCAGCGGTCTTAACAGCACTGCCGCCGTGCGCGCGGCCAAGGCTGCGACCACTAACACGCCAATCGTATTCGCCATCGGGGCCGATCCGGTCAAGGTTGGCCTCGTGACAAGCCTCAATCGTCCGGGTGGAAACGTGACGGGCATCAGCTTTCAGAGCAACGTTCTGCTGCCAAAACGCTTGCAGTTGCTGCACGAGTTGCTTCCAATGGCGGAAACAATCGCCTTCGTCGCAAACCCGACGAACCCAAACGCCGCGTCCGATATAGATGACGCACGCGCCGCAGCGCATGCAATTGGATGGAAAATGAGCGTCTTGCGCGTGTCCGGTGAACGAGAGTTCGATAGCACGTTCGCAGCGGTCGCGGCGTCGAGGACGCAGGCTATGCTGATGGATACCGATCCGCTCTTCACCCGTGGCCGCGATCAGATCGTCGCGCTGGCCGCACGCTATAGGATTCCCGCGCTCTACGACCGTCGCGAATTTATCGCGGCGGGCGGTCTCGTTTGCTATGGCAGCAGCTTGCTCGACACTTATCGTCAGATGGGCAACTACACGGCCAGAATTCTGAAGGGCGACCGACCATCGGATTTGCCGGTGATGCAACCAACCAAGTTTGAGTTAGTGATCAATCTGAAGACCGCGAAGGCACTCGGCCTCATCGTACCGCCAACGCTACTCGCACGCGCCGACGAGGTGATCGAATAGAGACGCTGTTTGCCGCGTCGTATGGGTCTGCTTGTGACCCGCATTAGCCGTCCGTCAGGGGGTGGAGGTCGCGCACCAGCGCCTTCAGCCGCTCTTCCAGCACGTGGGTGTAGATTTGCGTGGTCGAGATGTCGGCATGACCGAGCAAGGTCTGCACCACGCGAAGATCGGCCCCATTATGCAGCAAGTGACTGGCGAAGGCGTGGCGCAGCACGTGCGGGCTTAGGCGCGCCGGCGCGATGCCGCAAGCCGCGCCAAGCGCCTTCAGTTCGCGCGCGAAATGCTGACGGGTGAGGTAGCCCTGTTCGCCGAACGAGGGGAACAGCCATTTCGACGGCATTTGATTTGAAGATTCTTGACGCTCGCTGACGGCGCGCAGCTTGAGGTATTCCGCCATGGCGCGTTTGGCCGCTTGGTTGAGCGGCACCAGCCGCTCCTTGCCGCCTTTGCCGCGCACGACGAGCATTCTTTGATCGCGCCGTGCGCTCGCCGCCGGCAGCGCCACCAATTCGGACACTCGCAGGCCCGTCGCATAAACGACTTCGAGCAGGCATAGCAGCCGCGCCGCGCGCAAGCGGACGGCCGGCGTCTGCTTGTCATCCTCCATGTCGCTGCGCGCTCGCGTTAGCAAGCTATCGACCTCGGCAATCGACAAAACTTTCGGCAGCGTGCGCCCGCGCTTGGGTCCTTCCAGCACCGCGGCCGGGTCGTCGCCGCGTTTTCCTTCCGTGTAGAGGAAACGGTAAAGCTGGCGCACTGCCGACAGCCGCCGCGCCAGCGAGGAGGCCTTGAAGCCGCGTGCGGCGAGGCTGCCAAGAAATCCGCGCAAGTCGTCTGTGCCGGCGCGCGCGATCGTTCGTCCGGCGGCGCGCAGATGCGCGGCGAGGTCGGCCAGATCGTTGCGATAGGCGTCGAGCGTATTCTTGCCGGCGCCGCGCTCGGCAGCCAGCATGTCGAGGAACAACTCGACCAGCGCGTCGTCGGATGCTTGGCGGGCCATCGCCGGGCGCGGTCCGGCGCTAAGGTTTTTTGAGGAATTTGTCGGACGGGATCGTCACCACGATCTCGCGCGGCGGGTACTTGACGAAATTGGCGAGCGAGAACACGACGACATAGCCGATCCCGCCGACAAGGGCGACGAAAACCAGAAATCTGAACAGGCTTGGCATGGTCGCGATCCGGTGGCCCGCAAACGGGCGAATTTAGCGCGTGGGGGCGGTTTCCTTAACCAGCGCCAAAACCAGGGCCAAAACCAGGGCCAAGAGCCGCCCACGAAGGTTGTCTCAATTACTGGTATATGGAACCGTGGCGTCGATTTGGAACTCTAGCATGGCGAACAGGGCCATTCAAAAAACGGCGGAAAACGGCCCGGAGGCCGCGATCGTGCGTGCGCTCGGCAGCCGTTCCATCGTGCTGGTCGGCATGATGGGCGCCGGCAAGTCGTCGGTCGGCCGCAGGCTCGCCGCCCGGCTCGGCATTAATTTCGTCGACGCCGATACCGAGATCGAAAGCGCCGCCGGCATGACCATTCCGGAAATCTTCGCCAAGCACGGCGAGAACTATTTCCGTTCCGGCGAGGCGCGTGTGATCGCCCGCCTCTTGGACAACGGCCCACAGGTGCTGGCGACCGGCGGCGGCTCGGTCATGGACCAGGCGACCCGCGACCTCATCCACATCAAGGGCATCTCGGTTTGGCTGAAGGCCGACCTCGACGTGCTGATGAAGCGCACCAAGCGGCGCAACGACCGCCCGCTGGCGGGCAAGGTGAAAGATTTGCTGCCGGTGCGCGAACCGGTCTATGCGCTTTCGGACGTCGTCGTGCAGTCGCGCGACGAGCCGCACGACAACATCGTCGACGAAATCATCGCCAGGCTGGCGAAGCCGCTCGCCATCGCGGAGGGCGCGCCGTGACCGCGCCGCTGCGCCAAGGCGAACTTGCCGAGCCGATCGTGGTGAAGGTCGCGCTGAGCGCGCGCGCCTACGACATGGCCATCGGCCGCGGGCTGACGGCGTCGCTCGGCGAGCGCATCAAGACGCTGCGTCCGGGCGCCAAGGTCGCAATCGTCACCGACGCTACTGTGGCCAAGCGCCATCTCGCCGCCGCCGAGGCTTCGCTCAAGGCGGCCGGCGTCGAAAGCTCGGCCATCGTGGTGCCGGAAGGCGAAGGCTCCAAGAGTTACGCGACCTTCGAGACGGTGTGCGAGGCGATCATCGCAGCGCGTATCGAGCGCGGCGATCTGGTGGTCGCGCTCGGCGGCGGTGTGATCGGCGATCTTGCCGGCTACGCTGCGGCCAGCGTGCGGCGCGGGCTCGACTTCGTGCAAGTGCCGACCACCCTTTTGGCCCAGGTCGAACTCATCGGTCGGCGGCAAGACCGGCATCAATTCGCGCCACGGCAAGAACCTGATCGGCGCCTTCCACCAGCCGATCCTGGTTGTCGCCGACACCGCGCTGCTCGATACGCTGCCCAAGCGCGAGTTCCGCGCCGGCTATGCCGAGGTCGCGAAATTCGGGTTGCTCGGCGACGCCGCTTTCTTTACCTGGCTGGAGGCGAACTGGCAGGAGATCTTCTCCGGCGGTGCCGCGCGCGAGCATGCCATCGCGGTCTGCTGCCGCGGCAAGGCCGGCATCGTCGCGCGCGACGAGCGCGAGACCGGCGAGCGCGCCCTGCTCAATCTCGGCCACACTTTCGGCCACGCGCTGGAAGCAGGCTGCGGTTTCTCCGCGCGGCTGCTGCACGGCGAGGCGGTGGCGCTCGGTATCGTGCTGGCGTTCGAGTTCTCCGCGCGCAAGGGCCTGGTAAGCCAAGCCGACGCCGCGCGGGCGCGCGCTCATCTTGCCGCGGTCGGCCTGCCTACTTATCTCAAGGATGTGCCCGGCGGCGTACCGGGCGTCGACGCCCTGATGGACCTGATCGCGCAAGACAAGAAAGTGAAGCGCGGCAAGCTCGCCTTCATACTGGTGCGCGGCATCGGCCGGGCCTTCGTCGAAAACGACGTCAGCGCGGCCGAGGTGCGCGCCTTCTTGGCCGCCAAACTCGCACAACAATGACCGCGAACGATTGGCTCTCCCTCGTCATTGTGCTCGTGTGCCTGCTGCTGTCGGCGTTCTTCGCCGGCAGCGAGACCGCGCTCACCGCGTCTTCGCGCGCCAGCATGACGCGGCTGGAGAAGCAGGGCAACAACCGCGCCGCCATCGTCAATCGCCTGCTCGCGCAGCGCGAGCGGTTGCTCGGCGCGCTGCTGTTCGGCAACAACGCGGTCAACATCGCCGCCTCGTCGCTGGCGACCGGCGTGCTGCTGGCCTGGTTCGGCAAGGCCGGCGTGGTTTACGCCACGGTCATGATGACCATCATCGTGGTCGTGTTCTCCGAAGTGCTGCCAAAAACCGCCGCGTTCAACGCGCCCGACCGTATCGCGCTGGGCGTCGCGCGACCGATGTACTGGTTCGTCAAGTTTTTCGGCCCGGTGCTGATGGCGATCGAGGCGCTGGTGCGCTGGCTGCTCAAGCAAGTCGGGATGACGGTTGGCGAGGATCAGGAGGTGCTGTCGGCGCGCGAGGAATTGCGCGGCGCCGTCGATCTGCTGCATCGCGAGGGCGACGTCGAGACGCTCGACCGCGACATGTTCGGCGGCGTGCTCGATCTGCGCGAACTGGTGGTATCGGACGTGATGATCCACCGCACCAACATGATCACGCTCAACGCCGACGATACGCCTGAGGACATCGTCAACGGGGTGATCGCCTCGCCGGTCACGCGGCTGCCGCTCTGGCGCGGCAATCCGGAGAACATCGTCGGCATTCTGCACGTGAAGGACTTGCTGCGCGCGCTGCACGCGGTCGATGGCGACGCATCCAAGGTCGATATCGCTTCGCTGATGGCGCCGCCTTGGTTCGTGCCCGACACGCGGCCGGTGTCCGAGCAGCTCAAGGCGTTCCGCCGCCGCAAGACCCAACTGGCATTGGTGGTCGACGAATATGGCGAAGTGCAAGGCCTGGTGACGCTGGAAGATGTCCTGGAAGAAATCGTCGGCGACATCACCGACGAGCACGACGTCGCCATGCCGGGCGTGCGCAAGCAGCCGGACGGCTCGGTCAACGTGGACGGCGCAGTGCCGGTCCGCGACCTCAACCGCGTGATGGATTGGAATCTGCCGGACCAGGAGGCGACCACCATCGCCGGCCTCGTCATTCACGAGGCGCGCTCGATTCCGGAAGTGGGCCAGAGCTTCACCTTCCACGGCTTCCGCTTTAGGGTGCTGCGCCGCGAGCGCAATCGCATCACCGCGCTGCGCATCCAGCCGCTGCCGCGCAAGCCGGCGGCGAAGGCGGGTTAAACATAGGGGGCGTCGATGGCGACGTCGAAAATGCAATATGCGTGCACGCTTGCGCTCGGTGCCGCGCTGTCTTGCGCCGGCGCGCCATCGCAGGCGCAAAACTATCCCGATCGTCCGATCCATCTGATCGCGCCGTTTCCGGCCGGCGGTCTTGCCGACGTGCTGGCACGCGCCGTCGCCGACGGAATTTCCAAGACGCTGGGGCAGCCGGTGGTCGTCGAAAATCGCACCGGCGCCGGCGGCAATGTCGGCGCCGATGTCGTCGCCAAGTCCGCGCCCGACGGCTACACGCTGCTGATGACGTCGGCCGGTATCCTCACCGCCAATCAATTCCTCTACGCCAAGATGCCGTTCGACGCCGAAACGGCCTTTGTGCCGGTGTCGAATGTCGCCGACATGCCGATGATGGTCGTGGTCAATCCGAACGTGGAAGCCAAGACCCTTGCCGAGCTGGTCGCGCTGGCGCGCGCCAATCCGGGCAAGCTGAATTTCGGTTCGCCCGGCATCGGCACCACCGGGCATCTCGGTCTGGCGCTGTTCATGCACTCTGCCGGTATCAAGCTGACGCACATTCCCTACAAAGGCGCGGCGCCCGCGATCACCGATCTGATCGGCGGCCAGATCGACGGCGTCGTCGACAATCCGCCGACGGTGTTGCCGCATATCGCGGCCGGACGGCTGCGCGCGCTTGCGGTCGCCGCCAAGCAGCGCATGCCGCTGCTGCCGGATTTGCCGACCGCCGCCGAGGCCGGCGTTCCAGGCTTTGAGGCCTCGTCCTGGTTTGGCGTGGTAGCGCCCGCCGGTACGCCGCCGGCGATCGTGGCGCGGCTGCACAAGGAGATCGCCGAGGCCTTGCGCCGGCCGGAGGTCCAGGCCCGCTTCGCCAAGACCGGCGCGCGGCTGCTTGGCAATGCGCCGGAGGAGTTCGCGCAGCAGATCCGGCAAGACCGCACGATGTGGGGCAAGGTTATCCGCTCCGCCGGCATCAAGGCGGAGTAGTTAAACCCCGCCTTCGCCAGGCGCGGCGGCGTGGATGGCGAGCGCGTGCACGTCGTCTTTGAGTTCCCCCGACAATGCCTGATTGATCAGCCGGTGGCGTTGCAGGCGGGTCATGCCTTTGAACAGTTCCGCCACTATATAGACCCTGAAATGACTTTGCCCGCCCGGCCGGTGCCCGGCATGGCCTTCGTGCTGCTGCGATTCATCCAACACCTTGAGACTTTGCGGCGCGAAAGCCTCGGTCAGCTTCTTTGTGATGAGATCTTCGGTCCGCATGCGACTCGAATTGGGCAAGCCGTGCCCGTTGTCAAGTCTTGAAGGTGACATGCGCAAAGGCGCATAATGTTCGGTCATGAAATTCAACTCACCGCTTTTCGATCGCGTCCGCGTCAAGCCGGACAAGGATCGCCGGCCCAAGACCGGCGGACCGGCTTGCCAATGGGCGGGTTGCAAGGAGAAGGCCACGCATCGCGCGCCCAAGGGCCGCGAGAACGAGAAGGCCTACTGGAGCTTCTGCCTTGCGCATGTGCGGGAATACAATCAGTCGTACAATTTTTTCAAAGGCATGAACGACGCCGCTGTGATGGCCTATCAGAAGGACGCCATCACCGGCCACCGCCCGACCTGGAAGATGGGTACGGGCAAGCGCAACGCCCGTCCGGATTTCCACGCCTTTGGCGCGGGCGCCGACCCGTTCAGCCTTTTCGGTGACGGCATGCGCAACGAGCAGAAACAGCGGACGGAAAAGCGTCAGATCCGCAACGCGGAACGCAAGGCGCTCGACCGGCTCGGGCTCGATGTCGGCGCCACCCCGCAGCAGGTGAAGATCCGGTTCAAGGAACTGGTCAAGAAGTTTCATCCGGACGCCAATGGCGGCGACCGCTCGACCGAGGATAGGCTGGTCGAGGTCATCCAGTCGTACAATTATTTGAAGTCGGCCGGCTTCGGCTGAACGCCGGCGGCTCGATTATTACGGCCGCCAGTTCTGGGAGTGAAAAGTGACGCCGCGTGCGCCCGTGTCGACGCTGACGCTTCCGCTGAACTGATAGAGGCCGCTCGCGATCAGCACGATCACGGCGATCGCCATGCCAAACCGCCCCAATTGATCCGCCATAGCCGTTCCCCCGTCCTTGTTCATAGTCTGTTAGGGAGCCGCTTAACCGCGGGTAAATCGGCCGGACGCGTCTGCCAACGCGGTAAAGCTATCGTTAAGGAGCTTCCCGCTATTGGAGGACAGCTTGTCGTCTCGAGGGTCAGGGAGCACTCCGATGAAACTGCTGTTGCTTGCGCTCGTCATCGGCACCATCGTGGTGCTTTCTTATTTCGGCGAGCCGGAGAGCGGGCCATCGGCCGACCGGGGCGCTTCGCCGCACTAAGCAAATATCCGGCCTCCGGCTCTACCTCCAGCAAAGTACGATCCTTGCGAACGACCGCCCGGTGCGACACTCGACATTATTGTTCCGCTCGGCGTGACGACCCCGCCGACAATGCTGCTCCCGAACGGGCAGCTGATCTTCGCTCCCGACGCCCGTCTCAAGCGCGACATCGCGCTGGTCGGCCGTCTCGACGATGGTCTCGGGCTCTACCGCTATCGGTATCTGTGGAGCGACACGGTCTATGCCGGCGTGACGGCGCAAGAGGTCGCGTTGATCCATCCCGACGCCGTCGTTCGAAGCGCCCTGGATGGATACTTCCGCGTCGATTACCGGCCCTCGGCTTGAAAATGATGACGCTGCCGGAGTGGGACGCCCGCAATAAAGGCGCGCGACTTTAGTCTTCCGCGCTCGCCCGGTTCGCATTGCACTTGCCGTCCGCCGCCCGATGCGGCGCGCGATGAGAACGCAACCCAGCCCCGCCTTCCGCTCGGGCCGCCCGATACCTATCTCATTGATATTATTGATGGTGCCATTCGCCGCGGGCGGGTTTTTCGCGGCCGGTCGGTCTGCTAAGTTGCCATCCTATCAGCCGGACCGGACGAGTCGGGGCGTAAACAGGCTTCGAGGTATCGCGAAGCCACGGAGGTTCAATTGACCGCTGCAACGCAAGAAACTGCGGGCAAATACGAAAACTTGCCGGACATGAAGGTGTCGATCCGCCAGCAATTCGGCATCGATAGCGACATGGAAGCTCCGGCCTATTCCAAGCCCGATGAGCACGTGCCCGACATCGACCCCGATTACCGTTTCGACCGGGCGACTACGCTCGCCATTCTCGCCGGCTTCGCCAAGAACCGCCGCGTCATCGTCACCGGCTACCACGGCACCGGCAAGTCCACCCATATCGAGCAGGTGGCGGCGCGGCTCAATTGGCCTTGCGTGCGCGTCAACCTCGACAGCCACATCAGCCGTATCGACCTGATCGGCAAGGACGCCATCGTCATCAAAGACAATCAGCAGGTCACCGAATTCCGCGAAGGCATTTTGCCCTGGGCGTTGCAGAACAACGTCGCGCTGTGCTTCGACGAATACGATGCCGGCCGCCCGGACGTGATGTTCGTGATCCAGCGCGTGCTGGAGGCCTCCGGCCGGCTGACGCTGCTCGACCAGAGCAAGGTGATCAAGCCACACCCCTGTTTCCGTCTGTTCGCCACCGCCAACACGGTGGGCTTGGGCGACACTTCGGGCCTCTATCACGGCACCCAGCAGATCAACCAGGGCCAGATGGACCGCTGGTCGATCGTCACCACGCTGAATTATCTGCCGCATGACAACGAGGTCGAGATTGTGCTGGCGAAAGCCAAGCACTATCGCAACGAGCAGGGCCGCGACGTCGTCAACAAAATGGTGCGCGTCGCCGACTTGACGCGCAACGCCTTCATGAACGGCGATATCTCGACCGTGATGAGCCCGCGCACGGTGATCACCTGGGCGGAGAATTCCGAGATCTTCAACGATGTCGGTTTCGCCTTCCGGCTCACCTTCCTCAACAAGTGCGACGAGCTGGAGCGGCCGATCGTGGCGGAATTCTATCAGCGCTGCTTCGGCGTCGAATTGCCGGAGAGCGCGGTGAACGTGGTGCTGAGCTGATCGGGCCGTCATCCACCGAACTCGGGTCTACCCGAGTTCGGATTATTAATGCACAAGTCGGCTATGGCCGACTTGTGGTGGATCGCGGAGCCTGTCATCGGGCCGGCCTGAGCGGGCCGGACCCGTTGGCTCGCGCCTCAGGATAACGGGATAAAATTGGCCACGCGTGGCAACCTCTCATCGTCATCCTGAGGTGGCCGCGTAGCGGCCCTCGAAGGATGACGGGTACGAAAAAAAAGTCATGGCCTCCAATATCAAATCAAAGCCTTCCCCCAAGGACTCGCCGACCGAGCCGTTCAAGCGCGCGGTCACCGGCTGCCTGCGCGCGATTGCACGCAAGCCCGATCTGGAAGTGGCCTTCGCCGCCGAGCGTCCCGGCCTGATGGGCGGCAAAGTCCGCCTGCCGGAGCCGCCGCGCAAACTGAGCAAGGGTGAGGCGGCCATCGTGCGCGGCCACGCCGATTCGATTGCGCTGCGCATTGCCTGTCACGATCCGGCGGTGCATCGCCGCTTGCAACCGGGCGGCCAACAGGCGCGGGCGGTGTTCGAGGCGGTCGAGCAGGCGCGCGTCGAGGCGATCGGCGCGCGGCGCATGGACGGCGTTGCCAAGAACCTGACCGCGATGCTGGACGAGAAATTCCACCGCGGGAAATTCGACGACATCACCGATCGCGCCGACGCGCCGATCGAGGATGCGCTGGCGCTTCTGGTGCGTGAGCGGCTCACCGGCCTAAGCCCGCCGCCGGCGGCACGGAAGCTGGTCGATCTCTGGCGGCCGCTGATCGAGGACCGCGCCGGGCGCGATCTCGACAAACTTGAAGACCTGGTCGAGGACCAGCGCCAATTTGGCGATGCAATCCATGACTTGCTCGACGCGCTCGAAATGGGCGACGACCGCAGTCGCGACTCCGAGGAAGAAGACGAAGACGGCGAGGAGGATCGCCGCAAGCAGGATTCCGGCGAGGAGGGCGACGCCGCCAACTCGGATGAGATGCAGCGCATGAGCACGGAGGACACGCAGGTATCCGCCGAGGACATGCCCGACGCCTCCGCCGAAGCGGTCGACGCACCGACCGCCGACATGGCCGACGACACCAACATGGGCGACGCCGAAACGCCGGGCGAGCCGCAGCGGCCGCGTCATTTCGGCGCCAACGAGCCGCGCGGTCCGGACTATCGCGCCTTCACCGTCAAGTTCGACGAAACCATCGCCGCCGAGGAACTATGCGAGCCGGAGGAGCTGGATCGCCTGCGCGGTTATCTCGATAAGCAGCTCTCCAATTTGCAGGGCGTGGTCGCCCGCCTCGCCAACCGCCTGCAACGCCGGCTGATGGCGCAGCAGAACCGCTCCTGGGAGTTCGATCTCGAAGAAGGCCAGCTCGATCCGGCCCGCCTGTCGCGCATCGTGGTCGATCCGCTGCATCCGCTCTCGTTCAAGGCCGAAAAAGACATGCAGTTCCGTGACACCGTGGTGACGCTGCTCTTGGACAATTCCGGCTCCATGCGCGGGCGCCCGATCACGGTCGCCGCCACTTGCGCCGACATCCTGGCGCGCACGCTCGAGCGCTGCGGCGTCAAGGTCGAAATCCTCGGCTTCACCACCCGCGCCTGGAAGGGCGGGCAGGCGCGCGAGCAATGGCTGACCGCCGGCAAGCCGGCCAACCCCGGCCGGCTCAATGATCTACGCCACATTATCTACAAGTCGGCCGACGCGCCCTGGCGGCGCGCGCGCAAGAATCTCGGGCTCATGATGCGCGAGGGCCTGCTCAAGGAGAACATCGACGGCGAGGCGCTCGACTGGGCCCACAAACGACTTTTGGCGCGTACCGAGCAACGCAAGATTCTGATGATGATTTCCGACGGCGCGCCGGTCGACGATTCCACGCTCTCGGTCAACGCCGGCAATTATCTCGAGCGCCATCTGCGCTGGGTGATCGAGGAGATCGAGACCCGCTCGCCGGTCGAGCTGATCGCCATCGGCATCGGCCACGACGTCACGCGCTACTACCGACGCGCCGTCACCATCGTCGACGCCGAAGAACTCGGCGGCGCGATGACCGAGAAGCTTGCCGAACTGTTCGAGGAGCATGCGCCGGTCGAACGGCCGCGCCCGGTGCGGCGAAGACGCGTGGCGTGACGCGTCATCTTCTGTTCGTCCTCGCACCCCGTCTACGCGAAGGCGCTTCGACGGGCCGAAGCGGGAGTCCGCCGAAGCGCAGAGCGCGAAGGCGGAAGCGAGGACCCAGGGGCAATCTTCATTTACGATGTGGCTGGACTACGATGTGGCTGGATTCCCGCTGGAGCCTGCCCCGCGCAGGCAGGCGGGAATGAGCGGAGTGTGACTTGACGCGCTTGCGATCCCTTGTGGCGCGGCGCCGGCTCTTCGCCGGCATGGCGGCGGCGCTGCTGATCGCGGTCGGCCCTTATGCGCTGGCCGCGCCGCGCTACAGCCAGGCGCTCACGCCTATCGACGTCCGCGCCGTGCCGATTACGTCCTTCGACAACCGCGATCCCTCGCGCGCGCGCTTCGGCGAGCTCGAATTCCGCGGCGGCTTGGCGCTCACCTCGAGCTACGAGCCGTTCGGCGGCATCTCGGCGCTTCACATGGAGCCGGACGGCAGCCACTTCCTGGCGCTGACCGACAACGGCTCCTGGCTGCGCGCGCGCATCGTCTATGAAAACGGCAAGCCAACCGGCATCGCCGGCGCCGAGATGGCGCCGATCCTGGGGAGCGACGGCAAGCCGCTCGCCGCACGCCACTGGTACGACGCCGAATCGCTCGCCGAGATCGACGGCACGCTTTATGTCGGCATCGAGCGCGTCGAAAAAATCGTGCGCTTCGACTACGCCAAGGGCGGCCTCGCCGCGCGCGGCCGGCCGATCGAGGTGCCGGACGATTTCAGGACATTCACCTACAACAAGAGCCTGGAATGCCTGGCGGTGCCGCCGAAGGGCTCGCCGCTCGCCGGCCAACTGATCGCCGTCACCGAGCACAGCCTCGACGCGCAGGGCAATCACCGTTCCTATTTACTCGACGGCGATCGGGTGGCGCGCTTTTCGGTCAAGCGGAGCGACGGCTTCGACGTCAGCGACTGCACCATCCTGCCGCCGGCCGACCTGCTGCTGCTCGAGCGCAGCTATTCGCCGTTGCGCGGCGTCGCCATGCGCATCCGCCGCATCCCGCTCGCCGGCATCAAGCCGGACACGCTGATCGACGGCAAGCCGCTGATCGTCGCCGATCTCGCCTACCAGATCGACAATATGGAAGGCATCGGCGTGCACACCAACGCCGCCGGCGAGACCATCATCACGCTGGTGTCGGACGACAACTTCTCCGTCTTGCAGCGTAACCTGCTGCTGCAATTCGCCCTGGTGGGGGAGTAAGTCTCTGTGTCCCGGGCGCAGCGCAGCACGAAGTGGCGCGCTGCAGGCCCGGGACCTTAACGAATTCCGAATTTGTGACGGTCCCGGATCTGCGGTGCAGCGCTGCGCGCTGCGCCGCGTCCGGGACAAGAACTCAGCTCGCCGCCGCCTCGGGCGCGGTCTTGGCCTTCTTCTTCGCGATCGCCCGCTTCAGTTCGAGCATCTTGGGCGCGAGGTCGGCGTCCTTGGCCTTGAGCAGGAAAGCATCGAGCCCGCCGCGATGGTCGACGGTCTTGAGCGCGTTGGCCGACACCCGCACCCGTACTCGGCGCCCGAGCGCGTCGGAAATCAGCGTGACGTTGCGCAGGTTCGGCATGAACCGCCGCTTGGTCTTGATGTTGGAGTGACTCACTTTGTGCCCGGTCAGCGGCTTCTTGCCGGTCAGGTCGCAGCGCCAAGACATGGCTTATCCCTCGAAAATGCGCCGGCGCATCGAGCGCCGGTCCGGTCGTCAATCGTGGAAGTCGGGCGGACGTATAGAGAGCGGACAAACCAGCGTCAAGCCGCGGAATTGCGGAGGTTTTTGGCCACTTTTACGGACCGGCTATGCGCATAGCGACCCTAGCGCCGATCAAACATTCGACTTAATCGACGCCGACCTAGGCGGGCCGCACCCCGGCGGCCTTTCCTTTCGCGCGGGCAACAGGCAGGCCGGACCGGCTCGCCTCTTGCATGCTGGCGGCAAGCGCCGGTTATAGTATCGGCGTCGTCCGGCACCGGCCGGCGTCGTCTCGGTGCAAGAGAGCCCGGTGCAAGAGAGGATGAAGGCTCGTGTCGCCACTTCGCCGTCATGTCTATCTAATGCTGATGCTTGGCGCGGCGCTCGCGGCGCCGGCCGCCGCTCGCGCGCAGGGCAAGCTGGACGCGCGTTACTCGATGACGCTCGCCGGCATCCCGATCGGCAAAGGCACCTGGGTGATCGACATCACCGACACGCATTTCACGGCGGCGGCGAGCGGCGTCACCACCGGCCTGATACACGCCTTCACCGGCGGCCGGGGCACCAGCGCCGCGCACGGCACGTTGCAAGCCGGTCAGGCCACCTCCTCGGTCTTCGCCTCCACCATCGTCTCCAGCCACAAGACCGATGAGGTACGCCTGACGCTCGCCAACGGCGTGGTCACGGAATTCGAAGCTCGATCCGCCGCTCGAAAGCGAGCCGGATCGCGTCCCGATCACCGACGAGCATCGCAAAGGCGTGCTCGACCCGATGACCGCCTCGCTGATGCGCACGCCGGGCACCGGCAATCCCTTATCGCCGGAAGCCTGCCATCGCACGATGGCGATCTTCGACGGAAGGCTGCGCTACGACTTGCAATTCGCCTTCAAGCGCATGGATCACGTGAAATCGGAAAAGGGCTATGACGGCCCGGTGGTGGTCTGCACAGTCTATTTCTTGCCGATCGCCGGCTACGTCCCCTCGCGCGCGGCTATCCGCTACATCTCGAGGCAGCGCGACATCGAAGTTTGGCTGGCGCCGGTTGCCGGCACCCGTGTGCTGGTGCCGTACCGCGCGCAGGGCCCGACTCCGATCGGCAAGGTGGTGCTGGAAGCGAACCAGTTCGTCTCGGCGCCGATTCCGACCCACGCGTCCGCTAATGGCGTGAAGACGCAGTGATTCGGCCGGGCGCCGAATTGCCGAATCAGGGTTGACTTTATGGCAATGTGAGTCCCTGGCCGTGTTAACGTTTAGAGCGGCCTAAGGGCGTTTGAATCCGCGCCGAGCTACCCGATCTTGTGGTCGTCAGAGTATCGCTCGCCAGATGTGGCCGTGAACGAATTCATACAAGCCCGGAGTTAGTGATTTGGGCGCGGTTCGTTCCAGACTTGTTCCAAAGCTTAACCGTAGCCTCATGTGTCGTCGCATTGTGATACAGGAAGCCTCCTTCCGTCGTGCCCGGCACCCCGATCCGGCTTCGCCGGTTCGAGCACATGCCTTGTGCCTGACATCCACGCCTTGAAGCTGGACGGCAAAGGAAGGCCTGGGTGGCATCGGAAGTCGGGCTTGCCCGACTTCCGCAGGGTTCAAGGGCACAAGCCCGGTATATCCGGCTTGTGACGACAAGCCCTGTCATGACAATCTAAGTTGGAAGCGTAATGGTCATCTCCTTTTCCCCGCAGCCAAACCGACCCTCGCGTGCCCGCGGCACCGGCGTCACCGCTGTGCTTGGCCCCACCAACACCGGCAAGACCCATCTCGCGATCGAGCGGATGCTGGCGCATTCGAGCGGCATGATCGGGCTGCCGCTGCGGCTGCTCGCGCGCGAGGTCTACAACAAGGTGGTCGATCGCGCCGGCACGGACGCGGTGGCGCTGATCACCGGCGAGGAGAAGATCAAGCCGGCCAACCCGCGCTTCTGGGTTTCCACCGTCGAAGCCATGCCGCGCGACCTCGACGTCGCTTTCCTCGCGGTCGACGAAGTGCAGCTCGGCGCCGATTTCGAGCGCGGTCACGTATTCACCGACCGCATGCTGAACATGCGCGCGCGCGAGGAGACGCTGGTGTTGGGGGCCGCCACCGTGCGGCCGATGGTGGAGAAATTATTGCCCGGCGCGCACATCGTCAGCCGGCCGCGCCTGTCAATGCTCACGCATGCGGGCGAGAAGAAGCTCACAAGACTGCCGCCGCGCTCGGCCATCGTCGCTTTCTCGGCCGAGGAAGTTTACGCCATCGCCGAATTGATCCGCCGCCAGCGCGGCGGCGCCGCGGTGGTGCTGGGGGCGCTCAGCCCGCGCACCCGCAACGCGCAAGTCGCACTCTATCAGTCCGGCGACGTGGATTACCTGGTCGCCACCGACGCCATCGGCATGGGGCTCAATCTCGACGTTGATCACGTTGCCTTCGCCGCCGACCGCAAATTCGACGGTTACCAGTTCCGCAAACTCAATCCCGCTGAACTGGCGCAGATCGCCGGCCGCGCCGGCAGGGCGACCCGCGATGGCACATTTGGCACGACCGGGCGCTGCGATCCGTTCGAGCCGGAACTGGTGCAGGCTTTGGAGAGCCATACCTTCGAGCCGATCCGCATGCTGCAATGGCGCAATTCCGATCTCGATTTCAAATCGATCGGCGCCTTGCAGGCTTCGCTGGCGGCCACGCCGAGCGAGCCGGGGCTGACGCGGGCGCCGACGGCGGAAGACATTCTCGTTTTGGAGCATGCTGCGCGTGACGAAGAAGTGCGCGGGCTGGCGGTCAAGCCCTATGCGGTCGAGCGGCTGTGGGACGCCTGCCAGGTTCCCGACTACCGCAAGATCGCACCCGCCACCCATGCCGAACTGGCGGTCACCCTCTATGGATTTCCTGATGCGAGAGGGTAACATCCCCACCGATTGGTTCGCTCAGCAGGTGGCGCAAGCCGACCGGACCGAAGGCGGCATCGATGCGCTCTCCAACCGGATCGCGCATGTCAGGACCTGGACTTTCGTCGCCAACCGCCCGGATTGGCTTGCCGATCCCGAGCACTGGCAGGCCGTCACCCGCGCGATCGAAGACAAGCTGTCCGATGCCCTGCACGAACGCCTGGCCGAACGCTTCGTAGACCGCCGCACCAGCGTGCTGATGCGGCGGCTGCGAGAGAACACGATGTTGGAAACCGAAATCGGAAAAACCGGCGAAGTCAGCGTCGAGGGCCATGTGATCGGCCGCCTCGACGGATTCATGTTCGCGCCCGCCGCAGCCGCCGATGCCTCCGAGGCCAAGGCGCTCAACGCCGCCGGGCAGAAAGCTTTGGCCGGCGAGATCGAGACGCGCGCCACCAAATTGTCGCAGGCCTCGAACGACCAGATCGTGCTGGCGAGCGACGGCGCCTTGCGCTGGACCGGCGACGTGGTCGGCAAGCTGATCCCCGGCGACGACGTGCTGCGCCCGCGCATACGCATCGTGGCCGACGATCAGTTGACCGGGCCGGCGCGCGAACTGGTGCAGAACCGGCTCGACCTTTGGCTCAAGACCCACATCGAGAAACAGCTGGCGCCGCTGTTCTCGCTCACCGCCGCCGACGACATCACCGGCATGGCGCGCGGCATCGCGTACCAACTGGTAGAATTGCTCGGCGTGCTGGAGCGCCAGAAGGTGGCCGAGGAGGTCAAGGGTCTCGACCAGCCGGCGCGCGCCACATTGCGCAAATACGGCGTGCGCTTCGGCGCCTATCACATCTATCTGCCGCTGTTGCTCAAACCGGCGCCGCGTGCGCTGGCGACGCAGCTCTGGGCGCTCAAGCACGAGAGCCCGGATGCCAAGGGCGTTTCCGAATTGCTGCATCTCGCCGCGTCGGGCCGCACCTCGATCCCCGTGGACAAGGAGACGCCGAAGCCGCTCTACCGTACCGCCGGCTATCGCGTGGCCGGCGAACGCGCGGTGCGCGTCGACATTCTAGAGCGGCTTGCCGATCTGATCCGTCCGGCGCTGTCGTGGCGCGAGACTTCGCCCGGGCCGAAACCGGACGGCGTGTTCGACGGCCGCGGCTTTGTCGTCACCGGCGCGATGACCTCGCTTACGGGCGCATCCGGCGAAGGCTTCGCTTCCATCCTGCGCTCGCTCGGCTATCGCATGGACCGCCGCCCCAAACCGCCGGCGCCTGCGGCGGCGACTCCGGCGCCGGCAACCGACGCGGTTGCCGATCCTGCCGCCGCCGGTGTTGCGCCGGCCGCCGGGGTGGGGGCGCCGGTTGCCGATGCGCTCGCGGCGGTCAAGCCGCCACAGGTTGAGTTGCCGCCGACCGGGATCGTGGCGGGCGAGCCGGCAGAACAAAAAATCGCGGCTGCCGATGTTCTGCCGCCGGCGGGCGAAGTTCGGAAAGACGAAGAAGTTGCTCCGGCGCGATCAGAGACGAGTTCTGAAAACCTCGAGCCGAAGAACAGCGAAGCTCCGGCAGCTCTTGCCGCCGCTGAAGAGCCGGCGATGATCGAGGTCTGGCGTCCGGCCGGTCGGTTCGAGAAGCGGCCGCACCGCCCGCGCCGTCAGCCGCGCGCGCAAAGAGCCGCCGCACCGGCGCCTGTGGAAACGACGGAAGCCGCCGCTATCCCCGCCGAAACGTCAGCCGCGCCAGCTATTTCGGAGACATCCGAAACGCCGCGTCCTGAACGTAAAGACCGTCAGGAGCGCAAGGATCGCCACGAACGCCAGCAGCGCGTCGAGCGTCAGGGCCAACGCATTGATCGCAAAGCAAGATCGGATCGCGGCGAGCGACCGCGCCGCGACAAAGGCGACCGCGTGGAGCGCGCCGAGCGCGAGCAGTATTACGCAAAGCCTTACGGCGGCTCGGAAAATCGCAATAAACAACCGGATCCGAATTCGCCCTTCGCCAAACTCGCCGCGCTCAAGCAGCAGCTCGAACAAAGCACGAAAGAATCTTGAGGCGCTTGGACCGTCAACGCGTCGACAAGTGGCTCTGGCACGCGCGCATGGTGCGCACGCGCAGCGATGCCTCCGCGCTTGCGGAAGCAGGCTTTGTGCGGCTCAACGGCCAGCGCGTGACTGCGCCAAGCCATCCGGTGCGCGTTGGCGATGTGGTGACGCTGGCGCTCGACCGTTCGGTCAAGGTACTCCAGGTCGAGGGTTTTTGCGATAAACGCGGCGCTGCGCCCGTTGCGCGCGCCCTTTACCGCGATTTGACAACCGGTGCCGGGGTCAAGGCC
Source organism: uncultured Alphaproteobacteria bacterium (assembly GCA_963709015.1). Taxonomy (GTDB): domain Bacteria; phylum Pseudomonadota; class Alphaproteobacteria; order Rhizobiales; family Xanthobacteraceae; genus Pseudolabrys. Next base: position 9,237 of record CAVPUU010000065.1, on the reverse strand, counting down.
TGCAATTAGATTTTATTTGGTCGCATTTTCTGCGGCGAACCGGTGCCCACTTCGCCGGAAAATGCTCCGGGCGCGCATTCCCCCTAGGGTCTACATGCGAAAATAGCTGCTAAAGCTGACCCGGGCGTGGCAAGGGGGCCGCTTGCGGCCTACCTAACGTTACGATAGGCAGCATTGCCGAGTTCGGGCCGGAGCCGTGAATGACCTACGTCGTCAACGAAAGCTGTATCAAGTGCAAGTACATGGACTGCGTGGAGGTGTGTCCGGTGGACTGCTTCTACGAAGGCGAAAACATGCTGGTCATCCATCCGGACGAATGCATCGATTGCGGGGTCTGCGAGCCGGAATGCCCGATCGATGCGATCAAGCCGGATACCGAGCCCGGCCTCGAGAAATGGCTGGAAGTGAACGCCGAATACGCCAAGGTCTGGCCGAATATCACGGTCAAAAAGGAGCCGCCGGCCGACGCCAAGGATTGGGACGGGGTTCCGGACAAGTTCAAGAAATTCTTCTCGTCCAAAGGCGGAATCGGCGATTAAGCGGCGTTTTACCGCAGTCCGCGACCGTTTTGGTGCTGGCCGGAACTCTCAAAACAACGCCGGCGTTAACCGGTATGTCAAAATTGCAGGCTAAATGCTGCGGAATTGCGCAATTACTACCGTATAAGGCTTTGATTTTGGCCAAAAATGTGCTATATATAGCAAATCCGATGAAGATGAAAAACGCCGCTACGGATGCGCTCCCCTTCGGGAGCCTTATTTTTCGCGGCTGCACCCAAGGTCTTGTAAGAGGGCGTGAATTCCACGCGTGAGCAGTGGCAGGAAAACCGCGTCATAAAGCTAAAAAAGGTTCCGCCGGCACGAGCCGGGGACCGAAAAAGTCTGCCGAAACGCGGCGGACCTCGCAGGCCTCGCGCGGCGCCGTCCGCAACGGGGCTCCCGCAGCCAAAATGGCCGGCGCCCGCAAAGGCCCCGGTGAAGGAGTTTTGCCCGGAATGCCTACCAACAAGAAGACTACCCAACGACAAGGCTTCAAGACCAACGAGTTCATCGTCTACCCGGCCCACGGTGTCGGCCAGATTCTGGCCATCGAGGAGCAGGAGATCGCCGGCGCCAAACTCGAGTTGTTCGTCATCAACTTCATCAAGGACAAGATGACGTTGCGGGTTCCGACCGCCAAGATCGTGTCGGTCGGCATGCGCAAGCTGGCGGAAGGCCCGCTGGTCAAGCGCGCGCTCGAGACGCTCAAGGGCCGGGCGCGCATCAAGCGCACCATGTGGTCGCGCCGGGCGCAGGAATACGAAGCCAAGATCAATTCCGGCGACATTGTCGCCATTGCCGAGGTGGTGCGCGACCTGTTCCGGTCGGACACCCAGCCGGAGCAGTCTTACTCCGAGCGGCAGCTTTATGAAGCCGCCCTCGACCGGCTGTCGCGCGAGATCGCGGCGGTGCAGCGCATCACCGAGACCGAAGCGATCAAGGAAATCGAAGGCGCGCTTGCCAAGGGCCCTAGGCGCGGGCCGAAGCCTGCCGACGAGGCGGACGCAGAGCCCGCCACCGAGGAAGAGGCGGCCTGACGGCCTCATCCATCGCGGCATCAATCAATAACGAAAAGCCCGGCAGCGACGCCGGGCTTTTTGATTCAAGGCGAGGTTTATGACAACCTGCGTCGTTGGCCGGGCAGGGGACGGTCACCCATCATTCTATGACCTCGTCGGCGAGCGCGAGCAAGGTTGGCGGCACGTCGAGGCCGAGCGCCTTAGCGGTCTTGAGGTTGATCACAAACTCGAACTTGGTTGGCTGCATGACCGGCAAGTCGGCGGGCAGGGCGCCTTTCAGTATGCGACCGACGTATCGGCCGGATTGAAGGTATTGATCGACAACGCTGGCGCCATAGCTCAGCAAACCACCGTTTGCCGGAAAATCGCGCCGGTCGTAGATTGCAGGAACCCCATAACGCTTGGCGAGTTCGATGACTTGTTGCCGCCTGCCATTGAAAAGCGGATCGGCCGTGACGAGGAGCGCGCCGGCGCGTTCTCGGTCCACGGCCGCAAAAGCGTCATCGAGCTCATGGTTGCTGCGCGCTTTTGCGACGTAGATCTGAACTCCTAAACACCTGGGCCGCCCTCTGTACGCCCCTCGTAATGGTATCGGCTGCGGGATTGTTCGGATCGAGCAGCAGCGCAATGAGCGTTACCGAAGGCAGTAGGTTGCGCAGCAGTTCGAATCGTTTTGACCACAGCTCCGCGGTGAGCACAGTCACGGCCGTGGCGTTGCCGCCAGGCCGGTTCATGCTGGCGACGAGACCGAGTTCAACCGGATCGCCGCCCACGGCGAAGACGACGGGAGTTGAGATTGCGTTCTTGACAGCTCGTATTTTCACGTCCATGCCGCCCGCGAAAACAGCCGATACTTGACGCCTCGCCAGATCGGCGGCCATCGCCGGTAGGCGATCGAATTGACCTTCGGCCCAGTGGTATTCGATGACGACGTCCCGCCCGTCGACATAGCCAGTCTCGCTCAGACCCTGTTGGAACGCCGCGACCAAATGCGCATCGGTCGCGAGCGACCTGCCGCTGAGAAAGCCGATCACCGGCAGCGCCGGCTGTTGCGCAAGCGCTGTAAGCGGCCACATTGCCGCCGCGCCGCCAAGAAGTGTAATGAACTGGCGACGTTTCATATGCCCCACGCCAGAACCCGCTTTTCGCCCGCCAAATCATAGCGCAAACTTGACACGAATTGCCAATAGGATTATATTCTAAGTCATCATGCTCGACGCCGCGCTCTTCTAGGGGGCGCCCGTGTCGAGCGGTGGAGCGTCGGGAGGCGCCGGGCCCTTGCGCCAAAGGGCTCGCGCGTCTCGCCAGACGCGCGGCGGGTTTCGCCAAACCCGCCAAAGGGCGCTTCGCCAGCGCCCTGGCGCCTCCCGGCGCTCCATCCCTCTTTTGAGGGAACGGAAAAAGGGAACCACGGGATGTCCGTCGCCCTTCCAGCCGGACAGCGAAGCGTTGGCTAATCCGCAGGCTTGCCTGGACGGCATGCCGGGCGTTTTGTTTGAGCGGCGTGGTAGAACAAATATGACGACAATCTTATTTGGATAAGTTCATGGCGGAAGCCGCCAACCAGGAACTGCGCGAGCGGACGGCGATTACGATGGACCCGCCGCGGACGTTCCGCCGCGTGCCGTTGTTGCCGCATCAATTGCTGAGCAAGATTACCGCGCAGCGCGACCTGTTCGTGCTCGCGCATGTCGGCGTTCCCCGCGTCGACGCAAAGACGTGGACGCTGAGCGTCACCGGCCTGGTGCGCGAGTGCGCGACATTTAGCTTCGACCGGATCCGGCAAATGCCGAAGAAACAGGTCGAGGCCTTTCATCAATGCGCCGGATATCCGTCGAACCCGAAGATCGCCACGCGCCGCGTCGGCAATGTCGTTTGGGGCGGCGTGGATTTGAAGACATTGCTCGACGGACTAGGCGTATCGCCCGAGGCGCGTTTTCTCTGGTCGTATGGACTCGATTCCGGCGAATACGAAGGCATTCGCTCGGACCGTTATCTGAAAGATTGCCCGCTCGGTCGGCTCGAGCAAGGCGATGTTTTGCTAGTCTACGAAATCAACGGCGAGCCGCTCGACGCCGAGCACGGATTTCCGTTGCGCTTGCTGGTGCCGGGATTTTACGGGACCAATTCGGTCAAATGGCTGTCGCGGTTGCATCTCGCGGACCGCCGCGCCGACGGGCCTTTCACCACGCGGCTCTACAACGACGCGGTCGATAGCGGCACGCGGCCGGTCTGGCAGATCGCGCCGGAGTTGGTGATCGTCAGCCCCGCGCCGGGCGCGCAAATTGGCGGGCAGGCCGTCGAGATTTGGGGCTGGGCGTGGGCCGATGGCGGCGTGGCCGCCGTCGAGATTTCAACCGACGGCGGGCAGAATTGGCGCTTGGCGGAACTCGACCGGCCGAATGGCTGGTCGTGGCAGAAATTCCGTGCCTCCTGGCAGGCGGAAGGTACCGGAGAGGCGATTCTGAATGTCGCGCGCGACCGGCAAACAGGGCGCCGTGCAGCCGCTCGCCGATTGGCGGAACTGCGTTCATGCCGTGCCCGTGAGCAAGCTCGGCCGCGCCTAGCGCCATTGGCGGACGCCGCTGGTTGCTCCTTCGGCCTGGCGAGTTTAGATAGACATCAAACGCCCCATCGAAACGCATTGGAGATATCGATGACCGCCATTCGCGGCTATGTCGCGCCGACCAAGGAAACCGACGCCCTCGGCGTGCATTCGCTCGACCAGTTCGTGCTGGCGGTTCCCGACGCCAATGTCGCGCAGGAATTCTACGGCAATTTCGGTCTCGACCTCGCGCGCGATGGCAACACGCTGGCGATCAAGACCTTTGGTCACGAGCACCGCTGGGGCTCGGTGGTGGAGGGCAAGACCAAGGCGCTGCATCATCTCTCGTTCGGCTGCTACGCCGACGACCTGCCGCGGCTCAAAGCCCGCATCGAGGGCAACGGCGTCAAGCTGATCGATCCGCCGCCCGGCTTCGAAAGCAACGGCTTCTGGTTCCGCAATCATGAGAACGTGCTAATCCAGGTGAAGGTCGGACCCAAGGTATCGCCCGACAAGAAGACGGAAAGTACGTGGACTCCGATGCCGGCCGGCACGGCCGGCGCCGCGATACGGGAGAAATCGCCGTTCACGCGGCCGCGCCGATTGTCGCACGTGCTCACCTTCACCGCCGACGTCGACGCCTCGATCAAATTCTACGAGCGCACGCTCGGTCTGCGTCTATCCGACCGCGCCTCCGACCTGGTGGCGTTCATGCATGGCATTCACGGCAGCGATCACCACATGCTGGCGCTGGTGAAATCGAGCGCGCCTGGGTTCCATCACTGCAGTTGGGACGTCGCTAGCGTTAACGAAATCGGGCTTGGCGCGATGCGCATGCACGACAAGGGCTGGACCAAAGGCTGGGGCTTAGGGCGCCACGTGCTCGGCTCGAACTATTTCCACTATGTGCGCGACCCCTGGGGCAGCTTCGCGGAATATGCCTGCGATATCGATTACATCCCGAAAGAGCAGCGCTGGCCTTCGGCGGATCACAAGCCGGAGGATTCGTTCTATCTGTGGGGTCCCGATGTGCCGCCGGAATTCACGATCAATTATGAGGCTGGTGAAATCTAACCGTCATTCCGGGACGGCGCGAAGCGCCGGGACCGGAATCCAGAGACGCGTACTGTGTGGCTTTGGATTTCGAGTTCGCGCTGACGCGCGCCCCGGAATGACAATTAAATGCGCGACGCGCCGTTAATCCACCACGATCTTCACTTTCGCGCCGGGCTTGACCGTGTCATGCGGCCCGAGGCCGTTGATCACGCGGAAGCGATCGAGGGGATGATCGGCGGTGGCCATGCGGCGCGCCAGCGTCTCCACCGTGTCGTTCTGGCCGACGGTGACGATCTTCAGGTGCAGCGGGTGGACCTGCTCGCTTTCTTCCAGGCTCATGCGGCGGAAGGTTGCGATCGACTCGCGGAATGAGCGGTCGATCTGCGCGGTCCGGTTCTTGGCCGCGAAGATGAAGCGATAAACGTCGCTGCCGAACCGCACGGCAAATAGGCGGAACGACCATTCGTCGCCGGTGGCGGTGGCGGTCGCGGCCCGGAATCCGTTGACGCTGAATTCCTCGACGCTTGCCGGATCGATTTTCTCCATCCAACCCGATTTCAGGTAGGCCGGCAGCGATTGTTCGGCCAGCACGCTGACCACGTCGAGCCGCATCGCTTCGTCGCCGCCTTTGAGTCCGAGCACCGCCTGCGCGGTGTTATCGAGCGTGAATCCCGGCGGCGCCAGGAAGGTAAAGCCGAGCTTAGGATGCAGGAAGCGGCGGCCGCGCACGAATCCCTCGCTCGGGTCCTCGCCATAGGCCAGGCCGTCGAGGTCGCCGAGATATTCGTTGCGGTCGCGTTCGCCGGCGCCCGGGCCGCTAAATTGCCGGGCATTGGCGAGCGCATTCTTGATCCGCTCCGGCGTCGCCGGATGGGTCGTCAGAAAGTCGGGCGCGCGCGCCTCGGCGCTGCCGGCGGCCGGCTTGAGTTCGGCATTGCGCTGCATGTCGGCGAGGAAGCGCGAGGCGCCGAACGGATCGAACCCGGCGCGCGCGGAAATGCCGACGCCGATGCCGTCGGCCTCAAATTCCTGCGCACGCGAGAAGGCCGCCAGCGTCAGCTTGGACTTGGCGAGTGCCAGCGCGCCCATCTGCGGATCGCTGAGCACGTCGCTGACCACGTGGCTGATCAACGCGGCCTGGCGCGCCTGGTCCTCGCGGATCGCCGCGTGGCGCGCGATCACGTGGCCCATTTCGTGCGCCAGCACCGAGGCGAGCTCGGCCTTGTCGTTGGCGAGTGCGATCAGTCCGCGGGTGACGTAGAGGTGGCCGCTCGGCAGCGCGAAGGCATTGATGGCGGGCGAGTTGAGGATCGTCACCTTGTATTTGAGGTCCGGCCGTTCCGACGCCGCCACCAGCCGGTCGACGGTTTTTGCGATGGCCGCCTGCAGCCGAGCGTTCTCGTAGCTGCCGCCATAGGAGGCAAGGATGCGCAGGTGCTCGCGTTCCTCTGCCGGCCGCAACTCCGCCTGCGCGGCGGCCTGCGGCACCGGCAGCGAAACCTGCTTGATGTCCGGCGTGCTGGTGCAACCGGCCAACAGAATGGCGAGCGCAATGCCGCGCAGCCGCCTTGCCGTGATCAACGATGCAGCCATGGCTGCTTTGCCCCTGGGTGGCTCAATCCACGAATTCGATCTGCTCGGGCGCCTCGGCCGCGATGACGGGGCCGCCGCGTTGCTCGATCCATCCGCGCACCCGGATGCGGCGGCCTTCGAGCTTTTTGGGTTCCATGCCGGCCGCAGTGAATGCACGTTGCAGGCGCCGCAATATGATCACGGTAAAGTCCCGTGTCCAACGCCGCCCGAAATTCACATATATAGTGGCCCCACTCTCGCGCACCGACAAGACCTTGCCTTCCACCAACGCGAAATGGCCGCGCTCAGCCTGTAGCCGGGTAAGATTTTCAGCCGACAAAGGGGCGAAATTTGGATCGGCCCAGAGCCCGCGCCCGGCGGCCCGTGCCGCGCGTTCCGCGATCAAAAGGCCGTCGGCACAAATCTTGTCGCCCACGCGCGCCGACACCCGCGCGCGGCCTTGTTCCAGCATGGCTTGCTGCACCGACTCCTGGCCGTCATCGGCGAAAGCAAATGCGACCAAGCGGCCGTAACGGTCTTGTTCCGGGCCCAGCCGTTCGAGCCGCAGCGGGTGTCCGGCGACCAAAGCTTGCAAGGAGGCGTGACTATCACCGGTAACTTCGATGCCGGCGAGCCGCAGTTCGCGGCCGTCGGCGAGCAGCAGCGTGCGGCCGTCACGCACGGCGGCGACATCCACCGTGCCAATGACCGTAAGCTTGCAGCGCTCCTGCGCTCCCGCGTTGCACACGAGGAACAGGCTTGCGGCGGCGGCGATCACAGGATTGCAGCACGGTCGGCGTTTCATGGATGGCGGCCGGTTGCCGGAAGTCGTTACAATGCCGGACGATCATAATGCCATTTGGAACCACGGGGGAGGGATCGATGTCTTCGCAGCGCAGGCCGCCCAATCGTCGCGTCTTTCTGCAAGCGGCCGGGGCCGCGAGCCTTTTGATCGCAACCGGCGCACGTGGGCAAACCTCCTGGCCCAGCCGCCCGGTGAAAATCATTGTGCCCTATCCGGCCGGCGGCTCGACCGATGTCTTGGTGCGCATTTTGGCCGAGCAGCTGAACGGAATATTCCATCAGCCCTTTGTTGTCGAAAACCGCCCTGGCGCCGGCGGCAATATCGGCATTGCCGTCGTCACCGGCAGTCCGCCGGATGGCTATACCGTCGGCGCTGCCACCATCGGGCACTTCGCGATCAATCAGTTCCTCTACAAGAATATGCCGTACGACCCGGAACGCGACATGATCCCCGCGTCGCTGACCTGGGAACTGCCGAATGTGTTCGTCGTCGCCAGCGATCATGTGCCGGCGAAAACGGTGGCCGAGTTCATCGCCTGGGCGAAGCAGAAAGGTCACGTCAGCTTCGGCAGTCCCGGGGTCGGCACCTCCCCGCATCTGTCGGGCGTGCTGTTCGCCAAGCGCGCCGGACTTGATGCTGTGCATGTGCCATTCCGCGGCGCGGCGCAGACCATTCCCGCCATGCTGTCGGGCGCGGTGGATTTCGCCATCGACAATCTCGCTTCCTACATCGCGCTCATCCAGTCCGGAAAAATGCGCGCGCTGGCGGTGACCTCGGCCGCGCGCTGGCCGACTCTGCCGGACGTGCCGACCATGGCCGAGGCCGGCATGAAGGATTTCATCGTCACCTCGTGGGCCGCTTTCGTGCTGCCGGCGGCGACGCCGCGCCCGATCGTCGACAAGCTCGCCGGCGCGACGAAGCAGATCGCGGCCGATGCGGCGATCCAGAAGCGGTTTCTTGTGGCGGGAGCGCGCGTGCTATCCAGCACGCCGGAGGAGGCCGTCGCCTTCGCCAACAAGGAACGGACGATGTGGAAGGGCGTGGTGGCGCTGTCGGGTTTAATGCCTCAGTAGCCGGTGCACGGCGCGCGCGCCTGTGCTAAATCGCAGCGCAGCGGTCCCGTAGCTCAGCAGGATAGAGCAGCGGTTTCCTAAACCGAAGGTCGGAGGTTCGACTCCTCTCGGGACCGCCATACCTCCCGGCTGGCCTCGAATATTCCATAATTTCTCGACCGAATTGTTTCACTTCCTATTTGGTTGCGCGATCTTGTTCCTGGCCCCAGTCTTCGAAATTCGTTGAGAATCAATTCGATTGCAGCGCAGTGGAGAGCAACCGCCTTCCGTCCAAAGACGCTGGAAAGAAAAAGAAATTGTTCACGTATATCTGCCCGGGCCTTCGGCTGCATCGGGGACTTTCTCGGCGGACGCGACGCCGCCGAGGAGTTCGCTCGTGCTCAGCAGGCACTCGCCGACGCGCGCGACTCTCACTCAGAGACCCGCCGCCGCCACGACCGCCGGCGCGCCGAGCTCGCCGAAAGGCGGCTTGAGTTCGAGCAGCTGCGCCAGGCCGGAGCTTTGCGCTCAAAGCTCTCGGACATCACCGCTGACATCGCCGCGACACTCGCCGCCAACCCGCGGCCGCCTGAGCCGGTGCTGCCGCCGCGCTCGACGCTTCGTACCCAGGGCCCGCAGACACCCCAGC
>CAVPUU010000064.1:0-49776 GCA_963709015.1 uncultured Alphaproteobacteria bacterium | reverse complement strand
ATGTTTATGTCCTGTCTCCTTCGCATACGTATTGCTGTGATCTCCACGGAATGGTTCGCGAAACACAGTCGAGGCCGGTCACTTGAAATCGCCGTACAAGAGCGAGAAAACGCGATTGCAACTATCAGCTGCAGAGCTGAGCTTCGCTCTCAGCTCAAAAGAGTGCGTGATGAACGAGCTCTCATCGGTCTCAAGCCACATCTGTGCAAGAACAACTTCAGAAACTCGAGGCAAGATATCGAAAGGCAAAAGAGAACTGGGAGGTGGAGAAGAATACTGTTCTCAAGCGTGAGGTTTGTCACAGATCGTATCTGTCAACGATGAAACCGAGGTTTTAGCGTTGAGGAAGGAGGTGGAAGAGCGGGAGCATCGGCATGTGAAGGAGACGCGAAGGATGACATTGATGATCGAGTGGCTACGGGCCAGATTGAAGAGAGAGGAAGACTTCCGGGCCGTAGCAGCTCATGGGAAGGCGTATATGCAGCTACGGATTGATCTGTTTGAGGCTTGGTATGTTGCGTACTCCACTAATGTAACCAGGCTAACTTTTATCTCTCTACAGTAACAAGGCAGATCTCGACCTATTAAGGTCAACAGGGATCAAGCTTCCTCCGCGCCCTCCGAAGAAACGGCAACAAGTTCCGCATTGTGGCAATGATGATCCGGGGGACAATTAGGATGAAGAAACGTGCGGCTGACTGGGCTGCAAGCCGCTCTATCCATGATATGATCGAGGCGCAGCGTGAGCGGCAAGAACTTCAAGCTAGGAAAAGTATCACCAGTGGGCGATGATTGACGAGTTCTGTTGGATTGCTTTGTAGCATGATAATTTTCGGTCGAAACAATAGTGTTTGGAGTAAGGTGCGAGCATGGTCTAGGATGGCATTCACATGGGGCGCATCTGGATCGAAGCATAGACGTCGAGCAATTCGCGCCAGGGATCCCAACGCGCCACCACGCCGAAGGTCTCGATCGGCACGGTCGAGGAGCGGCCCCATTTCACGCGCAGGGCGAGCTTGCGCGGGCTCGCGGCGAAATCCTTGTCGACCTCGCCCCATACGAAGGTCTTGTCGAGCAGCACGTTGGAGCCGTGCGCCTCGTGCACCAGCGCGGCGCCCGGTTCGAGCGCCTTTTCGGCGTCGAGCACGAAGGGCAGCGGCTGTAATCGATTTCGATCGCTTCGGCCGCGTCCTCGGCCAGCGCGCGGCTGTCGGCCACCACGGCGGCGACCCATTCGCCGGAATAGCGCGCGATCTCGAGCGCCAGCGGCCGCCGCGGCGCTTTCGGGTGATCGAGCCCGGTCATCAGCGGCAGCGTCGCCGCGGCCAGTTCCGCGCCGTCCAACACATAGTGCACACCGGGCATTTTCAGCGCCGCGCTCTTGTCGATCGACTTGATGCGCGCCGCGGCGTGCGGACAGGTCACGATAGCGACATGCTTGGTATTCGGCAGGTCGATATCGGCGACGAAATTTCCCTTGCCGGCGACGAAACGCCGGTCCTCACGCACGCGGCGGTCGCTCGAAACGTAGCGGTGGCGGCCGGCCTCGTTCATTTGGTCAGGCTCCGCGGCCGGTTGACGCCGCGCAGGCGCTCGGCGGCCAGCGTAATCGCCTCGACAATTTGCGCGTAGCCGGTGCAGCGGCAGATATTTCCGGAAATCGCCTCGACGATGTCTTCGCGCGTCGGCTCCGGATTGTCGGCGAGCAGTGCATGCGCGACCAACACCATCGCCGGCGTGCAATAGCCGCACTGCATGCCATGGGTTTCGCAGAACGCATCTTGAATGAGCGACAATTCGCCCGGCCCGGGCGTGACGCCTTCGATGGTGGTGATCGTGGACCCCGCGGCTTGCACGGCGAACATCAGGCACGAGCGCACCGCGACGCCGTCCAGCAAAACTGTGCAGGCGCCGCAGACGCCGTGCTCGCAGCCGGCATGCGCGCCTTTGAGAGCGAGCGCGTCGCGCAGGCAATCGAGCAACGTGGTACGCGGCTCGGCATCGAGCGTCTCTTTGGCGCCGTTGACGTTGAGTTCAATGCGCATCCGCGTTCCTTTGAGCTTTCGTCCCCAGCGCCGATGCGCGCGCATCGGCGACCGCGCGAATGGCGAGACTGACGGCGGCGCGGCGGCGGTAGTCGGCCGAGGCATGCAGATCGGACAATGGTGCGATACCGGCGAGCGCGCCGCGCACAGCCGCGTCCACAGCCTCGGCGTCAAGGGCCGTGCCCCGCAATTGCTTTTCCGCCGCATCGAGCCGCATCGGAAAATCGGTCGCCGCGCCGACGCCGATGGCGATGCGTTTGCATTTTCCGCCGGCGTCCAGCTCGACCTGCGCCGCCGCCGCGACGAAAGCGAAATCGCTGCGCCGCGCGTTCACTTCGTGAAAGCCGATGCCGATTTTTTCACCGCGCCAGACCGGGAAGCGAACGCCGGTCAAACACGCACCCTCCGGCAGGCTCGTGGTCATCGCACCGATGAAAAATTCGCGTGCCGGCACCGTGTTGGTTTTGCCGCCGGCGCGATAGCTCAGCACCGCATCGAGGGTGGCCGCGATCAGCGGCAGTTCCGCCGCCGGATCGGCATTGGCGAGCGAGCCGCCAACGGTGCCGCGCGCGCGCGTGGCGCTATGACCGATCCACGGCATCGCCCGCGCCAGCAGTGGAAGCTCCGCCGCCACCAGCGCGTCGCGCTCCACGACGCTTTGCCGCGTGGTGGCGCCGATGGCGATGCCGTCGCCGTCTTTACGGATGTAGGACAAAGCGGCGATGCGGTTAATGTCGATCAGGCGGGTCGGACGCGCCAGACGCATCGCCATCATCGGCACCAGCGTTTGGCCGCCGGCGATCACGCGCGCCCCGTCGTCGCCCGCGAGCCATGTACAGGCTTCGTCGATATCGGCCGCGCGGCAATACTCGAACGGTGCTGCTTTCATGAAACGCGACGCCAAGACCGGTTGCGTGGAACGTTTTGTTGTGCCCCGCCAAGGTGGCCGCGCCAAGGGGCGCCGGCGCTGCGGTGCAATATTGTCGATCTGTCACCGATATGGTTAAAGTCCCTATCGCATTATCGCAACCGCAAAATACCGATTCCTCGAAACGGCGCCGGCCGCGGATTATAGGCCGAAGCCACGGGAGCCCAGGTCAGGTGAGCGCGCGATCCAAACAGAAACCGGCGAGCGGCAGGCAAACGCGGCCGAGCGTCGCCGAAACTCGCGACTTCGGCGAGGAGGGCGGCGCGCGCGCACGCAGCGGCGTCCAGTCGATCGGCCGCGGCTTTGCGATCATCGAGGAGATCGCGCGCAATCGCGACGGCATCGGGCTTGCCGAATTGAGCAAGCGCGTCGGCTTGCACAACTCCACGACTTTCCATCTGGTGAAAACGATGGTGTCGCTCGGCTACGTGCGCCAGCTCAAGGACAGCAAGCGCTACCGCATCGGCCGTCCGTTGTTCGCGCTCGCAGCAAGCGCGCTCGATGAGATCGAAATGATGAGTCTGGCGACGCCGGTGCTCGAGGAGCTCGCGCGTACGACCGGCGAAAGCGCGCATTTCTCGGTGCCGATGGGCGACGCCGTGGTGGTGTTGGCGCGCACCAGCGGGCCGGGCGCCTTCCAGTTGACCGACCGTGTCGGCGTGGTGCGGCCCGCGCATTGCACGGCGCTCGGCAAGATCATGCTGGCCGCCTTGGCGCCGGGGCAGTTCGAGCGCTATTTGCAGCGCGCCGAGCTCAAGGCACACACGCCGAAGTCGATCACCTCGGCCGAACAGCTCGGCCGCGAGATCGCGGAAGTGCGGCGCGCCGGCCTCGCGATCGATGACGGCGAGTTCGATTCGGAATTGCGCTGCGTGGCGCTGCCGGTGCGCGATTTTTCCGGCCGCGTGATCGGCGCTATCGGAATATCCGGCCCGGTTTGGCGGCTTTCGATCGAGGCCTTGCAGAAACGCGCCCGCCTGGTGCGCGCCGCCGCCGACCGCCTGTCGGGCGAGTTCGGGTTTGCCGGCGAGCCCGAGCCGCGGATAAAAGCGGCCGAGTAGCGCATGATCCCGAAAGCCGCGCCGGTTTTCGGAGAGGATCATGCGCCATTAAAAAGGAGGGTCAGCCATGCCACGGCACGTGACCTATGTTCCCCACGGCGTGATCCCGGCGGTGCTGCTGCCGTTCGAGAACGATCTGTCGATCGATGAGGCGAGCTACCGCAAGCATCTGCGCGATGTAGCCGCGGTCGAGGGGCTTTCGGCCGTCACCATCAATGCGCATTCGACGGAAGTCGCCTCCTGCACCTTCGAGGAGCAGCGGCGCGTGCTCGACATCGCGCAGGATGAGATCGGCGCCAGGCTGCCGATCATCAACGGCATCTGGGCCGACGGCAGCGTCGAAGCGGCGCGGCTCGCCAAGATGGCGGCGCAGGGCGGCGCCTCGGCGCTGTTGGTGTTTCCGCCGGCGCCGTTCACGCTCGGGCAATCGCCGGCGATGGCGCTCGCGCATTTCAAGCGTATCGCTGACGCCACCGATCTGCCGCTGATCGTCTTTCAGTATCCGCTGGCCACTGGCCAAGGCTATCCGAAAGACACGCTGCTCACGCTGCTCGAGGAAGTGCCGACGATCCGCGCCATCAAGGACTGGATCGGCAACGTGCCGCATCACGAGATGGCACGTCCGCACGCTGCAAAATCTCAAACGCCCGGTGAACGTGCTCACCACCCACAGCTCGTGGCTGTTTGCGTCATTGGTGCTGGGCCCCAACGGCTTGCTGTCGGGCTCGGGCAGCGTGATCGCCGATCTCCAGGCGAAACTGTTCCGCGCGGTGCAGGGCAACGATCTGGCCGAGGCCAAGCGTCTCGCGGACCGCATCGAACCGACGGCGCGCGTGTTCTACGCCGATCCCTTCGTCGACATGCACAACCGCATGAAGGAAGCGCTGGTGCTGCTCGGAAAATTGCCGCGCGCGGTGGTGCGCCCGCCGCTGGTCAAGCTCGAGACGCCGAGATCGCGCGCATCCGGCTGGCGCTGATTGAAGCCGGATTGCTCGACAAAAAGGCCGCAAGGGACGCGGCATAGCGCCTGTTCGGGATAAGGCTAATGCCCATCAACGTCGCAAGACGGAATTTCATAGCCGCACTGGTAAGTACGGCGTTCCCTTGGCCGTTTGCCGCGCGAGCGCAGCAGGTTTCTGATCCTCGTGTCTCGGACATCGTCCGGATTGGAAAACTCCGAGTAGGGCTTGGCTTGGCAAATCTTGTGTCGGCCATCAAAGACCCGGCAACTGGTGAACTACGGGGAATAGGGCCGGACCTTGCACGCGCGCTTGCCGCGCGGATAGGCGTTTCTCTCCAACCCGTAGAATATCCCAGACCCGGCGCGGTACTGGACGGTGCACCGATCAATGCCTGGGATGTCGCATTCCTTGTCATCGATCCGGCGCGAGCTGCATCTGCCGATGTGTCGCCGCCGTATATGCAAAGTGATTTCACATATTTAGTTCCGGCTGGCTCTTCGATCCGCAATATTGCTGATGTTGACCAGCCTCGATCGCGTCGGGGTACCGCGCGGAGACGCAGTAGATCTCGTTCTTAGCCGCATATTGAAACAGGCGACTTTGGTTCGCGTCGACAATCAAGCTGCTGGTGCTGAATTGCTGCGCATTGGTCAGACCAACGCCTATGCAGCGCCACGCCCAGTGCTGCTGGCGTTGTCGGCTCGGCTACCGAGTTCCCGTGTCATTGAGGATGCCTTCGCTACCATTTCCTTTGCGGCGTTCGTTCCAAAGGGAAATGCTCGGACATTTGGCTTACGTGAGCGAGTTCCTCGAGGAGGCCAAATCCTCTAGGCTTGTGAAGCAATTTATCGAGCGCAACGGCTTGCATGGGCTCAACGTCGCGCCGCCCGCGAAATAATATTTACTTACATAATCGCAAACTCTGTATTCTTCCGGTCGGTGACCAGCATGCTGCCGGGATAATGCGTGATGCAGAATTCCGGCTTCACCGTCGCGATCACCGACTGCGGCGTCACGCCGCAGGCCCAAAACACCGGCAGTTCGTCCTCGCGCACTCGACGGCGTCGCCGTAATCCGGCTTCATGATGTCCTTGATGCCGATCAGCTCCGGCTTGCCGATATGCACCGGCGCGCCGTGCACCTGCGGAAAGCGCGTGGTGATCTGCATGGCGCGGATGGCATTGGCCGGCGTCATCGGCCGCATCGACACCACCATCGGCCCGTGGAACGGGCCGGCCGGCTTGGTGGCGATCGAGGTGCGGTACATCGGCACGTTGCAGCCGCGCGCGATATGACGCAGCTCGATGCCGTCGCTGATCAGCGCTTCCTCGAATGAAAACGAGCAGCCGATCACGAAGCTGACGAGGTCGTCGCGCCAGAACTCGCGCATGTCCTCGGGCTCGGCCACCAGTTCGCCGTTGCGCCACACTCGGTAGCGCGACAAATCGGTGCGGATATCGAGGTCGTCGCCCAGGCTGGGCAGGCGCGGGATCGCCGGGCGCGGAGATGCCGATCAGCGGGCAGGACTTGGGGTTGAGCTGGCAGAAGCGCAGGAAGTCGCCGGCCAGGCGCTTGGCAGAATGGCGAGATTGCCTTGCACATAGCCGGGGGCCAGGCCCGAGGTCGGCCCGCGATGCTTGTTGGCACGGACCGAAAGCCGTGCCGCATGCCCGCTGCCGGGCGCGGTCTTGTCGTCTCGACGCATAGGTGTAACTGCCATTGGGCTTTCGTCCATTGAAATCGGAGCAAACGATCCGTGCCTCGAAGCCTATCATTGCCGGCGGCGCGGTTCGAGGGCGGCGGTACAAACGGGCGTATCCGACCATGTGAAGTCATATGCATCGATATCGAAATAGCGGTTGAAACTTGACCAGGATCGCGTTTGCTTACGGAAATGTATCTGGAAGAGCCCAACAAGGGCCGGGGGGGAGGATTGGCAATGCCGCTTCATGCCGTGACGGATGGGCGTGCGGTTTTCGGGCTCGCGGATGCTGCCGCCGCGATGTCCGTTCCAATTAGAACGGCTATGACGACTTTCATGCACCGGCTTGACGCTGCATCGCGGACGCACGGTTGCGCCGGCGTGGGCTTTTCAATTCCAACCATCGGAATCCAGAGGGAGGACTAGCAATGACTGAAAAGTGGAAAGACGAGGCCTGGGCAAGGGACTTCTGGTACAGCGGCAAGGTCACGCGCCGCAAGGTCGTCGGTTGGGGCGGCGGCGCGATCGGCGCGATGATGCTGGTGCCGGCGCCGTGGCGCGAAGCCTTCGGCGCCGCCAAGCCTTACAAGATCGGTTCGGAGCAGCCGTTGTCAGGTCCGGGCGCGCCCGGCGGCAAGACCGCGGTGGTCGGACTGCAAATGTCGGCCGACCGCATCAACAAGAACGGCGGCATCAACGGCCGGCCGGTCGAACTGGTCATCGTCGATGATGAATTAAAGCCCGACGTGGCGCGGCGCAAGAGCGCCAAGATGGTGGACGAGGACAACATCGACGTTCACTGCGGCGGCTTCCTATCCAACATCTGTCTCGCTTGCATGCCGGTGTGGCAGGAGGCCAAGATCGTCAACATGATCACGGTGTGTCTCGACACCACACTGACCACCAGTTCCTGCAACCGCTACACCTTCCGCTTGCACGACTACGCGCCGGCGCAAGCGGTCGCGATGGCTCCGACTCTGGCAAAGATGGGCAAGAAGTGGCACATCACCTACGCCGACTATGCGTGGGGCCAGGCGACGCGTGACGCCTATGCCGCAGAGATCAAGAAAAACGGCGGCGAAGTGGTCGGCACTACCGGCATCCCGCTCGGCACCGCCGACATGACGCCGTTCCTGTCGAAGATTTCCGGCAATTTCGACGGCCTGTTCGCGATCTTCTTCGGCAAGGACGGCGTGACCATCGGCAACCAGGCCTACGATCTCGGCCTTACCAAGAAGTACAAGTTTGCCGGCGACGGCTCGATCACCGAGGCGAGCAACCTGCCCGGCCTTGGCAGCAAGATCGACGGCTTCATCGCCATCAATCGCTATATCCCGGTGTTCCAGGGTCCGCTCGATACGCCCTATCACCACCATTTCTTCGACGAAGCCAAGAAGCGGCTGGCTAAAATCGATCCGACCGGCCCGCTGCCCGACAAATACGTGCAATCGAACTACGAAGCCTTGAACGCCATGAAGATCGCCATGGAGAAGTCGAAGTTCGACGGCCGCAAGGACACCATGAAGCTGATCGAGGCGCTCGAAGGCCTCGAGGTGAAGCTGAGCGACGACTTCCCGCAGGGCAACAAGACGCTGCGCAAGGCCGACCATCAGGCGTTCCTGCAAGAGTTCATCTTCGAAGTGAGAGGCGGTACCTACAAGCTTCTTGAGACGGTGCCGAAGGACAAGCAAATGGTTCCGCCGGCTTGCAAGTTCCCGGCGGCGTAATCAAACGTGGAACAGGCGATCGACACGCGCTCCCCGGCGAGCAGCCGGGGAGCGGCACCGTCTTCTATCCTGCGAACGGAAATGCTGGCCGTCCGCTTCGGCGGACTGGCCGCGCTCAACCGCATTAATTTCGAGATCAACCGCGGAGAAGTTCGCGCCATCATCGGGCCGAATGGCGCTGGCAAGAGCACCTTTTTCAATTGTCTTACCGGCGTGCTGCGCCCGACCTCCGGTCGCATTTTGTTCAACGGCGAAGACATTACCGGCTTGCCCTCCAATAGAACCTCACAGAAAGGCATTGCGCGCTCCTATCAGATCACCAACATTCTGCCGAACGCGACCGCGCTGGAAAATGTTCGCGTCGCCGCACAATCGCGCCGGCACGGCTGGAACATGATCTCGCCATTGCAGCTCTTTCATCGACCTGACCGAGAAGGCCGAGAAGGCGCTCTTATCCGTCGGCCTGTTGCCGAAGGCGCATGAGCTCGCGGCCAATCTGTCGCATGGCGAGCAGCGCAATCTCGAGATCGGCATCGCGCTCGCCACCGAGCCGCAACTGCTGTGCCTTGACGAGCCGACGGCGGGAATGAGCGCGGCCGAGACCAACGAAACGGCGGAGCTGGTGCGCGGCATTGCGAAAAATCTGACGATCCTCATCGTCGAACACGACATGCAATTGGTAATGGGCCTGGCGAGCCGCATCACGGTGTTCAATTACGGCGAGTGCTGGCCGACGGCACGCCCGTGGAAATCCAGCAGAACCCCCGGGTGCAGGAGGTCTACCTCAAGACATGAACGCCTCCCGCGCCATCCGCCCGAGCCGCTGGTGCAGGTCGAGGGCCTGCACACTTATTACGGCAAGAGCCACATCCTGCACGGCGTTTCGTTGCACGTCGGGCGCGGCGAAGTCGTCGGTCTGCTCGGCCGCAACGGAGTGGGCAAAAGTACCACGCTCAAAAGCATCATCGGCCTGGTCGATGCCAGCCGGGGTCAGGTGCTCTACGAGGGACAATCGATCATCACGACGCCGGCGCACAGACTGGCGCGCCTCGGCATCGCCTATGTGCCGGAGGATCGGCGCATCTTCCGCTACCTCACGGTGATGGAGAATTTGCGCACCGGTCTCGACCGCGGCGGCGTCACCGATGCGCGAAAAGCCGCATTGCTGGACAAGGTGTTTACGTTCTTTCCAGTGCTGGCCGAGCGGCGCAGCCAAGCCGGCGGCACGCTGTCGGGCGGCGAACAGCAGATGCTTGCCATCGCCCGCGCCATGATGCTGGAACCCAAGATTATCCTGCTCGACGAGCCGACCGAAGGCCTGATGCCGCGCATGGTGTCGCAGATCGGGCAGATCATCGAGCTGCTGCACAACGAGGACGTGGCGATCCTGCTGGTCGAGCAGAACGTGCCGCTGACGCTGGCCGCGAGCCAGCGCGTCTACATCATGGAGAAGGGTTGCGTGCGCCATCATTGCGCGGCCTCGGAGCTCGACGTGCACCACCCGCTGATCAAACAATATCTCGGGGTGTAGTCGATGGACGCCGTGATCGGATTTATCCAAGCCATCCCGCTCGACCTTTTGATCATCCAGACGGTGAACGGCATCGTCACCGGCATGATCCTGGCGCTGGTCGCCTCCGGACTGACGCTGATTTTCGGCATCATGGACGTCGTGAACTTCGCGCACGGCGAGCTGTTCATGCTCGGCGCCTATTTGGGCGTGATCGTCGTCGCGGCGACCGGCAATTTCTGGCTGGGGCTGATCATGTCCGCGCTCGTCGTCGCCATCCTCGGAGCCGCGTTGCAGGTCGTGACGCTGCGTCCGCTGATCGGCCGCGATCCGCTCAACACCATCCTGGTCACGTTCGGCATATCGCTGATCCTGCAAAACTACGCGCTCTGGCAGTTCGGCACAGTGACGCGCAAGATCACCGAGCCGATCAGCAGCTATTTCACTTTGTTCTATCTGCAATATCCCTGGTACCGGATCGTGGTCACGGTGCTGTCGGGAGCAATCATCGGCGGCTTCTGGCTGTTTCTGAAATATGGAAAATTCGGGGTCTGGATTCGCGCCACCACGCAAGACCGCGTGATGGCGCAAGCGATGGGCATCCCCGTGCCGTGGGTGTTCACCGGCGTGTTCGCCATCGGCGCCGCGATGGCGGCGGCGAGCGGCGTGCTCTTTGCCCCGCTCGGCGGCGTTGCCCCCACCATGGGCCTCGATTGGGTGCTCAAGGCTTTCATCGTGGTGGTGGTCGGCGGCATGGGTAATCTCGGCGGCTCGATTCTGGCCGCCATCTTCATCAGCCTGCTGGAAGCCTATGCGTCGATCTGGCTCGACCCCTCGCGCGCGGTGATCGTCTCCTTCGTCGTGCTGATCCTGACGCTGCTGTTCCGGCCGACCGGCCTGTTCGCGATGCCAAAATGACACGGCACGACAAAATATACTGGGCCGGATTTGCCGTCGTGATGGCGGTGCTGATCGTCGCACCGCTGGTGTTGCCGGAATTCTGGCGGCGGTTCCTGACCGAAGTCCTGATCTGGGGCTTGCTGGCGATGTCGTCGGATCTGCTGATCGGCTACACCGGCATGGTGTCGTTCGGGCATTCAGCGTTCTTCGGCCTTGGCATGTATGGCGCGGCGGCGGCGCTGCTGATGATAAGCCCGCCCAATCTGTGGCTGGCGATCGGCTTCGGGCTGGTAGGGGCGGCGGGCGCGGCGTTGTTCGTGGCCTATTTCTCGACGCGGCTACGCGACATTTATTTCGCGATCACGACGCTGATTTTCAGCCAGATCTTCTACGTCATCATTTTCACCTGGACGAGCGTGACGGGGGGCGAAAACGGCTTGATCTTCACCCGCCCGCATTTCTCCATTCCATTCCTGTTCGACGGGCGCTTCTCCTCGACGACGATGCACTGGTTTGTGCTGGCGGTGGTGACGGCGTCGTATCTGTTCCTGCGGCGCGTGACGCAATCGCCGTTCGGCATGGTGCTGCAATCGATCCGCGAGAATGAAGGCCGGACCCGCGCGATCGGTTACCCGGTCGAGCGCTACAAGATTGTTTCGGTGATGCTGTCGGGTATTTTCGCCGGGCTTGCCGGCGTGCTGTATGCGGTGCAGAACGAATTCGCCGCGCCCGATTTCGTCTATTTCGTCACCTCGGGCGACACCGTGATCTTCAACGTCCTGGGCGGCATTGGCACGCTGGTTGGCCCGATCGTCGGCGCCGGTTTCTTCCAGCTCCTGCGCGAGCTGATGTCGCGCATCTTCGGCGACCAGTTCCCTTATCTGATCCCGCTCGGTTTCATCTTCATCGCCATGATCATCTTCCTGCCGCAGGGGCTGCTCGGTTTTGCGCGGCGGTGGCTGAACCGCTAGCGCAGACGCCGTTTCGTCGACTCAGGTCGATCACACAATTGAGATCGTCCGCCGCAAGCGTACTGCAATCAACTGGGGTTGCGTTTTCGCTGGCGCTGCGCCGGCTTTTCTTCAGAACCTGTATAGAAGCCGTTCGGCCTGCAAAACCCGCCGGTCCCGGCGATCGTTTGCTGGCATTGTTCAAGCGTGGTGAAGCCACAATTCGCGCTTCCCATTCCGCCGGAGAATTCGGCGCACCACTTGTAGGGCTCGGCGGCGGCGGGCCAGGCGATGAAAGCCAAAGGGACCGCTATTCCAGCAAGAACGGTAACGGCAAACAAAGTTTTGCACATGTCGCCCTCCATCGCGTTCGGCGAGAACCGAACGTTACAAAAAACGCTATAGCGGACGGCGCGCGACACCAATTCAATTCAGTCTCAAATAAAGTTGAGGCTTGCCGTATTAATTTTCCCACCTGTGTGAGCCGCGTCACATCGGCCTCGCGCGCGAGCCGCCTAAGCTCGCTTCATGCTGCTCGGATCGGAATTCAATCGCTGCTGCGAAGTCATCGGCCGCGCCTCCGCGATCATCATGCTTGCCGGCATGGGATCGCTTGCTCTGGCGGCAACCGCGCTGGACGTTCTGCGCTAGCCGGGCCGGTGTTCTTGCCAGCCGAAACGAGGCGTGGAGTGCGCCATGGAAAAACTTGTCCTGCTTGCCGCCCTGATCGGCGCTATTTTAGCGATGGCCCGATTCCCGGACTGGCCGCACCGGCGCGGTCTGGCCCTGTCGAGAACGCGCCCTAATCGCAGCGCACCGTCATCCCGCCGTCGACCACGATCTCCGTCCCGGTGACGAAGCGCGCTTCGTCGGAGGCCAGAAACAGCGCGGCGTTGGCGGTGTCGCGCCCGTCGCCCATGAAGCCCGCCGGAATGCGCGCGAGCCGCTGCGCCAAAAGCGCCTGCACGTCGCCGCCCGCGCGCTGCCTTGCAAGCCGCGCCTCCACCATCGGCGTATGCAATTGTCCCGGCACCACGGTGTTCACGCGAATGCCCTTGCCGGCATATTGCACGGCCACCACGCGCGAAAGCTGGATCACGCCGGCCTTGGTCGCGGCGTAGCCGACCTGGAACGCGCCGGTAAAGCGGATACCGGAAGTCGAGGCCAGGTTGATGATGACGCCGCTCTTTTGCTTTTCCATCACCGGCAGCACGTGCTTGCAGGTCAGAAACACGCTCTTGAGATTGAAGTCGATCTGCGCATCCCAGACTTCTTCCGACATTTCCACCGGCCCGCCATGGGCCGAGCCGCCGACATTATTCACGAGAATGTCGATGCGCCCGAAGCGGTCAACGCAGGCCTTCATCATGGCAGCGACCGAAGCGCTGTCGGTGACGTCGCATTTGTGAGTCACGATCTCGCCGCCCGCCGCCTTCACCTTGTCGATGGTCTCGGCGACGCTCTCGAGATTGCGGTCGACCGCGAAAATCTTGGCGCCTTCCTCAGCAAACCGCACGCATGTTGCGCGCCCGTTGCCCCAACCCGGTCCGACGCTGCCCGCGCCGGTGACGATGGCGATGCGTCCTTGCAAGCGTCCGCTCATGATCGTGCCTCCTTGGCAGGGCCAAGCTTTCCGAAACGGTAGAAGCGCTGCGGATTGTCGACCAGCAGCGCTTGCCGCTGCGCCGGCGTGGGCGCGATTTGCGCCAGCAAGTCGACCAGCTCGCCGTCGTCGGGAATGGGTCCATCGAGATTGGGATGCGGAAAG
Organism: uncultured Alphaproteobacteria bacterium; assembly: GCA_963709015.1. Classification (GTDB taxonomy): domain Bacteria; phylum Pseudomonadota; class Alphaproteobacteria; order Rhizobiales; family Xanthobacteraceae; genus Pseudolabrys. The sequence continues at coordinate 36,223 of CAVPUU010000064.1, read as the reverse complement.
TCGGTGCCCCAGACGCAGCGGTCGCCGAATTCCTCGACCAGCTTGCGCGCGAACGGCACCGCGTCGGCGTAAGGCGGACCTTGCCGCGTCGCGCGGTCGGACCCGCTCACCTTCACCCACACGTTGCGATCCTGCATCAGCGACATCAGGTTGCGGAACGGCTCCTGCGCGAGGCCGCGCGCGGCGTCGATCCGCCCCATGTGGTCGATCGCCACCGGCACCGGCGAGCGCCGCAGCGCCGGCGTCAGTTCGCCGATCCGCTCGGCCGCCATGTGGATTTGCAGATGCCAGCCGATGTCGGCAAGCCGCGCGCCGAATTTGATCACCTCATCGATCGGGGTGCCTTTGCCGAGATGCTCCATGTAATGGAAGCGCACGCCGCGGAAACCTTGTGCGTCGCGCCGCTTGAGGTCGGCGTCGGAGACGGTGAGCGGCATCAGTGCCACGCCCAGATAAGCGCCGCCTCTGGCGGCAAGCGCGTCGGCGGTGGCGGCGAGGTCGTAGCCGTGCGCGGCGGTATGCACGATTACGCAGCGCTCGATGCCGAGAAACGCGTGCCGCGCGAACAGCGTCTCTTTTGGCGCGTCGGATGGCGTGTAGCTGCGTCCCTCCGCGAAGGGAAAGCGCGCGCGCGGCCCGAACACGTGCACATGGGCGTCGCAGGCGCCGGGGGGCAGCTTCAGTTTCGGCTTGCGTGGCGTGGACGTCCAGGATGGCGGGACGGCGGGGGTGTCGGCGGTGTGTTCGGCCATGAATGCTCTTTCACGAAGCGGGCGCGCGCGTGCGCTCGAAGGCCGGCTCGTGCGCGGCAAACTGCGCCAGCCATTCGACAAGGCCGGGATAGGGTGTGCGCCAATCGACGTGTTTGCGCCAGTCGAGATAGCCGAGCGCGCAGGACAGCCCGATCGACACGATATCGGTTTTGCGCGGGTCGGGCGGCGCGGCCTGAAAGGCGGCAAGGCCGCGGTTGATCTTGCCGCGCTGATGCGCGAGCCATCGCTCAGATGGCGGCTGGCCGGGGCGGAAGCGGCTGTCGTAAACGACAAGGATCGAAGCGTCCATGATGCCATCGGCCAACCGCGCCAGCGTCAGCGCCTTAAAGCGGGGCAGGCCGCGCGCGGGGAGAAGATTGTCGCCGCCGGCCAGCTCAAGCAAATATTCAATAATGATGCCGCTGTCGTAGATCGACGTGCCGTTGCTCAGCACCAGGCATGGCATCTTGCCGAGCGGGTTTTGCCGGCGCAGCGTGTCGTTCTCGTCGAGCGGATCGGCGGGAACGACCGTCACCCGGCCGCTCAGGCCCAGCACGTCGATCGCCATGCGCACCTTGCGGCCGAACGGCGAAGTCAACGTCGAGCGCAGCACGAAGTTTTGCGTCTGCGAGGGCACCGTCCTATTTTTGAACCGGCACGCCGGCTTCCTTGATCACCATCGCCCACTTTTTCGTTTCGCTGGCGATGTACGAGCGGAATTGGTCCGGCGTATCGCCGATCAAGATCGCGCCCTGGCTCGAAAGCTTGGAAATCACCTCGGGGTCCTTCATAGCCTCGACCGCCGCTTTGTTCAGCGCGGCGACGACCTGCGGCGGCGTGTGCGCCGGCGCGACCATGCCGTACCAATTCTCGGTTTGCAGGTTGGGCATGCCGACCTCGGCGGTCGTCGGCACGTCGGGTGCGCTCGGCACGCGCTGCGGCGCGCCGACGGCAATCGGCTTGAGCTTGCCGGCCTTGATCTGCGGCAGCAGCACTGGAAGATCGAGGAACACCATCTGCACCTGCTCGCCGAGCAGATCGTTGACCGCGGGCGCGGCGCCGCGATAGGGCACGTGGGTGATATCGATTTTGGCGGTGAGCTTGAACAGTTCGCCCGCCAGATGCGGCAGGCTGCCCGGACCGGACGACGCGAAGTTGAGCTTGCCGGGCTGCGATTTCGCCAGCGCCACCAACTCCTTCATGTTGCTGGCGGGGACGCTGGTCGCCACCACCAGCATTTCCGGGACTTTCGCGACCAGCGTGATGGGCTGGAGATCCTTGAGCGTATCGTAAGCGACTTTTTCCATGCTCGGGCTGATCGCCAGCGCGCCGGCGCTGACGATGCCGATCGTGTATCCATCCGGAGCCGATTTCGCGACCACGTCGGTGCCGATGACGCCGCCTTGCCCGGCTTTGTTGTCGACGATGATGGTCTGCTTGAGAATTTCCGCCATGCGCTTGCCGATCACGCGGGCGATGAGGTCGTTCGGCCCGCCGGGCGGGAACGGCACGATCAGCCTGATGGTCTTGTTCGGAAAATCCTGCGCCATGGCGGCGGCCGGGCACAGCAGGGCGAATGCCAGCGGCAATAATCTCAATATCTTCACGATTATCCTCCCCAATCTTATTTTGCGCATAGCTTACTTCACTCTACACTGCGGTCAAAGCCGGTTGCGGGACGCATCATTCGGGACAGCGAGGCATGACGACAAGGGAAAGCGCGGGCGCCTTGCGTCTGCTGGTGCTCGAAGGCGACGGCATCGGGCCGGAGATCATGGCGGCGACGCTCGCCGTGCTGCGCGCGGCGGACGAAAAGTTCGGTCTCGGACTTGCATTCGAGGCGGCGGCGGTCGGCTGGGCGGCGCACACAGCCTGCGGCAGCACTTTTCCGGCCGGCGTGCTGGACAAGGCCAAGGCCGCGTCCGGCGTGCTGCTCGGCCCGGTGTCGCACAACGAATATCCGCCGATTGCCGAAGGCGGGCTCAATCCGTCCGGCGAATTGCGCAAGCGCCTTGACCTCTATGCCAATATCCGCCCGGCGCGTTCACGCGAGGGTTTTCTGCCGCGCTGCGGCGCGAACGTCGATCTCGTCATCGTGCGCGAGAATACCGAAGGCTTCTATGCCGACCGCTCCATGCATCTCGGTCCTGGCGAATTCATGCCGACGCCCGATCTCGCGCTCGCCATGCGCAAGATCACGCGGGCCGGCTCGACCCGCATCGCCGAGGCGGCGTTCAAGCTTGCGATACAGCGGCGCAAAAAGGTGACCTGCGTGCACAAGGCCAATGTGCTGCGCGTTTCCGACGGGCTTTATCTCGAATGTACGCGCGCTGTGGCTGCGCGCTATCCCCAGGTGCAATACGAGGAGCGCATCATCGATGCCATGGCGGCGCTGTTGATCCGCGACGCCAGTCAGTTCGACGTGGTCGTCACCACCAATATGTACGGCGACATTCTGTCCGACGAGGCGAGCGAGATTGCGGGCAGCCTCGGCTTGGCGGCTTCGCTCAATGCCGGCGCCGCGCATGCGGTGGCGCAGGCGCAGCACGGCTCGGCGCCCGACATCGCCGGCAAGAATATCGCCAATCCGTCCTCGCTGATCGGCTCGGCGGCGATGCTGCTGACCTGGCTGGGGGAGCGGCGAGGGGACCGGCAGCTCGAACGCGCCGCGCAGGCGATCGAGACCGCGCTCGACCGCGTCATCGCCAAAAAAGAATGGCGCACGTCCGACCTGGGCGGTCCGCTCGGCACCGATGCCTTCGGCCGGCGCGTGGCGCAAGCGCTGGCGTGACACCAAAGTTTTCCGTTGACACGCCTCTTGACAATATTCCTAATAGGACTATAGTCAAGTTATCCCGTTCCTCGTGACCGAGGGGTGTCTGATCAGCGTCTCCAGACGCGGGGCGGGGAGCGGTGGCCGGGGAATGACTTGCAGCGGAGATGCGCTTGCAAGGCCCGGCGGTCCAAGCCGCACGTGTCCTGGCGCGACAGCCGCGCGCCAAGGCCCTCTGACGGCCGGTAGGCCGGCGGTCTTGTCAGAAGACCACTGGCCGAGCTGCCAGGGCCAAATCGGTGGAGGGTCACGGCCCCACGACGGGGTTGTTAACGTGACGAACGGGTCGACCACCGAGGACCTTCGCGGAGCAAACCTAAGAAACACCGCGCGCGGGACGCCTTGGGACTTGGCGGACTTGCGGTAATACGGACTTCGACAGACCTCGATGTCGCGAGGCGTCGAGGTCCGCGGGTCCGTCCGGACCCTTGGCGTCCCGCGCGCCCTCGGTACTTTTTCGAGGTGGCGGATGGAATACAGGCGTACCCGGCGCCTGCCAAACAACACGGGCGACGATGCTTGCCCGCCTTCGCGCGAGGCTACGGCGGGCAGCCTTCGCAACCGACGGCTTGCCAGCCGAAGCTCCGAAGGAGCGAAGGCTGGCCTACCCGGGGCCGAAGAAAGAATACGGGCGATGACGCTTGGCCGCTTTCTTATTCCTCATTGCGCTTTGCCGGCGCCGAGGCTTTGATCGCCCGGCCGCGCCCTTGGCGACTATTTTGCTTCTCAGCGGCTTGAAAGGAGGCCTCCATGGCAGACCCGTTCGACGATTTCATCACTGCCGCCGCCGCCACGCTCGAATTGCCGCTGGAGCCGGACTGGCGAGAGGCAGTGAAGGCCAATCTCGCGGTCACGCTCAAGCACGCTGCGTTGGTCGCCGAATTTCCGCTGCCGGACGAGGCCGAGCCGGCGCCGATCTACAAGGCCTGACTATGGGCGAGGACTTATCCTGGGCGACGGCAGCCGAGATCGCGAAGGCGGTCGGCTCGGGCGCGAGCAGCGCGTTGAACGTCGTCGACGACGCGCTGGCGCGCATTGAAGAGCGCAATCCTGCGCTCAATGCCTTCACCGCGGTTATTGCCGATCGCGCCCGCGCCAGGGCGCGCACGATTGACGCCGCCCCCGACAAATCGAAATGGCCGCTCGCCGGCGCGCCCTTCGCGGTCAAGAACTTGTTCGACATCGAGGGCCTGCCAACCGTCGCCGGCTCCAAGATCAATCGCGCGCGGGCGCCCGCGAAAAAGGACTGCCGCTGATCGAGCGTCTGGAAGCGGCCGGCGCGGTGCTGGTCGGCGCGCTCAACATGGGCGAATACGCCTACGACTTCACCGGCGAAAATGTGCACGACGGCCCCGCGCGCAATCCGCACGACCTGGACCGCATGACCGGCGGCTCGTCGGGCGGCTCAGGCGCGTCGGTCGCCGGCGGCATGGTGCCGCTGGCGCTCGGCTCCGACACCAACGGCTCGATCCGCGTGCCGTCTTCGCTGTGCGGAATTTTCGGTCTCAAGCCGACCTACGGGCGGTTGTCGCGCGCCCGCTCGTTTCCGTTCGTAGCCAGCCTCGACCATCCCGGCTCCTTCGCGCGCTCGACGCGCGACGTCGCGCTGTCCTACGACGCCATGCAGGGCTTCGACGCCGAAGATGCCGCCTGCGCCGACCGGCCGTTCGAGCCGGCAACCCCGCTGCTGGAGCGCGGGCTCGACGGCCTGCGCATCGCGGTCGCCCGGGGATATTTCAAGCAGGGCGCGTTTCCCGAGGCGCTGGCCGCGCTCGAACGCGTCGCCAAGGCGGCCGGCGCGCGCGGCGAAATCGAGATCCCCGAGGCCGCGCGCGCCCGCGCCGCGGCTTATGTCATCACCACCACCGAAGGCGCCGCGCTGCATCTCGACCGTTTGCGCAAGCAAGCCAACGATTTCGATCCCGCCGTGCGCGACCGCCTGCTGGCCGGCGCCATGGTGCCGTCCACGCTGGTCGTGAAAGCGCAGAATTTCCGCCGTTGGTATCGCGCGCGCGTGCTCGAACTGTTCAAGACCTGCGACGCGATTTTGGCGCCAGCCACACCCTGCACCGCGCCCAAGATCGGCCAGCAGACCTTCATGCTCGACGGCGCCGAAATGCCGGTGCGCGCCAACTTGGGGCTCTACACCCAGCCGATTTCCTTCATCGGCCTGCCGGTGGTGGCCGCGCCGGTGCCGCTCAAGCCATTGCCGATCGCGGTGCAGATCGTCGCCGCGCCCTGGCGTGAGGATATCGCCTTGCGCGTCGCGCATGGGCTGGAACGGTCGGGCGCCGTCGCCGCGCCAAAGCCGAACTTTTAAGGAGACTGGAAATGGAGATCGACCTGCCGGAGGTCGTGGCCGAGGTGCGCGAAGCCTTCGGCCGCTACGAGAAGGCGCTGGTGTCGAACGATGTGCCGGCGCTCAACGCATTGTTTCGCGACGATCCGCGCACCATCCGCTACGGCGGCGCTGAAATTCTCTACGGCCATGACGAGATCAAGGCGTTCCGCGCCGCGCGCTCGCCGGTGGCGCTCGGGCGCACGCTTTCGCGCACGGTGATCACCACCTTCGGCCGCGAATTTGCGGTGGCCTCCACGCTCTACGAGCGTCCCTCGGCGCCCGGCAAGACCGGCCGGCAAATGCAGACCTGGGTGAAGTTTCCGGAAGGCTGGCACGTCGTGGCCGCACATGTCAGCTTGATCGAGAAGCCGAAGTAACGTTAGCCGACTTGTGCACTAAAGAATCCGATCTCGGGTAAACCCGAGATCGGTGGCGGCCACCTCAGGATGACGGAGAACCCTAAAGCGCGGCGACCGCCGAAACCTCGATCAAAAACGCTTCCTGCACCAGCCGGTCGATCATCAACAGCGTATTGGGCGGATAGGCGCCGTTTGCAAACATCTTGGGAAATTCACGCAGGCGAAATTTCATGAATTTGGGAATGTCCTGCGAGTGCACAAGGTAAGTGGTGAACTCGACGATATTACCCCAGCCGGCGCCGACCGATTTCAGCGCCGCCTCGATATTGGCGAAGGTCTGAACGCATTGCGCATCGAAATCCTCGCCGGCGAGCTTGCCATCCTTGTAGACGCCGACCTGCCCCGCGATGAAGACGAACTCCGACGCCTTCACGCGGGTTAGCTGCGAATATTGCCCGAGCGGCTTGCCGAGCGCGTCGGGATTTTGAATCTTGATGTCGGCCATCGTCAAATTACGCCTCCTAGCGTTCTCAATCCGCCGAGACGCCGCTTGCCTTGATCGGCACTTCCCATTTCTTGATTTCATTCGCCGTGAACTTGCCAAGGTACTCCGGGCTGCGCCGGTCCGGCGCGACGATCATGGCGCCCAGGCTTTGCAGGCGGTCGTGTACGGAAGGCGTATTCATCGCGGCAACCGTTGCTTCGTTGAGCTTCTTGACGACGGCGGCCGGAGCGCCTTTGGGCAGGTAGAGGGCATTCCACGTATAGGCCTGCACGTCGTGGCCTTGCTCGCGCGTGGTCGGCAGCTTTGGCAATACCGGCGAGCGCTCGGTGGTCATGATCGCCAGAGCCTTGACGCTGCCGCCGTCGATCTGCGGCTTCGCGGTGGTGATGATCTCGCAGAGAAAGTCGATGCGGCCGGCCACCAGATCCTGCATCGCGGGGCCGGTGCCCTTATAGGGGACATGGATGATGTTGGTGCCCATCGCGGTGTTGAGCACGACGCACCCAAGATGCGTCGCAGAGCCGGCGCCGGCGGAGCCGAATTGCATCTTGGCCTGGTTCTCCTTGGCGTAGGCGACGAATTCCTTGAGGTTGTTGGCCGGCAGATCCTTGCGGACGATCAGCACGATCGGCACTTCGGCCACCAGCGCCACCGGCGTGAAGTCGGTCACGGCGTTGTAAAGAGGCTTTTTGTAAAGCGTCTGGCCCTGCGCATGGGTGCCGACGGTGCCCAGCACCATGGTGTAGCCGTCCGGCTTGGCGTCGGCCACGCGCTTGGAGCCGGTCATGCCGCCGGCGCCGCCGACATTTTCGACGATCACGTTCTGGCCGAGCACTTCGCCCATGCGCTGCGCGATCACGCGGCCAAGCACGTCGGTCGGGCCACCGGCCGCGAACGGAATGATCATGGTCAGTGGATGGTCGGGAAAATTCTGCGCGTCGGCCGATCCGGTGAGCGCCAACAATGCTGCCAGCGCGGTGCCAATAAGTGTTCTTTTCATAAGCTTCCTCCACCTGAATGGGCAAATCCTTGCGCCGCCGGGCGTTGGCGGTCAAGACCGCCACGCGCATCATCCCGAAAAGTGGGGATCGGTTTTCGGAAAAGATCACGCGCAAAAGCGCATGGCAGCTATCCGGCTTCGACAATCTCTTCCGGAAATTGGTGCAGCCGGTCGCCCGGCCCGTTGCCGCCGATCAGATAATTGTCGCACAGCCAGTTGAGAGCGCCGGCGCGGATATAGGTCGGGTGCACGACGATGTTCATGTCTTTTTCGATGGTCATCGGCTCGTCGTTGCGGATCAGCGGTCGTTCGACCAGATCGTAGCCCTGGCCGTGGCAGTATAGCCGCGCCTCCATCGGGCGGCCGTTCTTGCGCATGAAGGCGTTGAAGGCGTCCCAGATGTCCTTGCAGGCCGTGCCCGGCTTGAGCAGATCGAGCGTCATGCGGCGCGCTTGCTTGCAGAATTCAAGTTCGTCATTCATCGCCTGCGGCACCTTGACGCCGACGACGCAGGAGCGGCCGAGTTCGGTGTACATGCCGCCCGGCCCGTTATCCTCGACCAGGAGCGCGATCTGATCGCCTTTCTGGATCACGCGATTTTGCAAATGCCGGTTGGCGAATTTCGACGGACTGCCGAGCGGCATCGAGGCGCAGAGATAAATGCCGTTCTCGCTGCCATGGCACTGGCTGTAGTGTTGCGCCGCCGCCGCTACTTCGGTGTCGCGCATGCCGGGCTTCACCGCCGCGAAGGCGGCGCGCATGGCGCCGTCCTGCATAAGTGCCGCGCGCTTGACCAGCTCCATTTCCTCAGGGCTCTTGATCACCTTGATCCGGTCGACCAGGTCGGAGGCATCGACGTAGCGCGCCTTCGGAAACGTGCGCTTGACGTAATCGAGCAGCGCAAACGACATTTGATAGGTGCCGACATAGCCGATGGTGGCGTTGCGGAACGATGCCAACGCCTTGGCGGCAAGCTCCGGGTCGTATTCCTTGGTGTAATGCGCCGAGGCGTAGCTCGGCGTGGTAAGGATGCGCTCGACACCGCGCCAGGTCTGGTCGCCCTGCGCCGTCGCTTCGCCGCCGCCGAAGGGTCCCTGACACACGACCGTCATTTCGCTGTCGTGCGGAAAGATCACCGTGTTGGGGTAGCCGTTGGTCGCCGGCATGTCGGTGAAATAGCGCACGTAGCCGCCCATATGGTCGTTGTTGTTCTGCATCAGCAGCACGTCGATCTTGTCGCGCGCCATGGCGGCGCGCACGGCGGTCCAGCGGCGCTCCAGTTCGGCGGTGGAGATCGGCGTATTCAGGCGTTCGGACAAAGCCATTGGTCAATCTCCCCAGGACGCCGGCCGGCGCACGATGTTGGTCATGTTCTTGAGGTCGTTGGCGAGGAACTTGCGCATGTTGCCGGCGATGGTCGGCATGGCGCGGTCCTCATAGCCTTCCGAGTAGCCGCCCTGATGCGGGAAGCAGGTCAGGTTCTTGGTGGTCCACAGCGGGCTGTCCGGCGGCAGCGGTTCCTGCGCGTAGACATCGAGGGCGGCGCCTGCGATCTGCCCGGCTTCCAACGCCTTCATCAAAGCCGGCTCATCGACGACGCCGCCGCGCGCCATGTTGACGATGTAGGCCGTCGGCTTCATTGCCGCGAGCAGTTTTTCCCCGATGATATTGCGTGTCTCGGCGCTCAGCGGGATCATCACCACCAGGAAATCGAGATCGCGGGCGATTTTCAGCAGATCGTCGCGATGCACCATGCGGTCGAATCCTTCGGCCTGGCGCGGGACCGAGGTGATGCCGATGACGGTCATGTCGAAGGCTTTGAGCATTGGCGCGAGATGCTCGGAAATCAAGCCGACGCCGAGAACGCCGACGGTCTTGCCAGCCAGCAACCCCGCCGGCCAACGCTCCCATTTGCGCGTGTCTTGCACGTGCGTCGCCTGCGGCATATCGCGCGCCAGCGACAGCATGTAGGCAATGGTCGCCTCCGACATCGGCGTGCCATGAATGCCGCGGACATTGGTGACCAGCACCTCTTTGCCGAGCGAGGGCAGGTCGACGATATTGTCGACTCCGGTGCCTAGCGCCTGGATCCACTTCAGCTTGGGCGCGTCGCGCACCACGTGGTCGGCCATCGGCGGGGAAAAGCACAGCAGAATGTCGGTATCGGCGATGTAGGGCTCTACCTGGGTATGGTGGCCGACCACGTTGACGGTCAGCTGCGGGAACCGCTCCAGCAGCATGGCCTTGTAGCGGGCCCGCATCGATTCCTGGACTTCGGTGAGGATCAGGAGATTTGGCATAGAGGTTGAGGTATAGTCACAAAAGATGCATTGGGAAATAACCGGGCGCAGGTGACCCGCATTGTGGGTCTGGGCTAACATTCGGCGCCAATGCCGGTAGGAGAATGAGTGCCATGAATTCCATGCCGATCGATTTGGCGACCGTGGATTGGCTCTATGTCGCCGTCCTGGCGCTGTTCGTCTTCCTCGCCACGTTGATCGCCGGCGTCTTGTCCTTCGGGCGCCGTTTCCTGGGCGCCGTGTTGTCGGCGATCCTGTTCGCGGCGGCCTTCGTGTTCTGGACCTATTACCCCCACCACTTGCCGCTGCCGACGGCGCTCACGCCGCCGAAGGCCGCGGTGACGACGGCGCCCGCGCCAGCCGCCCCCGCCGCGCCGGTACGCCCGCGCAATCCAGTGACCGATATCACGCCGCCGGCGGCGCCCGCTTCACCGCCGCCAGCCGCCGCGCCGGCCAATCCGCCGCCCGCGCGCTAGTGTCCCGATTCCGAAGTTCGCCATACGTTGCAGCACATTCTGATGCGAACTTCGAGTTCGGGGCACTGGACTTGCGTCGAAGCGTCTTATTGATGTTTTCTGCTGTTTCGATAGGGTCAAAATCATCCGGGAGAGTGGTGGAGTTGCATGAAGAAGGTCTATCCCGACGCGCGCGCGGCGTTGGCTGGAGTGCTCAAGGACGGGATGTTGATCCACGCGGGCGGCTTCGGCCTCTGCGGCATTCCTGAGACGCTGATCCTGGCGATCCGCGATTCCGGCGTCAAAAATCTCACCTTCGTTTCGAACAACGCCGGCGTCGACGGCGCTGGCATCGGGCTGTTGCTGGAGACCAAGCAGGTCAAGAAGATGATCTCGTCCTATGTCGGCGAGAATAAATTATTCGCCCAGCAATATCTTGCCGGCGAACTGGAAATCGAATTCAACCCGCAGGGCACGCTGGCCGAGCGCATCCGCGCCGGCGGCGCAGGCATCCCGGCCTTTTTCACGCGCACCGGCGCCGGCACCGACATCGCCAAAGGCAAGGAAGAGCGCGAGTTCGACGGCGAGAAATATATCATGGAGCGCGGCATCGTCGCCGATCTCGCGGTCGTGCACGCCTGGATGGGCGACACCGAAGGCAATCTTGTTTACCGGAAGACCGCGCGCAATTTCAATCCGATGATGGCGACCGCCGCCAAAGTTACCGTCGCCGAAGTCGAGAAACTGGTACAGCCGGGCGAGATCAACCCCGACCACATCATCACGCCGGGTGTCTATGTGCAGCGGATCGTGCATGTGCCGAACGCGGTCAAGCACATCGAGCAACGCACCGTGCGCAAACGTGCATGATCCCGAAAAGTGGGAGCCGGTTTTCGGATAAGGTCATGCTCAAAGAAATAAATCTTTAGGAGCCTCCCATGCCCTGGACCCGCGAACAGATGGCCGAGCGCGCGGCCAAGGAATTGCGCGACGGCTTCTACGTCAATCTCGGCATCGGCATTCCGACGCTGGTGTCGAACTACATTCCGAAGGGCATGAGCGTGCAGCTGCAGAGCGAGAACGGCATGCTCGGCTTCGGGCCGTTCCCCTACGAGGGCGACGAGGACCCCGATTTGATCAATGCCGGCAAGCAGACCGTCACCGAAATTCCGACCACAAGCTTTTTCTCTTCGGCCAACTCATTCGCCATGATCCGCGGCGGCCATATTGACATCGCGCTGCTCGGCGCCATGCAAGTGGCCGAGAACGGCGATCTTGCCAACTGGATGATCCCCGGGAAGGTGGTCAAGGGCATGGGCGGCGCCATGGACCTGGTCGCCGGCGTCAAGAAAGTCGTGGTGATCATGGAGCACACCGCCAAGGACGCGCCGAAGCTGCTGCACAAATGCAATCTTCCGCTCACCGGCGCCGGCGTGGTGGACATGGTGATTACTGATCTTGGCGTGTTCACCATCGACCGCAGACAAGGCGGCATGACGCTGATCGAGCTCGCGCCCGAGGTGACGCTCGACGAGATGACCCAGAAGACCGAGGCGAAATTCACGGTCGATCCGAAGCTGAAGCACTAATTCCCTCATCCTGAGGTGCCCGCGCGCAGCGCCGGCGTCGAAGGATGAATGGCCAAGGTCTTTGATGCATTGGCCGTCGCCCACCGATCTCGGGTTTACCCGAGATCGGATTGTTAAGTGCGCAAGTCGGCTATAGCCGACTTACGGTGGCTCGCGCTTCGGGGTGACGGCGATAGGTTCGAGGAAACGCGAATGCTCTCCGACACCGACCGCAAGAAGGCCGCTGACATTCTGGTAGCCGCGCAAAACGAGCGCAAACAGGCGATCCAGCTTCACATTACGTTTCCCGCCATCACCATCGAGGACAGCTACGCGATCTCCACGGAAGTCGCGCAACGCAAGATCAAGGCCGGCGCCAAGCTGATCGGCCATAAAGTCGGGCTGACCTCCAAGGCGATGCAGCGCTCCTCGATGATCGACGAGCCGGATTACGGTTACATCCTGGACGACCAGATCATCGCCGATGGCGCCAAGGTAAAGCACGCCGACTACTGCAAACCGCGGGTTGAAGTCGAACTGGCCTTCATCATGGGCAAGCGGTTGCAAGGGTCCGGGCGTGGGCCTCACCGACGTGCTGCGCGCCACCGAATACGTCGTGCCGGCGATGGAGATCGTCGACGCGCGCCTGCAAGACCCGCGCAAGATCGTCGACACCGTCGCCGACAACGGCGCCGCCGCCGGCATCGCCATGGGCGGGCGTCCGGTCGGCCCCATGGATGTCGACCTGCGTTGGGTCGGCGGCATCATGTACAAGAATTCCGAAATCGAGGAGACCGGACTTGCCGCCGGCGTGCTCGGCCATCCGGCGCTCGGCGTCGCCTGGCTGGCCAACAAGATCGGCCCGCACGGCCACGTGCTTGAGCCGGGCCACATCGTGCTCGCCGGTTCCTTCACCCGCGTGGTATTTGCCGCGAAAGGCGACACCATCCATGCCGACTACGGCCCGCTCGGCGGCATCGCCATACAATTCATTTAACTGTCATGCCCCGCGCAAGCGGGGCATCCAGTAAACACAGGGCTACGATTTTAACCCGATGCGCTTGTGATTACTGGATCATCCGCTTTCGCGGATGATGACCGAAAGGGGAAATCATCATGCCGGATATGCCACGCAACGCCTTCAAGCACGCGATCGCCGCCGGAAAATTGCAAATCGGCCTGTGGGCAAGCCTGTGCAGCAACATCGCCGCCGAAATCGTCTCCGATAGCGGCTTCGACTGGATCCTGCTCGACACCGAGCATTCGCCCAACGAAATTCCCGATCTGGTCGGCCAGCTTCAAGCCATGCAGGGCAGTGCCACCACGCCGATCATCCGCCCGGCCTGGAACGACGCGGTGCTGGCCAAGCGCTGCCTCGATATCGGCGCGCAGACGCTGCTGTTTCCGTATGTGCAGAATGTCGAGGAGGCGAAACGCGCGGTCGCCGCGACGCGCTATCCGCCGCAGGGCATCCGCGGCGTGTCGGTGGCGGCGCGCGCCAGCCGCTATGGTCGCGTGCCGGGCTATCTGACCAAGTCCAATGCCGAAATCTGCGTGCTGGTGCAGGTCGAGACCCGCACCGCGCTCGATCAGACTCGAAGCCATCGCCGGCGTCGAGGGGGTCGACGGAGTGTTCATCGGTCCGTCCGATCTCGCCGCCTCGCTCGGCCACCTCGGCAATCCGCAGCATGCCGAGGTGCAGCAGGCGATGCAGGACGCGGTCAAGCGGCTGAAGGCGGTGGGAAAACCGGCCGGCATCCTCACCGGCAACGAAGAGGAAATCCGCCGCTATATCGACTGGGGCTATCTGTTCGTGGCGGTCGGCGCCGACGTCGGCCTGCTCGCCAAAAACGCCGACGCCTTGGCCAAGAAATTCAAAGCCTAGGTCAGCAGCTATTGGGTGAAGGGGGATCATAGCCTATTTAAAACGTTCGCGAATCAGGCTACATGGCTCAAGTTATCCACAGCTCGTGCGTCGGCGTCTTTGTGCCTTTGCTGAGCCGCACCAGTCCGTTGCCGGTTCAGCGCCCGCCACGGACCACGCATGCCGGCCATGCCAGGCGCAGATCGTTTCGACGTGCTATCGCGCCGATGGCTCGCGCTGGCCGAGCGCCGGCTGGCGAGTTATGCCGAGCTTTATCGCAGCGGTCGTTGGCAGCACTATTACAGCAAGGAGCGCTTTGCGGTGATCATGCGAGACGTGATCGATGCGGTGAAGATCTGGCGGCGGATTGCCGGCGCGGCGCCGGCTGCCGGCACGACCGATCTACGTCCCGCCGAATGAAGGCGGCTCCGACAGCTTTTCTGATGGGGCTTGGCATGACGGTGGCAACGCAGCCGGGCGTCGCCGCCGCGGATCTCAAACGCGGCGAAACGCTGCTCACGCGCGATTGCGGGCCCTGCCATGCGGTCGGGCGCGGCGACAGCCCACGGAAAGATGCTCCGGCGTTTCGCACCCTCGGCACGCGCTATCCGGTCGAAGACCTGGAAGAGGCTCTGGGCCAGGGCTTCATGTCCGGCCACCCCGACATGCCGGAATTCAAGTTTGACGCCGACGATGTCGGTGCCATCATTGCTTACTTGAAGTCCATCCAGCAGCGCTGAGCGCGTTCCCATTTCAAGAGTATCCGTCCCATGAGCAGCGTCCTTTTTTCGCCCTACAAGTTGGCCGGCCTTGAGCTTGCCAACCGCATCGTGGTCTCGCCCATGTGCCAGTATTCGGCCGACGACGGCTGCGCCAACGACTGGCATCTCATGCATCTCGGCATGCTGGCGAATTCCGGCGCCGCGCTGGTCATCGTCGAGGCCACCCATGTCGAGCGCCACGGCCGCATCACCCATGGCTGCCTCGGGCTCTATTCGGACGATAACGAAGCAGCGCTGGCGCGCGTGATCGCGTCGGCGCGCCGCGCCGGCACCGCCAAGTTCGGCATCCAGCTCGCCCACTCAGGCCGCAAAGGCTCGGCGCAGCGTCCCTGGGAAGGCGGCGGGCCGCTCAAGCCGGAGGCCGATCCGTGGCCGACGATTGCCGCTTCGCCGATCCCATTCGGCGACGGCTGGCAGACGCCGCGCGAAGTGACCGAAGCGGACATGGAGCGCGTGCGCGGCGCTTTCGTCTCCGCCACTCAGCGCGCGTTGCGCATCGGCTTCGACGAGATCGAATTGCACATGGCGCACGGTTATCTCGCGCACGGCTTTATGTCGCCGATCTCTAACAAGCGCACCGACCAATACGGCGGCTCGCTCGAAAACCGCCTGCGTTTTCCGCTCTCGATCGCGCGCGCGGTGCGCGCCGCGGTGCCGAAGGGCGTGCCGCTCGGCGCGCGCATCACCGGCAGCGACTGGCGTGACGGCGGGCTGACGCCGGACGACGCTGTGGCGATTTCCAAGGCGTTCAGGGCCGAGGGCATCGACTTCATCTGTATCTCGTCGGGCGGCGTCGCCGCCGGCATCCATAATCCGGCCGAGCCCGGCTACAACGTGCCGATCGCCGCGCGCGTCAAAAAAGAGGCCGGCATTGCAACCCGTACCGTTGGGCTCATCGTCAAGCCCGGGCATGCCGAGGAAATCGTCGCGAAAGGTAACGCCGACATGGTGTCGATGGCGCGCTGTTTCCTCGACGATCCGCATTGGGGTTGGCACGCCGCCAAAGCGCTCGGCGCCGACGTCGCCCGGCCGCCGCAATACGCCCGCGCCGGGCCCAAGCTGTGGGCGCCTGCCGCGGCGAAGGCGTGAGCGTTGGAAAATACCGTCTTCCTCGCCGTCCTGTTTGCTGCGCTTTGCCACGCCGGCTGGAACGCGCTGATCAAAGTCGGGCTCGACCCGCTGTCGACCACGGCGCTGATCTCAATCGGCGGCGCCGTCATCGCGCTCGTCGCGCTGCCTTTCTTTGCCATGCCCGCGGCGGCGTCGTGGCCGTGGCTGATCGCATCGTCGGTCATCCATCTGTTTTATTTCGGCGGCCTGGTCGAAGCCTATCGTGCCGGCGATCTCGGCCAAGTCTATCCGATCGCGCGCGGGTCGGCGCCACTGATGACGGCGACCGCGACAACCTTCCTCATTGGTGAATCGCTGAACCCCGACGGATGGGCCGGCATCCTCGCGTTGGCCGCCGGAGTTGTGCTGTTGTCGATACGCGGCGGCCGCGATCTCGCTAAGCTCGACCGCCGCGCGGTTGGCTTCGCGCTGCTCACCGCGCTGACCATTTGCACCTATTCAGTGGTCGACGGCATCGGTGCGCGGCTGTCCGGCCATCCCGTCGCCTATTCGCTGTGGCTGTTCATCGGTATCGCGGCGACCTTGGTGCCTTATGCGCTGGCGCGCGAGGGTGCCGCGGTATTCGCCAATGTCAGGCGCTTCTGGTGGCGCGGGCTGATTGGCGGCGGCTTGCAGGTCGCATCCTACGGCATCGCGCTGTGGGCGATGACGCTGGCGCCGATCGCCGTCGTCGCTACCTTGCGCGAAACCAGCGTGCTGTTTGGCGCCGGCATCGCCGTGATCGTGCTCAAGGAGCCGCTGCGCGCGGTGCGCGTCGGCGCCGCGCTGCTGATCGTGGCCGGGCTGGTGCTGATCCGTCTGCAATAGCTAAAGCGCGAGTTCCGGAAATTGCCGCTCGACGCGCGTGAGGTCGGCTTCTGTGTCCACGTCCCACAGCGGATCGAGTTCGGCGCGGCGCAGCCCGAGCGCGGCAATGCGCGTGCGCGTCCCATGCATCGCCGATGCGGTGCCCCAGGCGACGCCGGAAAACAACTCCGGATGCGCATGGCGCGCGCCGATCAGCACATAGCCGCCGTCCTCGGCGGGGATCAGCACCACGTCGGCGCCGTCCAGCGCCTTGGCCGCCGCCACAAAGTGCTCAGGCCCGAGCGCCGGGCAATCGCTCCCTATCACCAGCGTCGGCCCGCCCGCGAAGGCGGCGAGCATGCGAACGCCGAGATCGCCATCAGGCTGCCGCTTAAGCGCAATCGCGTGGCGCTGCGCCAGGTCGCGGAACGACGGATGGCTGGGATCGGGCGCGCACCATAGCGTCACCGGGCCGGCCGCGGAGGCAAGGGCGGTCGTTACCGCCAGTTCGGTCAAACGCTCTTGCAGTACCGCGGCCGCGTGCGCGCCGATGGCCGTGATCAGCCGCGTCTTGGCGAAGCCAGCTACGGGGGCTTTCGCCAAAATCCCAATGCTAGTTTTTGGCATCGCCGTAGGCTCGCGCGAGCTTCGCCGGGTCGGCGCCGAGGAAGAAGCGCAGGCGCAAGCGCCACATTAACAGCACGGTGCGCAGAGTTCCCTGTGCCTGCCAGCGCCGCGCCGAGGTGGTCACACGCGCGCGCAGGGCGAGCGGTTTGCTCGCACGTTTGAGCCGCGCCGACAGCGCCACGTCCTCCATCAGCGCGATGGGCGGAAAGCCGCCGGCCGCCTTGAAAGCTGCGCGCGTGGTGAACAAAGTCTGGTCGCCGGTGGCGATGCCGGTCAGGCGCGAGCGCGTGTTCATCATGATTGCGATCAGAACGAGCGGGCCACCTGCGTCAAAGCGCACGTCAAAACGGCCCCAGCTTCGCGCCGCGCGCGCGAGGCCGTCGAGAACAAGCCGGTCGGCATTCTCCGGCAGCCGCGTATCGGCGTGCAGGAACAGCAGCACGTCGCCCTGCGCGGCGGCGGCGCCGGCATTCATTTGGAGGCTGCGCCCGCGCGGTGCCGCGATCACGCGATCGGCGAGCGGGCGTGCCCGCTCGGGCGTGCCGTCGCCACTGCCGCCGTCGGCCACGATCACTTCAACACCGCGCGCCCGAAAGGGCGCCAGCGCCGCGAGCGCCGTTTCGATCCCGGCGGCCTCATTAAGCACCGGTATGATGATGGAGAGTTTCATCGACCCGCGGCCTGGGCGATTTTGTGGTCCGGCCCGGCGACAATGCGCCGGTAATACGACGCATGGGCAGGCGAACCCTGCGGCCAGCGCGCCTGGAAGCGGTCGAAGAAGGCGCGTCGGTCGTAATCGACAGCCAATGCGTCGATATGCACGCCGTCCCGCCGCGAACCATAGAGTGCCGTGTGCGGCGATTGTGTCGTGGCAATGCGCGCGATGACGCCGAAACCGGTGCCGGCAAAATTCGGCATGCCGGCGGCGCCGTTATTGATAACCGTTAGCCGTCCGCCCGGCAGCGCGAAATCCCGCAGCGCCGCAAGGCACGTATGCGTGCAGGCGAACACATCCACTTTCGCCGCGGCGTGACTATCGGCGAGCCAGGCTTGCCGCTTCGGATTGTCGAGTTCGTCCTGCGCAAACCGCCAGCCGGCGAGCGCCGCCGCATCGCCATGCACGATGCCGACGCACAAGGACCCGACGCTGGCGACCAGATGCATCGGCAAATCGCGCATTCGCGTACGCGCCGCTTCCGGCACGGTGCGGCATAACAGGCGCAAGATCTCATTCGAGCGTGCGACCACCTCGTCCGGCACGCTTTCCGGATAGGCGCAGCCGCAACCGGCGCCGATATCGTCTGCGCGCGCGATTTCGGTCTCGACATTGCCGCGCAACGCACGATGGCGGCTCACGCCGCGCTCAATCGCCGCGAACCATTCAGGCTCGGCATCGAACCAATGGAAATCGCCGTTGAAAACGACGCTCACCGGCGCGCGCTCTTGCGCGGCCATTTGCTCGATCGCCGCCAGCGCCGCGAGATTGCCGTACAGCCCGCCGGCCACATAAAGCACTTCGGCGGAAAAGTCCGGCGCGCGCGCAAACACCGAAGGCGAATAGGTGTAATCGACCGGACAGATGCGGCCCGCCGCCAGCAGCCCGGCTGCCGCGCCCGCGTTCACTCCGTCGCCTCGTTCAGCGCGCCGCCGCAGCTCGATCCCTGTCCGGCGGTGCAGCCGTAGCAATGGCCGGCGACGCGGATCGGGTTGTCCTTGATGTCTTCGTCGAGCAAATCGGACAAATGCACGCCGCCTCGTGCGCCGCGCGTCAATGGCAGGTCGAGCATTTGGTTGAAGTCGCAGTCGTAGACAAAGCCGCGCCAGTCGACGGAAATCAGGTTGCGGCACATCACGCCGTCGAGATTGGCATCGAGATGCGCGTCCCGCAAAAGCCGGAGATAGCCGTTGAATTCGCCTTTGTTGATAAGCATGGTGCCGAAGCGCTGGATGGGCATATTGGCGAGCACGAACAATTTGTTGAACACGATGCCGTAGCTTTCGCCCAGCTCGCGCTTGTAGTCGGCTTCGAGTGCGGCCTGCGGCGGCGGCAGCGCCGGCCCTTGCGGATTGTAGACGAGGTTGAGCGTGAGCGCCGGGTCGCGGCCGAAGCCGAGCGCATTGAGCTTCTTCAGGCCGCGGATCGAGCCGTCGAACACGCCCTTGCCGCGCTGGCGTTCCACGTTGTCCTGCAAATAGCACGGCATCGACGCGACAATCTCGACGCGTTGCTCGGCGAGAAATTCCGCGAGGTCTTCCTGTCCCGGCTGCTCCAGAATGGTGAGGTTGCAGCGGTCCATTATCTTGACGCCGAGCTTGCGCGCATCCGTCACAAGGCGGCGGAAATTCGCGTTCAATTCGGGCGCGCCGCCGGTGACGTCGAGCGTGGCGATGCGCCGGCGTTCGACGAAATCGAGCACCAGGTCAGCGACTTCCGCCGGCATTTCCTCGGTCCGGTGCGGCCCGGCATTGACGTGGCAGTGGAAGCAGGACTGATTGCAGCGATAGCCGACATTGATTTGCAAGGTGTCGAGCTTGCCCCGCCGGATGGCGGGGAAGGGCACTTTATCGAGCAGCGGCAGTGTGTCGCGCATGGAAAGCCTCGCTTACCCGCAACTTGCCACGCGCCGCGCGCCCGCGTCACCCCGGCCTCAGTAACTTTGGGACAAATCGGCGTGAAAGAAATCTAGCGCGCAAGCGCGGTGGCGACCGGGGATTCCACGCCGATGCGGCCGAATCCCGGCAGCTTGACGCCGGGATGGCGCAGATCGAGCCCGGCGACCAGCCCGAGCAGATCGATCTCGATGCCCTCGATCCAGCCGAGCTTCACGGCGGCAAAGCCGGCGAGATTGAGCTCGAAGCCGGTGCCGCTGTCGGTGCGGCCGGCATAGAGCCGGTCGCGGTAGTCGCGGCCGACCGCGTTAGGCGGCAGCGCCACGCCCAATTCCGGCACCGCGCGCAGGATGGTGGCGGTGAAGCTGTTGCTGTTCGGCCCCGGCCAGATGCGGTAATCGCCGGCGTGGCTGAAGCTGTAATCGCGCACCGCCGTCTCGATGCGTGGGATCAACTTTTCCGCGTCCGGCCCGGAGATATCGGCGACCGCTACCGGCGCATTGCCGAACCAGCGCCCGTCCGGCGGCCAGCCGTTGGTGCGCACCGGGTTGCCCCAGCCGACCACATCGTATCGGGTCCATTCGCGCGCGTTCGCCGGCTTGAACACGATCCAGCTATGCACCGCGAAAATGCCCTTCCAGGCGCCGGCCGTGCCGGTGAAAACGATCACGCGCGCCGGCTTGTAGTCCGCGGCCTTCGGCAGCGTGCCGGTGCTCGACCAGTCGGCATCCCGCCACGAGCGGGGGCCGCTGCCGGCGGCATAAAGCGCGGCGCGGGCGATGAGGGGCGCCAGGAATAGAGCCAAGATCGCTAGCATGATGAGCTTTCGGCGGGAGAAACGGCGAGCTGACATCGACCGTCAGCTATGGATGCTTTCCGGCCTAAACAAGGCAAGCGTTCAACTCACTTGATTGCCGCTGATCTTGAGTTGCGGATAGCGTTCGGCACCGGCGAGCGCGAGATCGCCGGTCACCGCCTTGTGCCACTCCATGCCGACGATAGCGCCGCGCGCCATGCCCGAGAACAGATTGCCGGAAATCACCGCGACGCCGGCGCCTGCGGCAACTGAGACCGCGACCCCAAAACCCGCTTCGCGCACCACGTTGCCGGTAACCGCGACATTGCGCAGATATTGTCCCCAGCCGACGCCGATGCCGGCGTTCGGCGCGCGTTCGATCACATTGCCGCTGACCACGGTGTCGGCTTCCACCGCGATGCCGACGCCGATTTCTTCCGGCGGCCGGTTGGTGCGGCTCCGGCCCAGATTGCGCACGATGTTGCCGCGCACCGTGGCGAGCCGGCTGCCCTGGTCGAAATTGGCGACGGAGATGCCGCTTTCCGCGCCGTCGATCACGTTGTCGGCGATCACCGCGCCTTCGAAGCCGAGTTCGGAATAGATCGCCACCTCGTCGAGCGCGGCGCAATTATTGCCGATGATCTGGATGTTGTCGGCGGCATTGCCGCGGATCGCCGAAAAGGCGGTGTTGTGGACATGGTTGCCGCGCACGATCACGTCGGCGGCGCGATAGACGTTGATGGCGTTGCCGTTCTCGCCGCTGCCGCCTGCGCGCGCGCCGGTATCCTCGATGCGGTTGTCGGCGATCAGGCTGCCGTCGTGGCGCTTCTCGCTTTGAAAGACGCGGATGCCGCCGTTGCCGGATTTGGCAATGACGTTGGCGGCGATGATGAGACCGCGGCTGTCGTTGCAGAACAGCGCGTTGTCCGCAGCGCCTGTGATCGTGTTGTGCGTCACTTCGCCGTCGCAATTTAACAGCGTGACGCCGTTGCCGCCGGCGCCGGCGATCTCGCAATCGGCGATGCGCACGGCTTTCACGTCATCGCAGTGCAAGAGCGCGCGGCCTTCGGGCAGCGTCTGGCCGCCGCCGTCGAGCGTAAGGCCGGTGAGCGAAATGGTGTCGGCGTGTTCCACCGACAGCAACGACGGCCGATGCGTCAGCACCAGCCGGGTCGCGCCGCGCACGCCGACAAGGCTGGCTCCGGCGGGCAGCATGAGCCCGCCGGCGCGGTAGACGCCAGGCGCGAGCATCAGTGGCACGCGCATGCGCGCCGCCTGGTCGATGGCGCGCTGCAAGGCGCTGCTTTGGTCGCCCGCCGCGCCCGGACGCACGCCGAAATGCGCGGCGTCGAGGCCGAAGGTGGACAAAGGCGCGGCCTTGGCCGGTACGGCGAGCGCGGCGGCGCCGCTGGCGGCAACAAGCAGATGGCGGCGGTTCAAGTCCATGCGCGGGCATCTTGCGCCCGCGTTGGTTAACGCCGTGCTGAAGCGACGGCGCGCAAAAGAGCGCCGCCCGCTCGCAGCAAATCGGCCGGCGCCAAACGGCGCTTTTTCACGCGGGCGCGCGGAACCGGCACGCGCCGGACCGGAGGCACGTGGATGAAGGCTGCGATCCGCGGGCCGCCCGGCCCGGCGGCCGCCGCGGCCGCGCGCCAGCACAGGTAGTTGCACAAATACCGCCCGGCATCGCGCGACAGTCCAGCCGGTACGCGCGCCGAACGAACCGCCGCCAGCAAGTGCCGTGCCGGCGCGGGCAGGGCGGTTGCCGGCGGCCCGCCGGGCGCAATGGCATGGCGGACGAGCGCGCCGCCGCCGGCGTCTGGCAGCAGCGACACGGCATTGCGCGCGCGGGCCTCGACGCGGATCGTCTTTGCGCGCGGCGCCAGTCCGAACATCAGAAGCGCGTCCGGTCTGTGCAGCGCGAGCAGCCTGGGCAGATCGCGGTCGACGCCTGCGTAGCTGGTCGGGAAAACATGCGGAACGATTTTTGTATCCGCCAAAGCCGGCCGCCGCATTCGCGCTAGCCGTTGCACCAGCGGTCCGGTCGGATTGAACGGCGCGCCCGGAAACGGCCCGAAGCCGGTGACGAGGATGGTGGCAGCCATTACACTCCCAGCAACTGAGCGATTTCTTCCACCGCCAGCGTCGGTGCGAGCTTGCCGGCGGCAACTTGCGCTTCCGCCTGGCGCAGCTTGGCGCGCACGCTGGCGTCGCCGCGCAGCCGCGCGGCCAGCCGCTCCTCCAGCATGCTCCACATCCACTTCACCTGTTGCTCGCGCCGTCGCGTCGCGAGTTCGCCGGAGACGGTCATCTTCTCCTTGTGCTCGATCACCTTGGCCCACAGCGCGTCGATGCCGTCGCCGGTGAGTGCCGAATAGGTGATGACCGGCGGCGACCAGGTTTCGGATTGCGGCTGTAGAATATTGAGCGCTGCGCGATAGTCCGCGGCAGCGATTTTTGCGCGCGCAATATTGTCACCGTCGGCCTTGTTGACCGCGATCATGTCTGCCAGTTCGACAATGCCTTTCTTGAGGCCCTGCAATTCGTCGCCGGCGCCGGGCAGCATCAGCACCAGAAAGAAATCGGTCATGTCGGCGACCGCGGTTTCCGACTGGCCGATGCCGACGGTTTCCACCAGCACGACGCCGTAGCCGGCGGCCTCGCATAGCAGCATGGTTTCGCGCGTCTTGGCGGCGACGCCGCCGAGCGTGCCGGAAGCGGGCGAGGGCCGCACGAAGGCGTGAGGATCGCCGGCGAGCTTCGCCATGCGCGTCTTGTCGCCGAGGATCGAGCCGCCGCTGCGGCTGGAGGACGGGTCAACCGCCAGCACCGCGACCTTGTGGCCCTTTCCGGTGAGCGTGGTGCCGAGCGCGTCGATGGTGGTCGATTTGCCGGCGCCGGGCGCGCCGGTGATGCCGAGGCGCACCGCCTTGCCGGTCGCCGGCAGCAGTTCCTGCACCAGAAGATGCGCCGGCCTTGCGGTGATCGGCGCGCTTGCTCTCGATCAGCGTGATGGCGCGCGCCAGCATCGCGCGGTCGCCGGCGCGGATGCCGCGAGCGAGATCGGACGTCCTGAGGGCGCGCGTCGCCATCGGCGGCCTAGGGACGGCGCCGCGGCGCGTCGTCGAGCCGGACGGCGAGCCCGCCGTCGCTTTTCCGCTCCGCCGCGGTAGCGCGCGCGAAGGCGAAAAGCTGCTCGCGCGTTTCGATCCGGCAGGCCGCGCCGCCCGGGTGCTTGCAAGCGGCCGCGCGGGCCGCCGCGTCGGCATCGTCTTCGTCGATGGCGACCACCTGGTAGACGCCTTCCGCCAGCTTGCGCATCAGCGCGTATTCGGTGTTTTGCGCCTTTTTCGCCGGCGACGACTGGAGGATGAAGTCGCCGCCTTCGAATGGGTGCACCGTGAACGCGCCTACGTCATGCGTGCCGCCGCCGGCTTTGACATAGCGCGCGCCGTTCCACGTGTAGGTTGCCTTTTCCGGGTCGCGCGCAAAGCCCTCGCGCAGGGAATAGAGTTGCAGCTTCAGGCGCGGCCCCAGCACCGGCTGCGCATCGGTCAGGATCGGACCGGTGGAGTCGATACATCCTGCAAGCAAAAGCGCACAGAGCGTGAATACGCTGCCGCGAATAGCGCACCTCGTCACGGTATTGAGAACTCACCGCCTTTTCTCCTCATGGAGGATGCGTTCGACGAATGCCTTTAGCGGCGGCAAGTATCCCGTCAAAAAGGCTTGGATGTTGTCGATGGCCTCAAGGATGTGCTCAAGCCGGTCGCCGAGGCTGGGGGGCACGGTCAAAAGACCTTTATGAGATCGTCAGCGATGCGTTCGGCCATTCTTTGATCGAGTTCGCTCCGCAGCGCGGCTTGAGTTCGAGGCCGGTGGCATCCTGGATGATATGTTGAACGCCGACCAGATCGAGCGGCGAAAACTTTGCTTTTGGGTCGATGTCGACGAGCGCGTCGAGATCGCTATCCGCGCGTGCGTCGCCGCGCGAGCGCGAGCCAAAGACGGCGAGGCCGGTCACGCCCTCGGCCTTGAGCGCCGGAACGGTCTTGCGCAGCTTTGCAATGATGTCGTCGCTGGTCATACGGCAAATATAGCAGAATTCTGCCGTCAAAAGCGCTCACTCCGCCGCCCGATCGTGCCCGAGCCGCTTGTTCAGCGTCTTGAGCAGTTTCTCGGCCGCCTCCGCGATCACCGTGCCGGGTGGGAAGATCGCCTCGCAGCCTGCCTTCATCAGCGCATCGTAATCCTGCGGCGGCACCACGCCGCCGACCACGATCATGATGTCGTCGCGGCTCTGACTCGCCAATTCCTTCTTCAACTCGGGCACCAGCGTGAGATGCGCGGCGGCGAGCGAGGACACGCCGAGAATATGCACGTCGTTTTCCACCGCCTGGCGCGCGGCTTCGCCGGGCGTCGCAAACAGCGGCCCGATATCGACGTCGAAGCCCAAGATCCGCGAAGGCCGAGGCGATCACTTTCTGGCCGCGGTCGTGACCGTCCTGGCCGATCTTGGCGACCAGCAGACGCGGCCTGCGGCCCTCCGCGGCCTCGAACGCCTCGACCGCATCGCGCACCCGTTCGACCGCGCCGGTCATGTCTCCTTGCCGACCTCCCGCTTGTAGACGCCGGTGATCGCTTTGATCTCGGCGCGGTGACGTCCGTAAACCTTTTCCAGCGCCGAGGAAATCTCGCCGACGGTGGCTTTGGCGCGAGCCGCGTCGATGGCCAGCGCCAGCAGATTGCCGTTGCCGCGGTCGGCGGCGCGGGTGAGCGCGTCGAGCGCCTCCTTCAGCGCCGCCGGGTCGCGTTCGGCCTTCAAGCGCCTGAGCTTGTCGAGCTGCATCTGCATGACGGCGGAATTGTCGACCTTGAGCACGTCGATCGGCGCCTCGTCGGTCGGCTGATATTTGTTGACGCCGATCACCGATTGGTGGCCGCTATCGATGCGCGCCTGCGTCTTGGCCGCGGCTTCCTCAATGCGCAGCTTGGGAACGCCGGCCTCGATCGCCTTGGTCATGCCGCCGAGCCCCTCGACCTCCTCGATATGGCCCCAGGCTTTTTTCGCCAGATCGTACGTCAGCCGTTCGACGTAATAGGAGCCGCCCCAGGGATCGACGATGCGGGTAGCGCCGGCTTCCTGCTGCAGCACGATCTGGGTGTTGCGGGCGATGCGGGCGGAGAAATCGGTCGGCAGCGCGAGCGCCTCGTCGAGTGCGTTGGTATGCAGCGACTGCGTCTGGCCCTGTGTCGCCGCCATGGCCTCGATCATCGTGCGCGACACGTTGTTGAACACGTCCTGTGCGGCCAAGGACCAGCCCGAAGTCTGGCTGTGCGTGCGCAGACTGAGCGAGCGCGCGTCCTCCGGCTTGAACGGCTTCATCAGCTTGGCCCAGATCATGCGGGCGGCGCGCAGCTTGGCGATCTCCATGAAATAGTTCATGCCGATTGCCCAGAAGAAAGAGACCCTTGGAGCGAATTGATCGACGGTCAGCCCTGCCTTGATGCCGGCACGCACATATTCGACGCCGTCGGCGAGCGTATAGGCGAGCTCGAGGTCCTGCGTCGCCCCGGCTTCCTGCATGTGATAGCCGGACACCGAAATCGAGTTGAACTTCGGCATCTCGGCCGAGGTATAGGCGAAAATGTCGGAGATGATGCGCAAGCGACGGCGAGGGCGGATAGATATAGGTGTTGCGCACCATGAATTCTTTGAGGATGTCGTTCTGGATCGTGCCCGACAATTTCGCGTGCGGCACGCCTTGCTCTTCCGCCGCGACGATATAGAGCGCGAGTACCGGCAGCACCGCGCCGTTCATGGTCATCGACACGCTCATCTGGTCGAGCGGAATGCCGGAGAACAGCGTGCGCATGTCGTAGATCGAGTCGATCGCGACGCCCGCCATGCCGACGTCGCCGGACACGCGCGGATGGTCGCTGTCGTAGCCGCGATGGGTGGCGAGATCGAAGGCGATCGAGAGACCCTTCTGCCCGGCGGCGAGATTGCGCCGGTAGAAGGCGTTCGAATCCTCCGCCGTCGAGAAGCCGGCATATTGCCGGATGGTCCAGGGCTGCGCCGCGTACATCGCCGGGTAGGGTCCGCGTAAGTAAGGCGGCTTGCCGGGATAGGTGTCGAGGAAGTCGAGCCCGGCGAGATCGGCTTCGCCGTAGACCGGCTTTACGGGAATGGCTTCTGGCGTCATCCAGGGCGCGGCCGCTCCTTGGCCGGCGCAACCGGCGTCTCGGCGAAGTCGACTTCGGCGAAGTTGGGGACCTGAGTCATTTGACGCCCAGAATATCATGCGCCGCCCGCAAGGTCGAAACCACGTCGCAGCCCATGAATATGAAGGCTTTCACGCCGGCCTCGCGCAACTCGGTCTCGTATTCGCCGGGCCGGCCGGCGAAAGCGACAGTTGCGCCGGCGGCGGCGAGCGCCTTGGCGGCAGGGACGGCCTCCGCCTCGTAGACTTTATCGGACGAACACAGGCAGGCGAGCTTGGCGCCCGAGGCCTTGAACGCCGCGACGAGCGCGGCGATGTCGGTCTTCACCTCCCCCATAGGGAGAGGTCGCTCCGGCGCCGGAGGCGACGGAGCGGGTGAGGGGGTAGAGTGTTTCGGTGAGGTCTGTGCCCCCTCACCCGACCGCTTCGCGGTCGACCTCTCCCCAACGGGGAGAGGTGAAGAAAGAGCGAAGCCGTCATTGCCCAGCGCCTCGATGCCGCCGGCCTCGTAGAAATTTTTCGCGAACATGGCGCGCGCGGTGAAGTCGGACGATTTTGCCGAGATTGGCCAGGAACACCTTCGGCCGTGCGCCGGTTTTGCAGCATCGCGTCGGACGCGTCGCGCAGCGCCTCGAACGGCTCGGCCAGCCGGATGCTCGGCAGGCGGCTCGGCGGCCATGGCGCCTTTCTCCCTGGGCGGAACGCGGCGGCTAACGTCGAGCACGCGCGTGGCTTCTTCGTGCAGGTTGGGATAATCGCTGGTGCCGGTCAGCGCGTCTTTGCGGCGCGCGGCGGCGGCCTTTTGCCGCTGCGGCGCGCACCGAAGCCGACGTCGCGCTGGATGAGGCCTTGTTCAAGCGCGGCCCAGGCGCCGCCCGCTCTGTCGTAGTTTTGGAAGAGCGCCCAGGCTGCCGCACACAGCTTGGCGGTCAAATCCTCGATGGCGCCGGAGCCGGCCGCCGGATCGGACACTTTCGCGAGATTCGATTCTTCCAGCAGCACGAGCTGCGCGTTGCGCGCGACGCGCCGTGCGAAGGCATCCGGCAGCCCGATTGCGGCGGTGTGGGGCAGAACGGAGATATTGTCGGCGCCGCCGAGGCCGGCGGCCGTGATGGCAATCGCTGGTGCGCAGCATGTTCACGTAAGGATCGCGCCTCGTCATCATGCGCCACGCGGTCTCGGCGGCAACGGTCGCCGGTTTCGGCGTTAAGGCCGCAGGCCGCCTCGACGCGCGCCCACAGTTTCCGGATGGCGCGGAACTTCGCGATGGTGAGGAATTCGTCGGCGTCCGCCGCCATGCGGAAATAGATCATGCTGCGCGCTTCTTCGAGCGGCACGCCGAAAACTTCCAGCGCGCGCAGGCAATCGACCGCGGCGGCGAGCGAAAAGGCCAGCTCCTGCGCCTCCGAGCCGCCGGCATTGTGGATGATGCGGCCGTCGGCGACTGCGAACGGCCCGCGGTAGCCTTGTGCGGCGAGACCGCGAATCATGCCCGCCAAATTCTTCGACAGTTCGGACCACGGCATCGGGCTCGCGCCGCTTGCCGCAAGGCCGCCGATCGGATTGAGACTCGAGCGCAGATCGACGGCAGCGGGCGACAGTTTGCGGCTCTTCACCAGATCGACGAAAAGCTGCACGGCGGCGCGTGTCGCCGGGCTGAGATTGAAATCGACGGTGATGCCGGCGTCGAGTTGAATGCCGTCGAGCAGACGCTCCAAAGTCGCCGGTGACGCATCGAGACCGTAGCCGTTGGCGTTGAGAGAACCGGCGAACACCAAAGTCAGTCCAGTCGCGCCGTTTTCCAGATCCTCAAGCGCCTGCGCGTTGGCTATTGCCGGATCGGGATGGTCGATCCGCTGCATGATGGTCCAGGGCCTGCCGGGTGCACGACCCGCCACCGGTTTCACACCGGCCGCGCGCGGATAGAGCGGCTCGATGCGCAGGCCGTCATAAGTTTGGCTGACCAGCCGCTTGTCGAATGAGGCGCCCTTGAGCGCGGCCTCGACCAGCTTGCGCCAATCGGCCTGGCCGGTCGGCGGAAACTCGGCGGCGAGGGCAAGGGCTTGATCAGGCTCGTCAGTCATTGGCGCAAAGTGCCATAGTCGCGGGGCCGTCGCTATTGCATTGAAGCAATATGCATGCCCGTCATGATTTCGGCGACAGCCGCTCGATCCCGGCCCGGTCGACGTTTGCTGCCGCGTCCCGCACACTTCGCCCGCCGATGGCCAGATCGGGCGCGATTTCGGCGAGCGGCAGCAGCACGAAGGCGCGCTCGAACAGGCGCGGATGCGGCACAGTCAGGCCGAGTTCTTCGATGGTGAGGCCATCATAGGCAATGATGTCGATGTCGGCCGTGCGCGGACCCCAGCGTTTTTCGTGCGCGCGGTCGCGTCCGAGCCGTTGCTCGACCGCCTGCGCATGTGTCAACAATTCGCGTGGGGCGAGCGCGGTTTCGACCGCGATGCACAGGTTGATGAACGGCGGCTGATATTTGAAGCCCCAGGGAGGCGTGCGGTAGTCGGAGGAGCGCGCTTTAAGCCGCATCGTTTTTCCGTCGCACAGCAGCGTCACCGCGCGGTCGAGAATGGCCCGGCTGTCGCCGACATTGCCGCCGAGCGCCAGCCACGCCTCGGTCATGATTTGGAGTCGTTGCGCGTGCGCACCAGTGTGACGCCGACGTCGCTGAAGGTCGCCGCGATTGGCGCGTGCGGCTTGTGGATCGTCACTTTGATTTTGCGCACACGCGGGAAAGCGGCGAGCACTGCGGCGGCGACTTTGCCGGCGGCTGTTTCGATCAATTTGTAGCGTTGCGCGCAGAATGCGCCGCTCGCGCAGGCGACAACCTTATCGTAGGAAACGGTATCCGCCACTTTGTCCGAGCGCGCGGCTTCGCTGAGATCGATTTCGAGTTCGAGGTCGATCGTGAAGGTCTGCCCGACTTTGGCTTCGTAGGCCATGACGCCGTGATAGGCGTGCAACGACAAGCCATTGATGAAGATGCGGTCGGTCATCGTGCGGCCTCGATGGCCGCGGCGATACGCAGCGCCTGCACCGTCTCGGCCACGTCATGCGCACGCACGATCGCCGCGCCGTTGGCGACCGCTTCGAGATGGCTGGCGATCGAGCCGCCGAGCCGCTGGTCGGGCGAGGACGGCGTCACCGCATCGATGAATCGCTTGCGCGAAGCGCCGACCAGAAGCGGCAGGCCGAAGCGCTTGAATTCGGAAAGCCGCGCGATGCAGGCGATGCTCTGCTCCGGCGTCTTGCCGAAGCCGATACCTGGATCGAGCACCATGCAGTCGCGCGCGATGCCGGCGCGTTCCGCCGCCGCGAGCGAGCGCTGAAAATAGGCCTGCACGTCGGCGATGATGTCGATCGCCGGGTCGGCGCTCTCGCGGTTATGCATGATCACCACGGGCATGTCGTATTCGGAGACGACCTCGGCCATCGCAGAATCGCGTTGCAGGCCCCAGACGTCGTTGACCATGGCGGCGCCCTGATCGAGTGCCCACGTCGCGATGCCGGCCTTCATTGTATCGATGGAAACCGGCGTCTTGAACTTGACCACCGCTGGCAGGACCGGCTGCAAACGCGCCAGTTCATCTTCGTAGGACGTCGGTTGCGCCCCGCCATAGGGGCGGGTCAACTCCGCCCCGATATCGATGATGTCGGCGCCCTCGGCGATCATGCGCTCGGCTTGCGCGATTGCTCGTTCGGGGTCGGTAAAGCGCCCGCCATCCGAAAAAAGTCCGGGGTCACGTTGAGAATGCCCATCACCAGCGGCCGCCGCTCCGCCAGCCGGCCGGCGAGCCAGGACGGCGGCGTATCGGTGATCACGTCGCCGGCGGTACCGAGATCGCCATGGGGGCACATGGCCGCAGCCTTTGCGCTTCAAGGCGCCGGGCTGTCAAGAAGTCCCGGAAACGCGGCCGCGCCGGACTATTTATAAGTGATCTTGAGCTGGAGGTTCTTGGCATTTTTGATCCAACTGCAGACCACTTTCTCGGACGGCAGCAGGCGCACCATCTTGTGCTTCTTGTTGGCTTCCGCCATTGCTTTGGCGAGATTTCCCGGGTTGCGGTACTTGAGTTCCTTGACGGTATCGACGCCCGCGGCCTGTAGCAGCTCGGCATATTCCTTGCGGACGCCCTTGATGCGCATGCGGTCGGCGACATTGGCCCAGCACAATAGCTGCCTTTCGTCGAACCCGGTCTTGATGGCGAGCATTTGGCGCCCGCGCACGGTGCGCGCCGCTTCCAGCAGCCGCCCGGTCGACCGGATCCCGACCATCCTCAGGATCGCGGCCGCTTCGCCGTCGATCCCGTCGATATCGGTGATGGGGTAGGACATCCGGATTTCCTCGCCTGCTTCTTAACTTTGTCTACGCCGTCGATCAAAACGTTCAAACGAACTGGCTCAGGCCCGGAATCGAGCCGACGATCTCGCCAACCGCGTCCTCGCCGGCCTTTTCGCGGGCAAAAGCGATGACTTCCTTGGTGACGGCCTGCACTTGGCCCATGGACAGCCCGATGCCCATCAATTTGGTGCCGGTGCCCATGAGGCCGCCCATGGCGAACATGCTGCCTCCGGCGGTATCGCTGGCTTGCTGGGTTTCGATGAGGGACTGCGCCCCGGAGAGTTTGTCGACGAAGGCCTGCGCCTTGTCGGGCGGGCCTTCCTTGACCAGGAAGTCGAGGATGATGCCAACGGATTTCTCCGCGGCGGTCTTGTCGACGCCGACATTCGCGACGAGACGCGCAATCAACTCGTCCATGATCCCCTCAGCTCCCCCGCACTGACGGCGGATTGTCGTTATATTGAACGCCGTTTCCGGCGATGACAAGCGTGTTGCGTTGTCGCGGGCGAAAACTTGCCGCTGTGCTCACACACTGTCGCGGCTGCATGTCAAGTAAAATGTAACGCGCGCCGTAGTGCGAGCGATTTTACTTGCGATCGTTTGAATGTGTCGCGCTGCGCGTTTGGTAAATCGAAAGACTCTCCTGAAATACTTCCGGCAGTATCCGCACAACGCTGCCTGTCATATATTGCCGGCAGGACGGGCGCGCCGCCCGCCTATGCTTGAGAAGTTCTAAAAGGAAAATGGAAAAATCGCGCCGGATCGCGCAAATCTACTGCTTCAACTTGTCGTTCGACGGAGAATTCGGACGTTTGTAGGGATTGGCGGTGCTTTTCAGCCTCGACAAGCATTGCTAGCTTTGCCTGCTTGTCCACGGGAGCAACGCATGAGCACACTCGACGCGGTCTTGGCCCACATCGACCAGGATATCGACCAAAGCGTGGAGCGTTTGTTTGCGCTTTTGCGCATCGCCTCGGTTTCCACCGATCCGGCGTACAAGGAACAATGCCGGACCGCCGCCGAGCACGTCGCCGCCGACCTGCGCAGCATCGGATTTACCGCCGATGTCCGCCCGACCGAGGGTCACCCGGTGGTCGTGGGCAAAACCAACGGCGTTTCCGGGCCGCGCGTGCTGTTTTACGGCCACTATGACGTCCAGCCGGTCGACCCGCTCAACCAGTGGAAGACCCCGCCGTTCGAGCCGTGCATCGAGACGCTGCCCGGCGGCCGCAAGATCATCGTCGCACGCGGGGCCTGCGACGACAAAGGCCAGGCCATGACCTTCATCGAGGCCTGCCGGGCTTATCATGCGGTTACCGGCAAGCTGCCGTTGCCGATCACCGCCATGATCGAGGGCGAGGAGGAATGCGGCTCGAAGAACCTGTTCAAATTCGTGCGCGACAACGCCGCCGAGTTCAAGCTCGACCTGGCATTGGTCTGCGATACCGCCATGTGGGACGCCACCACGCCGGCGGTGACCTCCTCGCTGCGCGGGCTGGTCTATGAGGATGTCAAAATTACCTGCGCCGACCGGGATTTGCATTCGGGCGTGTTCGGCGGCGCGGCGCAAAACCCGCTGCGGCTGCTGGCCAATATCCTGGGCGCGCTATGGGACGACAATGGCCGCGTCACTATCCCGGGTTTCTACGACGGGGTTAAGGATCTGCCGGACAACATCAAGGCCGACCTCAAGGGACTTAATCTTACGGCTGAAAAATTCCTCGGACCGATCGGGCTGAAGGCGCCGGCTGGCGAGAAGGGCTACTTGCTGATCGAGCAGATCACCACGCGGCCGACCGCCGAGATCAACGGCATCCTCGGCGGTTATACCGGCGAGGGGGCGAAGACCGTCATCCCCGGCCATGCCTCGGCGAAAGTGTCGTTCCGCCTGGTCGGCGCCCAGGACCCCGAGAAGGTGCGCGACGGCTTCCGCGCTTTCGTGCGCGCCCGCCTGCCGGCCGACTGCAAGGTGGAATTCGGCAACTTCGGCTTGGCACCGCCCATGCAATTGTCGTTCGACAATCCGGCCTTCGGCAAGGCGCGCGCGGCGCTCGGCGAGGAGTGGGGCAAGAAGGCGGTGGCTGTCGGCGGCGGCGGCTCGATCCCGATCGTCGCCGACTTCAAGCACGTGCTGGGGATGGATTCGCTCATGGTCGGCTTCGCCCTCGATGACGACCGCTATGGCGGAAGCCGACGATGCGCTCGACCGTTTTGAGATGACGGAAGCGCCAGAGCTGGAAGTACTCTTCGACGTCGACGAGTTTTTCGCACATCTCGTAGGCCTCCCAGTGCTTGCGCGTGTCCGCGTAGAATCCGCGGAAGATGCTGACGACGGCATCACTGCGCGTGTAGGGCTGCGACCAGTCGCGATCGATGGACTCCGCAGGGATGGCGTAGCCGTGACGCGCGAGATAACGTAGAAATTCGTCGTAGAGGCTGGGCGAATGCAGCGTGCGCTCGATGTCGCGTGGATCGGGCCGTCATGCGCGAAGACCTTGATCGTCGACCCTCGCCGAGCTGGCCGAACACGGCTACCACCAGCTCACCGTCGAGCAGGTCGCGCAGCGCTCCGGCGTGCACAAGACCACCGTCTACCGGCGCTGGGGCGGCGTGGACGGGTTGTTGGTGGACGCGCTGGGCAACGCGGGCGCGGCGGACTGGACGCCACCGGACACCGGCACGCTGTTCGGCGACCTGGTCGCGATCGGCGCGGAACTGCTGGCCGGATTCACCGATCCGGTCGCGGGCGCGATACCGACCGCGATCATCTCCGCCGGTTTCCAGTCCGAGGCGGCGGCCGGCGCGCTGCGCGCGTTCTACCTCGACCGCTACGCCCGCTCGGCACTGGTGGTGCTGCGCGCGATCGAGCGCGGCGAGGCGCCGGCAGAGACGGACGGCACCGAGGTGATCCGGGCCTGCGTCGCGCCGATCTTACCTGAAGCCTGGGTTTTTGACAGTTGGATTTTCGGGCGACTTTTCAGGTTTGACTTTTGCTGATCTACGCTTCTCGGAATAGCGGCGGACTATAAGGGCTTTCAAATTTTCCATGGTGTTGTGTTCGTTCTTTCCTTGCGGGGAAACTTGTGAGACTGTCGAATGTTCTGTTAAGATGGTCAACAGGTTGTGGCCGCCCATGCTTTTTGTTGGCTCACATTGGTCAAAGTTCAAACTTTAGGGGATTCAATCTGGCAGCTTGCTCGACAATATCCCATTCAACTGTCTATGTTTGTGTCTTTGATGGGTTCTTACTTAGATACTGGCGCGTACAAAGTATGAAAAGAAGTCCAGCACATTTACGGTCTCCAAAACCGGCCGCTCGAGACCTTAGAGAAGGACGCCGAGTTTTCATTCCCCCGACTTCTTTTCACTCTATTATCTCTCTTTCAGTGCAGAGCTGCCAATTGTCCGCCACATCATACTGATCCCAACCGGTTTTCGTCCTCAGCCAAGTGCATACTCCTTCTCGTGCACTTGTAGTTTCGTCCAAGCCTCCGCCAAATCAAGCAACATTTCTATTGGGAACTTATCAGCGCTTTCATGATAAACCTTTGGCGGTAGGTAGCAAGCACATCTGTGGACCATGAACTTTCGAAGGCCACAGTCCTTCGTAGTGTTCTCATAAATGTATTTTAGGGGTTGAAGAGGTAGTTTGCGGCTCTCCTTGAATAGGTCGCCCATTTTGCGTAGGATCTGATTTTGTAGTCGAGGTATTAGGAGTTTGTCTCCCAAAACCCACAGGTAGGCCAAAGTATGCTCGGCTTCGAGTCGCTTCATTTCCCCCACAATATCCAAGTCCTGAGAGTACAGCCAATGAGCGAGCAACCAACCCGTTGTATCATCGAATTCCTCAATCGTATATGTCTGCGTCTGGCCCTCGATAAAAGCGCTATTGAAGGCGGCTCTCAGGACCGGCGAATAGTGGCATACAAATTCTTTGTGCACGACGAACCTGGTCTTCGCGGGGCCGAACTCGATTGTAACAAGCTCTGTGGGGTTCCTTCACGAGTCAGCTATGTGGCTACTAATTGTGATTGAGAGCTTACCGGAAACTGGGTCGAGGTCTCTTCTGTTGCTCAGTTTTGTTTCCGGCCGTTACTTTCGCAGATTGCGCTTCAGCCATCTCCTTACTGCTGGTTCGTCAGCTCAGTAACCATTCCGTTCAAAAAGAAACAGGTGAATTTGCGTTGATCGCCTTAAATTCTTCTTGGGGGGTGCATTCGTACTAGGGAGACTTTCGTCCAATTTAAGTGTGAGGATCTGAAGCTGGAGAGCATTCGTCTACTCAATTTGTCACAGCGTGCCCAGCAGACCCAAAAATTAAATGTGAGAGCGTGATAGCTCGGGTAAGGAGGAATCAGAACGACCTTCTGTTGAATACCATTGAAAGAAAGAGTTGAAGATAGATAGACACACACGATAATCGGTGCTGTCGCGCTCGGCCCGGTTGTAGTCGCCGGGATAAAAGCTTCTTATCCCCGATTATGATTCGCCGGCAAGCAGGTGCAGTTCTTCCACTCCGGCATGCCGGTGAGGCGGATAGTCGGTTCCCGCCGCCAGCCGTACCAACATACTCACGCGGTGACGCGTTCTATCGGTCGCGAGCAGCTTACAGGAGATGCCAGGGGCTACTTCTTCCCATTCCGGCCCTGCCGCTGCCCCTGCTGGCCGTGACGGTGGAACGACGCGCGCCGTGCCTGTTCCTGCGCGATTCTTTGGGCAACTCGGTCCCACAGGTGTGACGAGGGCCGGAGTATATCGGTTGGCCAGGAGATAAAGGAGTCGACAACCGGACGAAGCGTCTCAAGCTCCTCGCGGCAGTCCGGGCAGGAGAATATTTGCGCTTCCGCAGCCGGGACCTCGCTCGGAGGGAGGGCGTGGAGGGCACAAACAAAATACTCAAACTCCTGTGTTGTCCATCGTTGTGCCCCGCTAT
>CAVPUU010000063.1:0-10238 GCA_963709015.1 uncultured Alphaproteobacteria bacterium | reverse complement strand
AAACTCGTCGTCACCCCCTGGGGCGGTGCTATCGATTATCGCATTCCTGAGGTGCGCCGCTTCGCAATCGAGAACGCACTGCACTGGCTGCAGCATTACCGTTTCGACGGGCTACGGTTCGACGCTGTCCACGCGATCGTTACACCAGGCGATCCCAACATTCTTACCGAGCTCAGCATGGCGGTTGGCGCATTCGCGCACGCCAGCGGCCGGCACATTCATCTGGTGCTGGAGAACGACGACAATCGCGCCGCATTGCTCGCACCATGGCAATGTCCGCCTGCCGGCGCTTACCGCGCGCAATGGAACGACGACTATCATCATGCCTGGCACGCGTTGCTCACCGGCGAACAAATCGGCTACTACCGGGATTATGGCGATGCCGCGCGGCACGTTGCCCGCACGCTGGCACAAGGTTTTTCCTATCAAGGCGAGCCCTCGCCGCACCGCAAGGACCTAGCGCGTGGTGAGCCAAGCGGCCACCTGCCACCCGCGTCGTTCGTAAATTTCATTCAAAATCACGACCAGATCGGAAACCGCCCGATGGGCGAAAGGCTGGCTCTCCTGGTAAAGCCCGCGCCGCTTGCAGCTGCGCTCTCGGTACTGTTGCTGCAACCATCGCCGCCCCTCATGTTCATGGGTGAGGAATGGGGTGCGACCGAGCCGTTTCCATTTTTCTGCGACTTTACCGGCGAATTAGCGGATGCGGTGCGCAACGGCCGCAGGCAGGAGTTCGCCGAAGCCTATGCAAGGCATGGCGAAGAAATCCCCGACCCGCTGGCGGCCGGAACTCGCGCCGCAGCAGTGCTCGATTGGAATGCGATCGCCAAGCCAGAGCATGCAGGCCGTCTGGCACTTACGCGCGCGCTATTGGCGGCGCGCCGGCGCTGGATCGTACCCCTGCTGGCGGACATGAGCGGCGGCGGTCAGGTCACTTTCGATAGGGGCGTCCTGAACGCGCACTGGCCGGCTGGTGCGAAGACGCTGGTGCTGCTCGCCAACCTATCGGACACGCCAAACACTCGGCCCCCGCAATGGGAATGGGGCGCGCCTGTCTGGGGCGATGAGCCGACGGGCGAACTGCCGCCCTGGTCGATTTACGCGGCCATCGGAGGCACGTGATGGCTGCGGTCATTCCGCTCGCGACCTATCGGCTTCAGCTCACCAAATCCTTCGGCTTCGACGCCGCCGCAGCACTCGCACCTTATCTGAAGCAACTCGGCATTACGCATCTTTATGCGGCGCCCTTCCTCAAGGCGCGGCCGGGCAGCACGCATGGCTACGATATTGTCGATCACGATCGGCTCAATCCGGAACTTGGTGGCGAGAAAGGGTTTGCGCGCTTGAGTGCGGCGCTCAAGGAAAACGGCCTTGGGCTCATCCTCGACTTCGTCCCCAATCATATGGGCGTCGGACATGCCGACAATGTCTGGTGGCTCGATGTGCTGGAATGGGGCCCAAAGTCGCCGCACGCCGCTGCCTTCGACATCGATTGGCAGGCGCTGCCGCACCGGCGCCACCCAGGCGTGCTGCTGCCAATCCTCGGCCGTCCCTACGGCGAGGCGCTACAAAGGGGCGAAATCGAGTTGAAATATGATGCGGCCGCAGGCAACTTGGCGGTGTGGTATTTTGACCACAAGCTGCCGATTAACCCGCAGCGCTACGGCGAGATATTGCGCACGATCGTCGCCGCGGCCGACGCTGACAATGAAACCGCAGGTCAAGAGTTGCTTGCGCTCGCGGAGCAGCACCAAAATCCGCACGAACCTTCATACCGCGAGGCGGCGGCGCTAAAGCGGCGGCTCACAGAGATCCGAAATGCCGAGCCTATCATCAGCCGCGGTCTTGCCGCGTACCGGAGCACCAGCGAGGCCGGCGCTGCCGCGCTGCACCGCCTGCTCGAACGACAAAACTACCGCCTAGCCTATTGGCGTGTCGCATTCTCGGCAGTGAACTACCGCCGCTTCTTCGACATCACCGATCTTGCCGGCCTGCGCGTCGAGGATCCGGCGACTTTCCGCGCCATACATTCGCTGGTCACGCGTCTGATCGCCGGCGACCGGCTACAAGGCATGCGCCTCGACCACATCGACGGGCTGCGCGATCCCGCGCAATATACAAGCCGGCTCAGCAGGCTCATCCGCAAGCTGCGGCGCGAGGCGGGATTGCCCGCGCAGTTCTATTTGATCGTCGAGAAAATACTCGCCGACGGCGAAGCGATGCCACGCTTCCCGGGCGTAGCAGGCACAACCGGCTATGAATGGCTCAACATATTGTCGCGCGTGCTTATCGATGGCCGCGGATTGGCGCTGCTGGAGAAAACCTGGCACGATTTCGCCGGCGTGCGCGCGAACTTTAGTACCCTGTTGGACGCGGCCAAGTTACACGTCATCGATACTATCCTCGCGAGCGAATTCACCGTGCTTTGCCATACGCTGTCGCGCATCGCCGCCGGCCATTTCAGTACTCGCGATTTCACACTCGGCCGTTTGCGCACGGCCTTGCAGCTCTACGTGCTCCAATTCCCCGTCTACCGTACTTACGTCACCGCCGCCGGCGCCTCGCCGGATGACCGTGAGATGATCGATCACACGATCGCGCGCGCGCGCGCGCGCTGGCGCGGCCCGGATCCCGAGATTTTCGACTTTCTACGCGATACAATGACGCTTGATCTTGCCACGAACCCGGGCTACAGCGCGCCGCGTGTACGCGATTTCGCGCTCAAGCTCCAACAATTCACCGGCCCCCTGATGGCGAAGGCGATGGAGGACACCGCCTTTTATCGCTACCATCGGCTGCTGGCACTCAATGAAGTGGGCGGCGACCCGACCGCCGGCGAGTTGCCGCTGCCCCAATTTCATGCACTTCAGCGACAGCGAGCCGCGGCACCGGGCGGCCTCACGGCGACGGCCACACACGACACCAAACGCGGCGAGGATGCGCGTGCGCAAATCCTTGCTTTGGCAGAAATTGCGGAGGATTGGAGTGCCGCGACAAAGGACTGGCATGGTTGCAATGCTGCGCTAGCGCAGCATGCAGATGGTATGAGGCGACCAAGCAAAGCGCACGAATACATGCTCTACCAGGCACTGATTGGCGCTTGGCCGGAAAAGCGGGACGGCAATTTCATCGACCGCATGCAGGCCTACGCCCTCAAAGCCGCCCGCGAAGGCAAAGAGGAGACCAGTTGGACTAATCCGAACGAGGTCTATGAGGCAGCGCTCCGCGATTTCGTCGCCAAATTGCTCGATCCGGAAACCTCGGCCGCCTTTCTCACATCATTCGGGAACTTCGCTACACGGGTCACCCTCCTGGGTGCGTTTAACAGCCTCTCGCAACTCGCACTCAAGATTCTATTACCGGGCGTACCCGATTTTTATCAGGGGACCGAGTTCTGGGATTTGTCGTTGGTCGATCCGGACAACCGACGACCTGTCGATTTTAGGTCACGCCGGGATTTTTTGGCTGAAGGCCGGCGAGATTGGACTAAGCTAGCGGCACATTGGCAGGACGGTCGCATAAAGGCCGCTCTGACATTAGCTTTACTGCAAGTCCGGCATGACGCAGCGGAGGTTTTCCGTAATGGCACCTACGAACCTCTGGAGACTGCCGGGGATCACGCCCCGCACGTCATCGGCTTCACGCGAGGGCGCCAGAGTGATCGGCTGGTGATGGCAGTCGGCCGTCATTTTGCGCCGATGACTGACGGCGGCCGCCATTGGGCGTCTCAATGGAACGCGACGATGCGATTGCCGCCGGGACGATACCGAGACGTCCTGGGTGCGCTTCCAGATACGCATGCGGGCGAACTGTCGCTATCCAGGTCTTTCCAAGATATCCCGATTTCCGTTTTGCGGCGCGCGTGATGTGCGGGCGCGTGTTCATCTTGCGCGGCGACGCCCGCACCTCGGAAAGCGCAAGGCGCAAACGTCGCTTTGCCGTCACTCTTTGCGACCTGTCCTTCCGACAGTTCGTTAACCAGAACTGTAGCGCCACCGGGAAATTCCAACGCATCGTGATGAGCCGTGTGATTATTCACATTAAGTTGCCTGAAGCGGGCAACCTTGTGCCCAATCTTCCGCTTTCGCAGAAAGCGAAATGCCCGCTCGCTTTCTACTTCAGCATCGAACGCCAATTCTGTACCCGGAAGTAGGCAGATTGCCACATTGGGTTCGTTGATAGTAGCTAACCCGCCGGTAAAAGAGTTACGAAACCGGATCGAAACCAAGCGGTCGCCAACCTTCGCTGGCCGAGACGGAACGTCTTGGAGACTATAGTCGCACATCGAATGCCTCCTACTTCAAGTTTGTGCACATTTATGCCGCAGCAACTCGCTTCGACGATCTGACTAATTCCTTAGCTTCGTGATCTCTGAAGACGAATGCCGGCTAACCACACAATGCCCAGCCGCGTTTTTTGTTCACGCGCCATGACGCTGCCCCTTAGGGGACAATCGTATGAACAGCCTAGGGAGGGGAACTGTTTGTGTCGCAGAACTTGGTCCCGCCAATTAGCGCACGAAGCCGCGTGAAATCACGCCTCTCAAGCGGGTCCGAATTCCGGACATCCGTCTAAAAACGTAAACCGAATTACATCAGGCCAAGGTCTGGCTACGTCGAGACTATTCTTTGACTGGGGAATAAATGCCTATATTAGGTCAAATGGGCACAATACAATGCGTAAGCATGAGCGACGATGGCCTGCGCCAAAGCATCACTGCTCGCCCGAAGCTGCTCAAAGGTTTCGTTACGGCGCCTATCAATGAAAATTTCGGCCCTTCGGCATAACCGTCTCCGGCCCGCCGCCAAGATCAAAGTCCGCCAATGCCGATCGGTCTTTGAACAACGTGAACAGTGCGTCGCCGGGACGCGGGTGGCGATGACGCTCGATCGCTGGCCGTTTGACCTCGTTGGGCGATGCGCTCGCGTCGATATCCACGGCATTTTCCGACAAGCGGCGCAGAAGTGGTGTAAGGTCTTCGATCTCATCGGCCACGATATGGATGACATTGGATGCGTTCTGCAGCTTGCCGGTCACGCTGATGAGCCGCGCTCCCAGCACCACCGAGCGGAAGGTTTCAAAGACCTTCGGCCACACGATGACGTTGGCGATGCCGGTTTCATCCTCGAGCGTGGCGAAAATGACACCTTTGGCGGTGCCGGGCCGCTGACGCACCAGTACAAGGCCACCGACCGTCACCCGCCGTCCGGAAGGAAGTTGCGCCAGCCGCTCATGCCGGAGGATGCCGCGCGCCTCAAACGCGGCGCGCAGAAATGACACCGGATGCGCCTTAAGCGACAAATGCAGATGCCTGTAGTCTTCCACGACCTGTTGGCCGGGCGGCATGGCGGGCAAACCGGCGTCCTGCTCCAACTCCGGCATCGTCACCCGGGCCAACAGCGGCAGGTCGTCTTTATCGCCCGAGCGCCTGAGCGCGCGGATCGCCCACAGCGCCTCGCGCCGGTTAAGCCCGAGCGAATGAAACGCATCGGCGGCGGCGAGGCGTTCGAGCGTGGTCGGTTGCAGCTTGGTGCGGAGCCAGAGATCGCGCACCGAATCGAACCCCGTGCCACGCGCCTTCTCGATGATCTCGCCATCATCTTTTGAAAAACCGCTGATCTGCCTGAAGCCCGAGACGCATCGCTTGGTTTGAACGGATGACGTTTTTCATTTCGGCATGGCGCGAACGCAGACGGTCGCCGGCGTTGCGGCCCGGCTCCAGCGTGCAATCCCAATTGGACGCATTGATATCGACCTCCCTCACCTCGATGCCATGCTCCTGGGCATCACGCACGATCTGCGCGGCGGCGTAAAAACCCATCGGCTGGCTGTTCAGTAGAGCGGCGGCGAACACATCGGGATAGCGGCATTTCATCCAGGACGAGGCGTAAACCAGATTGGCGAAACTCGCGGCATGACTTTCCGGGAAAGCCATAGTCCCCGAATCCCTTGATCTGCTTGAAGCAGCGCTGGGCAAATTCCAGTTCGTAGCCTCGTTTGGTCATTCCCTCGACGAACTTTTTCTCGAAGGAATTGATGGTTCCGACCCGCTTAAATGTCGCCATCGCGCGCCGGAAGCGATCCGCCTCACCCGGTGGGAATCGCGCCGCGACGATCGCAATGCGCATGGCCTGTTCCTGGAACAAGCGGAACGCCGAGCGTCCGGCCAAGCACCTCTTCGAGTTCATTGGCCGGGCCGAATTCCGGCGAGTGGCGACGGATAACTCACCAACTTTGTATTTTGCCGCCGCTGCAAATAAGGATGCACCATCTTTCCCTGGATCGGGCCGGGCCGCACGATCGCGACCTCAATGACGAGGTCGTAAAATTCCTTCGGCCGCAACCGCGGCAGCATCGACATTTGCGCGCGGCTTTCGATCTGAAAGACGCCGATGGTGTCGGCGCGGCGGATCATCTTGTAGGTTTCTTCGTCGTCGATTCTGGATCGAGAGATCGCGCGCAACGCCGTAATGCGACTGCAGCAGGGCAAAGCCGCGCCGCAGACACGACAGCATGCCGAGCGCCAGCACATCGACCTTGAGCAGACCGAGGGATTCCAGATCGTCCTTTTCCCACTCGATGACGGTGCGGTCTTCCATCGCCGCGTTCTCGATCGGCACCACTTCGTCGAGCCGGCTCTGGGTCATGACAAAGCCGCCGACATGTTGTGAGAGATGTCGCGGAAAATCAGTGAGATCGCTCGCCAGCTTCATGGCTTTCGCCAGGCGAGGATCCGACGTGTCGAAGCCGGCGCGGCGGGCGTGTTCGTCTTTCACGCCTTCATCCGACCGACCCCAAAAGGTGCCAGCCAGCAAATCAAGCGTATCGCCGGAAAGCCCAAACACCTTGCCGACATCGCGGATGGCGCTGCGGCCGCGATAACAGATGACGGTCGCGGCAAGGCCCGTGCGTTCGCGCGAGTATTTCCTATAAATGTATTGGATGACTTCTTCACGCCGCTCATGCTCGAAATCGACGTCGATATCGGGCGGCTCCCGCCGTTCCGCGGAGACGAACCGTTCGAACAGCAAGTTCTTGCCGTCCGGTCGCACCTCGGTAATACCGAGACAATAGCAAATGATCGAATTGGCGGCC
Organism: uncultured Alphaproteobacteria bacterium; assembly: GCA_963709015.1. GTDB lineage: Bacteria > Pseudomonadota > Alphaproteobacteria > Rhizobiales > Xanthobacteraceae > Pseudolabrys. Next base: position 3,143 of record CAVPUU010000063.1, on the reverse strand, counting down.
GAGCCGCGACCCTGACAAAGAATGCCGATGTCGGGACGGCGCGTGATACTCCACGATGTCATGCACCGTTAGAAAAAAAGGCGCATATTTCAGTTCGCCGATAATTCTCAGCTCTTCATTCAAAATCTTGCGGATATTTTCCGGCATCCCTTGCGGAAATCGTTTTCTGGCGCCCGTTCAGCATAAGCGACCAGCGCCTCCTGCGGCGTCGCAAAACCCTTGCGAGTTTCTTCCGGGTATTCGGTTTTACGCAGCTCTTCGAGCGAGAATTGGCATTCACCGGAAAACGAAAGGTTTGCGCCACCGCATCTGGATATTTTCGAAACAACCGCGCCATTTCTTCCGGCGATTTCAAATGCCGCTCGGCATTGGCTTCCAGCAGCCGTCCGGCGCTGTCGATGGTGACGTGCTCGCGGATGCAGGTGACAGTGTCCTGCAGCTCCCGGCGTTCGGGCGCATGATAGAGCACGTCGTTGACGGCGATCAACGGCACGAAAGCGCCGCGGGCGATCCCCGCCAGCTTGGCCATCCGCCGCATGTCATCGCCGCGATACAGCATGGCGGCGCCCAGCCAAATGGAACGCCGCGACGTGGCTTTCTTTAACCGGTCGAGCAAAAGACCAAGTGCGGGCGCATCGATTTGCGACCGGCGGCATCACGATCAGATTGAGGCCTTCGATGAACTCCAGGAGATCGGGCAACCCGAGAAGACAGTCGCCTTTCCCAGCGCGCCGCTTGCCCAGTGACAAGAGCCGCGTGAGCCGGCCCCAAGCAGCACGGTCGCGAGGATAGGCAAGAATATCCGGCGTGCTGCCATCGTCGAATACCAGACGAGCACCGACGGCTATCTTGAAATGCACCGGTCGGCTTGCTCTTCTCGCCATTCCCGTTGCGCGACATAGGCGCGCACCACGCCGGCGACGCTGTTGCGATCGGCGATGCCCAGACCTGAGAGGCCTAGCGCCATGGCCTGTTTCACTAAGTCCTCTGGGTCAGACGCCCCGCGCAGGAAGGAGAAATTGCTGGTCACGGCCAGTTCGGCATAGGCCGGATCGAGACGTTCTTTAGCTTGCCGCGGACCGTCCGAGGGGACGAAAGGAACGACCGTCATGCGAATAGCCCATGCGCATACCAGCGTGGTCGCCATTTTGGCTGGTCCAACTTTTCCCGGCCATATAAGCCTTCACGATAAAGCCAGATCCGCATGCCCTCCTTGCTTTCGACACGAAAATAATCGCGCGGTCAGCTCTCGCCCTCGGCATTGCGCCACCACTCCATCGCGATGCGTTCCGGCCCTTCGGCCGCGACCACCTCGTGCAAGATGTGCCGCCAGCGAAATCGCGCCGGCGGGCCATCCGGCACCTCGGCGACAGCTTCGATCGGCTCTGGCTGCGCGAACAGACGAAGCGGACGAGCGTGGCTTAAGGTGTCCTGTTCGACCGGCGCTGGAGCAAATTCCTCACGCGTACGGCCTGCGCCGGGAACGCGGCCACCGCGTATTCGGGAATGTGGCTGTCGCATGGCACCGGCCGCGTCACGCGCCGCGATCCGAGCCGCGCGCTCAGCCGGTCGATCAAATGCGCGAGTTCGGCGCTGTGGTCGTTGCCCGGCAAGCCCGGTTTGCGCAGGGTCCACTTGTTCGACAGTGAGCACCGACAGCCGCACCTGGTCATAGCCAAAACCTGGATCGCAATCGTCTCCGATCCTTGTCAGCCGTTCGGCAAACAGGCGCTGGATGCGGGCAGGATCGCGCAAGGGCTCGCCGGTTCCAGCCTCGATCCGGTAAACCTTGCCGTCGGTACGATACAACGCGGCCTGCAACAGCCGCGCGCCCTGCCCGCGCCGTTCCATGACGATGCCTAGTTCGCGCGCAAGCTGCTCGATGCTGCCCAGCACATCGGCTTCCAGCAGGATGGGATCGGCAAACCGCCGCTCCGCCACATAAGATGGCAGCGCCAGCCGCGACCTGATCGATTCGTCTTCCCGGCCGAGCGCCTGATCGAGCCGCCGAAGGAATTCCTGTCCGAACCGCGCGGCCAGCGGCGCACGGGGACGATCGACCACGTCGGCGATGCGTTTGAGCCCCGCCTGCGCCAGCGCGGAAACGGTTTTGCCGCCGAGGCGGAGCGCCGCCAGCGGCAGCGGCAGCATGACGTCGCGCATGGCGCCTTTCGGCACCAGCGGCGCTTCGCCATAGCGCGCGGCCGCCCAAGCACATCCAACCGTATCGGCAAGACCGATTTCAACCCGCAAGCCCTGACGGTGAAATCTAGCGGCAAGATCATCAGCCAGCGCCTGCTCGCCGCCAAAAAGATGCGCGCAACCGCTGATGTCGAGCAGCAATCCATCGGGCGGATCGAGACCCACCAGCGGCGTATAGCGGTCGCACCAGTCCGCCGCAGCTTCGAGTAGGGCACGATCGGCCTGCGGATCGGCGTCTGCCACGGGCAATGACGGATATATCGCCCGCGCATCGGCCAGCGGCATCCAGAGTTTCAGGGCAAGCGCGGACGCTGCGCCGTTGAGCGCGCAGATACGCAACGCCGACTTGACCCGCTCGACAATGACGAGAGGCGCTTCACCCGGCGCGGACAAACGGCACTCGACCCGGTCGGTCGAAAGCCGTTTGAGCCACACCGAGAGATAGCGCCTGAAAGCTACGCTCATGATGATCCCATGCGACGGTCCATCGCCCGATGGGACCGCGCCTGTTCTTGGTCAATGTGAGTGCGAATGCCGCGCGGCCGAGGCCGCCGAAAAAGTCCGGACGGCTCGACGCGCCGACGACGTGCCAGCGCGTTTCCGCCGCGCTGGTGAGCGGTGACGGCCGGTGACGCAAAAGAAAACCAAAGCCGCCGCCTTCGCGGGCGGCGAGCGTAAGCCTCTGCGTCGCGGTAAGATCGGCAATCGAGGCGTCCTTCGGCAATTCGGCGATGACGCTCGCCAGCGCGTGGCACTTGAGCGCTTCTTCCATCGCCCACAACGCATCGAGCGGACGGACGACTTTGACGATCAGCAGCCGGCTTGCCGGCAATCCGAAAGGATCGCAGCCGGGGGCATAGATATGACCGGCCTCCAGAGCGGCGAAGTCGGTCTGGATCCAAAGCGTACTTCGGCTATCGCCGGAGGCACGCGCCGCCAAG
>CAVPUU010000062.1:0-43336 GCA_963709015.1 uncultured Alphaproteobacteria bacterium | reverse complement strand
CCGTGTGCTTATCGCCGAAGTTGAGATCGTGGAAGGTCAGCGTCCCCGTCGCGGTGTCGTTATTCGCCGCCGGCGGCGGCTGTAGCCCGGTCTGATCGGCCTGCTCGGTGATCGGATGCGACGCCGACGTATCCGGATCGAGCACCGGCGCAGATTTCCATCGATCGTGATCGTGATGGACTTGGACGAGGTGCCGCCGTAGCTGTCCCGATCGTCGATCTTCAGCGTGTCGTGGCCCGGTGTATTCGTCGTCCGGCGTATAGATGAACCCGGCGTTGAGGACCGCATCGACCGCCGCCGTCGTGCCTTTGATTGTGATCGTGTCCGCGCCGTTGGCGGTAACGCTGGTCAGGCCAACGAAGCTGGTGTCGTTGAGTGACAGCGTGCCGTGCAACACGCTGATCGTTGCGGTCTGCGTGTCGCCGGCGTCCGGGTCGGTGACATGCGAGCCGGTGATATCGATCGGGGTGTCTTGGTTGATCTTGACCGTCGGTTCGGGAACCGTCACCGTCGGCGGCGTGTCGACAAATCCCGTTATCGTCCCCGGCGGCGGCGGCGGCGGTGGCGGCGGTGATGGCGGCGGCGGCGGCGGCGGCGACAGGTGGGGCCGCCGTTGAGAAAAATCAATCGTCTGCACCAGCGGAATGAATTGGCTCGATCCGGTCGACGTCGCGTTCGAGAACGTTGGCGAATTCAGCAGCCCGACCAAAAAAGTGCCAAGCGCGTCATGCGCGAACGATTGCAGCTTCGCCATGTCCGCCGGCGAGTTCGCAAGATAATCGACGTGGTAGTCGGACCCGATCTTGCGGATGAAAATTGTTTCGCCGGGATCGCTAAGATACTGGAGTCCGGTCTGGCCGTGGACTTGGAGCTCGACGATGCCGTGGGCCAGATCTTTGTAAGTAATGATGCCGTCATCGACAAAAGTGCCGCCATTGAAAAACGGCGTGCCGTTTGCGTTCTGCGCGTGCGCTTCTTCCAAGATGGCGAAAGTCAATGCGGTGAGCGACAGCGTGCCAATCCCGCCGGAACGCGCGCGGCCCCGAATGCTCGCGGCCGGGGTTTCAATCGTGAGGAAACCGGCGGTCGCGACCTGGCCGGCCCTGAAGGCGAAGTTTCCGCGCGCGACACCGAACCGGCCCGATTGCAAGGCGCCGTTGGAGTTGCAGATAAATTCGTTCAACGCGACGCGGGAATTGAAGGACAGGTTGAAGACGGTATCGTCGATGAAGCGAATGGCGACCTGGCCGTCGGCCGCGGTCTCAATGACGTCGCCTTGGCATACGGGGTAGCCGGTCTTGACTTGAACGACGGCGACGTCGGCCCGCGTCAAGCTGGCCGATCCATATACGGATTGAATAGTGCCGATGACGGGGGACAGTTCGCCTACCGGCCGTCGAATAGCACCGGTCGCGGCGCCTTCGTCTCCCGACGCGTCGCGCATACTCCCAGACACGTGACGCTACCCCCTCTCCGTTCAGTGCCTGGCGTTCGGACTGTGTTTTTGTTCTGTTTGCGCCGCGGCATTGCAAGAACTAGCACTTTGCGCGGGTTAATCAAAGATTAAGCCTTAAAATAGGTTATTAAAACCGGTTAAATGGGCGAAACACCGGTTTATTGAGCGTTCTCAGTTGCTTGGGTGAAGGTGAAAATGTTTTCCGCAAATGATGTCGTATAGCCGCCGGCTATGTCGCGGCCGCGCTAGCCAAAGCCACCGCACGCCGACAGGCATTTAATGCAATTAATCAAGCCAAATCGACCTTGTTGATAGGCCGGAACAATAGTGCTACTGAGATCGGTATTAACGTATGCCGCAACCCGGAGGGGACGATGCGCGCGCGTATCTTCGCCGTGTATGTGGCCGGGCTAGCGCTCGCCGCAGGTAGCTTCGCTGTTCCTGCCGCGGCGCAAACTGCGCCCGCCGTGCAGGCTGTATCAGCAAAACCCATTGGAAAGGTCGTAACCGTCGTTGGTGCGGTCACGATCGAGCACGTAAACGCAGTGGTTGTGCAAGCGAACGTCACCAGTCAACCGGAGCCGACGAAGGTCGGCGATTCCGTTTTTCTCGGCGATATCGTGCAGACCGGGGCCGATGGCAAGATCAGCATCACCTTCGCCGATAACACGGCGTTCAATTTGTCGAGCAACGCCCGCATGGTCCTGAACGATTTCGTTTACGACCCGAACGGGAAGTCCAATTCGACCCTGTTCAGCCTGACCAAAGGGACATTCACCTTTGTCGCGGGCGCGGTGGCGAAAACTGGCGATATGAAAATCGACACGCCGGTCGCCACCATGGGCATTCGAGGCACCACGCCGCACGTCGAAGTCGCGGAAGATGGGTCGGTTAAATTTTCTACGCTTATCGAAGAAGGCAAAAACAAAGTCATAGAAAAGCTCGGGACACCCGTTGTGCAGAAAGTCGAAAAAAAGCCAAATCTCGAAATCTGCCGAGGATGCTAGCGTAGTCGGGAAGCCGGACATGGACTTGCGTGCAGGACGGGGCATCGCCGGCGGCGCGGCGGCTATGCTGCTCCTGCTTTTTACCGGGCCGGCGGCGCTGGCGCAAATCCCGACGTCTCCTCAAGTCCCAAAATCTCCAATTCCAAAATCTGTCCCAAAATCCAACGATCTCAAGAATATTGATTTATGTAACGGCGTAGATCGTTCGTCGCCGGAACCCCAAATTCGCGGTTGTACGGTGCTCATCAATTCGGGCGACTTGACCGCCAACGGCTTGGCAACCGCCTACAACAATCGCGGCGACGCCTATGCCGCCAAGGGCGACTACAATCTCGCCATTCTGGATTACGATCAATCGATCAAACAAAACCCCAAATACGCCAAGCCGTACAATAACCGCGGCGTCGCCAGCTTGAGAAAGGGCGACGTTGAGCAGGCGCTTGCAAACTTGAATGAAGCGATCAAGCTCGATCCCACCTACGCGTCGGCCTACGCCAACCGTGCGGAGATCTACGAAAAGAAAAACGATTTCGACAATGCGGCTCGCGACTATGACGAGGCGCTTCGTCTCAAGCCGGATTTGAAACCGTTATGGAATGCGCGCTGCTGGATTCGCGCCGTCCGCAATGAGTTGCAAGCAGCGCTGGCGGACTGCAACAAGGCGATCGAGATTGAGCCGAATAACGCCGCGGCGCATGACTCGCGCGGCTTCGTCTACCTGAGGATGGGGCAATTCGATTCGGCGATCGAAGATTATAATTCCGCGCTCGCTGCCGAACCCAAGCTGGCGAGCGCGCTCTATGGCCGCGGACTTGCCAAGCGCAAGAAGGGCGATTTAAGCGGCGCCGACGCCGATATTGCGGCGGCAAAAACGGTCGAAGCAAAAATCGGCGATGACTTCGCACGCTACGGCGTGCGCTAGCGCATGATCCCGAAAAGTGGGAACCGGTTTTCGGATAAGATCATGCGCAAACAAAATGTTAGGAAGCTAAGGCAATTCAATCTAATCGGATCACACTCTAAACAGGCGTTGAACTGACAACACCCTCAATTTGTTTGAAGAGTCGCGCTATCCCGCGCGGGCCGCGCAGAAAGATATTATTTGAGACGCACCAATTGCCAACCCAATCTCTGAAATTCATGCGTGGCCATCGGCGTAACGCCGCCGTTGGTCGCCAAAATCGGTTTGTATGCCGCGCCGCCGTTGCGCGGCAAATCGTTTGTTATGGCGGTGACCGCTCTTTCCGTGATTGCCGTCCAGGCAATGTCGTCGCACGGAAACAACGCAACCACATTGCCGGACCGCGTCCGGTTGAGCGCAAAGCCGCCGACGTTGACGAAGTCCGTTATGCCGCCGAGGTCTCTGCCTCGCTCGGCCAGAAGCTCGGCGCGGCGGCGCTCGAAAAACGCAACGCTGCGCGTAGTGGCCTCGGCCGCCCGGTCGACAAAGGCCTGCGTATTTCCGGCGTTGAGTTGCGCCAGCGCCCGCGAGGTCAGGAGCAGATCGGCGGGGGTATAAGCGCGGTTGATGATGAAGCGGTCGACCGTATCCGGGGACACGCCGAGCTGCAGCAGAGTCGCTTTGACCTCCTTGGCGATTTGCGCCGAGGTCTTGTCGCGAAGCGTGTCGGCCGCCGATTGTATCGTCGATGCCGAAGAAACGGCGATCACGGCGACGCCACCGGGAATGACCGCCAAGGCCGCCTTGACCGAAAGACCGCCGGCCGCGGTTGCGCTCGCGACATCCGTCAGTTTTTGCGCCAGAGGCGGGAAATTCGTATAGGGATCGACGCCGAGCGCGACCGCCAGCTCGCGGCGCGCGTCGTCGATGCCTAACAGACTATCCGCGGCCGTCGCGCGGTCCGCGTTGGGGTCCGCGAGACTTGCCGACGCGCGGTCAAACATATTGGCTACGCCTGAAAGGGAGTTTCTTACCGTGCCCGCCGGGTCGACGACGAGATTGGCGCCGTAACGAATCGGCGCGGTCGCCGACCGTCCGAGCGACTGCGCGAAAGTATCCGACTGCGAAATCTTCTCGAGCGCATCGAGCGCCCTCAGTTCCTGGATAAAGACCTTGGTGAGTTCGACGCCGTCGACTTGGAATTTTCCGTATTTGGTGTCGACGATAAATATCAGCATGTTTCCGTCGCTGCGCACACGCGAAGCGACGTGATAGTTGCTGCCCTCGGTAAGCGAACCAAGGTAAGTCGCGGCGCTCTGTTCCCGGGGCACCTCGAACGCCGCCAGCGGCGCGAACAGGCTGCCGGCTGCCAGACAAACCAGCGCCGCGGCAAGACGGAGGCTCAATCTCGTCACGAACTTCTTGGTCAGAGCGAAAACCATGTGTCGAATTCCCCCGACAAACCCGGCAACGGCCGCAACGTTAACGGCGGATGAGCCAGAAAGCCAGGCGCGCCGCAGCTCTGCTATCGCGGCCTTCTCGTGGCCGGTTTCCCTTCCCTTGCGGAAATTTCTCGCTTCCGGCGAGCCCGAATTCGGCCCAAACCATTCATTAACCTTAACAGGTAAACGGCATTTAAGATTCTTACCAGTTTGTTAACTTAACTGTTGAGGTGCGCGGAGGACATCGGGCGGGCGAGAATTTGCGCAAGGATGCAGGATGCGGCCGCGGCTTGTGGCCCTTGCTTGCCGATTGACCGGCGGCGCAACCGCAAAGTTCCACGGCAACGCGTTAACCGGCTTCCTCTTCCTGGTTCATTTGCCTGCTCCGGTCAGCCGACTATACAGGCCCGCGCAGGGCCATGGCATAAGCCATCGGCACGCTTTTGCATCGACGAAGGAGCGGCTTTGTGACGGCAGGGACTTTGATCAGCGGCCAGGCACGCGGCGACGGTCTCGATCTCGCCGCGGCGGGATCGTGGACCGCCGAGCACGCGGCCACGCTCGAGCCGCAGGTCGAGGCAGCGACCCGCGCCGATCCGCGCGTGCGCAGCATCGCCATTGACGTGGCGCGGATCGACCGTCTCGACACCTTCGGCGCCTGGCTTCTGGAACGCGCGATGCGCACTTGGACCGGCCAGGGACGCCAGACCAGATTGGTCGGCCTGCGCGAGGACTATCGCGGCCTGTTCGAAAAGGTCCATGCCGGGTCTCACGTTCTGGCGCCCGAGCCGCCGAAGGCGAACTCCATCATCGCGAGCCTGGAGAGCATCGGCCGGACCATGGAAGGCGTCGGCGCCGACTTCGTCATCCTGGCGCAGATGGTCGGCGCCTTGATGGTCGCTATTAAGCGGGTCGCGATACGCCCTTGGACTTTCCGCCTCACCTCGATGGTCAACCATCTCGAGCGCGTGGGATGGCAAGCGGTGCCGATCATTCTGTTGATTACCGTCCTGATCGGCGCCATCCTTGCCCAGCAAGGCATTTTCCACTTCCGCAAATTCGGCGCCGACATTTACGTCATCGACATGGTCGGCGTGCTGGTGCTGCGCGAAGTCGGCGTGCTGATCGTCTGCATCATGGTCGCCGGCCGATCGGGCAGCTCCTACACCGCCGAACTCGGCGCGATGAAAATGCGCGAGGAGGTCGACGCCTTGCGCACGATGGGTTTCGACCCTGTCGAAGTTCTGATCCTGCCGCGTATCGTCGCACTCGTCATAGCGGTGCCGGTGCTCACCTTTCTCGGCTCTATGGCCGCGCTTTACGGCGGCGGCGTGGTGTCTTGGGCTTACGGTGGCATCGAGCCGCCGGTATTTCTGTCGCGGCTGCAGGAAGCAATCACGGTTCAGACGTTTGAAGTCGGGATTCTCAAGGCTCCGTTCATGGCGTTGGTGATTGGCGTTGTCGCCTGCGTCGAAGGGCTACAGGTGCAAGGCAGCGCCGAGTCGCTCGGCGAACAGACGACCAATTCAGTGGTCAAATCGATCTTCCTCGTCATCGTGCTCGACGGCGTCTTCGCCATGTTCTTCGCTTCGATCGGAATGTAGCCGATGGCAACCTCGACGCCCGAAACAGTAATCCGCGTGCGCGATCTGGTCGTAGACCTGAAAACGCATCGCGTTCTTAACGGGGTCAATCTCGACGTATATAACGGCGAGATCCTCGGCTTCGTCGGCGCTTCCGGTGCCGGCAAGTCGGTCCTGTTGCGCACGATCATCGGATTGCTGCCGAAGCAGCAGGGACGCATCGAAGTGCTCGACGTCGACCTCGATCAGGCCGATGAAGATCGGCGGCAAACGATCGAGCGGCGCTGGGGAATCCTGTTCCAGCAGGGCGCGCTGTTCTCCTCGCTGACCGCGGGACAAAACATCGAATTTCCTATCAACGAATATCTCGATCTATCGGATCGCCTGATGACCGAGATGGCGATCACCAAGCTGGAGATGGTCGGCCTGAAGCCGGACGTCTACCGGAAATATCCGTCGGAACTTTCGGGCGGCATGATCAAACGCGTTGCACTTGCCCGCGCGCTGGCGCTTGATCCCGAGATTCTGTTTCTCGACGAACCTACCTCCGGTCTCGACCCGATCAGCGCCGGGGACTTCGATCAGCTCATTCTGACGCTGCAGCGAACGTCGAAGATGGCGGTTTTCATGGTGACGCACGATCTCGACAGCCTGCATACGATCTGCGACCGGATCGCGGTTCTAAGCGAAGGCAAGATTGGCGAGGCGGGCACCATGGCGACAATGCTGGCCTCGCAGCACCCATGGCTGCGGGCCTATTTCCACGGCGCGCGGGGACGTGCGGGCCGACAAGCCGTAGATTAACAGCGGAGTTGAGTGATGGAGCGCAAGGCGAATTACGTCCTAATCGGTTTGTTCACAGTCGCCGTCGTCGCCGGCGCCTTCGGCTTCGTGTTCTGGATCCATCACACGGCCGGAAAGAAGCAGAGCGTGATCTACCGCGTGATCTTCGACACCTCGGTGTCGGGCCTGCGCCGCGGCGCGCCGGTGCTGTTCAACGGCATTCGCGTCGGCGAGGTGACCGATCTTCAGCTCACGCCCGACAAACCGTCGCAGGTTACCGCGACGCTACAGGTGAACAAGGCGACCCCGATCCGCACCGACACGCGCGTCGGGCTGGAATTTGCCGGCTTGACCGGCGTCGCCTCGGTGTCCCTCAAGGGCGTCTCGGCAACGACTCCGCTCATCGAACGCGAGGAAGGCGAGCCGCCGACCTTGAAGGCCGATCTGGGCGCCAGCCAGGATATGATGCAGGCGGTCCACGACGCGTTGAACAATGCCAACGCGGTCATCGCCGAAAACCGGGATGCGCTGCACAAGGCGATCCAGGATCTGTCCGTTTTCACCGCGGCCTTGGCGCGCAACGCCGATAGCATCGACGACGTCGTGAACAACACCAAGCAGGCGACCGCATCGATCCGCGATCTCGCCGACCACCTCGACAAGCGGACCGACGAAATCACCGCCGGCATCAACAAAATGACGGATAGTGCGACCAAGCAAATCAACGTCGTCGGGGGCGACGCGCACCGCGCTATCATCAATATCGACAGGGCGGTGTCGGATCTGGCGAAAAACCCGCAACGCCTACTGTTCGGCGGTGGCAACAAGTAACGGCCGGCCGCGCAGCGCTTGAATCACCGACCGGCGGTGAATACGCCGTTTTACTATTATCGTTGGGTGATTTTCGTACCGTGCTTTTGGTGAAATCGGGCAGTAACTTTAAGTTATATTTGTAATATAACTGTCGTGCGCTCCGCCCGCCGTGGAGCGCCGATGTCAGATCGACCGACTTCAACCGTTCGTCATGCCACAACACCGTATTGAAGATTTATCGTCCTGGTTCGGGCTGGTAACAAACCGCGGTTATCGCGTTCTGCAATATTTCGTTCTGGCTGCCGGGCTTGCGGCGATGTGCGCGGTGACGGTTCCCGACATCCGGCCGGATTTGCGGACCTGGCTCGGCGTCGCTCTTTGGTGCTGCCTCGGTTTCTTCACCTTCGAGTTCGCGGTCAGGCTCTGGACACGGCGGAAGGCGGAACGCCATTCGAGTTATCTGTTCTCCGCCGCCGGCATAATCGATGCCCTTGCGGCGCTGCCGATCCCGATCGCTTTGCTTGCCGGCGTTCCGCCCGAAACCGCGTGGCTGCTGGGGTCGTTGTGGCTGCTCAAGCTCGCGACTTCGATCCCCGGATTGTCCCTGCTCTGGCGCGTCATCGCATTGGAATCGAGGGCGCTGGCGAGCGTGTTCGTCATCTTCCTGGTCGTTTTGCTGCTCGCCGCCGAGGCGCTTCATGTGCTCGAGCGCGCGGAGCAGCCGGAACAGTTCGGCAGCCTGCCTTTGTCGCTATGGTGGGCAGTGACAACGCTGACGACGACCGGCTACGGCGACGCGGTTCCGGAAACTTTCCTCGGCCGCGTCATCGCCGGCATGGTAATGATCTGCGGGCTCGGCGTGTTCGGGCTGTGGACCGGCATTCTGGCCACCGGTTTTTCTGCCGAACATCGCCGCCGCGATTTCGTCCGCACGTGGGACCTGGTGACGCGGGTGCCGTTTTTCCGCAATCTCTATCCTGCCGCGATCGTCGAGCTCACGCGTATGCTGCGAAGGCTCGACGTGGCGGAGAGAACTGTCGTCGTGCGGCGCGGACGGCTAGGCGATTGCATGTATTTCATCGCATCCGGCGAGGTCGAGGTGAGGCTCGAGCCGAAGCCCGTCCGGCTCGGTCCGGGATCTTTCTTCGGCGAAATGGCCTTGCTTGAACGCGGCCCGCGCATGGCAACCGTCGTGACGACGGTGCCTTCCACGCTGCTCATTCTGGACGTTTCCGATTTTCACGCCTTTACGGCGCTGCATCCCGATCTCGCGCAGTCGGTTGCAGCGGAGGCCACGCGCCGTGCGAGCACCGGCAAGGACAAGGCGTCTGGCAAATCCTGAAGCTTGGCGCTCGCGTTATTTTCAAATTTGCAGCCGCTATCCTCTACTCCTTCCCGAGGCACTTCGCACGCCGCCGCCTCCAGAAATATAACCGCCGCCAGCGGCGCCCGATCCGGCAATGCCGACGTCAGCACAAAATTCGCGAGCCGGGCGGTGGTTCCGCTTCACAGCGCGCTCGACTAGACTGACCGCGTCTGCATGGAAAGCATCATGAAACTCACCGCCTACGTCGTCGACGGCCACACAATCGACATTCGCCCCGCGCCGGTCGATCGCGATTGGATGGACAATACCGGCGACCGCTTCGCCTACCGCTGTCTGCCGCTGAGTATCGCCAACGCCCACGGCTGGGAAATTCTTTGCAGCGCGGGCTTTACCGCCCTATGGAACGGCGGCCGCGGGTTGGACGCGGTGACGGTAACGGCTGATCAAGGCGCCACCGCCTACGCGGTCAGTCATTTCGGCACCGGCGTGCTGACATTTCACGTGCCGTGCCTGTTTCGCACCGATGCGGGCATAGACCTGATGGTATCGGGCCCGATCAACCGGCCGAAGGATGCCATTGCCCCACTGACCGGCATGATCGAGACCGACTGGTCGCCGTACAGCTTCACCATGAACTGGCAATTCACCCGGCCGCAAGCGGCGGTGCGCTTCGAAAAGGGCGAACCGTTCTGTCACATCATGCCGGAGCGCCGCGGAGAAATCGAAGCGGTCGAGCCCGAGCTTCGTTTGCTGTCGGAAAATCCCGAGTTGCAGCGCGAACACACGGCGTGGGGCGCCAACCGCAATCGGTTCAACGTCGATCTCCGGCAGCCGGGCAGCGAAGCACAGGCCGAGAAGTGGCAGAAGCTGTACCATCGTGGCGTGATGCCCGACGGCGAAGCGGCCGGCGCCGCCGACCACCGCACGCGGCTCAAGGTCAGGCCGTTCAAGAAGCCAGCCGGCTGAACGCCGCAACTCTTACTGCCGGATTCCCGTCTTGGCGGCCTTGTCAGCGTCATACCACCACACGGTCGGGAACGCCGACATGCCGTATTTCGGCAGCGTCGGGGGCCGGCTGAAGCGGTCCCAGCGCGCGGTGCGCACACTTGCTGTAGCCCCATTGCGGCACGACGTAGTAGTTCCACAAGAGGATGCGATCGAGCGCCCTGCTGGCGGCAACGATTTCATCGCGGCTCTTGGCATAGACGATTTTCTCGATCATCGCGTCGACCGCCGGATTCTTGATGCCGATCACGTTGTAAGAGCCGGTCTGATCGGCCGCCTGCGAGCCCCAGTAACCGCGCTGCTCGTTGCCGGGAATGAGCGATTCTCCCCAGGCGAAGGTGATGATATCGAAGTCCCAGCTGCGCAGCCGGTTCTCGTACTGCGCCTCGTCGACCGTGCGCACCGAGACGGTGATGCCGAGTCGTTCGAGCGACGCCTTGTAGTACAGAAACACACGCTCGAAGTTCGGCGTATTGGAGAGGAATTCGACCGTGAAAGGTTCGCCGGTCTTGGCATTGACCAGTTGCTGGTCGCGCACCTCGTAGCCCGCCTCGCGGCAGAGCTTCACCGCCTCGCGCAGATTGTTGCGCACCGCGCCATGCTGCTGTCGGTCGGATTGGCATAGGGCTTGGTAAACAGGTCGGCGGGAACTTTGTCGCGCACTGTCCCCAGTAGCTCAAGCTCCCGGCCGGTTGGCAAGCCGGTGGCCGCGAGTTCGGTGCCCTCGAAATAGCTGGTGATGCGCTTGTACTGGCCGAAGAAAATCTGCTTGTTGAGCTGCTCGAAGTCGAACGCGTAGTTGAAGGCAAGCCGGATGCGTGGGTCCTTGAACTTGTCGCGGCGGATGTTGAAGGCGAAGGCCTGCATGATGCCGACGTTGTTGATCGGGAATTCCTCGAGAATGACGCGCTTTTCATTGACCGCCGGGAAGTCGTAGGCGGTGGCCCAATTCTTCGCGCTGTTCTCGTTGCGCCAGTCGACGGTATCCGCCTTGAACGCCTCGATAGCAACCGTGGCGTCGCGGAAATATTCGAACCGCAGCTCGTCGAAATTGTCGCGGCCGATGTTGACGTTGAGATCTTTGCCCCAATAGTCCTTGACACGCTCGTAGACGATGTTGCGACCGGGCGAAAATTCCTTGATGCGATAGGGCCCGCTGCCGAAGAGCAGCTCAAGCGTGGTGTCGCCGACGCTGCGCTTCTTGCCGTCTCTTGTCGGTGCCTTCCCACCAGTGCTTTGGGCAACATGGTGAGCTGACCGATACCTGCGGCAGCTCGCGGTCGCCGGCCGCGTCGAAAGTGAAGGTAATGTCGCGGTCGCCGGTTTTCTCGACCTTGACCACATGGCGGTAACAGGCAGCGGACTTGCGGGCTTAATTTCTTGAATGCTCGAACGAGAAGATGACATCTTCGGGCGTGACCGGCTTGCCATCGTGCCATTTCGCTTCCGCCCGCAGCCGAAAACTCGCCGACGAGAAATCGTCTGGATAGCTCACCGCCTCGGCGAGCAGCCCGTATTCGCTCGACACTTCGTCGAGCGCCGCCACGCAGAGCGTCTCGTTGATAAGCTCGATGCCGAGCGGCGAGCGTGCCTTTGACGCCGGCGACCGCCACGTTGAAATTATCGAAGGTGCCGAGCGCGATCTGCAGGCCGCGCCGCCTTTTGGCGGGTTCGCATTGACGTATTCGAAATGCTTGAATCCGGCCGGATATTTCAGGTCGCCGAACAGCGACGTGCCGTGCCGCCAAGCCAGGCTCGCCGTTTTTTCCTGCGCCTCAGCGCGGCCGATCCAGGCGGGCAGCCGGAGCCGCGGCGCGGCCAGCAAAAGCAGAGCGGATTTGAGCAAAGATCGGCGATTCATCTGAAACTCCAATGAAGCCCGCAACCGCGCGAGCGACCAATGCCGGGATTTACGCCTTTTGTGGCGTTGGCACGGGACGATAACACGCCTGTGTCTGTTGCCTACCCTTAGTGTGTGCTCGTCGTTCGCGACGGCGGTTCGCTGCAATGCGGAATTTTCGCCGATCGGCAGAAGAGGCGGCCATCGCCGCGCTGCGCTTTTTCTCACGCGCGATAATGATGCCGCGATGCGATTTCGAAAGTGTGGAACAAGCGCACGCCCCCACGTAAATTACACTTGCGGCTCCGGGCGGCATGGAGGATCAAAAATCAAACTAAGGCAAAAAAACGACGAGGCGCCGAAAAACTCGGCACCTCGTGCGTCACTTTATCGGTCTGGCGGTCAGGGACGAAACTAAGAAGCCATGACCAGTCTGGATATTACGGCGACGGGCAAACAGAGAGCCCGCTGCAGAATCCGAGTGTATAGTTCCCGGCTTTCTCTTTCCCCGCGCCCGCCGCAGTCTCCAGCGCTTCATCGGAGACGTCGTAGCTGAGGATCTCTTCGTCAATCTGGTCGAATCTGGTGGTGTCGCTCATGGCTATTGGTCCTTTCGTTCGCCAGCGGCGCCGGCAGTCTGCAGGCAGTCAGAGAAATTCGGATAAAACCCCCCCGCCAGCCATGATTAAATCATCGGCTACTCAGGGTGTAAAGTCCAATCTAAATGGGCTTCGCGCGCAAAGTTAATGTCGCAGATGACCGTTTTATGTAGATAATTCCGCCCTTCCCGATAGTCACCAGGGGCAGCAATATTGGGCCGGCCACGGACGTCGCGGGCGCCGGACACTGCCTTGTTATTGAGCACCCGATACGCCAAAAGTCTCGTTTGGTCCCCCCAAACACCCGCCATCGATACCGGCCAACGCACTCACGGTCGGACAGCGCGGATGGGAGATGACTTAAGACGCCCCGGACATAGAATGCCCACTGCCCAGAAACCCGGCCGGAAAGAAATCGTATGGATGCCTTCTACGAACGCTTGATCGTTCGCGCCGCAACCATCGACGAACTTCTGTCCAATGATTTCGAACCGTTGCCCGGCCAGAAACACGATGCCGAGCTGGCCGCACGGCGTCTCGCCGCCTGGTGTCGCTCGTCCGCGAGCGGCGATCGGTCGCAGTTTAGCCGGAGACTGGGCCGGGACGGTTGGACAATCGATGAGGTGCGGGCGAGGTTTTCCGGCGTTCGCCGCAAAGCTTCCGCTGTTCCGCCCGCCTGGATCGACGACGCAATCTGGATCGAAGCCGCGCTGCGAGGCCCGACCAAGACCGCACGCGATCCGGCGCGAGCCTTACGCGTTCGAACACCTGTTCGCGCCGGTGGTCGAACAAGCCGAGGCGCTGCTCTGGTCGGGGATTGACGCGCGCCCTTCCAGCCGCCTGAGCATTTTCGCGCGCGCCTGCCTGCGTGTCGCGCTGCTCAGGGAATTATCCGGCCTTTGCACCCCGGCAATCTACGAGCGTTTTGTTAAGGTGCGGAAGTCCGGCGAAACGTCGTCCGATACGGCGAAGCCGCCGCAAGGCGAAAGCACCACGCTCTACGATCAATTCATCGCCGGAATGAAGGCCAGCGGATTCCGGGACTTGTTCGAGGAAAAGCCCGTGCTTCTGCGCCTGATGGCCACGATCACGCGGCAGTGGATCGATACGTCGCGCGAATTCGTGCTGCGGCTCGATGCCGATCTGGCGACGATCCGGAAAACGCTTCTCCATTCCGCCGTCGGCGGCCCGGTTGCCAAAATCGAAGGCAGCCTCTCCGATCCGCACAATAACGGTCATGCAGTACAAATCGTCAGCTTCGAGGATGGCACGCGCGTCGTTTACAAGCCGAAGGATCTGCGGCTCGACGTCGCCTGGCACGCCTTGATCGCGCGCTTGAACAAGGCCGCACCGCCTGTCGAGCTGAAGGCGGTGCGCGCGATTGCACGCGACGGCTATGGCTGGACCGAGTTCATCGATCATGCCGGATGCGCCGACGTGGAAAACTGCAGACGGTTTTTCCGGCGCGCCGGCGCCTGGCTCGCCCTCTTCCACTGCTTCGCAGCCAATGACATGCATCAGGAAAACATGATCGCGGCCGGCGATCATCCCGTGCCGATCGATCTGGAAACGATCCTGCAGGCATCGACCGAGCAACACAAAGACCGCGCGCCCGAGGACCAGGCCTTTGACGCGGCCATTGAGACCGTGGCCAACTCGGTCATGATGGTCGGCTTGCTTCCCGCCTATGGACGGTCCCCCGACAATGACAATGTCTTTGCGATTGGCGGAATGACAGCGGACTGGAATACGAGAACGGTCGTCACGTGGAACAACATTAACTCCGACGCGATGCGGCCGGCGAAAACGAGGGAGGCCGGCAAACCGACGCCGAACCTGCCGCATATCGACGGTCGCTACGCGAAGTTCGGCGACCATATCGGCGATTTCGTTGCGGGCTTTTCGGACTACGCGAAATTTCTGCTGCGGCAAACCAGAAACGCAAAGCAGGGCGGACTGTTCGACGGTTTTGCCGGCGTACCCGTTCGCCGGGTCATTCGCGCCACCCGCTTCTATTACATGCTGCTTCAGCGCCTCAAAAATCATCGCAGCATGGACGACGGCATCATTTGGTCCGCGCAAGCCGACTTCGTCGCGCGGCTGGCGGATTGGGAAAAAGAATCCGACCGGCTCTGGCCGCTGCATCGGGCCGAGCGGTCGGCGCTCGTCGCACTGAACGTTCCACATTTCGTGTCGCCCAGCGACGGCAATAAAATGCGTGATACAAGCGGCATATCGATTCGCACCGAGGCCGCTTCGGGTCTGGATTGCGCGCGAGCCCGTGTCCGGAATTTCGACGAGCAGGACATCGCTTGGCAGATTACCGTCATCGCGCAGAACACCAACTCTATCTCGAAATCGGGCGGCCCGCCAAAGAGTGTACCGTTGAAGCAACCGGAGGCGGATGCCGCGCCGGCCAAGGAAGTCTTCGTCAGGGAAGCCGGCAAGATCGCCGACGAGCTGTCGCGCTACGCCATTCGCCGCGGCCCAGGCGCCGCCTGGATCGGCCTCGACTGGCTGGGCGACTCCGAAGTTTTCCAACTGGTGTGCCTGGGCCCCGACCTTTACAACGGCGTCTCCGGCATAGCGCTCTTTCTCGCCGCGCACGCGGCGGTGACCGGGCATAAGTCTTCGGGCGAACTTGCGCTGGCCGGGATCGCCCATCTGCGCAAGGAGCTGAAAAGCCGCAATGCCGCGCGCATGGCGCGGTCCTTGGGCATCGGCGGCGCCACCGGCCTGGGTTCCATCGTCTACGCCCTCACCGCGATGGCCAATATCCTGCGTGACGAGGCTCTGCTCGCGGACGCCCAGGTGGCGGCACGATTGTTCATCGATGACCTGATCGCCGCCGACAAACAGTTGGACGTGATCGGCGGCAGCGCCGGGGCGATCCTCGGCCTGCTTCGGCTTTATCGAGACACGCAATCGGACGACGCGCTCAACCGCGCGATAAAGTGCGGCGAACACCTGCTTTCTCAGTCCCGCGTTGGCCCGGCGGGTCGTCGCGGCTGGAGCGGACAAGGTTCCGGCCCGCACGGCCTTAACGGCATGTCGCACGGGGCGGCTGGATTTGCCTACGCGCTCGCGTCATTGGCGGCGGCAACCGCACGCGACGATTTCGCCGAGGCCGCGTCGGAATGCATCGCGTTTGAAAATTCCAGTTTCGACGCGGAACGCAACAACTGGCCCGATTTGCGCGTCGAAGGAGAGCGGGCCTGGACCTGTCAGTGGTGCCATGGGGCGCCCGGTATCGGCCTTGCGCGCATCGCGATGAGCAAACGCGGTGCAACCGATTCCGAGCTCCTGGCGACGGATATCCGGCGCGCTCTTGCGGGCGTCGAGCGTGGCTGGCCCGGCCCGCTCGATACGCTCTGCTGCGGCACGTTGGGCAGCATCGAGTTTTTCTGCGAGGCTGGAGATGTGCTGGGGCGGGGCGATCTTCGGGAGCTTGCCGCGCGGCGGATGCTGGCCCTTATGCAGTCCGCGACATCGACAGGCGACTACCGCTGGAACAGCGGCGACCGGAAATTCAATTTGGGTTTGTTCCGCGGCTTGCCGGCGTCGGCTATACGGCGTTGCGCCGGGCCGACGGCTCGCTTCCCAACGTCCTGATCTGGGAATAGCCCGGCCGGCGAAATCGTCAGGCGGTCTGTTACGGCTTCGCGCAGGATGCGGTGAGGGTAGCCTTGAACATATCGAAGGATTGCACGCCCACCTGACAGGCCGTCGAGGAATTGACTGCAACGTGAATGACATCGCCGGTTGTCACCTTCTGCTGCTTGCCGTTGATATTGATGGTGATGCTGTCGTTGGCGGAGAACCGATCAGCCCGATGGTCAAACGGCCACCGCCGACGATCAGCGATTGATTTGGGCTGACGCTATAAGTGTTCTCCGAGGGCATGATCGCTTGCATCGCAGCCGTGACATTTGTCAGCGCGCCCTGCACTTCCACCAGTCTCGCGCTCTGGTCGACGATTGCCTTCTTGAGCCGCTGGTTTTCCGGCTGCAACTGCCCGATCCGCTCCTT
Source organism: uncultured Alphaproteobacteria bacterium (assembly GCA_963709015.1). Taxonomy (GTDB): domain Bacteria; phylum Pseudomonadota; class Alphaproteobacteria; order Rhizobiales; family Xanthobacteraceae; genus Pseudolabrys. The sequence continues at coordinate 26,551 of CAVPUU010000062.1, read as the reverse complement.
GGCGGCGGCGAGGTCACGGTAAGTCAGGCTCAGGCCGAAATAGTAGCCGCCGAACGCGCAGCCGATCGTGATGAGAGCAATGACGGCGACCAGCAGGAAATTTCCCCCCCGCGCCGGCGACAAGCCGCTCTTCCCGACCGGGCGGCCCGATTCTGTCCTATCGGTCACTTTGCAATTCCTTCCCGCTTCTTTCGCATCGCCCCGGCGCGAACGCGCGTTTCCATGATTGCCGGGTTGCGGACACCATGACAATTCGAAAAGCGAAGCAAATCATGTCGTTACTCGATCTCCGGCGCTCGGCCGGCGGCTACTGTTTCGGGGGCGCACCTGTCCCGGAACCGGTCTGCGATCCAGTCGTGAGAATTCCTTCGGAGAGCCGGGAAAGGATTGCTTTGATATCGAAGAGATCGAGCGGAATGTATGAAGTCGCCTGTTTGTCCGTAGCAGCGGCGGAGGTGGTTTTCTTGTCGGCGGCCGCGCCGCCGGGCGGCGTATCGGCTGGCGGCGCCGCCGATGACGAACCGGCAGGCGGCGTGCTGGGCGGAGCCGGCGATGTCGCGGGCGGGTTGTCGCCCGGCGCGGTTTTGCCTTCGGCGGGTTTCGGCGCCGGACCGAGCGCCGCAGGCGCATCGACATTGCCGAGAATGATCGGCAGGCCGTCCTTGCCGCCGCCGACGATCACGATTTTCGTGTTCGGAGATTGCGCGAGCGCAAGTGTCGCCTCGATGCCGCGCCAGCGCAGGTAGGAATCCGAAATCCCCTGGCTGACCGTGCGTTGGAAAGCGGCGATTCCGTTCGCCTCGATCTGCTTGCGCTTGGACTCCTGCGCCTCGCGCTCGACGCGGAATTTGTATTCCTGGATCTGGTAGAACTGCTCGGTCTGCCGGTTGATCGCCGCGACGATCGGCGGCGGCAACTCGATGCTGAGCACGAGCGTGTCGAGAATTTGGATCGAGTTCTGCAGGAAGTCATTGTAGTGCTTGGGGTCCGGCTGCTCCATCGCTTCGGGCTGGACCAGGCTATTGAGGTGGGCGCCCAGGCTCCTTTGCGAATTGTTTCGGATTTTCTCCTGGATCGCCTCGCGCGAGGTGTAAACCTCTTGCGCGGTGTATTGGGAAATGACCTCGCGCGCCTGGCTGCCGATTTCGGGACTGACGAGCGACTGCAAATAGGCCGGGCCGATAAATTTGTGCAGCACGGCGATGGAGTTGTGCAGTAGCTGAAACCGTATGCTGATCTGCGCAACCACGCTCACGCCGTCTTTGGAAATAGCGTTGTAGGTCTGCGTCGTGGAATGCAGCCTTAAGTCATAGAGGAACAGCCTGTCCCAAGGCCAGATGATGTGCAGGCCTTCATCCCGCAATTCGCGGGGATCGAGCAGCGTGCCGCGGCCAACGAAGCACCAGCAGTAACTGTCAAAACCGTTGAACCGCTTCCAGAGCACGCCCACCTGCCCGCTCGGAACGGTGATGACCACGTAAGGCTAAAGCACGGTGGCGGTAAGCATTCCCACCATCAGCATGACGGATACGCCCGGCAGATGGCGTCCGAAAAAACGCCACCATCTGCGCTTCCTCGACGGCAGTCGGCGTTTCGCCAGCCTCAGGATACTTTACCGCCATCAGCCCTGCCCCATCGAACGCTGCTCGACTATACGACCTTCCTCCATGCGAATCCTGCGCGCGGGCAAATCCAGCTCCTCAAGATAGCGGTCGTCGTGCGTGATGACCACGACGGTCAAGCCGGCCTGCTTCATTTGCGGCAGCAGTTCGTCATAGAATTTGCGGCGGAATTCGGGGTCTTGTTCGGCCGTCCATTTGTCCAGTATGAGGATCGGACGTTTTTCGAGCAAGCTTACGATGAGCGCGAGACGCCGGCGTTGGCCGCCGGAGAGTTCGAGCGTGCTGAATTCGCCGTTGGCCAGCGAGGTCTTGTCGGCCAGGCGGAACTGCTTGAGCAGGGCGTCGACCTCGCCGGGCGCGGGCACTGGAATTCCGTAAAGCTTTCGGAACAGGTGGTTGTCGAAGAAAATCGCGGACATCAGCGCGCGGTACAAGTCGCGCGTCTCGCTGGTGACCCGCACGCCGTCCAGCGTAATGTCGCCGGAGTTCGGCGGATAAAGCCCAGCGAACACCCGCAAGAACGTCGATTTGCCCGAGCCATTTCCGCCGGTAATGAAGATGAGTTCGCCGGCCTTCAGACTGAAATCCAACGGACCGATCTGAAAGGTCGCGTCGGAATGCTTGTCGACGTAACGGAACACGATGTTGCGCATCTCGATGGTATCGAAACGCTTCGGAAACGTGATCTCGCGCTCGTCAGTCAAGACCGCCGTCTCCCGCAGCGCGGTTTCCAATTGATCGATGCGGTCGGCCGCGGCGTTCGCGATCAGCAGGACCGGTATCGACTGCACCAGTCCGAAGCACGCGCCGACGACAAACATCAGGGCCGTCGTGGTCTTGGTCAACGACGCGCCCCCCAAAGTATCGCTGAACTGGGGCGCCGCGAACACGACGGCGCCGAGCAAGACATACATCGCGACCTGCGACGTCACGATCAGCTTGAAGGTTTCCGCCTGGCTGCGGATCTTGATGTTGGCGGCGGTACGCGACACGTTGACCGAGTCGTCGAACAGATCGTCGCTGCGCGCGCGGTTGAGCCGCACCTCCTTGAATCCGTCCATGAAGTCGGTCAGCCGGTCGTACAGCCGGCGTTCCCACTCCGCCGATTCCCGCTTCTCGACGACCAGGCGCCGATTCTTGACGTGGAATATTGCCGCCGCCCCGCTGACGATAAGGACGGTCATGGCGAATGCCGCGAACGACAGGTATGCGACGTAAATTCCCACGAAGAAGATGAGAACCGCGCCCTGCACCGTAAAGCTGAGCGTATTGCTAGCCTGCGTCAGCACCGCGGTATCGCTGGTGATCGCGGCAACGATACGCGACCGTCCGATCCCTTCCACCGCGAGAAGCTCCGAGCGCCTGACTTTATCCATGACGCGCAGGCGGAGCTTGTGGATGATCGCCTCGATCTCGGCCGTGGCGGTGATGGTCACGTAGAACTGGGTTTTGATGAATAGAAAAAGCGAAACCAGAAAAAGCATCGCCGCCAACAGGCTGGGCTTGTTTCCGTCGCCGGTGCCTTGCATGCCTGAGTTGATGGAAGCGAGAATTGTCGCGGTGCTGATGCCCCCCAAACCCGACATGAACAGCAGCTTCGGCAGCGAGCCGTGCATTTCGCGGCGAACGAGTTGAAGGAAGGTCATTGGTATAATGTCTTCTGTCTACGCTTGTACAACACGCCGCCGCCGGCTCAGCAAGGCATGCGCTCGCGGACCCCGATTAAACAGTTGCTCTAGGACTGGCGGCGCCATTCGGCGCGCCATGATGGGCCGGCGATTTCCGGCGATGCCACGAGCGGCGCGTTGACAACCGGGGCGATAAATGCCCCGAAGCAACCCACCCGGCGCCGGCCACCGCAAGGTCCGGTGCGGATGCACGGAATCATAGAGATAATGGGTTCGAGCATGAGGCTCGGCCTCGCCGGTCCACGGTTGCCGCGTTTCGGCGGGTGGGACCACTCCCAGATTGGTTGGCATACGCCCGAGCGAATTAGGAGCTGGTCGCCGCCACCCCCGTGGTCGATTCAGAAGCCTTCGATCCGCTCTTTCGCGAATCCCACTTTTCCTTTTGGGCTTTGATGAATTCGCGATAGTCCGGAGGATTGAAGTCAAGCAGTGTCCCGCCCGTCGAGAAATGCTGGATGAAAGCCTTGCCGATCGCGTAGGTGGCGCCGGCGGAGAGCACCGGCATGACAAATCCGGAGACGATCGTTCCGAACAAGGGCACGGCCTTGAGTACGCTGGCAGCGCCGATGCCGCTGGTCGCCGGAATCATCGACCCCGCGGTGCTCGCGATCAATGCCTTGCCGCTATTTTCGGAGAACGCCACGCCATAGATTTGCGAAATGCGACGCAGCATCTGTAGCTGAAGTCCGCCGACCGCGATGATATCGACAAGGGGAAGCGGGAGAAGGCCGGCCACACCGGACCAAAGAGCAAACCGATCAACCAACTTCGAAGCCACTTGTGCGCGATGCTCGGGTGTGTCCGCCTCAGGACTTACGGGTTCAGTCGATTGTTCTGCCATGGCGGATCCTTTCGTCTTCCCCGGGGGCCGAGCCCACCACTCGGTCGATTTGTGCTTATTTATCAGCCTATTTCGCGTGGGTCCGCAAAGCCTATCATGCAGGGTAGCGGCTGCCAAGCGTTCGGCTTTTGGCGCATTTTCACGTGTCGAGCGAACGCGCGGACGACACGCGCGGCGTTCGGGATCTGTGACAGCGCCGATGCTGTTGCTGGACAGCGTGCCGCCACTCACCTCACGCGCGCGCAGCCGGCGGGCGATGTCTGCGCGGTTTGAATTGGCGAGCCGATGAGCGCACATCGTCAGCTGACGCTTCGCGGCCAGGAAACGGCCGATTTCAAAAGTGGCGTTGGCGCGAAGTTTGACCTAGTTTTATGGAACCGAGTTCGGCGTTTCAGTTGCCGACGACGCGCACCTTAGCGCATGATCCCGAAAAGTGGGGAACCGGTTTTCAGATAAGATCATGCGCAAACAAAATGTTACGGAAGCAAAGTGATTCAATCTAATCGGATCATACTCTAGCTGCACGCGGCTGCCTTGGGATTGGTGCATGGAGGATTATTTTTTCGCGCTGGTGGATTTCGTCTCCACACATCCGCACTATGCGCATGTCGCGGTTTTTTTTCTGGCATTGTCGGAAGCCATTCCGGTGGTCGGCACGGTCGTTCCCGGCTCGACGCTGATCATCGCCATCAGCGCGCTGGCGGCCAGCGCCAATGTGAACCTGTGGATACTTCTCGCCGCTGCGACGACAGGCGCGATTGCCGGAGACGGATTTTCGTTCTGGCTCGGCCAGCACTATAGCGTGAAGATCCTGAGCACCTGGCCGCTCAACCGGTATCCGAAATTCATTGCCCGCAGCGAACGATTTATAACGCGCTACGGCGCAGCCAGCGTCTTTCTCGCGCGCTTCACAGCGGTCGTCCGCGCCTTCGTGCCGCTGCTATCCGGCATCCTGCAAATGTCGCCGCGGCAGTTTTATATGGCCAATATTGCGTCGGCCGTCACGTGGGCGCCGGCGCATGTGTTTCCGGGCGTGCTGCTCGCCATGGCGCTGCAATTCACCGGCGCCAGTCTGGAGCAGCGCGCCCTCATCGTGATCGCCGGGCTGATCGTTGCGGCTTTGATCATCTTCGCCACCCACCGCTATATCAAGGCCAAGTGAGCTTGCGCGATTTAGCGGCGTCCGATCAAACATTTATCGAGTTCATACCAAATGGCTAAGCCTTCTCAACCTCTGCGAACTGCGATAAAACTTGCAGCCGGGCGCGGGGCGCCATGAGCACCGTAAGTATCATTGTAAATGGCGGAATACGCCTGAGCGCGCGCGATGGCGCGCGGCCGCACTCGGCGCAGAACTGCAACCTCTATCGTCAATCGCAAACGTAAGATTTGTGCAGGAGGGGGAATGAATAGCCAATATCTCGATATGGCTGCGATATTAGACCGCTTCATAGAACGCGCGGCACAAAATCTTACGATCGAAAAACTGCTGCTTCAACTTCATCTTGATCCCAGCAATATTTCGTTCGACGTCATCGTTCACCGGCTGGTCGAGATCCTGCTGATCAACATCAATATTCCGAACATGTGCGCCTTGATCGCAGCCTGCTTCTATGCGGCGACGTTTCTGATGCGAACGATGGTGCCGCTGCGCGTGTTCGGCATCTGCAGCGCTTTGTTCTTCATGGCCTATGGCGCGCTGGGCGGAGCGATCTCGACCTTTCTCATGTATTTGCTGTTGTTGCCCATCAACTGTCTGCGTCTTTTCCAGATCATCAAACTCGTGAAGAAAGCGCGCGTCGCGGTGCAAGGCGATCTGTCGGTGGAGTGGCTCAAGCCGTTCATGGACCGGCGCACCTACCGCAAGGGAGATATTTTATTTCGCAAAGGCCAGACGGCCAAGGAGATGCTTCTCACCACCACCGGAAAATTTCTGGTGACTGAAATCGGCGTCGAACTTCCGCCGGGGCGGCTGGTGGGAGAGCTCGGCTTTCTCACGCCCAAAAACAAACGGACGCAAACGGTCGAATGCATTGAGGACGGCGCGGTGCTGACCATCAGCTACGACCGGCTGCTCGAGGTCTACTTTGAGTATCCGGACTTCGGCTATTATTTTCTCCGCCTCTCCGCCGATCGCCTGCTGCAAAATAATGCGCGGCTCGAGGGAGTCATCGAACAGTACAAAGCCAAGCTGCAGGCGGCCGGCGTCCCCGCCACGCCGTAAGATTGGCCGGACCGGCCGCGGCGCGCCCTATCGGCGAAAAATAGCCGGATCGATCGCCCGAGCACCCGTCAGGCGGGGCCCGAAGGCGCAAAATTCACATTATTTTCGGACGTTACCGCGGGAATCCGAAGCCAGAATCCGATACCATGCGCCGCAAGCGATTCGCCCTACGGAAACTCGACAGAGAGGCAGGTGGGTGATGCGGCAGATCATCACGGTTGCAACAATGAAAGGCGGCAGCGGCAAGAGCACACTGGCGAGCTGCCTCGCGGTGCATTGGCATTTGTGCGGCCGGTCTTCGACCATCATCGACGCCGATCCGCAACGTTCGATCGCACGGCTCGCCGCGCGCGAGCGGGCGCTCGGCGGCGTCACGGTGCTGGAAGACGCATCGGAAAATGCCTGGAAGACGGCGCAAGACCTCGCCGCCAACGGCCCGATCGTCATCGACACGCCGGGCTTCCGCTCGCCCGCGACATTAGCTTGTATCGCCGCGGCCGACTTTCTTCTGGTCCCGGTCAAGGCGTCCCCGCTCGACATCGACCGCATGTTGGACACGCTCAATTCGCTCATCGAAGGCGCCGGCGCCCAACGCCCCGCCTTCCGCTGCGTGCTCACGCAGACGACGCGCGAATCCGTCATTTCCAAGCACATCCGCGCCGAATTGATCGAGGCCGGCTTCCCGGTGCTCAAAAACGAGATGACCAACCGGGTCGTCTATGCGGAAGCCGCGCTCTGGGGCGCGACGCCGAGCCTGATCGAGCGGTCGGGCACCGCCGCGCGGGAAATCGCCGCGATTGCCGATGAAGTGGACGGTATTGTCGGCATCAGACAGGCCGCCTAAGATAGGAACAATATGAATAAGAAGAAACTCCCAAGGGCAATCCAGCCGGCGGACGCGCCCGCAAAAGCGCGTCCCGAACCGGCCGAACTGTCGGAGGCGACGATGCAAAACGAGACGGCTTCGGCTGACGCTACCGAGATAACCCCGGTGCGCCGCCGTGCGATGGCGGTGAAACTGGTTGAACGTTTCTCCCTGTGGTCGGGCGCGGCCGGACTTCTTCCGATCCCGATCGTCGACCTGGCGGCCGTCGGCGGCGTGCAAATTCAGATGCTGCGCCGCCTCTCGCAGATCTATGACGTTCCGTTCACCGAAAACCGTGGCAAATCGATCATCGCCGGCGTGGCCGGATCGATGATCCCGGCCAGCAGCGCGATGGGAACCGCGAGCGTAATGAAAGGCGTGCCGGTGATCGGAACGCTGATCAGCGTGCTGGCGATGCCGGCATTATCGGCCGGCGCGACTTACGCGATCGGCATGGCTTTCATCGAGCATTTCGCTTCCGGCGGGACGCTGCTCGACTTCCGCGCCGGCGACTATCGCGATTTCATGAAGGCGCAGAAGGAAAAGTGGGCCAACCGGTCGAAGGCCGACCCTTCTAAGTAGGTAGCCGGCGGCTAACGGATCGGCGGCGCGTAGAGAATGCCGCCGGCATTCCACAATTGATTCAACCCGCGCGGAATACCGAGCTTCGAGCCGGTGCCGACATTGCGCTCATAAACCTCGCCGTAATTTCCGACCCGGCGAACGATCCGCACCGCCCAGTCGTTGCTGAGGCCCAGGCCCTCGCCGTAGTCGCCTTCGGTGCCGACAAAACGCATGACGTCCGGCTTTTTGGATTTGAGCGCCTGGTCGATGTTCTTCGAGTTGATGCCGAGCTCCTCGGCGTTGAGCATCGCGAACAGCGTCCACTTCACGATCAGCAGCCAGTCGTCATCCTTCTGCCGCACGACCGGCGCGAGCGGCTCCTTTGAAATGACGTCCGGCAAAATGGTGTGATCGCCCGGCTTGCCGAATTTCTGCCGCAGCGCATAGAGTTGCGACACATCGGCGGTCAAGGTGTCGCACTGGCCGGATTCATAGGCCTTGAAAACGTCGCCCACCGTGGCGAACTTGAAGTCCTGATATTTCATGTTGTTGGCGCGGAAATAATCGTCGAGATTGAGCTCGGTGGTGGTGTCGCGCTGGACGCAGACTTTGCTGCCGCCGAGATCCAGGGCGGAATCGATCTTGCGCGCCTTGGGCACCATGAAGCCCTGGCCGTCATAATACGACACCCCGGCGAAATGCAGCGCGTAGTCGGTCTCGCGCGAAATGGTCCAGGTCGAGTTGCGCGCCAGCACGTCGACCTTGCGCTTTTGCAGTTCGGTAAACCGCTCCTTGGCGTCGAGCGGAATGAATTTGACTTTACCCGGATCGTCGAAGATCGCCGCCGCGATGGCGCGGCAGAAATCGACGTCGAAGCCCGACCAGTTGCCTTTTTCGTCGGCGCTGGAGAAGCCCGGCAACCCGGTGTTGACGCCGCAGAACACGGCGTCCCGGCGGATCGTGCGCTTGAGCGTCTTGGTGTCGTAACGGTCGTAGGCGAAGGCGCCCGCCGCGACCGCCAGCGCGACCGCACACCCGATCGCCAGCCCGGTTCGAAAATTCAGCGCAAAAAGTTTCGGCATGCCACCGCTCCAAAACGCGACGTTGATTCAGACAGCGCGATCACAGTTGCGGCTGCTGCCGGACGATCACTTTGGTCCCGACCGGGATGCGATCGTAAAGATCGACGACGTCGGCGTTGACCAGGCGGAAGCATCCGGACGACACCGCCGTCCCGATGGTCTGCGGCTGGTTGGTGCCGTGAATGCGATAGACGGTATTGCCGAGATAAAGTGCGCGCGCGCCCAGTGGATTACCGGGCCCGCCGGCCATGAAGCGCGGCAGATACGGCTGCCGCTCGATCATTTCGGACGGCGGCGTCCAGTCCGGCCATTCCTGCTTGCGCGTGATGCGCAACAACCCTTGCCACTGGAAGCCGTCGCGGCCGACGCCGATGCCGTAACGGATCGCGCGCCCGTTCGGCTGCACGACGTAGAGAAAGCGTTCGGACGTTTGCACGATGATGGTGCCGGGGGCTTCGGTAGTGCGATAGGAAACCATCTGGCGTTGCAGCTCGGGCGACAGTTCTTCGTCGACCGCGTCGGGAATAAGCCCCGGCTGGTCGCCGACGTTCGCATTCTGCGCCAGCGCGTGCGGCATCGGCATCGCTAGCGACGTCACGAGGATAATCGCGATGAAGAAGCTGAGGCGGATCGGCAGCATCTGGGAATTCCGCAATGTGAGTAAAGCCATGTCAGGCCTCTACCTCGCCGCCGCCCCTGCCGCAATCAAATCCGAATCGTGCGGGACCGGCAAGCGCCAGCCGCTGGATTTGTGTGCCGTCACATATGGTTTACGCCTGAACTCGCCTGCACGGGAAATTTCGCCCTCTCCCTCCATGCCGCCACTAGCAGACGGCCGATTTCGGCTTAGTTTACCGCCATGACCGACACCAAACCGCTGTTCGATGCCTTGCGCAATTCGGCCGAGCAGGATGTCGTTGCCGCCATCGAAACGGCGGTCCGCGACGCCGGCGACCGTAAATTGTGCCGCATCAACGTCCTGAACTTCGCCGCCGAGCACAAGCTGGACGAAGAAAAAGCCATCAGCGCCTTCCTGCATGCGTCGCGGCTGGGGCTGTTCGAAATGAACTGGAATGTGCTTTGCCCCGGTTGCGGCGGCGTGCTCGACAGCAGCCAGCAGCTCAAATCGGTGCACAAGGAGGCCTACGACTGCGCGCTATGCTCGCGCGCCTACGAGCCGACGCTGGACGAAATGGTCGAGGTCGTTTTCACCGTCAGCCCGCGGGTGCGAAAGATCGCGGCGCACGACCCGCACCTGCTGCCGCTCTGGGAATACTTCCGGCAGATATTTTGGGGAACCGGCATCGATCTGCCGGAGGAAGACTTCGTCGGGCTGATGGAGAAGTTCACTATCGACGCGATGGAGATCGGGCCGGGCGAAAAGGCGCAACTGTCTCTGACGCTGCCCGCCGACTTCGTCATTTTGTTTGAGCCGGTGACTCATTTCGCGCATTTCATCGACGTCAAGGGCGAGCCGGCCACGGAGCGGCAGAACCTTTCGTTGATCTTCAACAAAGCGCATTCGCCGACAGTGACGACCGAGATGCAGCCGGGGCCGCTGCGCATTTCGATGGAAAACAAAAGCGATGTGCGCGCGCTGCCGACGGTGTGGATCGCCGCCCATCATCTGCATGACCTGCTCGGCAAGCGGCGGCCGTTCCTCACCGCCAAGCGGCTTCTTACCAACCAGACTTTCCGTGACATCTATCGCACCGACACGCTCGACGTCGACCAGGGGCTGAAAATCACCAGCCTCACCTTCCTGTTCACCGACCTTAAAGGCTCGACCGCGCTTTACGACCGCGTCGGCGACGTTGTCGCCTACGATCTGGTGCGCGAGCATTTCCACATTCTGAACGAGATCGTCGCCTCCGAGGCGGGCGCGGTGGTCAAGACCATCGGCGACGCGGTGATGGCGACGTTTCCAACACCCGATCGCGCGCTCGCCGCCGCGCTGCGCATGCGCGACTCGGTGCAAAACCTCAAGAACGACCTGCTGGTCAAGATCGGCATTCACGAGGGGCCCTGCCTCGCAGTCACGCTCAACGACCGGCTCGATTATTTCGGCCAGACCGTCAATATCGCCGCGCGCGTCCAGAGCCTTGCCGACTCGCGCGCGATCTTTGCGACCAAGCCAGTGGTGGAGAATTCGCAGGTGGCGAAGATGCTGGAGGCCGGCAATCTCAAGCTGACCGAGCAGAACGCGGCGCTGCGCGGCGTCGCGGACAGGATGACGGTCTATCAAATTCCCTGAGCGAGCAGCGGAGCATGCTTGCGAAAGGACGGGATCGGCCAAAAAGCAAATATTGGCGGAGCGGGAGAAAAACTGAAATCCAACGGTCTCTCTCGGTGGTTTGCGCGCAAATACGTAGCGTTACCCGCATCAGGCCAAGTCAGAAAAAAGTCCGCAGCGAATTGTCTTTTGCCGCGCACCCTTTGCTAGCCACCGGCCCAACGGTCACGCCCCGTCCAGAACGGGCAACGAGGGCAGGCTTCTCCTTGCGGGTAGTCGATGCTCTCCTCATGCGGACAACCAATGATGCGATCTACCATCGATACCGAGCGAACTTGATGTCCACGCAGGAAGACGGCGATTTCGGTGCAAATCGCCACATCGCTGCGCACGTCGCCGCTCTCGGCGAACCATCTGTGCAAATCGACCGGATCGGAATCAGGTGCCGCGATAATGCCGACCGCCACCTTGCTGGCACGCCGGTCATCCGGGCCATAGAACGCGATGGTCGCGATCGGATAGCCGCGAAATCCAGCTTTTGCTTTCTTTTTCAACCACTTATTTGGCTGCCATTGGCGCTTCATAGACTTGTCCCGGTATCGACGGGCGCCAATACGCGCGCCCGCTGACTCGTCATGATGCGTCAATTATCATTTGTGCTTTGCATGCAAGAGCTTCATCAGGTTCCGCTTCGCCTTGTGTCGGTCCATAAAATTAGCAAGGAAGGCGGCGTGATCCGCGTTTGCACCGAGGCGTTTACGGATTGATCGCATGCGCGCGATCATCTTGCCGGCTTCCTCATAACGGCGCTGCCCGCCAAGACTGACAAGCCGCTCGACTTCGTGCGCATAAGCCGAGAGCGCATCATCGGGATGGCTCTGTTCGCTTGCTTTGGCCAAAGTCAAGAGCTGTGGCTCGTTGCAGCCGTGACTCCCTACCACTTTCCAAGCTTCAACAAGCAGCTTCTCCGATATCAGCACCTGAAGGAGAAGTTCTCTCGGCGACGACCAGTGTGCTTTGGCTTTGGGCTTATCGAGCTTGTCCCGCAACAAGGCAATCGCGCGGTCACGTGCGGCATCGACTGCCGCCTTATCGGCCCCTGCTACTCTCTTCAGTCTCCGGTATAGTTCAATACTCGGAAGCTGCTCGAAGTTCTGCCACAGCAGTTCATCGGCGTCCTGATCGCGCCCGATTCGCCGATATAGATCGGCCGTAAAGAACACTAGGCGCTCATCAGGGTGGTCCTCGAACAGCCACAATCCTTCCTCGGCCCATTTCGTTGCTTCGGGCTCGCGTCCGTGGTCCATACACAACTGCGCAATTCCGAGATAGTCGTAAGCAGTGGATAGGTCCTTGGCGCGGATGGCGATGCGGGCGTCGACATCTCCTTCCCGCTCGGCAAAGCTTTCAAGAATGGCTCCAATCCGATACCGCATGCTGGATTGTTCATCGTGAACCTGCTGGCCGCCCGCCCGCAAAGACTTGATCTCCTGCCATGCCTCGTTTGCAAGCCGGCGGTACTCGGCGAGGCCCACGATCCCTAGGGCATCGGCATAGGCGTTGCTTGCGCCGAGAAAGAAGTCCCAGTCGGAGTGTACTTCACGAGCGAATAAATTCCGAGCGAGGGCGACAGGCTCCGGCTTGGCCTGGCTGCAAGCCGCGATATGGATTTCGCACGCCTTTGCATAGACAGCGCCGCCCCCGCCATCGGAATCATCCATGTTGTCGAGCGCGGTATCCATTCTCGCAAAAAAATGGTCGAGCAACTGTAATGTCAGCGTCGCACGGCCGCTTTCGACCAAGGGCGCGATCCCATCAAGCACACTCTCAATTCGCTCGGACCAATCACGCGCCTTGCTATACTCGACGAAGCCGTGGGTGCGAGTGGCTTCGGTGATGGCCTTTTTGAGTTGTGCAAACAGGCTTTCGTCATCGGTAGAATCGATAGCGGCAGCAAGCTCCAGCATCTCAAGCAATGCGGGATCGCGTTCGGCGATGCCGATGATCATCTCGATGAGCGGCTCAACGCCTTTTGCGCGGAGATGGTCGCGAATTTTGGTGAAGCGGCCGGCGGCCCTTTCAATTTCTCCTGGTCTGAGATCGTTCGCAGTAAGAGCGGTCGCGACCAGATGTTTGCAGAATCCCCAATCGGAAAAAGCGGGGCAGGAGCATTCACCGGAGAACTTTGCCCCTATCCCGGTGAGTTCAGCACGATAGACTTCGGAACCAACGACCCTGGCAAGAACCCGCTTGCGGTCGATCATGATAATCTCGACCTGCCCGTCATCATGATACGCGACGCCGCGTGCAAATACCTTTTCGCCCGCGACTTCGCGCAGCGCCGTGACGTTAAATCGCAACGGATCGCCTTTTTGTTCGATCCCCTTGGCGGTGCGTTTTCTCTTCGTCATGAGCATAGGTCTGGCGAGCGCAGAGCGCGAGGTCAGAGCGGATGAAGGCGCTCATCCTGTTCGATACAGCGAAGCGCCTCTTCTAAACGATACGGGGGCCACCACTGGCCGGGGTGCCGGCGCCACATGACATCGAAACGATCAGGCCCAATATAGTCCAAGCGGGTGAACGGTTTTTCGAACTCGAGCTTGATCGATTCGCTGCTGTCCGAGCGGTGCCGTTCAATAAACCGATAGCGGCCGTCGCGCCACTTTCCGTAGATGGCTACGCGATAGTTGAATTCCGTGGAACGAATTTCGGGAAGGAAGCGTGGCTTCAGGGTTTCGGCAATGAACTTGTCGCAGGCCGCAATGATTCTTGCCTTTTCGCCTTCGGAGGGCACAACTCGCGTCTGGGTCCGAACCCGCCGTCTCTTGCCCATGGCTCTTCCCGTCGCGACCAATCCTCAGTGAAGAGCCCCAAGATACCATGCGGAGTTCTGTTCACGGTACGAAGCCAAGCGGAAATGTGGAGTGGATGGAACTAGCCCCATCGACCTGGCCACGGTAGGAGGATCGGAAAGTGTTGGATTACAGTTTCTCTCGCTGAGCGGCAACCATTCGGCCCGAGGTTGTCACCTATGTCTTAGGTACGATCTGTCACCCATGTCTTCGGGCTGGACAAAGCAAATATTGGCGGAGGGAGAGGAACTGGAAACTAACCTTCTCCAGGGCAAGCCAACGTAATCCAGCGAGCTCAGGCGTCTTGGTGAGGTTCTCAGCATTTCAGAACGTCAATAAAATCAGTTCTCTTTACGTGTCCGTTCCTGTCCCCCCAGAATCTGACTCGCATTTGTGGGTAGGAGTTCGAATCCCAAATGGTCAGGCTTAACGGACGCCGTTTGTAGGCATCGCCCCGCCCCCAGCGGGCGATCCGCTCTCTTTTGGATATTCTAACCGGCGCCCTAAGACTAGCCTGCTAAATCAATTGGCAGCTTCACTGTAATTCTCTATCGGCAGGCGAGCGCAGACTAGGTGCCTATCGCCGTAAACATTGTCGATGCGACTGATCGGGCACCAATACTTGTCGCCGCTCGCGCCCGCTGGATAGCAGCCGAGCATGCGCGGATAAGGATGCGTCCAATTGTCGTCGGCGAGATCGAGCGCAGTATGCGGCGCATTCTTGAGCGGATTGTCGTTCTTCGACATCCGGCCCCCTCTCGATTTCGCGGATTTCCCGCCCGGATCGCAATCATGGCGTCACAAAACCGGTCGAGTTCTGTCTTTGATTCCGATTTCGTCGGTTCGATCATTAGTGTGCCGGACACCGGGAACCCCATAGTCGGCGCGTGGAAGCCGTAGTCCATAGCCGCTTGGCAACATCGTCGACCGAGATACCGGCTGATTTCCATGAAGGGCCGCACATCGATGATGCATTCATGCGCGACGCGATTGTTCTGGCCACGAAACAACAGCGGATATTGGCCCCCAAATCTGCCGACGATGTAGTTGGCGTTCAGGATCGCTACCCTGGTCGCTTCGGGGGCCTTCGTCGCTCATCAAGCAGCATATAGGCCCAGGCAATCGTCAGTATCGAAGCGGAGCCAGGGCGCCGCCGACCACTGGCCCGACCGGCGAGGGCTCTGTCGCAGAGAAAATGCGGATGCGAAAGGCAGGTAAGGAGCCAGATGTGCCTTGACGCCGATGGGTCCCATCCCGGGCCCACCGCCGCCGTGCGGAATGCAGAAAGTCTTGTGCAGATTGAAATGGCTGACATCCCCGCCGTAGTCGCCGGGGCGCGCCAGTCCTACCTGCGCGTTGAGATTGGCACCGTCTAGATAAACTTGTCCGCCGTTGGCATGAACGAGGTCACAAATGGACCGTATCGCGGTCTCGAACACCCCGTGCGTTGAGGGATAGGTAATCATAATCGCGGCTAGCCATTCGGCATGCTCCTCGACCTTGGCACGCAGGTCGGCCAAATCCACGTTGCCGTTCGCGTCGCAGCTCACCGGAACGACATCCATGCCGGCCATATGCGCCGATGCCGGATTGGTTCCGTGTGCTGACGTTGGAATCAGACAGATCGTGCGCTGAATGTCGCCGCGCTGGCGATGATAGGCGCGGATCGCGAGCAGCCCTGCATATTCGCCTTGCGCCCCCGAATTGGGCTGCAGCGAAACGGCGTCGTAGCCCGAGATCGCGATCAGCTTCGCCTCAAGATCGGCGATCATCTCCGCATAACCTTGCACCTGGTCGCTCGGTGCAAAGGGGTGAACCTCGCTGAATCCGGGCCAAGTCAGCGGCATCATTTCCGCAGTGGCATTGAGCTTCATGGTACAGGAGCCGAGCGGAATCATCGTCCGGTCGAGCGCGAGATCGCGGTCCGCCAACCGGCGCAGATACCGCAGCATCTCCGTTTCCGAGCGGTGCTCGACGAATACGGGATGGGTCATGAACTCCGTCGTGCGGCGTAGCGCCGCCGGAATGGCATTCGCCGCTTGGCTTGAGATAGACGCGAACGAACCGCCCCCGCCTTTCCGGCTGGCATCCTTCGCGCCGAAGACGGCCCAGACACTCTCGACAATATCCGGCGTCGTGGTTTCATCGACGCTGACACCAATTCTGGATGGCAATTGGCCGTTCGGGGCGAGACGCCGGAGATTGATTCCCCGCTGCAACGCGCGCTCGATAATCGCGTCCTGCCGATCGCCCACATCGATCGTGATCGTATCGAAGTAATGCGTCGTCAACACACTCCAACCGCGGTCAGCAGGCCGCGCGCTAGCGTCGCGGCCATGTGTGCGACACGCAAGGCGATCTGCCGCAGCCCGTCGGCCCCGTGATAGACGCCGTACATGGATGCAATCACCGCCAGTAGGACTTGCGCCGTGCAGATGTTGGAGGTGGCCTTTTCACGTCGGATATGCTGCTCGCGTGTTTGCAGCGTCAGGCGGTAGGCACTCTGGCCCCGGCTGTCGATACTCACGCCTACCAAGCGACCGGGCAGCGCCCGCTGGTAGGCCGTTTTGGTTGCGATGTACGCCGCGTGCGGACCGCCGAATCCCATCGGCACGCCGAACCGCTGCGTTGAGCCGACCGCAATGTCCGCGTCGAGCTCTCCCGGCGGCACTAGCAGAACGAGTGCCAACGGATCGGCGGACATGATGGCGACGGCGTCGTGAGCGTGCAGGCGTTTGATCCATTCGCCGCGATCGACAATGCTTCCAGACGAACCCGTGTATTGAAACAGGGCGCCGAACACCGCTGCAGGATCGAGATCGACAGGATCGCCGACGATCACGTTCCAACCCAACGATTCGGCTCGGGTTTGCACGACCGCAATAGTCTGCGGATGGCAATCGCAATCGACGAAGAAGGCAGTGGCTTTCGATTGTGTCACACGTCGCGCCATCGCCATGGCTTCCGCGGCGGCGGTCGCTTCGTCGAGCAGCGAGGCGTTGGCGATTTCGAGCCCCGTCAGATCGACGATCATGGTCTGGAAATTCAACAGCGCCTCAAGCCGCCCCTGACTGATCTCTGCCTGATACGGCGTATAGGCCGTGTACCAGGCCGGATTTTCGAGCACATTGCGCTGGATGACGGGTGGCAGATAAGTGCCGTAATAACCTTGACCGATCAGCGAAATCATTGGGCGATTACGGGATGCCACGTCGCGTATCTTCGCTAGTAGCTGCGGCTCGGACAGCGCAGGGCCGAGATCCAGCGGCCACGCTTGGCGGATATCGCCGGGGATCGCCTCGTCGATCAGCGCGTCGAGTGTCGGCGCCCCGACAACTCGTAACATTTGCCGGATATCGTCCAAAGACGGGCCCAAATGCCGGCGGCGGAACTGGAAGGGATTGAATGTCGTCTCAACGGCCATGGCCGCACCTCAATATTTTGCTTCAGGGATTCCGCTTGGCGCCGCTCAGCCGAGCAACGCCTTGTAGGCCGCTTCATCCATGAGCGCGTCGACCTCTGACGCATTGGCGAGCTTCAATTTGAAGAACCAGCCGGCGCCCATTGGATCGGAATTGACCAGCGATGGATCGGCAACGATCGCCGAATTAGCCTCGACGACTTTGCCGCCGATCGGTGCATAGACTTCGGACGCCGCTTTGACCGATTCCACCACAGCCGATGGTGCGCCCTTCTCGAAGCTCTTGCCGACTACCGGCAACTCGACAAACACCAGATCTCCGAGTTGCTCCTGAGCGTATTGCGTTATGCCGACAGTCGCTACGTCACCTTCGATTCGAACCCATTCATGTTCTTGCGTGAATTTCAGCATTGCAGAAACGCTCCCGAGTTATGTGCGTTTGTATCGATGCGGAACGAACGGCAGTTCTGTCACCTCGACCGGCAGCCGGTTGCCACGCACGTCTGCAAACAGCAGTGTCTTCGGGGCCGACAACGCTCTCGGCACGTAACCCATGGCGACCGGGCCCGCCGCCGAGGGACCGAAGGTGCCGGACGTAACAGTGCCGACGGATTGAGATACGGAAGCATCGGCGTACAGCAAAACGCCGGCGCGCACAGGCGTGCGCTCGCGCGGCTTCAGGCCCACGCGGCACCGCGGTGCACCGCGCTCGAGCTGCTCCAGCACCACATCCGCACCGGAAAAATTGCCGGCCCGCGCGCCTCCGCGGCGGCGAACTTTCTGCATCGCCCATTCCAGCGCCGCTTCAACGGGCGTCGTGCTCTCATCGATGTCCGAACCGTAGAGACAGAGCCCTGCCTCCGTGCGAAGGCTGTCGCGGGCGCCGAGACCGATGAGCGTCACCGCCGCATCCTGCAGCAGCGTTCGCGCGAGCTTTTCCGCTTCGCGCGCGGGAACGCTGATCTCGAAGCCGTCTTCACCGGTATAGCCGGACCGGCTGACGAGGCAGCTCGCGCCGGCGATCAAGACCGGCCGAATGTCCATGAACCGCATCGACGCAGCCGATGGTGAGAGCCGCGCCAGAACGGCTTCCGCGGCGGGCCCTTGCAACGCGAGTAAGGCGCGGTCTTCCAGCACGTCGACCATGCAGACATCCGACAGGGCGTCACGGAGGTGCCGTTCATCGACATCCTTGCGGCTGGCATTGACAATGAGCGCAAGATGATCGCCGCATTGGCCGATCATCAAATCATCGATGATGCCGCCGCTGCCGTTGGTGAAAAACGCATAGCGCTGCCTTGCCGACCGAAGGCCCAGTACATCGACTGGCACAAGGCGCTCGAGAGCCTGCGCAGCGTCGGCCACCCTGCCGGAACGCGGGCGCAATAAGATCTGTCCCATATGTGAAACATCGAACAGACCGGCGGCGACGCGGGTGTGCAGATGTTCCTTCAGCACGCCCAGTGAGTACTGGATGGGCAGGTCATAGCCCGCGAACGGCGCCATACGTGCGCCCATCTCCAAGTGCAGCGCATAAAGCGGCGTGTGCTTGAGCTCGGACGCGGCCGGAGCGGGATGTGCCGTCATCGCACCGCCCGCTCGCGTGCTTTCGAGCGCGCCGCATTATGGGTGAAAACGCCGTTCAAGACGGTGGTCGATAGAGGATCGATCGGCACTCGACCCAAACAATTGTCAAATTTTAAAATCGACATCGGGCACCTCACCAGCTTTGCGCTGATTACTCGGGTGCCCCCTCTGTATCTTTGCCTGAGAACGTTATCCCGTCGGCGGACGCGAGCGTGCGTCTCTTTCCAGAGTCTTATGGTGCAACTGCGCGGTTCATGGGCCTGAGAGTTTCCGGGGCGGTTGCTCCTTCGGCGCCGGCTCGGAGCCGGTCTCTCCCGCAGCAATGCAATCTTTGAGGACGTTTACTCCTCTGCTTGGGTCGATCAATTCTAGCCGACCGCGTATATCTTGTCACTAGATTTCAGCGCAAGACCGCGTCGTGTCCCCGTTCTTACTACAAAAGCCAAGTTGCACATTGCATTGCGCTGGCGCATCGACATCGAAGACGAGTCGCCAGGCCGTGAATGTGTCGATCGTCAGCCCGCGCGGCGGTTCCATGCGCGGCATGATTGCCGAAAGCCGTTCTCGCCGCCTGCTGCGCAACTTACGACAAGCTATTAAGCCAAATGTCTATTCCATAGAGTGGCTGGTCTCATTTCGATCGGCAACATCAAAAAAAACCCAAGTTTCACTTTGAAGATAGAGGCCCCGGAGTGAAATTGACCTCCATACGCATTCGGTACCGTGGCTCTTTCCTCCAATTGTTTGTATACTGAATTTAGTGGCTGGCTGTGCCGAACAACCGTGAACTCATTCGAATCCGCACAGCTAAACGCGCTGGAGTTGCCACGTCAGTTGCGAGCTTTCACTAATTATTCAACTAAAGCGCTAGGAGCGTACAAAAATGCCCAACCAGCACGTCGTCACCCGAGCTGCGATCGTAGGATCGATATTGGGTTTCCTATGGAGTTAAAGCGCCGTTGCCGCGGACAACGTGACCTTCGTCACCGACTTCGGCTTCAATGGGCGTCACGCCTATTATTACGTCGCGCTCGACAAGGGCTATTACAAAGCCGCGGGCCTCGACGTGAAGATCGTGCGCGGTCAGGGCTCGACCGACGCGGTCAAGCAAGTCGCTTCCGGCACCGCGCAGATCGGATTTGCCGACACTTCCGCGGTTATCTTCGCCAAGGCAAATGACAATATTCCGGTCAAGCTAGTCTCAATCATCTACGCCAAGCCGCCGCACGCGATTTACGTGCTCAAGGATTTTCGGCATCACCAAGCCGAAGGATCTGGAGGGCAAGAAGCTGGCCGATACCGCCTTCAGCGCAATGCCGAAGATGTTCGGCGCCTACGCCAAGGCAGCCGGCATCGACGCTTCCAAGGTGACCTGGGTGGTCGCCGGCAGCGACGCCTTGCCCGGCATGCTATCGCTTGGCCGCGTCGACGGCATCGGCCAGTACACGGTCGGCGAGCCGCTCCTCCAAAAGGCGGCAGCGCCGAAGGAGGTTGTTCAGCTCGCCTATTCCGACGTCGGGCTCGACTATTACGGCTCAGGCATTGTCACTATGGATAACACGTTGCAATCGAACCCCGACATGGTCCGGCGTTTCGTCGCCGCAACGCTGCACGGGTTGAAGGACGCAATAGGGAATCCGAAGGAAGCGGGCGAGATCATGCACAAGTACCATCGAGAGGTAGACGAAGGTGTCGCCAGGGCCGAGACCGTGAAGGTCGGCCAACTGGCGACCGTGCCCGGCGAACCGCTCGGCTCCATCGATCCGGCCCGCCTGCAGCGCACAATCAACGTTGTTGCCGGTGCGTATACGCTCAAGAGCATCGTCAAGCCGGGCGACATCTACGCCGCCGGCTTCGTGCCGAAGTAACGCGGCATCATCGAGACATCTGGCGGCGGCCGCCTTGGTCGGGCGGCCGCCGTTTCCCCTTTAAGCTTTCAATTGATAATGAATGGCCGATCGATGGGGAATTTGTCGGACAATAGGCGCGGCTTGCCCTGCTCAATCACAATCAGGTCCTGGATATGCCAGTGCAACCGCTGTGGCTCGATCGCGAGGATCATGCCGTCTTCCAGCACGGTTTCGCTGCCATTGCGTAGCACGGGTTCCTGCTGATGGAACCAGGCGCCCATGCTGTGCCCAACCAGCGACGCCGGGTATTCGATGCCTAGTTTTCTGAATTCATCGACCACAAACTGGTAGATATCTCCCGCTGTGCGTCCCGCAATGCAACGCTCGATCGTGCGGCGGTGGATGTCCAACGTTAACGCATAGCCCTTTTGCTGTTCCTCGTTCGGCTTGCCCAGAATGGCCAGGCGCGACTGGTGCCCGGCATAGCCCTTGAAGTAGGCGACATAGTCGTTGCGCACGAAATCCCCCCTTTGGAATTTCAAGTCACTTTCGCCGCCATACATCACCGGATTGGAGCTCGAATTGAGTATGCCGTGCGCCCAGCCGAATCCATGCCGCAGGCAGCTCTCGACGATGCGGGCATGCACCTCGCGTTCGCTTTCGCCAGGGCGGACGGTCGGGAACACCTCGAACAACACATCGTCCAGCATATCGGCGGCTTGTTTCTGTAGAGTGATCTCGCCTGCGGTCTTGATCCAGCGCACTTCCTCCATCATGCGCGAACAATTAATCATTTGCAGCTTCGGCAAAGCGCGCTGGATTTCCTCCCAATGCGCAGCACTCAGCCCGTCCTTTTCAAAACCGACGCGCGCGCCGCCGAGCCTGAGATCGGTGAGAACATTCGCCACGCGCGTGTAAAGTGACTCGACATAGGCCTTGTAGACTACGGTCTTGCCGACCCATGAGTTGCGAGCGACTAATTTTTCTGCAAATGAATCAAGCACCGCAACCGGCTCACCTTTGCGCGGCCACACCAGCATGAAGCCGCGCACAGTGCTGGCGATGTCGAGATGCCGCGCCAGCGTTCCCGGCAAGGCGACGCCCGCCAGATAAGTGAAGTTCGCCCCGGTGCGCACGGCGATCGCGTCGAGGCCGTTCGCGTCCATGTAGCTCTCAAGACGCGGCACATTGGCAATGATTTCAATTCCTGATGGCGCCATTGGACAAAGCCCTCGGTTTGCGAATGCGCACGCGCTCAGCGCATATAGCGGATTTCCAACGTGGTGACGCCTTCGTCGGTCCGGTAGGGGCCGTGTTTCATACCCGGCGGGCGGCAGGCATACATGCCCTTCTTGAAAAACTGATCGCCGTCCCATTGGCTGCCTTCCAGGATATAAACCTCCTCCCAGAAATCGTGGACGAAGGTCTCCGTGCTACGGCAGCCGCGATCGACTTTTAGCATCCGCGTCACGAACATCTTGTCCGGATCCTCTGTGAGGATTTTCTGATAGTGGCCGGGAGGCGCTCCGGGAACCGGGACCCAGGGAATGGTGTCGACCGGAAAAAATTCAAGTTCAGGCTTGGGCATTGCTCTCTCCGTCGCGTGCAACGATTAGCGGGGGGAAGGCGGTGTAAATTTTAAGCTTTGCGTTTTTGCAGTTGTAGCCGCATCGCCAGCGCGTGGCGGACATGCCGGCGCGCCAGCATTTCCGCGCGCCTGGCCTCGCCGTCGCGGATGGCGCGGATTAGCTGCAGGTGCTCGCGCCGCGCCAATTCGATGCTGCCCGGCAGCACGAAGGTCGAGTGGCGCAGCAGACCGAGCGTGTCGACGATGGTGGTTAGCGACTGCAACAGAAACTGGTTGTGGGCGGCGCGGTAGATGGCCTGATGCAGCTTGGCGTTGATCACCACCAGCTTGACGGGGTCGTCGAATTCCTTTGATTCGGTCGCGGCAATACCAAACAGCGAGCGCACCTCCGCCGCCGTCGCATTCTTGGCGGACAGCGCCGCCGCAGTGCCTTCGAGCGTCTCACGCACCGCGTAGAGGTCGACGAGCTGCTTCGGCGTGAGCTCGGCGACCTTCACGCCGTTCCACGGCCCGGTGGTCAGTAGGCCTTCCGAGATTATGCGGTGGAAGGCCTCGCGCACCGGTGTCCGGCTAATCTTTAGCCACTGCGCAACTTCTAGCTCGCGAATATGCGGCCCCGGCGGAATGCGGCCGGCGCGAATGGCGTCGCGCAGCGCACGATAGGCGAAGGCGCCGAGCGATTCATGCGTGCCCTGCACCGGCGGTTCCGCTTTGAACAGATCGATGGCCGAGGAGTGGTTGCGGATTTTGTCTTTGAC
Organism: uncultured Alphaproteobacteria bacterium; assembly: GCA_963709015.1. Lineage (GTDB taxonomy): Bacteria > Pseudomonadota > Alphaproteobacteria > Rhizobiales > Xanthobacteraceae > Pseudolabrys. The sequence continues at coordinate 3,376 of CAVPUU010000062.1, read as the reverse complement.
GTTCCTGCATAGATGAGGTCTTCCAATGCTAATTCTTGGGCGCCCAGGGAACGACGAGCCGTTCGACGAACTCGACCGCATAGTAGAGCACGATGCTCATGATGGTAAGCAGCAACAGCGCGCCGAACGCGAGTGGCGTGCGCGACTGCGACGTTGAAATTAAAATCAAGTAACCTAGCCCCTGATCCGAGCCGACGAATTCGCCGATCACGCCGCCGATGACGGCGAAGGTGATCGCGATTTTTAAACCGACGAAAATATGCGGAATCGCGGTCGGGAATCTGATCTTGATGAAGGTCTGATACGAGGTCGCCGACAACGAGCGGATCAGATCGATCAGCGCCGGCGGCACTGCCGACAGCCCCGACGCCGTGGCGACCACAATCGGGAAGAAGCAAACCAGGAATACCACTAGGATTTTCGGCAGGGCGCCGAAGCCGATCCACAGCACCAACAACGGCGCGATGGCGACCTTCGGCATCGACTGCAGCGCCAGCAGAATCGGATAGATGGTATTTTGCAGGAACGGCGAATAGACTACGGCCACCGCCAGCGGAATGCTGACAACGATCGACAGTGCGGATCCAACGAGGACCTCGTACAGCGTCACCATGAAGTGCCAGGTCAATTCGCCGCGCCAGTCAACCATGGCTTCGCCGATGGCGCTGGGCGCCGGCAGCAGCCAGCTCGGGATGCCGCTCCACCGCGCCAGCACTTCCCACAGCGCGACCAGCGCCAGCAGCGTAAAGGTCGGCCCGACGATCGCCGCAATCACCGAATTGCGCTGCGCCAGCTCTTCGATCTCTTCGGACATTTTGGGCGGCTCGGCGGTCATGCGGCAGCCGTCCCGCCGTGATAAATCACGGACCTTATCTCATCCGAATAGGCCTTGAATTCCGGCGTGAACTCCATGTCGAGCGTGCGCGGACGCGGTAGATCAATCTTTAGAGTTTTGGCGATACGGCCGGGCCGCGGCGACATAGCGACCACGCGATCGGCAAGCAAGATCGCTTCGACGATGTTGTGGGTCACGAAAATTACCGTTTTCTTGTGTGTGTCCCAAATACGCAGCAACTCGAAGCCAAGCTCTTCGCGCGTCATGGCGTCTAGCGCGGCGAACGGTTCGTCCATGAGCAGGACCGAGGGATTGTGAATCAAGGCGCGGCTGAGCGCGACCCGCTGCTGCATGCCGCCGGAGAGCTCGCGCGGGTAACTCGATTCAAATCCCTTCAGCCCGACCAGCTTCAGCAACTCTATGGCGCGCGGCCGGCTGATGCCGATATCGAGCCCGAGGATTTCCGCCGGCAGCAGCACATTGTCGAGAACGGCACGCCAGGGCAGCAGCACCGGCTCCTGGAAGACGATGCCGACGTCGCGCGTCGGCTGCCGCAGCGGCTTGCCGTCGTAGAGCAAGGTGCCGCGCGAGGGGCGGATGAGCGCGCCGACGATCTTGAGCAGCGTCGACTTGCCGCATCCGGACGGGCCGACCAAAGTGATGAATTCGTTCTGCTGGATGTCGAGGTTGACGTCTTCGAGCGCGAAAACGCGGCCGCTGCGCGAATTGTAGATCTTGAACAGATTTTCAATCTTGACTTTCAGCATTGCGTATCCGCGCGCATATGACCCGGCACAATCCGCGATAGCGCGACCGTTGGCAACGCCCGAGCCGATTGGAGAAGGCTTTTTCGCCGCGCACCTTATTGCTTGCAAGGGCGCACCGGCTTTAAACAGCAAACATCATCGGCCCGATCAGAACCGGTTGAATTCCAACTAATTTAGTATACAAATTATTGGCATGCCAACAAGCGCAAGCCTGCGCCACTTTGGCGCGGGCGCACCGGTTCGATATAGTCGGTTCGATACCGCCAATATCTGTCACCTCATGGGCTTATGGGCCAGCGCAACGCTGGTCGAGCGAACCTACCGCCAACCGGTCGACCATGGTCACGTCGGCTGTTACTAAGTGGAGGAAAAATTGCTTCCTGAAAAAATGAAGGCTTCGATTTTCGAGAAATACGGCGGTCCCGAAGTCCTCCACTATAGCGATTTTCCCGTTCCGCAGCCGCGCCGCAGCGAGGCATTGGTCAAGGTGCATGCGGTCGGGCTCAACGGCTACGACCTGATGGCGCGCGCCGGTCGCTACGAGCCAAACAAAGGCAAGTTTCCACACATTCTCGGCGGCGATTTCGGCGGGACTGGTCGCGCTTGGGCCGGAAACCACCGGCGATTTTCCGCTCGGCACGCGCGTTACCAGTTGGTGGATCTTGCCTTGCGGGCGCTGCGAGCAATGTGTGGCCGGCTATCACAACCGCTGCTCTCGCGACTACCGCTATTTCGGGGCGCACGAACACGGCGCCTATGCCGAATATGTCAAGCTGCCGGCGGATCATCTGATCGCACTGCCGCCCGAACGTCAGCTGCGAATTTGCGGCCGGCTTTCCAAACCCCTTTGGCACAGCCTGGCACATGCTAATCGATCGCGGTCGGTTGCGTGCGGGCGAAACCGTCCTCGTCAACTCCGCGAGTTCGGGCGTAAGCATGGCAGCAATCCAGATCTGCAAACTTGCGGGCGCCTACGTCTACACGACCTCGAGCGCCGACTGGAAACTGGAGAAGGCCAAGGTAGCTCAATGCCGACGAGACGATCAACTACAACGAAGTCGATTTCGTCGACGAGATCATGAAGCGCACCAACAAACGCGGCGTTGATGTGGTCGTCGAGCATGTCGGCGGCGATTTCCTCGACAAATCGATCCGCTGCCTGACCCGCGGCGGCCGCCTGATCACCGTCGGCGGCACCAAATCCTACGAATGCACAATCGCAGTAAACTACATCTTTCACAAGGAACTGCAGATCATCGGATCGAACAGTGCAACCAAACACGATCTTGAAGTCATGATGCCGCTGCTCGATAGCGGAAAGCTCAAAATCGTGGTCGACCGCGTATTCCCCCTTAGCGAAGCTGCGGAAGCGCATCGATACCTCGAATTGGCCAAGCAGTTTGGCAAAGTCATCTTGCGGGTCGAGCACTGACGTCCACACCGGCAGCCCGATGCTGACAGCCCCCTCACGCTTGGATATCACCGCCCTGATTGCGGCTGCGCAGGGGGCGCGGGGATACGGCTCTGTCCGAGCCGAAATCAAAGGCGATGCTGCGCGAGATCGGCATTCCCGTTCCCGTCGGACAGGTAGTCGCGTCGCCGGCGGCGGCGGCCGAAGCCGCCGCAACGGTGGGTTTTCCGGTCGCGGTGAAGGCGGTGTCGCGCGCCCTGATCCACAAGACCGATGCCGGCGGCATCGTATTCCCGGTGACGACGCCGGCCGATGCGGTGGCTGCCTGCGGCCTGATCAGCAAAGCGCTTGGCACGCGTGCGC
>CAVPUU010000061.1:0-13274 GCA_963709015.1 uncultured Alphaproteobacteria bacterium | reverse complement strand
AGCGTTTAGCCTTTTCCCGGTGATGCGGGGGCTCTACAGAACAGCGCGGGGCACTACCTCGACCTCGCGAGTGCTGCGCTTGGTCTAATCCTTTTCCCGCCAGGGAATTTGATTGACGCGCTCACCAGACAACAAAATTAAAATTGAAACGCTACTCCCTATACGGTGTCATGATCGAAACCTCCACACCCACCTGTCCGAACTGCGGGCACCAAGCGACTGAGCGGATGCCAACCGACGCTTGCCAGTTCTTCTTTGACTGCACGGGATGCGGAAAGAGGCTTAAGCCGAAGCCCGGCGAGTGTTGCGTATTTCGTTCAGATGGTCCGATACCATGCCCGCCTATGCAAGCCGGGCGCTGCTGGACTAGAAGGAGCGGCGCAGCACAGGTCGCCTCACCGTGAGGATCGCTCGCCGCGCTCCCCCGCAAACCGGTACATATCGAAAATGCGCGCCGCTTAAACCCGTGAATTCGGCCTGCATGGCATTGTAGCTGCCATCCGAACGCCATATATTATTGGCGATCCCCGCAGGAGAATGAATTGACCAGTTTCCGAAGCCCCGACATTCACGAACGCCGCAATAGCGCCGCCGCGGTCAAAAAGGCCATGCCGGCAAAATTTCGCGTCGCCGCCCAAGATCCCGCGCTCGAACGCCAGCGCCTCAATCGGATAGCGATCACCGAGGCGCGCGCGGGCCGCATGGCCGAACGTGAAGCCGCGAAAAAGGTGCGTGAGGCCGAGTTGGCTGCGCAGGCTGTGCACGCCGCAGCGCTTGCCGCACAGGCGCGACGCGAGGCCGAGCAAGCCGAGGCGCTTGTCGTCATGCAAAAGGCGGAAGCCGCGGCCGCGCTCGCGGCCGAGCAAAAAGCCGAACGCGATGTCCGCTACGCGGCGCGCAAGGCCGCGAAAAAGGTGCGCCGGCGCGGTTACTGAGACTCAGCCACGCTTCATTCAATCGTTGGCGGCAAACCGCTCGGCGCGGCCGTGCCGCGCATGGGCGACGCGCGACGGCATGTTATCGAGATGCGCCACCACGACCAGGCGCTGGATCTCGCCGTTCAAGTAAGCGTTGAGGAACTTGCGATAATCCCTGAACGACACGCAGCCGTTCGACTGGCCGTTGGGGCCGAGCATGTAGGTATGCGCCAGCATGCCGGCGCGGCCATACATCTTGTCGTCGTCGACCGGATTGAGGCGAATGGCGCGCACGCCGTGGAAAATTTCCTCGCGCAAGGTGAGATCGTAGACATTGCGGCGGCGTCGGGCCGCGCATCCTCACTTTGACGAAGCGCGGGTCGTCCATCTTGTCGCCGAGCCCCGAATGCGCCTCCAATCGCTCGCCGTTGGGCAAAAAGACCGTGTGCGCCGAGATATCGTAAACCGCGGTGCGGCTGTCGCGGGCGGGCAGTTCCGCTGGCTTGTTGTGGGCCTCCTGCACCGGCGCGGCGCGTTTCTCGGCGGCCGGCGGCGCGATCGCCGCGACCTCTGACGCGAACCTGATCGCCGGTCAGGCGAGCGGCGGAAACGCCGATCTCCCGCTGCGCGGGATAGGCCCGCGGCAGCGGCACGACGTTCGCCGTCTCGGCCGGGCGCCTGGGCGGCAACGGCGTGACGCCGATGGGCGGAGCGACCGGCGCCACGACTGGGGAAAGCTTCGCAACTTGCGTTTGCGGCGTCGCCAGCGGCACGGCGCGGGCCTGCATCGAGCCCGTCGTGCGCGCCCATCGGTCGGCAAAGGTCGCGGACGGAGCGTCGCCCAAACCCGAAGCGGATGGAACGAGGGCAAGCGTCCCCGGCCCTGCTGGCATGCGCGCATTGATGCGGGGATTGGCCGAAAGCCCGGTGTTGACGATCCACGCGGCCACCATCGTGACGGTCACGATGAGCAGACCCGCGGCGGTGACAGCGCCGGCGCCGAAAACCACGCCGCCGGCGATAGACCGAATGGCGCGCGCGATCCGGCGAAAATCGCCGAAAGTGAAATCACGACCGTCGCAGGAAGAGACGTCGTAGAACGCGGCGGTCGCATCCGTCATACGCTACTCGAACCCGATGGCACACAATGACGCCGCGGCCGGTCGCGCCCGTCGAAGCGCGTCGGCCGTTATCGATCGCTGGAAAGAGACGGAACTTCCCCGGTATCCCCATCCACCGCCCCGCACGAGGCGTGAGGCGGCGAAAAAATTATGCAGGGACTTCAGTTAATCGGTTGTAAACACCGCGCGCGGACCCAAACCGACAGTCCCGGGACCACGGATGAGGCGCCCTCTTGCGGCAGGCGGTACTTCTGGCACAAACAGGTCCCGCCCCACGGATTCGGTTCATGACCGCCCTTGCCCGCTGGCTGCTTGCCCTTCTGCTCACCGCGGTGGCGGTGATCGGCTGCTATCTGTGGATCGACCGGCCGCTGGCCTTGCTCGCGCATTCCCACAGTGGGCAGCGCGATACCTTCGTGCGCCTCACCCATCTTCCCGATCTGCTCGTGCCCGCTTGCCGCTGCAGCTCTTCGTGGCGTTCGGGCTCTGCGCGCTGGCCGGGCGGCCATTCTCGCGGCCGGCTGATGGCCGGCGCGCTGTCGAGCGTCAGCCTGATCATGGCCGAGACCATCAAGGGCCAGCTCAAATTCGCCTTCGGGCGGCTGTGGCCGGACACCTGGGTGGCGAACAATCCCTCATTCATCCACGACGGCGCCTATGGCTTCATGTTTTTCCACGGCGGGCAAGGCTACGCCTCGTTCCCCTCCGGCCATACGGCGGTGACCTGCGCGGTGATTTCCGTGCTGTGGATCATGTACCCGTACTGGCGCCCGCTCTACGGCGCGATCGTGCTGGCAGTCGCGGTCGGGCTGATCGGCGCCAATTATCATTTCCTCGGCGACGTGATCGCCGGCGGCTTCGTCGGCACCTCGACCGGCTGGATGACGGTCGCGATTTGGCGGGCGCGGAACGCCAGCGGCAATAATTTTTAGAAATCCGTCATCCGAATCGCTTAGCCTGTCTCGCTATGGCGGTTCGTCGGTTACGGATCGATCTGCACCTTAGGTTTTCGGAACCTCAGCGTTCCCGGACGCCGGTTGCCCCGCCACCTTCGCACAAGCCCCCACCCTGCCGTTGCCGACGTTTGCGCGCCCGCTTGCGGGACGCCGGCATGCATCATGCAGTCCACCAGAAGGAGTCGGACCTTGGGTAAGCATCTCAATCGCAAACGACGCCGCCACGAACGCCAGTTCGGATCCGCCGAAATCATAGACTTCCTGGATCCCAAATTCGAAATCGAACGTGCGCTGCCACCGATCAAGGCGCTCAACCCGACCCAAGCCGACTATCTCGACGCCCTCCGCAGGTCTCCCCAGGTGATCGTTCTCGGACCCGCGGGCACCGGCAAAACCTGGCTCGCGGCCACCCACGCCGCCGACCTCCTTCGCAACCGGCGCATCGACAAGATCATCCTTACGCGGCCGAACGTGCCGTGCGGGCGCTCGCTCGGCTATTTCCCCGGCTCGCATCGAGGATAAGTTCGCGCCCTGGGCGGCGCCGGTCACCGAGGCGATCAAGGAGCGGATCGGCAAGGCCGCCTACAGCATCGCGCTGAAGAACGGCGGCATCGAACTGGTGCCGTTCGAGGTGATGCGCGGGCGCTCGTGGAAGAACGCCTTCGTGCTGCTCGACGAGGCGCAGAACGCGACGCCGGCCGAGATCAAGACGTTTCTCACCCGCATCGGCGAGGACTGCGCGGCGGTGATCAACGGCGACGTCAGCCAGTGCGATCTCGACAAAGAAAGCGGTCTGCGCGCGGTGATCGCGATGGTCGGCGCGCAGAACCTGCCGGTGCCGGTAATCGAGTTCACCCGCGCCGACATCGTGCGCTCGGGGATTTGCGCGATGTGGGTGAACGCGTTCGAGGCGGCGCAGATTTAGGCGGTTATTTCGCGCAGAGCTTGTCGAGGCCCTCGAGCGCGGCACCGATCTCCTTGCCGTCCTTGGAATTCGGGTCCATGTCCTGGAGCCCGTCCATCAGCGCGACGTATTCGGGCCCGAGCTTCTGGGTCATGTCGTCCATCTTCTTCGACAACTCATCGACCTTCTTGCTGTCCTTCTTCTGGTCGGCCTGCTCGATCTGCTCGCCGACCTTGGCCATGTCGCAGTAAGTCTGCGCCTTGGCCTTGTCGGCGCGGATGATCTCGACGACCTTTTGCGCGTCCGCCCTGGTCATCTTGACGGCCTCTTGGGCCTGCGCGCCAAGCGGCAACGCGGCGATTGCGGCGACGGCAACGACGTGCTTCAACTTCATAGAGGCCCCCTTATGAGCGTGCGGGCGCAGCCCGTCAGTTTGCGCCGGTCGCGGGGATATAGGCCGCAACAGGTCGGGCGCGAAAGACCTCGGCGGCGGCTCTGCGATGTCTCCAGCGCAGCTGTCGTCACGTTCACCCCCTCGCCGCTTCCGCCAGCAGGCCGAACACCGCAAACACCAGCGGCTTGCGTTCGAGATTATAGGTCCCGACGTCGCGCGCGGCGCGATTCACCTTGTCCCAGACTTCGGCGGTGCACGCCATTTGGCGCGCCGGACGCCTGTCGTCCAGCCGCGCCGACAGCCAGCCGTCGACCATGTCCATGAAGGCGGCGAGCGTTGCCGGCTCGCTGCCGCTTAGCGCGTCGCCCAGCGCATGCAGCGCGCGTTGATCGGGATTGGGCAGTTGCGCGAAAAGATCGAGCACGCGCTGCCGCAAAGCCAGCGCCGGACCATCGAGGAAGCCGAGCGCGCGGGCGACGCTGCCGCCGGCGGCAGCGGCCGCTTCCTGCACCTGCGTTTCGTCGGCGCTGCGGCCGGTCGCAGCCGCCACCGCACGCGCGACATCGGCCGGATCGAGCGAGCGCAGCAGCAGGCGCCGGCAGCGCGAGCGAATGGTCGGCAACAGCCGGCCGGGCGCTTCACTCACGAGCAGCAGCAGCGCGCGCGGTGGCGGCTCCTCCAAAATCTTGAGCAGCGCGTTGGAGGCTTGCGGATATTGCAATTCGTCGGCCCGATCCACAATGGCGATGCGCCAGCCACCCTCGCCCGCGGTCGAGCCGAAAAACCGGACCGCCTTGCGCGCGTCCTCGACGCGGATCACGGTGTAAAGCTTATCGGTATCCTCATTGATCACGCGCTCCAGCACGAAGAAATCGCTTTGCGCCTGCGCGGCGATGCGGCGCGCGACCGGATGGTCTGCAGTGAGCGCGAGCGAGGTTGCCTTCTGCACGGCCGGCAGCCGCGGGTCGGGATGCGCGAGCACGAAGCGCGCGAGCCGATAAGCGAGCGTCGCCTTGCCGATGCCGGGCGGCCCGCCGATCAGCCAGGCATGCGGGATGCGACCGCTCTTGTAGGCGTCGAGCAGCGTGCGCTCGGCCTCGGCGTGCCCGAACAACGCGCCGGTTTCGCGCGGGCTCAGGGCATCGCCCTCGGCTTCGTCGCCGCTCACGGCGCTGCCGCCGCCGCCGCGCGGCTTTGATGCCCGGGATGCAGCCGCTGCTCGACGGTCGTCCAGATGCGTTCGGACACCACCTCACGCGGGGCGCGGCCGTCGATCACGACGCAGCGCTTCGGCTCCTTGTCGGCGAGCGCGTTGTAGGCTTTGCGCAACTCCTCATGAAAGGCGAGCGACTCCGCCTCGAAGCGATCGGTCGTCCCCTTGCCGCGGCGTCGCTTGGCGCGCGCCAGCCCGACATTCGCCGGCACGTCCAGAAGAAAAGTAAGATCGGGCATGGCGGCGCCGACGGTCACGCGTTCGAGGCTGCGGATCAGCTTGGCGTCGACCTTGCCGAGCGCGCCCTGGTAGACGCGGGTCGAAATCGATGAAACGGTCGCAGATCACCCATTTGCCGTTCACCAGTGCCGGCCGGATGGTCGTGCGCACATGATCGTCGCGCGCGGCGGCGAACAAAATCGCCTCGGTCTCGGCACCGAGCGGCTTGGCGATGCCGGAAAGCAGAATATGGCGGATGATCTCGGCGCCGGGGGAGCCGCCCGGCTCGCGCGTGAGCACGACCGGGATGCCGGCCGCGTTGAGCCGGTCCGCCAAGAGACGCGCATGGGTGGACTTGCCGCTGCCTTCGCCGCCTTCGAAGGTAATGAAACGTCCGCGCATATCGTCCTGTCTGAGCGGTGAAACCGCGATTATAGCCGTTCGGCCCCGGCGCGGAACAGTGCAATCACCATTTCGGTCACCGCGTCGATCGCGCGCCCCGGCATATTGCCCTTGCCGACGCTCTCGGCGGCCGTGAGCGGCGTCTGCAAGACCAACTTATCGTCGCGCCAGACCTTGAGCATACCGATGCTCTGGCCTTGCGCGACCGGCGCCGGACGGGCCCCCGATAGGCAATGCGCGCGATCAGTCTTTCGCCGCCGGCTTTCGGCACCATGATTTTCACCGGGCCCGACGCCCTTAGCGGCACCGAGCCGCTGGCGCCGCCATAGACCTTGGCGGAGCCGAGGATTTGCCCCTCGGCGAACAGATTACGCGGCTCGAAATTGCGGAAACCCCATTCCAGCAATTTCTTGGAATTCGTCGGCGCGCTCCTTGGCGCTCTTCTCGCCGTTGACCACGACGATCAGCCGCACGCCGTTCTGCACGGCCGAACCCACGATGCCGTAGCCGGCCTCCTTGGTGAAGCCGGTCTTCAGCCCGTCGGCGCCATCGACCAGGCCGAGCAGCGGGTTGCGGTTCGGCTGGTGGATCTTGTTCCAGGTGAAATCGGGCTGGCCGAAGATTTTGTAGTATTCCGGATAGTCGAGGATGATGCGGCGCGCGAGCATTGCAAGCTCGCGCGTGGTGACGTGCTCGTTCGGATCGGGCAGCCCGTTGGAATTGGTGAACACCGATTTGGTAAGCCCGATCGCGCGCGCGCGCTGGGTGAGCTTCTCGGCAAATTCGTTCTCGGTGCCGGCGAGCCCCTCGGCCAGCACGATGCAGGCGTCGTTGCCGGACTGAACGATCATGCCGTGCAGCAGGTCGTCGACCGGAACCTTGCTGTGGATCGCCGCGAACATCGTCGAGCCGTGCGAGGGCGCGCCGCCCTTGCGCCAGGCGTTCTCGCTGACGGTAAATTCGTCGGTCAGCTTGATGCGGCCTTCTTTCAATTCGTGAAACACGTATTCGGCGGTCATCAGCTTGGCGAGGCTCGCCGGGAAGATGAGATGGTCGGGGTCGCGCTCGTAAAGCACGTTGCCGTTCTCGGCGTCGACCAGGATGGCGTGCGGCGCGGTGATCCCCGCCTCGTCCTTCTTGGGCAGCTCTTCTTGGGGGCCTCTTTTTTCTGCGCGGCGGCGGCCGGCTTGGCCGGCTTGTGCTCCACCTTCGGCGCCGCCACGGCGAGCGCGCCGCAGGCAACGAGCATCGCCACCGCCGCCAGCAGCCTTCCGATCGCGCTGATTCCGTTGTGTCATCATCAACGTACTTCGGCCGGCGCGCCGCTGCGCGCGTCAAATGCGGCTTGCACGGCAGCGATGTGGGGAGAATTTGTGGCTCAGTAAAGGCCGCGGCCGCTCAACAATCCCGCGCGGCTATCATAGCGTGCCGGGGCATAGGCGGAAACCGCCGAAACCTCTGGCTCGGCGTCCGGCAACTCGGCGCGGACCGCCGCCGGCTCGGGGCGGGTGGCGGCGGCAAGCTCGATGGTGTGCGCGCGCGTGGCATGGACCGCGGGCACCTCGCGGGCGCCCTCGCCCAGCCGGTACGGCCGGTCGGGCGGCGCCGGCACGCGGGCGGAAATCTGCGTCATCGGCCGGTTATCGAAATAAGCCGGCACATAAGGCTTGTTGGACGCCACCTGCACCTCGGGCTCGGGCCCCGGTATGCCTTCGCGCAGCGTCGCAGCCAGTTTGCGGTCGTCGGAGCCTTCCAGCGGGGCGCGGCCGACATAATCGACCTTCACTTTCGTCACCCCGTCGCCGTAGAAGCCGAGCAGCTTGGCGGTCTTCACCGACACGTCGATGAGGCGGTCGCCGACATAGGGCCCGCGGTCGTTGACGCGCACCACCACCGAGCGGTGGTTGGAGAGGTTAGTGACCCGCACATAAGACGGCAGCGGCAGCGTTGGATGCGCCGCCGAAAGCGAATTCATATCGAAGATTTCGCCGTTGGCGGTGTAGCGGCCGTGGAAATCGTCGCCGTACCAGGAGGCCAAGCCGACGGCGGTGTAATTGACGTCTTCCTGCGGGACATATTCGCGCCCGGCCACCACGTAGGGCTTGCCGACCCGGTAGACGCCGCCGCCTTTCGGCACCGGCTCGCCCTCGCCGATCACGCGGGCGCTGGAGGAGACGCCATATCTTGGATCGATCCGGCCGGACAGGCCGCCCGAGCAGTTGGCAAGCACCAGACAACCGGCGATGAGCCCCGCGAGGCGCGCGATCAGGCACAAATCGCCCCTGCCCCCAAATCCGCCCATGCTGCCTCATCCCCGTGCGAAGCGGCCAATTTACCTTACGGCGCCGGTTTCGGGAACCGCTGGCGCGTGGGGTGGTAAATACTTGGTTCCACTGCCACATTTGCCGGCGCCGCAGTACCTTTTGGATAGCCCAAAGCGCCGCCCGCTGGCAAGCGCGAAGCGCTGCGACCAATGGTGGCCTAGGCGTAGCGGGATAGAGTTACGAAAGAGTGGCCTGGCGGTTTTGCACTGCTGGCCTTGAAATTTCGGCGCTGAGCGCGCTGGGGCCCGGCACGGCCACGCCGCCGCCGCGCCGGCAGATCGGCCGAGGCCTCAATCCAGGTTATTCAGCCCGCGCGTTATACGGTTGAACTTGAACAGCATGACGGCGAGGCACAGGGCGGTGGCGCCGCCTGCCGAGAGCATGAATTCAATCCAGGGCGACATCGGAAGCTCCTTGTAAGATGCAGATCTTCCAGGCGGCGGACGAAACGCTGCTCTAACGCCGAAGCCCCCAAACGTTTTGGAACATCGTGGGACAGCGCGAACACTTCGACTTAACTGGTGATCGGAGAATCTTAAAGTCGCCCCGCGCCGGCCGCAAGTTGAGCCGGCCGGGAAAATCGCTGGTTTGGCCCGGCGCTTCCGGCGTCGGGCGGGGATCGGCGGCAATTTTGACCGTGACAACGTGCTAAGATACTGAAACCGCTGCACGGAAGGGTGGCCGAGCGGTTTAAGGCACCGGTCTTGAAATTCAGGCCGTCCTGTCCAATATGTTGGAGTGCCGTTTGTTCTGATTTTATCGGCGCTTTCGAGGCATTGTCTGCGTTGCGATCCCATCTCGTTTTGATCAATCCTGAGTAGTCCGGTGGCAATTCCGGGTGGCAAATATGCAGCTACCGGAAATCGCAACAGAATCGATCTAAGTTTTTTGCCACCGGAATTGCCACCGGACTACTCAGGATTGATCAAAACGAGATGGGATCGCAACGCAGACAATGCCTCGAAAGCGCCGATAAAATCAGAACAAACGGCACTCCAACATATTGGACAGGACGGCCCGATTAGAATTTCAAGACCGGGCCTTAAACCGCTCGGCCACCCTTCCGTGCAGCGGTTTCAGTATCTTAGCACGTTGTCACGGTCAAAATTGCCGCCGATCCCCGCCCGACGCCGGAAGCGCCGGGCCAAACCAGCGATTTTCCCGGCCGGCTCAACTTGCGGCCGGCGCGGGGCGATGTGGGATTTTCCGATCACCAGTTGAGTTCAGTGTTCGCGCTGTCCCACGACGTCCAAAACGTTTGGGGGCTTCGGCGTTAGAGCAGCGTTTCGTCCGCCGCCTGGAAAATTCGCATCTTACAAGGAGCTTCCGATGTCGCCCTGGATTGAATTCATGCTCTCGGCAGGCGGCGCCACCGCCCTGTGCCTCGCCGTCATGCTGTTCAAGTTCAACCGTATAACGCGCGGGCTGAATAACCTGGATTGAGGCCTCGGCCGATCTGCCGGCGCGGCGGCGGCGTGGCCTTGCCGGGCCCCAGCGCGCTCAGCGCCGAAATTTCAAGGCCAGCAGTGCAAAACCGCCAGGCCACTCTTTCGTAACTCTATCCCGCTACGCCTAGGCCACCATTGGTCGCAGCGCTTCGCGCTTGCCAGCGGGCGGCGCTTTGGGCTATCCAAAAGGTGCTGCGGCGCCGGCAAATGTGGCAGTGGAACCAAGTATTTACCACCCCACGCGCCAGCGGTTCCCGAAACCGGCGCCGTAAGGTAAATTGGCCGCTTCGCACGGGGATGAGGCAGCATGGGCGGATTCGGGGGCAGGGGCGATTTGTGCCTGATCGCGCGCCTCGCGGGGCTCATCGCCGGTTGTCTGGTGCTTGCCAACTGCTCGGGCGGCCTGTCCGGCCGGATCGATCCAAGATATGGCGTCTCCTCCAGCGCCCGCGTGATCGGCGAGGGCGAGCCGGTGCCGAAAGGCGGCGGCGTCTACCGGGTCGGCAAGCCCTACGTGGTGGCCGGGCGCGAATATGTCCCGCAGGAAGACGTCAATTACACCGCCGTCGGCTTGGCCTCCTGGTACGGCGACGATTTCCACGGCCGCTACACCGCCAACGGCGAAATCTTCGATATGAATTCGCTTTCGGCGGCGCATCCAACGCTGCCGCTGCCGTCTTATGTGCGGGTCACTAACCTCTCCAACCACCGCTCGGTGGTGGTGCGCGTCAACGACCGCGGGCCCTATGTCGGCGACCGCCTCATCGACGTGTCGGTGAAGACCGCCAAGCTGCTCGGCTCTACGGCAACGGGGTGACGAAAGTGAAGGTCGATTATGTCGGCCGCGCCCCGCTGGAAGGCTCCGACGACCGCAAACTGGCTGCGACGCTGCGCGAAGGCATACCGGGGCCCGAGCCCGAGGTGCAGGTGGCGTCCAACAAGCCTTATGTGCCGGCTTATTTCGATAACCGGCCGATGACGCAGATTTCCGCCCGCGTGCCGGCGCCGCCCGACCGGCCGTACCGGCTGGGCGAGGGTGCCCGCGAGGTGCCCGCGGTCCATGCCACGCGCGCGCACACCATCGAGCTTGCCGCCGCCACCCGCCCCGAGCCGGCGGCGGTCCGCGCCGAGTTGCCGGACGCCGAGCCAGAGGTTTCGGCGGTTTCGGCCTATGCCCCGGCACGCTATGATAGCCGCGCGGGATTGTTGAGCGGCCGCGGCCTTTACTGAGCCACAAATTCTCCCCACATCGCTGCCGTGCAAGCCGCATTTGACGCGCGCAGCGGCGCGCCGGCCGAGTACGTTGATGATGACACAACGGAATAGCGCGATCGGAAGGCTGCTGGCGGCGGTGGCGATGCTCGTTGCCTGCGGCGCGCTCGCCGTGGCGGCGCCGAAAGGCCAGCACAAGCCGGCCAAGCCGGCCGCCGCCGCGCAGAAAAAAGAGGCCCCCAAGAAAGAGCTGCCCAAGAAGGACGAGGCGGGGGATCACCGCGCCGCACGCCATCCTGGTCGACGCCGAGAACGGCAACGTGCTTTACGAGCGCGACCCCGACCATCTCATCTTCCCGGCGAGCCTCGCCAAGCTGATGACCGCCGAATACGTGTTTCACGAATTGAAAGAAGGCCGCATCAAGCTGACCGACGAATTTACCGTCAGCGAGAACGCCTGGCGCAAGGGCGGCGCGCCCTCGCACGGCTCGACGATGTTCGCGGCGATCCACAGCAAGGTTCCGGTCGACGACCTGCTGCACGGCATGATCGTTCAGTCCGGCAACGACGCCTGCATCGTGCTGGCCGAGGGGCTCGCCGGCACCGAGAACGAATTTGCCGAGAAGCTCACCCAGCGCGCGCGCGCGATCGGGCTTACCAAATCGGTGTTCACCAATTCCAACGGGCTGCCCGATCCGAACGAGCACGTCACCATGCGCGAGCTTGCAATGCTCGCGCGCCGCATCATCCTCGACTATCCGGAATACTACAAAATCTTCGGCCAGCCCGATTTCACCTGGAACAAGATCCACCAGCCGAACCGTAACCCGCTGCTCGGCCTGGTCGATGGCGCCGACGGGCTGAAGACCGGCTTCACCAAGGAGGCCGGCTACGGCATCGTGGGTTCGGCCGTGCAGAACGGCGTGCGGCTGATCGTCGTGGTCAACGGCGAGAAGAGCGCCAAGGAGCGCGCCGGACGGATCCGAAGAAATTGCTGGAATGGGGTTTCCGCAATTTCGAGCCGCGTAATCTGTTCGCCGAGGGGCAAATCCTCGGCTCCGCCAAGGTCTATGGCGGCGCCAGCGGCTCGGTGCCGCTAAGGAGCCGTCGGGCCCGGTGAAAATCATGGTGCCGAAAGCCGGCGGCGAAAGACTGATCGCGCGCATTGCCTATCGGGGGCCCGTACCGGCGCCGGTCGCGCAAGGCCAGAGCATCGGTATGCTCAAGGTCTGGCGCGACGATAAGTTGGTCTTGCGGATGTGGTCATGGGCCCGCCTGAGCGCTCGGCAAGGGCAATATGCCGGGGCGCGCGATCGACGCGGTGACCGAAATGGTGATTGCACTGTTTCCGGCGCCGGGGCCGAACGGCTATAATCGCGGTTTCACCGCTCAGACAGGACGATATGCGCGGACGTTTCATTACCTTCGAAGGCGGCGAAGGCAGCGGCAAGTCCACCCATGCGCGTCTCTTGGCGGACCGGCTCAACGCGGCCGGCATCCCGGTCGTGCTCACGCGCGAGCCGGGCGGCTCCCCCGGCGCCGAGATCATCCGCCATATTCTGCTTTCCGGCATCGCCAAGCCTCTCGGTGCCGAGACCGAGGCGATTTTGTTCGCCGCCGCGCGCGACGATCATGTGCGCACGACCATCCGGCCGGCACTGGTGAACGGCAAATGGGTGATCCGCGACCGTTTCATCGATTTGACCTGCGTCTACCAGGGCGCGCTCGGCAAGGTCGACGCCAGCTGATCCGCAGCCTCGAACGCGTGACCGTCGGCGCCGCCATGCCCGATCTTACTTTTCTTCTGGACGTCCGGCGAATGTCGGGCTGGCGCGCGCCGAAGCGACGCCGCGGCAAGGGATCGACCGATCGCTTCGAGGCGGAGTTCGCCGCCTTCGATGAGGGGTTGCGCAAAGCCTACAACGCGCTCGCCGACAAGGAGCCGAAGCGCTGCGTCGTGATCGACGGCCGCGCACCGGGTGAGGTGCGTCCGAACGCATCTGGACGACCGTCGAGCAGCGGCTGCATCCCGGGCATCAAAGCCGCGCGGCGGCGGCGGCAGCGCCGTGAGCGGCGACGAAGCCGAGGGCGATGCCCTGAGCCCGCGCGAAACCGGCGCGTTGTTCGGGCACGCCGAGGCCGAGCGCACGCTGCTCGACGCCTA
>CAVPUU010000060.1:0-47899 GCA_963709015.1 uncultured Alphaproteobacteria bacterium | reverse complement strand
GCCTCCTCGCGAGCTGTGAAGCGACAGACGGTTCCATGTCGAGATGGAGCATGACGGTTTTCACGAACTGTCGAAGGCTGGTCGATTCTTCTGCTCGGATGACGCCCCGTTGTCGACAGACGTCCAATAGCCACCTCCTCCTGCTCGTCGCCCAGACGCCCAGAATCCCCTACCAGACGCTGGCCGATAGCGATGGTCGTTTTCACGATCTCGGCGACGTACAAGAGCTTCATAAAGTGATGAATGTCGAATCCCAGCGACAGCACGGATGCGTTAAGAACTGGCAAGCGTCGGTTGGCATCCGCTCAGTCGCTTGGTGCCCGCATTTCGGACAGGTGATTGTGGAGGTTTCGATCATGACACCGTATAGGGAGTAGCGTTTCAATTTTAATTTTGTTGTCTGGTGAGCGCGTCGATCAAATACCCTGGCGGGAAAAGGATTAGACCAAGCGCAGCACTAGCAAGATCGAGGTAGTGCCCCGCGCTGTTCTGTAGACCCCACCGCATCACCGGGAAAAGGCTAAACGCTTCGGCAATATGCGTAAGCACCACTACCGCTAAGCAAATTGCCCCAAGTAATTGCAGAAACCGCCATAGGGTATTTCTGCGAACGAACATGACGATTGAGCCGCAAACGAGCGCGCTGACCGCTAAGCCAACGACGATGAGGACGACATTCATTTTTGTGTTGCATACTGCCGGTACGGTTCGCATTTCGGACCAGTGACGATACAAGTGACGATAGAGATTTTGATCACATCGCTCTCGACGTTGGACCTTATTGTCATCTGGTTGTTCTCTAGGTTCTGCATGCTCCCGGCGGGCGGCATCAAAGACCTCGCGTGCAGCGTCCGCGTTTATCGCGGCAATGCCAAGTCCTACGATCAAATCCGGCCAAGCCGATTGCGTGACAGCAGTGACCACTCCGGCCGCTATTATGGTGACATTTGCCAGCGAATCATTCGCGCGGATAGGAACGCAGCCTTAGTGAGGCTGCCACTGTGATGACGGTATCGGGCGAGCATAAAGGCACAGGTCAGGTTGACTGCCAATGCGCCCGCGCCGGTCCAAGATAACGATGCAGGATTAGGGGCCACAGGAAGCGAAAACTTCTCCCAAGCGGTCCATAGCGTGGCGATACCCGGAATGAGCAGAATGCCGGCGAGCCCCATTCCGACCCGCGCTCGATTGCGGGCCGTCCAGCCCAGAGCGACGAGGATTAAAAGATTGATTGACGTATCCTCAAGGAAGTCGATGCTGTCTGCAAACAAGGAAACGGATTTGATGGTCGTCGCAACAGCGAACTCCACGCCGAAATAAGCAAGATTGAGCGCAGCCACGACGGCGACGATAGGGCGCAGTCCGGAGGTCATGGCCGGTCATCCATAAGGTACAACTTGACCTTCAGCGCGCAAAGGAGAGCAAGACGAGCTTGGTTCTACCTCACCAGTAGATGGCGGCGCATGAGGCCATATTCGTGCCAAATTAAAATCATCACGATGATGTCGAAAATAGTCAGCACGATCAGCCCGAAGCCATGCGTGTAAGAGAAACGGTAGAGCTGATAGAGGACAAAAAGTGCCAATACGATCAGGGATGCAGGATATGCCCAAAGTTTCTCCCTGAGCAGCCCAACGACAAGTGCCACCTTCACAAGGCCATGGCTTAATAGATAAAAAGCATAGAAGTGCTGTGTCTCGACGGAAAAATCCTTCGCCAAGGTGAGTAAATGTGTGGCGACGAAGTCATTCGGATCCTTGATCAATTCGTCCTGAGTGATTGAATTCTACGAAGTTAGCAATACCGTTTGTGCTGACTAGAGCAACCGCGACCCCACCCAAACATTCAATCAATGCGTGAGCGCCCTTGAGCAGAACGCTCACTTGAAAAATTTGATGAATTCGATGTTCGTTCATGTCCGTATCGAGGTCAGCCTCTAATCCAGGGAATCACATGTGGATCGATCCATTACGCAATGGGTGAATAGCTTTGCCGGTAGCAACTCCACCCTCGACCGGATCATGATCGCGGCAAGCCAATTTGGCGTTCCTCTGCTGATATTGCTTGTCGCCCTGCAATGGTGGAGCAGGCGTGAACGGTTGTCTATCAGGCATACATGTGCAGCCGCAGGGCTCTCTTTTTTTTATCGGCCTAGGGCTTAATCAGATCATTCTTTTATTTGTACACCGTATCCGTCCATATGACGTGGGGCCAACTCACTTGATTGTCAGCCCTAGCGGCGACTGGTCATTCCCCTCGGATCACGCGACGGCGAGCCTCGCCATTGCAACGGCCTTCCTGCTTCATTGTGTTTGGCGTCGAGCTTTCACCCTTTTGGCTGGTGCGCTCTTGATTTGCGTATCACGTGTTTACATCGGAACGCACTATGCAAGCGACGTGCTCGAGGGAGCGGCCACCGGGATCGCCGCCGCGGTCGCCGTCCGCGCGCTGTATTGGGAGGGTACGTGGGTCGATCGCTTCATCACTCGAATATTGTAGATAACTCAAAAATGAAGACCCCCGTGCGACACTGCCGCCTTCAACGCTTCCGCATCGTGCATCCCGCGATCCAGGTCGAAGTTGGCGATCAGGCATGCAAGCTTGCGCTCGCACACCTTGTCTAACGTTGCGCTCAATCACTATTTCATTCGCTTCATATCGTGGCCGCTCGTCTGGGCACCTATCCCTTCCACTTGATATTCGATTGGCACCATGCCCGCGTGCTCGAAGATGAGCGTCCCTTTGACGCGCTTACCTTTGTTAAGCGGATGTTTGAGGTTGACAAACATGGCATGAGAGCCGCCCGGCTTGAACTCAATCGTTTGCCCAGGTTTGATATCGATCCCGCTGAGGTCACGCATTTTAGCGATGCCATTTTCCATAGTCATCGCATGAAGCTGAAAGCGATCCGCAACCTCGACTGATCCGCCGATCAGCCGATCCGGCGTAGTGCCGTTGTTTTTGATGGTTATATAGCCGATGGCTGTTTGAGCGCCCTTAGGAGTGGCGCGCGACCACGGCGCGCTTATCGCTATTGAGCCGGCCTTGTAATCAGCCGCCCTCGCGTTCGCGACGATGCAATACGCAATGACCATTCCTGTTATTGGCAAAAGCCGCATTGTGATGTCCTCTATTCAGGCCTTGCGCACCTTTAGCACTTCGCGGCAATGAACGGACTGATCTCGCCCGGGTCGGCAAAAATAACGTCCGCGCGATCGCCCATCATCCCGGCGTTGACCATGGCCGGCGCGTTCTTTTCGGGACCATCATTGCTCGCGTCTGTCTTTAAGCGGAGATTGCGTTCCCAAAACTTGCGCGTCTGGCCGTTGGCGGTCGTCACGGTGTAAGTGTCTTTGCAGTAGGTGATTGCCTGCACGCGGTCTGCCGGATCAAGCTTCTTGAGATTAGGAACCTGTCCACCACCCATCATGCCGTTCATGCCGCCCATTCCGCCGCCTTGGGCCTTTTGTGAATCACCCTTTCGCGTTGCGTCTTTTAGGAACGCCAGCAGGTCGGCGCGCTGCCCGGCGTCTTTGATGCCGGCAAACGTCATTTGATTGCCGGGCACGATATGCTGCGGATCGTTGATCCACCCGTCGAGCGTCTGGTCGTTCCAAACGATGCTCGCGGACTTAAGGGCGGGCGAATATCGACTGAAACTCGCCAAGCTTCCCGCTTTGCGGTTCCACACATCCGCGAGGCTTGGACCCGTCATGTTTTGATCGGGCTGCAAGGAATGACAGGCCGCGCACGCGCCGAACACGCGCTGGCCTCGGGCCGGATTGCCTTCCGCGGCGAAGCTTTGTGATGCGATTACGAATGAAGCCAAAACCGCAAGTGCGGTCGCTTGAGAGCCGTTCATGATTTTTCTCCGATGAGGACGCGAATGAGCGCACGACTACGCAAGCAAAGCCCGCATGTCGCACTGTCAGCCTAGAAAACCGTCAAACCGGAGGAGGATGTGTTGGCGGGCTGCTCACGTGCCCGTGCAGCGCGTCATTCACGAAAAACGGCGAGGCCGTGTCAGCTAAATACGGCTGGGTCACGACCATTGCCGGGAGAACAGCGCCGATAAAATTGATGCACCTGAGCGTACAGGCAACCGAACTCTTGGAATTATCCTGGTCGCTGCAACACGGGCAGCACGGCATGTCCGCATTGTCGGGCATCGACATTTCAACGGGCTTTGTTGAAACGGCGGCGCCCCCGGCCGCCGGCACCATGGCAACCGAAATGGCAATCAAAGCGGCTAGAAATGTGCGCGTGATAAGCATGCGAAAGAACTATCGGGCTATATCAGGGGCGGGTCAACAGCGACCGCCTTGATGTGAATTCGCGGGCGACCGACAACGCCAGCCTAGCCAAGTCTGTTCGAACCGCGGAACGGAAACGATCGACGTTGCTTGCCCCCGCCGTCCGCGATTGATACCTAATCCCTGACTCGTCATTGCCGGCCATCATTCCCGGCCATCCCCGTCTTTCAGTAAAGTCGCAAATGCCGGCCGAAAAACAGCCCTACTACATCACCACCGCGATCTCCTACCCGAACGGGGCGCCGCATATCGGCCACGCCTATGAGGCGATCGCTACCGACGCCATCGCTCGCTTCATGCGGCTCGACGGCTACGACGTCTATTTCCTCACCGGCACCGACGAGCACGGGCAGAAGATGCAGCAGACCGCGGCGCGCGAAGGCCTGACCGCGCGCGCGTTGCGCGACCGCAACGTGCCGATGTTCGAGGCCATGGTGAAGCGGCTCAACTGCTCGAACGACGACTTCATCCACACCACGGAAGCGCGCCACCATCGCTCGTCGGAGGAAATCTGGCGGCGCATGGAGGTAAACGGCGACATCTATCTCGACAAATACGCCGGCTGGTATTCGGTGCGCGACGAGGCCTATTACGCCGAGGAGAAACGCATCTGAACGAACAGAAGGTGCGGGTCTCGTCTAAAACCGGCACGCCGGTCGAGTGGGTGGAGGAGGAGAGCTATTTCTTCCGGCTGTCGGCCTATCAGGAGAAAGCTGCTCAAGCTCTACGACGCGCCGAATTACGTGCTGCCGAAGGAGCGGCTGAACGAGGTCGCGAGCTTCGTGAAGCGGCGGGCTGAAGGACCTGTCGATCTCGCGCACCACGTTCGACTGGGGCATCCGCGTGCCCGGCAACGACAAGCACATCATGTATGTGTGGGTTGACGCGCTGACCAATTACATCACTGGCGTTGGTTTCCCCGACGACCGAAGCGAAAAATTCAAGCGCTACTGGCCGGCGGCGCTGCACGTCATCGGCAAGGACATCGTGCGCTTCCACGCGGTCTATTGGCCGGCGTTTTTGATGTCGGCGGGCCTCGAGGTGCCGCAGCGCATTTTCTCGCACGGCTTTTTGTTCAACCGCGGAGAGAAGATGTCAAAGTCGGTCGGCAACGTGGTCGATCCCTTCAGCATGGCGGACGCCTACGGCGTCGATCAGTTGCGCTTTTTCTTCCTGCGCGAGATCCCGTTCGGGCAGGACGGCAATTACAGCCACGAGGCGATCGTCAACCGCATCAATGCCGATCTCGCCAACGACCTCGGCAATCTGGCGCAGCGCTCGCTGTCGATGGTCGGCAAGGCCTTCGGCAGCCTGCTGCCGGCGCCGGGCGAATTCACGCCTGCGGACAAGACCATCCTTGCCGCCGCCGACGCCATGATCGGCATCGCGCGCGAGCACATGAAGACGCAAGCGTTGCACCAGGTGCTCAACGCGGTCTGGACGGTGGTGGCCGACGCCAACCGCTATTTCGCGGCCGAGGCGCCCTGGGCGCTGGCCAAGACCGATCCGAAACGGCAGGGGACTGTTCTGTGGGTCACGGCAGAGGTTCTGCGCAGAATAGCAATTTGCTCCCTGCCGTTCATGCCGACCTCTGCCAAAGTCTGCTAGAACTGCTGGCAGTTCGGGCAGACGAACGAGACTTCTCCGCGCTCGCAGCCGGCAAGCGCATCGCCGCCGGCGTCAAGCTGCCGGCGCCCGCGCCGGTGTTCCCGCGCTACGTCGAACCCGAAGCAAAGGATTGAAAATGCTGGTGGATAGTCATTGCCATCTGGATTTTCTTGATTTCGCTAGCGAGCTCGACGCTGTCGTTACCCGCGCGCGCGCCGCCGGCATCGGACGCATCGTTACCATCTGCACGCGCGTGCGCAAATTTCCTCAAGTGCTTGCGGTTGCTGAAAAATTTACGGATATTTTTTGTTCGGTCGGCACCCATCCTCACAACGCCAACGACGAATTGGACATCGATTCCAAGGCGCTGATCGCGCTGACGAAAAATCCAAAAGTCGTGGCGATCGGCGAAGCCGGTCTCGATTATCACTACGACAACTCGCCCCGCGACGCGCAGGCCGCGGGCCTGCGCCAACATATTGCCGCGGCGCGCGAAACCGGCCTGCCGCTGGTGATCCATTCGCGCGACTGCGACGCCGACATGGCGCGGATTCTGGAGGACGAGACGGGGAAGGGCGCCTTCCTGGCCGTGCTGCATTGCTTCACCGGCGGCCGCGATTTGGCGATGCGCGCCATAGCCTTGGGCCACTACGTCTCGTTCACCGGCATTCTGACGTTCAAGAATTCGCAAGGCCTGCGCGACATTGCGCGCGAACTTCCGGCCGACCGCATTCTGGTCGAGACCGATGCACCCTATCTCGCGCCGTCGCCGTATCGCGGCAAACGCAATGAGCCGGCCTATGTCGCGGAAACCGCTAAAGTTTTAGCGAATGCCCGCAATGTTTCGGCCGACGAGATCGCGCATCAAACCACGGAAATTTTCTTCCGGCTGTTCAGCAAAGTCCCGCGGACTTTGGCCAACGCCGCATGAGTTTCAAATTCACCATCCTCGGCTGCGGCTCCTCCATGGGCGTGCCGCGCGTCGCTTTGGGCTGGGGCTCGTGCGATCCAAACGATCCGAAAAACCGCAGGCGCCGCTGTGCCTTATTGGTGGAACGCGCGAATATTGCGGGCGGCGTTACGCGCGTTCTTGTCGACTGCACGCCGGATCTGCGCATGCAGCTGCTCGACGCCGGGGTCGACTGGCTCGACGGCGTGTTCATCACGCACGAGCATGCCGACCACACCCACGGGATCGACGATCTGCGCCCGCTATTCGTGCATCGTCGCCGCCGCATCGACGTCTACATGGACGAGCCGACCGCGCGCATGATGGCCATCCGCTTCGGTTATTGCTTCACGACGCCGCCCGGTAGCGAATATCCGCCGATCGCGAGCGAGCGGCGGCTCGCGCCCGGACAGGCGGTTACCGTAGACGGGCAGGGTGGCCCGATCGAGACGCTTCCGGTGTTGCAGAACCACGGCGACATCGCCTCGCTCGGCTTCCGCTTCGGCAACGTCGCCTATTCCGCCGACATCAAGGGCCTGCCGGAGGCCGGCCTGGCCGCCTTGGCCGGCATCGACGTCTGGATCGTGGACGCGCTGCGCAAGGCGCCGCATCCGAGCCACTTCAATCTCGACGAGGCGTTGGAATGGATCGCCCGGGTGAAGCCCAAACGGGCGGTTCTGACCAATCTGCATAGCGACATGGATTACGGGACGCTATGCGCCAGTCTGCCAAACGGCGTGGAGCCGGCGTATGACGGGATGGTTTTCACGGGCTGATCTAACTTCTCCAAGAGTCCACTGATCTCATTGAAAGTATGACAATAAGAGCCATTGTTAACCCGGGACGCGCCATCCATCGTTTCCATAAATATAATAGTTTTTTCAATTCTCTGACAGAGTTTTCTAATGCGACTCTCTCTGCGTATACCAAGTGAAACGTCGCGCCTCTATGTTCCATAATATGTCTTATGCGAATCAATCTGTGTAGACGCCAGATAGAGAAGTCACTGTTGGCCCAGATAGAGATGTCACTCTCCGCAGCTTCATGTGGGGAGTATTGGGCCGATGACGGTGATTACGATGAGCCGGACGGAGATCGACCGGATGGGCGTATTGCACGATCTGGCGGATGGCCGGATCAAGATTACCGAGGCGTCGAGGTTGATGGGGCTTGGCCGGCGTCAGGTATTTCGGCTGGCGAAGGCGTACGGCAAGCATGGCCCTGAGGCGCTAGTCTCCCGCCGGCGCGGCCGACCGAGCAATCGCTGCTACCCGACGGCTTTGCGTACTGAAGTCATTGGCATCATCAAGGACCGTTATTGCGATTTTGGTCCGACGCTGGCGGCGGAGAAGCTTGCGGAACTGCACGGGATTCATCTTGCGTGCGAGACACTCCGGCAGTGGATGATCGTGGCCGGCTTATGGAAGGATCGCCGGGCGCGTTTGAAGCCTGTTCACCAGCCGCGGCATCGTCGCGATTGTGTGGGTGAACTGATCCAAATCGACGGGTCGGAGCACTGGTGGTTCGAAACCCGTGGCCCGCAATGCACCCTGCTCGTCTACATTGACGATGCGACCAGCCGGCTGATGCATCTGCAGTTTGTCGAAAGCGAGAGCACCTTCGATTATTTTGCAGCGACACGGGCTTATCTTGAGCGCCATGGCAAACCGGTGGCGTTCTACTCCGACAAGCACGGTGTGTTCCGGGTCAACAAGAAGGATGCGGTCGGCGGCGATGGCATGACTCAGTTCGGCCGGGCTCTGCATGCGCTCAACATCGATATCATTTGCGCCAACTCCTCGCAGGCCAAGGGCCGCGTGGAGCGAGCCAACGCAACGCTGCAGGACCGGCTGGTAAAGGAGATGAGGCTTTGCGGCATCGACACCATCGCGGCCGGCAACGCGTTTCTGCCGGCGTTCATCGATAACTACAACGCGCGTTTTGCCAAGGCGCCGTTCGACGATCGCGATATCCACCGTCCTCTGGCCGGGCATGACGATCTTGACGATAGCTTTGCCTGGAAGGAAGAACGTTCGGTCTCTGTGAACCTGACGCTGCAATATGACCAGGTGCTGTTTATCCTGGAGCCAACCGGGATTGCGCGGTCGCTGGCACGCAAGCGGGTTACCGTGATTGATTACCCCGACGGGCGGCTGGCGATCCGGCACAATGGCATCGATTTGCCTTATCGCACCTTCGACAAACGGCCGCAGGTCAACCAGGCCGCGATTGTCGAGAACAAGCGGCTCGGTCCGGTTCTGGCCTATATTGCCGAGAAGCAGAAGGAACTCGATATGTCCCGCTCGGCCAAGGCGCCGCGCCGTCGAGGCCAAAAGAACCATATGTTCAAGGTCGGATAGATCCGCTGGACCACCCGGTGCGGCGAGGAGAATTCACCCACAAACCCATAGAAAGGTGGCTATCTTATTCTCCCTAAGGAGTGACATTTGAAACTGGCTCAGAAAGTGACTTCCCTAAATGGTGATGACAAATCTGCGGTCGCGGCTTGGGGCGGGCTTTGCTACGGTCGATTTTTCCAGCCGCAACGAGCCCCCAGCGCGTGAAGCCTTCCCGAGATATTGCCCGGCTGATCGAGATCATGGCAGCGTTGCGCACGCCCGACAGCGGCTGTCCGTGGGACCTCGAACAGACCTTCCGGACCATCGCGCCGTATACGCTGGAGGAAGCCTACGAGGTGGCCGACGCCATCGCGCGCGGCGATCTCGCCGACCTTAAGGACGAGCTCGGTGACCTCCTGCTCCAGGTCGCCTTCCATGCGCGCATGGCCGAGGAACAAGGCGCCTTCGATTTCGGTGACGTGGTCGAAACCGTCACCGCTAAGCTCGTTCGCCGCCACCCGCATGTATTCGCCAATGCCGACGGCAAGACCGCCAAAGCCGTCGAAGGACTTTGGGAGCGAATCAAGGCAGAGGAAAAAGCCGGACAAGATGACGCGGCGCCACGCGGTGCTTTGACCGGGGTGCCGGTCGCCCTGCCCGCGTTAACCCGCGCGTTGAAATTGCAGAACAAGGCCGGCCGGGTCGGCTTCGACTGGAACGACGCCCGCGCGGTGCTCGCCAAAATCCGCGAGGAAGCCGATGAGATCGAGGCCGAGCTCGATGGCCCAAACAAAACCGCTGCACCGGCCGAGGTCGGCGATCTATTGTTCGCGGTGGTTAACCTCGCCCGCCATCTCGGTGCCGATCCGGAAGACGTTCTGCGCCAGACCAATCTCAAATTCGAGCGGCGTTTCGGCTCAATCGAACGCGCTTTGACTGCGCGCGGAAAGACGCCGAAGGAGGCGAGCTTGGCCGAAATGGATGCGCTTTGGGACGAGGCGAAGGCAGCAGAAAACACTTGACGGTCATGCAGGAAATTTCGCCCTTACCCGTGCCGCTTTCTCGGCATCCGCGCGGATTGTCACCGCCAGGCGTCCGTCATCGCGCATATCTTTCGACAGAACTTCGGAATGACGATAAAGCCAGCTTAAGCCTGCGCCGTCGGCCGGATCGATCGCCAGTTCGATGGTCTGCCGCTTTTCGTTCAGCCGAGTTTCGATGGCCGTGACCAGACGCTCGATCCCTTCCCCGCTCAGCGCCGACACTGGAATCGGCCGGCGTGCCTGCGGCTGCCGTTCGGCCAGATTGAACAGTCTCGCGCGGGCTTCGGGGTCAAGTTTGTCGATCTTGTTCCAGACCTCGATCAACCGCGGATCGGTGGCCGCTATCTCGAGTTCGCCGAGCACCATTTCCACGTCATGCGATTGCGCGGCCGAATCCTCGTGCGACATGTCGCGCACATGCAGGATGACGTCGGCCTCGATCACCTCTTCCAGTGTGGCGCGGAATGCCGCCACCAGCATGGTCGGCAGGTCGGAGATGAATCCGACAGTGTCGGAGAGAATGGCGCGGTTGCCGTGCGGCAGCGCGATAGCCCGTAATGTCGGGTCGAGCGTGGCGAACAGCATGTCGGCCGAAACCACTCTCGCCGCCGTCATGCGGTTGAACAGCGTCGATTTGCCGGCATTGGTGTAACCGACCAGCGCCACGATCGGATAGGGCACCCGCTTGCGGCTGTCGCGATGCAGCTTGCGGGTGCGCTTGACCTTGTCGAGCTCGCCCTCGATGCGCTTGATGCGATCCTCGATGACGCGCCGGTCGGCCTCGAGCTGGGTCTCGCCGGGCCCGCCAAGAAAGCCGAAGCCGCCGCGCTGGCGCTCGAGATGGGTCCAGGCGCGCACCAAGCGCGTCTTTTGATAGTTCAGGTGCGCAAGCTCGACCTGCAACGCTCCTTCGCTGGTACGCGCACGCCGGCCGAAGATTTCCAAAATCAATCCGGTGCGATCGACGACCTTGGCGTTCCATGCCTTTTCGAGATTGCGCTGCTGCACCGGCGAAACCGGACAATCCATCACCACGATGGATGCGGACAGGCTTTTGACCAGCCCGGCGATCTCATCGACCTTACCGGTGCCAATGTAGGTCGCTGGCCGGACCTGGTTGAGTGTGACCAGCCCTTCCTGCACCACGTTGAGATCGATCGCGCGCGCGAGACCGACAGCTTCTTCAAGGCGAGCCTCCGGCGCCCGCGTCTCGGCAAGCGAGCGGGCGGCTTCGCCCCTCGCCGCGCGCTTGAGCCACGGTTCGATGACGATGGCGCGTCCGGTTTCCGCGCCCGACGCCGCCGGACTCAGGAGATCGGCGCGCTTATCACGTTGACGTTGTTCCAATCAGACCTTTTCCCCGGCGGGCGGCTCCTCGCCGCCTTCGAACAGCTGGATGGGGTGACCGGGCATGATGGTCGATATCGCATGCTTGTAAACGAGCTGGGAATGTCCATCCCGGCGCAACAAGACGCAGAAATTATCGAACCAAGTCACCACGCCCTGCAACTTAACGCCGTTGACCAGGAAAATGGTCAGCGGGATTTTCGCTTTTCGGACGTGATTGAGGAACGTGTCTTGCAGATTTTGCGTACGTTCGGCTGCCATGGCCGGGTTCCATTTTTTTGCCCGCGTCTTCAGCGCGCGGGACCTTATGTTGCCCGAGCCCTTCGCCTGGCGACTTGCGGCCGCGTGCGACCGCCTAGCCCCACGCAGAGGCGGTATCGGGCCCAGGAGGCCGCTATTAGATGGCAGGCGCTTGTTCCGGCGCAAGCACAAGTTGGCGAGCGCCGCCCTCAAACTGCTGAAATTCAATTGCAATTTTTGTCACCCGTCTTGATACGCCGATTGTCAGGCGATTTCCGGCATGGCGATGATATTCCCGCCGCAAGCGCCGCGGCGATGAGGCCGGGCGGCCATTACCGACCGGGCTGGCCATCGATGGCTCACCACCGGCAGCACGATCTGGCTTGCCGAGGTGATGAAGGCCTCGCGCGCAGCATAGGCCTCATCGACCGAGAATGCGCGCTCCTCAAATGCCAGCCCCTGCGCCTTGAGCACATCGGCCACGACGGAGCGCGTAATGCCGGCGAGTATATCGCGGCCGACCGGATGCGTGACGAGCTTGCCGTCGCGGCTCACGATCCACGCATTCGACGAAGCGCCTTCGGTGACGCGGCCCTGCGCGTCGACCAGCCAGGCCTCGCGGGCACCCTGCTCGCGCGCGGTTTGCTTGGCCAGTACGTTCGGCAGCAGCGCCACCGATTTGATGTCCACCCGCTGCCAGCGAATGTCGGGCACGGTGACCACGGCAATACCATCGGCCGCCAATTGTTCGAGACGGGCAGGATCGTTGCTGCGCGCCGTCACCACCACCGAGGGCCGCGTGTCCGCCGCGGGAAACGCAAAATCCCGCCGCGCGATGCCGCGGGTGATCTGCAAATAAACGATGCCATCGCGCACACGGTTTCGCCGCACCGTTTCCCGCAGCACGATCGCGAGCGCGGCCGGCGGCATCGGGCGCGCGATACGCAATTCATTTAGGGAGCGATCGAGCCGCGCCATGTGGCGGCGCTCGTCGATCAGATGCCCTCCCCGCACCTCGCAGACTTCGTAGACGCCGTCGGCGAATTGATAGCCGCGGTCTTCGACCGAAACTTTCGCGTCGGCATGCGGCAGGTAGCGGCCATTGACATAGGCGATCCGGGACATGAGACGTTTCAGCCGATCCCGAGGGCCTTGAGCTTGCGGTGCAAAGCCGAGCGCTCCATGCCGACGAACTCGGCGGTACGCGAGATGTTGCCGCCGAAGCGGCTGATCTGCGCCACCAGATATTCGCGCTCGAACACTTCACGCGCATCGCGCAACGGCAGGCCCATCAGATGTTCGCCGCCATTGCCGTTCGGCATGGTGGGCACCATCGAGCCAACGTCAGGCGGCAGCATGCTGGCGTCGAGCACGGCATTTGGATCGCCGCCGGCAAGGATCATCAGGCGCTCGATATTGTTGCGCAGTTGGCGGACATTGCCCGGCCAGTTATGCGATTGCAGCACGGCCATGGCGTCTTCGCCGATGCGGCGTTTCGGCAGGCCGGTCGCTTGCGATATTTGATCCATGAAATATTCGACCAGGTCCGCAATGTCATCGCGGCGCTCGGCCAAAGGCGGCACGCGGATAGGCACCACCGACAGGCGATGATAGAGGTCCTCGCGGAATCTTCCGTCCGCAATCTCGGCTTCGAGGTTGCGCGTGGTCGACGACATGATGCGCACGTCCACCGCGACCTTGCTGCTGCCGCCGACGCGTTGGAAGGTCTGATCGACCAATACGCGCAGGATCTTGTTCTGCGTCTCGCGCGGCAATTCGGCAACATCGTCGATGAATAGCGTGCCGCCGTCCGCCTCTTCCAGCGCGCCCGGCTTGCGGTCTTCCGAGCCGTTCGAACGGTCGACGCCGAACAGTTCGATTTCCATGCGCTCCGGTGTGATCGCAGCGGCGTTGATCACGATGAAGGGCCCGCCGACGCGGCTCGATGACTGGTGGATCGTGCGCGCGGTGAGTTCCTTGCCCGCGCCGGAGGGACCGACGATGAGGATGCGGCTATTGGTCGGCGCCACCCGTTCGATGGATTGGCGTAATTGGCCGATCGCCGCGGACCGGCCGATCAGTGTGGCTGGCTGCGGCGCCATCTGCTTGAGTTGCTTGACCTCGCGTTTGAGCCGCGACGTCTTCAAGCGCGCGCTCGGCCACCAGCACCAACCGGTCGGCCTTGAACGGCTTTTCGATGAAATCATAGGCGCCGTGTTTAATGGCGGCGACCGCGGTTTCGATGTTGCCATGGCCGGAGATCATCACCAGCGGCACTTCGGGGTGTTCCTGCTTGATGGCATCGAGCAATTGCAGCCCGTCGAGCCTGCTGCCCTGCAACCAGATGTCCAGGAAAACCAGATTCGGCTTGTGCGATACGATGGCGGCCAGCGCGTCATCGCTATTGCGCGCGGTGCGCGCGTCGTAGCCCTCATCCTGCAGGATGCCGGCCACCAGATCGCGGATGTCGGCCTCGTCGTCGACAATGAGAATATCTGCAGACATGCCTACGATCCGCTCGCATTGTTCTGTTTTTCAGGTTCGGCCGCGGGCCCCTGGCCTGCGGCGGCGAAGCGCACGCGCACCCAGGCGCCCGGTTGACCGGAGATTTTGTCGGCGGCATCGCCCAGCTCGATGCTGCCGCCATGATCCTCGACGATGCGGCCGACGATGGCGAGACCGAGTCCCGGTGCCCTTCTCGCGCGTTGTGACGTAAGGCTCGAGCAGCCGGCTGCGGTTTTCCCGCGGCAAGCCTATGCCGTTGTCGACCACGTCGATGACAATGTCGTCGCCTTCGCGGGCGGCAAAGACGCTGATCGCACCCTTGCCGAGTTCGCCCGGCGGCACCGCGCCGATGGCCTCGGTCGCGTTCTTGATCAGGTTGGTGAGCGCCTGCGACATCAGGCGTTTGTCGAACCTCGCCGGCATCGGGTCTTCGGCGATTTCGGCCTCGATATCGATTTCCGAATGGCCGACGCGCATCAGGAACACGGCCTGGCGTACGGTGTCGGCGACGTCCTCGGCGGCGATCACCGGCTTGGGCATCCGCGCGAAACGGGAGAACTCGTCGACCATGCGCCGGATGTCGTCGACCTGGCGCACGATGGTGTCGGTGCATTGATCGAACACCGAGCGATCCTCGCCGATCATCTTGCCGTACTTGCGGCGAATCCGCTCGGCCGACAATTGGATAGGCGTGAGCGGGTTCTTGATCTCATGCGCGATCCGGCGCGCCACGTCCGCCCAGGCGGAGGTGCGCTGGGCGGCGACCAATTCGGTGATGTCGTCGAGCGTTACGACGTAGCCGCGGGCGGATTCACCGGACTGCTCGCTGGTGATCCGCACCGATAGATTTCGCTCGCGGCCATTGCGGTTGATCGTCACCTGGTCCTGCGTGCGCGCGCCCGATCGCGCCGCCGCCATGAAATCGGCGAGCTCCGGAAACACTTCCGTTAACGGCCGGCCCAGCGTCTCGGGCTCCGAGCGGCCGATCAATTTTTCCGCCGAGCGGTTAAGAATGCTCACGCGGCCGTCGCCGTCGACGCCGATCACGCCCGCGCTGGCGCCAGCCAGCACCGCTTCAGTGAAACGCCGCCGGCTGTCGATGAGGTCGCGCGCGCGCATGATATCGTCGCGCTGGCTGCGCAATTCCTGCGTCATGCGGTTGAAGGTTTCGCCGAGTTGAGCCAGATCGCCTTCCGACTGGCGGATCGGCACGCGCACATGCAGGTTGCCGGTGGAAACGACATTGGCGGCGCCGATCAAACGCCGGATCGGCGCCACCAAGCGGGTGGCAAAGTCCAATCCGACCCAGACCGCAGATAGCAGCACGGTCAGGGCAATGACGGTGTACATCAGCGCGAACGCAATTTGCACGCCCAGACGGCGCGCCTCGATCGCGGCATATTCGGTCACGCTTGCCCGCGTCGCCTGCAATTGCGGGACGACGTTCGGATCGAGCAACCGGGTCACGTAAAGATAATAGTCGTCGAAATTGTGAAGTTTGATGACCGCCGCGACATAATTGGTGTCCGGAAGCAGAACCAATTGCGGATCGGTATTGCCGATGTGCGGAAGCGCATCGCGCGGCGGCATGGCGAAAGTCTGGTTCACCTTGAGATCGGCGCGCGCAATGACGTTGAGATCTTTGTCGATGACAATCGCGGCAGCGAGCCCGCGCACCGAAGCCTGGAAGGTCAGATATTGCCGCAGCTTGTCATGGTCTTGCTCGAATACCGAATTGGAGCGCGCGATTTCGGTGGCCATGAGCATGATATCGGAACGTACGATCTGCGCGTGATCGCGCAGATAAGCTTCCGCAACGATCAGCGAGTTCTCGATTGCGGCGCGCGTGCGGGTGGAAAACAGCCGGTCGAGGCCGCGGTCGAGCGTGACACTCGCGACGATCGCCACCAGGATCGCCGGCGCCGCGGCGATGATCGAGAACAATCCTACGATGCGCACGTGCAGCCGCGCCGCCGCCCGCCCGGTGCGCCGGGCCTGCACCACCTGCCACACCTCGCGCACGATCACGCCAAGCAACAGCAGGACCGTGGTCGCGTTCACCAAGAGCAGCGTGACGACCACGTTGTGGGTCGGCGAAATCGGGGTGAAGTCGGCGAGAACGATGAAGGTGGCAAAAGCCGACAGCAAAGCAAGACTGACAGCGATCGGCCCAAGTAGCCTCGATTCTCTCCGCTGGGCAGACGGAGCGACAAGCGCGGCATCGGCGCTGGCAGCCTGTTCTACGCTCATGGACCCCTGGCAGCGGATGATGCGGGACCGGATGGCTCCCCTCGACGAGGCGCCCCTCCCCAACTGATGCTTTTATACAACAATGTTGCCGAATTGCGACAAAAGCGCGGCGCAATAGCCACACTTGGATTAACCGCTGGGGTCAGCTGCTGCGGAAAACCTGAATATCGAGGTCGCGGATTTTCTTTCGCAAGGTGTTGCGGTTGACCCCCAGCAGG
Source organism: uncultured Alphaproteobacteria bacterium (assembly GCA_963709015.1). Lineage (GTDB taxonomy): Bacteria > Pseudomonadota > Alphaproteobacteria > Rhizobiales > Xanthobacteraceae > Pseudolabrys. The sequence goes on along the minus strand of CAVPUU010000060.1, from coordinate 31,087 downwards.
TCTGCGGCGCGGATCTGGTTGCCGCGGGTGGCGGCAAGGGCCGCCGTCAATAAGGGGTATTCGATCTCGCGCAAAATCCGGTGATACAGACCGGCGGGCGGCAAACCGTCGCTGAACTCCGCGAAATACGCGCTCAGGTGGCGTTCCACGGCGGCGCTGAGGTTTTCCTCCGGGTGCGGCTCGTCGCTGCCGACGGGCAGCGCCGGCTGTGCCAGCTCGGCCTCGATTACCACCGCCGTGATGGTCTCCTGCGGATAGAGCGCCGCCAACCGGCGCGCCAAATTTTCCAGCTCGCGCACATTGCCAGGCCAGCGGTGGCGCTTGAGGCGATCGAGGCCGGCTTGGTCGACCTGCTTGGGCGGCAGGCCCTCGCGTTGGGCTTGGGAAAAAAAATGGCGGATCAGGTCGGGCACGTCCTCGATGCGCTCGCGCAACGGCGGCAGGCGTAGCGGCACCACGTTGAGGCGGAAGAACAGATCTTCGCGGAATAGGCCCTGCTGGATCAGGAGCCGCAGCTCCTTATTGGAGGCGGCGATGATGCGGACGTCACTTTTGATCGGCGTGCGCCCGCCGACCGTCGTGTATTCGCCCTGTTGCAACACCCGCAACAGCCGGGTTTGCGCCTCCATCGGCATGTCGCCGATTTCGTCAAGGAAAAGCGTGCCACCCTCGGCCTGCTCGAAGCGGCCGGCGCTGCGGGTATTGGCGCCGGTGAAGGCGCCCTTCTCGTGCCCGAACAATTCGGATTCGATCAGGTCGCGCGGGATCGCCGCCATGTTGATCGCGACAAACGTGCCGCTTCGCCGCTTGCCGTAATCGTGCAGCGCCGTGCGACCAATTCCTTGCCGGTACCGGATTTGCCGGTGATCATCACGGTCAAATCGGTCTGCATCAGCCGGGCCAGCACGCGGTAGATTTCCTGCATCGCGGGCGAACGGCCGACCAGAGGAATGCTGTCGAGTTCTTCGCTCTTGGCGTTCGGCGGCCGTTTTTCCTTTGGCTCCGACAATGCGCGCCCGACGATCGCGATGAGTTCCTTCAGGTCGAACGGTTTCGGCAGATATTCGTAGGCGCCGCGCTCGGACGCGCGGATCGCCGTCATGAAGGTGTTTTGCGCGCTCATGACGACGATCGGCAAATCGGGACGCGCCTTGCGGATGCGCGGGATCAGGTCGAAGGCATTCTCGTCCGGCATCACGACGTCGGTGATGACCAGGTCGCCGTCGCCCTGGCTGACCCAACGCCAGAGCGTCGCCGCATTGCCGGTCGAGCGCACCTCGTAGCCGGCGCGCGATAAAGCCTGATTGAGGACGGTACGGATCGCCGCATCGTCATCCGCAACCAATATACTTCCCGTCGGCATGGTCTTACCTCACGGGCTTTGAACCGGCGGCGCGTCTTCGGCGACGTCTCGTCGCCGCTGTAGACCGGCATTAAAACGCGAAAGATCGTCCGCCGCGGTTGCGATTCACACTCGATGATGCCGCCATGGTCGCCGACAATTTTGGCCACCAATGCCAGCCCGAGCCCGCTTCCGCTCTGCTTGGTGGTGACGAACGGATCGAACAGATGCGGCATGAGATCTTCCGGCACGCCCTGCCCGTTGTCTTTCACGCAAAACTCGAGCGGCAACGACACGCGCGCCTTGCTGCCCGGCATCGCCAGCCGCACGCCGGGGCGGAACGCGGTCGTGAGCTGGACCTCGCCGTCGATTGCTCCCTCGCCGATCGCCTCGGAAGCGTTCTTCACGAGGTTGAGGAAAACCTGAATCAGTTGATCGCGATTGGCGAGAACCGACGGCAGCGATGGATCGTAGTCCTCGGAGAATTTGATGTGCCGGCCGAAGCCGGTCTGTGCCAGCGCGTTTCACGTGGTCGAGCACCACATGAATATTGACTGGCTCGCGTTCGACCGGCCGCTCGTCGGCGAACACCTCCATGCGGTCGACTAGCTTCACGATGCGGTCGGTCTCGTCGCAAATCAGCTTGGTGAGCGAACGGTCGTCATCGCCGGCCGACTGCTCGAGCAGTTGCGCGGCGCCGCGGATGCCGGACAGCGGATTTTTGATCTCATGCGCCAGCATCGCGGCCAGCGCGATCACCGAGCGGGCGGCGCCGCGATGGGTGAGCTGGCGGTCCATTTTGTCGGCGATGGTGCGCTCTTGCAGCATCACCACGACGTGGTCGGTGATATTCCGGCAGCGGCGCCACGTGCAAATCGACCAGCCTTTCGCCGGGATTGCGCGGCGTGGCGAGATCGACTTTGTATTCGTTAACCGCCGCGCCGGTGCGCCGCACCTGCTCGATCAATGTGAGCAAGGGCGAGCCGAACGGCACCAAGTCGCGCAACATGTGCCGGCGCAAAACCGGGATCGACGCCTCGAAGAATTGCTCGGCGGCGACATTGGCGTCGGCGATCTTGCCGTCGGGAGATACCATGATCACCGGGTGCGGCAGGGCGTGCAGTACTGCGTCGGCCGGCGAATTGGCGGTCGCGGAGACGGCGTGAGCGCGGCTCATGCGGCGGCTCTCCAGGCGAAGGCATCGTAGGCGTCGGCGAGCAGACGGCGCGCGTGAGCGGGTTCTTCGGCAGTCAGCACGCGGGCGCGATGGCTTTTGAGAAGCTCGGTCGATACGCCGGCGGTTGCCGCCGCGCAATCGAGTGCCCAGGCGAGATGCTTGCGGGCGTGGCGGCGGCCGATCGTCAGGCCGTGATGGCTAAGCATTTCGTCGTAGAGCGTATCGATCAGCGTGAATTGTTCGCTCGAGCGGCGGCGCGGGCTCGCGTTTGCCCGTTGCGATGTAGCGCGCCACCTGCCCGGGAAACCATGGACGGCCCTGCGCGGCGCGTCCGACCATGACGGCGTCCGCGCCGGACGCCGCCAGCGCGCTCGGTCGCGTCGTCGAAGGAACGAATATCGCCGTTGACGACGACCGGGATCGTGACGGCCTGCTTCACCGCGCGCACCGCCGGCCAGTCGGCCTCGCCGGTATAGAATTGGCAGCGGGTGCGGCCATGCGCGGTGATCATGCGAACGCCGGCGGCTTTCCGCGCGGCGCGCGAGCTCCGGCGCATTGATGTTCGCGTGATCCCAGCCGAGCCGCATTTTCAACGTGACCGGAACGCGCACGGCGGCAACGGTTGCCTCGATTAAAGCGATCGCATGCTCGGGATCACGCATCAGCGCCGAGCCGGCGGCGCCATTGGTCACCTGCTTGGACGGGCAGCCCATGTTGATGTCGATGATGTGCGCGCCCTGCGCTTCGGCGATACGGGCGCCTTCGGCCATCCAATGAGCTTCGCAGCCGGCGAGCTGCACGACGTGGATCGTCACACCCTGCCCCTCGCTGCGTGTGCGCGCCTCGCGCTGACCCTCGACGAGTGCAGCGCACGCGGTCATTTCGGAAACCACCAGGCCCGCGCCATGCCGCTCGGCCAAACGGCGGAAGGGGGCGTCGGTAATGCCCGACATTGGTGCCAAAATCACCCGGTTCGGCACCTTTACGGGACCAATCCGCAGGGAATTGGTCACGTTATGTTTGATCTCGCCCCGACTGGAATAACTGCCTATCATTTAGGCGACCCCTTTCACTGCTCAGAGTTTAGCCATTCTGGCATCTGGCGCAAGTGCTGCACTGCAAAAAGTTGTTCATGCCTATGGGTGCCGCGAAGCGCTAATCCATTCCCGCTACAGCAGGAACGCGCTAAAGGCAGGCAGGAACTCAAGGAGCTTCAACAGCATGGCGGGCGTCGCAGTCGTCATTGTCGCTGCCGGACGGGGGTCGCGGGCGGGCGGTGCTCTGCCCAAGCAATTCAGGCCGATCGGCGGCAAGCCGATGATCCGGCAGAGTCTGGCCATGCTCCTGGAACATCCAGAGGTCGATTTGGTACTGCCGGTGATCCACCCAGAAGACGTCGAAATCTTCCGCACCTCGGTTGCTTCTCTCGATGTTCTGCCGCCGGCGTTCGGTGGAGCAACCAGACAGGCCTCGGTGCGCGCCGGGCTGGAAGCGCTGGCGCCCCGCAAGCCCGATATCGTGCTGATCCACGACGCGGCGCGACCGTTCGCGAGCCCTGCCCTGGTGTCGCGCGCGATCGTGGCGGCCGGGCGCAGCGACGCGGCCATCCCAGCGCTGCCGATCTCAGATACCGTCAAAACCGTCGATGCCGAAGGCCTGGTCGGCAAGACGCTCGACCGCAACGCGCTGCGTCTGGTACAGACGCCGCAAAGCTTCGCCTTCCCCGCTCTGCTCGACGCCCATCGCCGCGCGGCCGCAGCAGGGCGCGAGGACTTCACCGATGACGCCGCGCTCGCCGAATGGGCCGGCATGAAGGTCAATGTATTTGCCGGCGAGCCCGGCAACATCAAGATCACCGAGGAGGGCGACTTCGCGCGCGCGGAAGCTATTGCATTCGCCGCGCTCGGCGACGTGCGTGTCGGCAGCGGCATCGACGTGCACGCTTTCGGCGCCGGCGATCACGTCACACTCGGCGGCATCGAGATCCCGCATATCCAAGCGCTCACCGGCCATTCCGACGCCGACGTGGTCCTGCACGCCCTCACCGATGCCATTCTCGGCGCGCTTGCCGATGGAGATATCGGCGTGCATTTTCCGCCCGGCGATGCCCAATGGAAAGGCGCCTCCTCCGACCGCTTTCTCGCCTTCGCGCTTGCGCGGCTTGCCGCGCGCGGCGGACGCATCGCCCATATCGATATCAATATCGTGTGCGAGGCCCCGCGCATCGGGCCGCACCGCGACGCCGTGCGCGAGAACATTGCCCGGCTCGCCGAGATCGATCCCGGCCGCGTCGCGGTGAAGGCGACGACCAGCGAAAAGCTTGGCTTCACCGGCCGCGGCGAAGGCATCGTCGCCTATGCGACGGCGACGGTGCGGCTGCCTTGGGGTTCGCCCTGAAGGACGTAACATGAAGGATGCAAGATGAGCGAGGACCTGCGTGCCGCCGCCACCGCCGCGCTCGACGCCTGCCGTGCGCGCGGCCTGAAAGTGGCGACCGCTGAGTCCTGCACCGGCGGGCTGGTCGCCGGCGCGCTCACCGATATTGCCGGCTCGTCGGACGTGGTTGATCGCGGCTTCGTCACTTATTCGAACGAAGCCAAGCAGCAGATGTTGGGAGTGTCCGGCGCCACGATTGCGCAGCATGGCGCCGTGAGCCGTGAGACCGCGGAAGCCATGGCGCGCGGCGCGCTCGGCAACGCCGATGCTGATCTTGTGGTCGCCGTCACCGGCATTGCCGGTCCCGGCGGCGGCAGCCCGGACAAGCCGGTCGGCCTCGTACATTTCGCCGCCGCCTCGCGCAACGGTGCGCTCACGCACAAGGAAATGCGCTACGGTGATCTTGGCCGCGTCGGCGTGCGGCGCAAGTCGGTATTGCAGGCGCTTTTGATGCTCAAGACGATGGCGGAAAAGAACGCATAGTTTGTTCATAATCCCGCCGGCAAGGCCGGCTAAGATGCCAACGATATGAGCACAATTTTTGCAGACGTTTCCGGCGCGGCCGCCAAGCTCTTGGTCGCGTCGATCTGCGTATTGCCTGCCGCAGGCTCGGCTTATGCGCAAGGCAAGCTCAAAGCGCACTACACGATCTCGATGACCGGCGTCACGATCGGCGAGATCGTCTGGCTGGTCGACATCGGCGACACGCTCTACTCCACGACCGCGACCGGCAAAGCGAGCGGCGTGCTCAGCATGCTGGTGAACGGCGAAGGCTCGGTCGAGGCGCAGGGCGGCATCGCGGCCGATCGGCTCAATCCGTCGACCTATACGTCCACCATCGCCGACGACGACGGCACCATCAGATTGCAGATGACGTTCGCGGACGGCATCGCAAGCGAGACGATCGCGCCGCAGCCGCCGGAGCACGCCGATCGCGTGCCGGTGACCGACGCCGACCGCCGCGGCATCGCCGATCCGCTGAGCGCGGTGCTGATCCCTACGAAACTCGGCGGCGGCACGATGGCGGCTTCGGATTGCAATCGCACGCTGAAGATTTTCGACGGGCGAAGACGCTATAACCTGACCCTCTCCTATAGCCGAATGGACAAGGTCGCGCTCGATCGCAGCTATTCCGGACCGATCCTCGTTTGCGCCGTCGTGTTGCAACCGATCGCGGGCTATCGCGCCGACAGCATGATCGTCAAATACGTCGCCGGGCGACGCAACATGGAGCTCTGGTTCGCGCCGATCGCCGGCAGCTCGATCATCGCCCCCTTGCGCGTACTGATGCCGACCGTGATCGGGACGTTGAAGATCCAGGCGGATCAGTTCGAGGGAACCGCGTCGGCGGCGATACCGGCGCCGGTCGAGACGGCGCCCCTGGCCCCGCCGCGTTAAATTGGATGGCGTCCGTAGATTTGATCGGCGCGGCGTTCGATACGACAATTTGACAGCGCAACGACTAAGCCGGTTCTTAGCCTCACCGTCCACGACTAATACGGGAATGGCAAATGGACGCTAGTTGGCCGATAATGTGCCGGTAGCTGCGCACGGCAGGGCGACACCATGACAGTGCCGGAAACCCGCTACGCCAACAGCGGCGGCGTTCGCATCGCCTATCAGGTCATCGGACATGGGCCGCTCGATCTCGTGTTCGTGCCAGGCTTTGTGTCCAATCTCGAAATCCACTGGGAAGAGCCCGGCTACGCGCATTTGCTCAGCCGATTGAGCGCCTTCACCCGCCTCATCCTGCTCGACAAGCGCGGCACCGGCCTTAGCGACCGCGTCGACAATCATCATCTGCCGACGCTTGAGACGCGCATGGACGACGTGCGCGCGGTGATGGATGCGGTCGGCAGCACCCGCGCCGCCTTGCTGGGCGCCTCCGAAGGCGGGCCAATGGCAATTTTATTTGCCGCCACTTACCCGCAGCGCGTTCGCGCGCTCGTGCTCTATGGCCTCATACGCGCATTTCCACACCTGGGTGATGGGCTGCGAAGCGCTCGAAGGATTCATTGCCGGAATTGAGAGTTCGTGGGGAACCGGCGCTAGCGTCACGCGGTTTGCGCCGGAGCGGGGAAAAGACGAGCGCTTCCACGCCTGGTGGGCGCGCTATGAGCGGCTCGCCGCCAGCCCGAGTGCTGCGGTGGCGCTGGCGCGGATGAACGCTGCTATCGATGTACGCACGGTGCTGGCCAGCGTGCGTGTGCCCGCGCTGATTGTTCATCGTCGCGACGATGCCCGCATCAAATTCCCGGGCGGAAAATATCTGTCCGAGAAAATCGCCGGCGCACGCTTTGTCGAACTCACCGGCCGCGATCACCCGATCTGGACCGGTGATATCGACGCCGTTGTCGACGAGATCGAGGAATTCCTCACCGGAACGCGGCCGGCGCCGGCGCCCGACCGCGTACTGGCGACCATCGTCGTGGCGCGCCTGGTATCGCCGGCGCAGCTCGCCGCGCGTTTTGGTGATCGCCAGTGGAACGAACTGCTCGAACGGCTGCGCGAAAGCGCGCGCGATATTATCGCCCGTCATGGCGGCCATTCCGGCGTCACCGGCGTGGAAGAATTTATTGCCCGTTTCGACGGGCCGGCCCGCGCGGTGCGTTGCGCAATGGCCCTCCGCGATTTTGCCAACGGCCTCGGGATTAAGCTCGCCGCCGGCGCCCACGTCGGCGAAATCGAAATTCATAGCGATACAATCGCGGGCTTTGCCGTCCACATCACCGAGCAGATTGCTGCGCGCGCGGCGGCCGGCAACGTCCTGGTGTCCGGCGTCGTCACCGATTTGGTGGCCGGCGCCGGATTGCGTTTCGGCGAGCCCGGGATCATGTCGATCGAAGGCATCGAAGGCGGATTGCGCTTGCTGGCGGTAGTGAGCGAACAGCATCTCGAACCGGCGGCGCGCGCTAGCGGGCCCACCAGCCTCGATGCCTTAAGCCCGCGCGAACGCGAAGTGCTCACGCTGGTCGCCGATGGCCTCAGCAACGCGGTTATCGCCGAGCGGCTCCGCCTGAGCGATCACACCGTAAAGCGGCACGTGGCGAATATCCTGCTCAAGTTGGATTTGCCGACGCGCGCAGCGGCTGCGGCATTGCTCGGCCGGACTCCGCCCTCGCGCGGCCTGTAGTGACGCTGGCCCGTTCGGGCCATGTGTAAAATGGCCCGTTAGGGCGAAGCGGTAACCCTCCTTCCTGTCCTACCCATGAGCCTCGGGGCGGGTAACCCGGCGGCGCGAGCCAAGCGCTTTCGGGACACAACAGAGAGGAGACGGACTATGCGAAAGATCACTGGATTAGCGATCACATTGGCGACCATCGCAGGCCTCGGCCTTGTCTCAGTGGCCAAGGCCGCAGACGCATCGGCGCAGGCGGCTTATGCCGACATCCAACAGACGCTCGGCTCGGTGCCGGGTTTCTTCAAGGCGTTCCCGGAATCCGGCATCGCCGGCGCCTGGGCCGAGTTCAAATCGGTTCAGCTCAATCCCAAGACCAAGCTCGACGGCAAGACCAAGGAATTGATCGGGCTGGCGGTGGCGGCGCAAATCCCCTGCCAATACTGCATCTATTTCCACACCGCGGTGGCCAAGGCCAATGGCGCGACCGATCAGGAAATCGGCGAAGCGGTGGCGATGGCGGCGATCGCGCGGCACTGGAGCACGGTGCTCAACGGCATGCAGATCGATCTTGCCACCTTCAAGGGCGAAACCGACGCAGTGCTGCGCGCGGCCGGCGAGAAGGCCAAGACCACCGGAATGAAATAGCGGCGCGATCAAGGACCCGCTCCCAATCCCGGGAGTGGGTATTCCAACCGACGATCAGGAGACGACCATGGATGCCAAAACAGTTTTAGTGACCGGCAGCGCACTCAAGCAGGCGATCGAGGCCCGCGACGGCCGCATACTGTCGAGCTTTTAAGCCGATGACGCCACGTTACGCATCGTCGACCGCAATAATCCCCCGAGCAAACCCCGCGAAGTAAAGGGCCGCTCGGCAATCACGACGTTCTGGGACGACATCTGCAGCCGCGCCATGACACACAAGGTCGAGACCAGCATCGAGAACGGCAAGCAGCTCGCCTTCAGCCAGACCTGCGCCTATCCGGACGGCATGAAGGTGCTGTGCCTCGCGCTGTGCGACCTCAAGGGCGGCAAAATCGCGCGCCAGACCGTCGTCCAAGCATGGGACGAATAAAGCGTCACAAACCCAATCACACATCAAGGAGGACGACATGCTCGTTGCACGATGGCAAATCGATGCCCGGTTCGGGCACAAGCAGGCGGTCATCGACCTGTTGAAACGCACCGACGAGTTTGATTTCAAAATCCTGACCGGATCGGTGGGTGCACGCGAAGCAACCGTCGAAGCCGATCACACGGTGGAAAACCTTGCCCAACTCGAACGCTTCTTCGAGGCGATCGGCAAAAACGACGCGCATAAGCAGTGGGGCAAAGACCTCGAGCCTTACGTGGTGTCGGGCTCCTCGCTCTGGAATATCTATCGCGTGGTCTGAAATGCCCTCCTTCCGGCCTTCAGCGCCGGCTGAACCGTTCTAGGCGCCGGCGCGGCCGTAAATCTCGTCCGCCCGCCTTTCGAACGCAGCGGAGAATTTGCGGAACGCGGTGTCGAACATCGCTCCCATCAGCAAAGCAAGCGCGCGGCTGCGAAATTCGTAGTCGATGAAGAATTCCACCTCGCAGCTCCGCTCGCCGGTTGCGCGGAAGGCCCAGCGATTGTGCATGCGCTTGAACGGGCCATCGACATATTCGACCAGAATTTTCAAATTCGGCCGATCGAGCGTGACGCGGCTGGTGAAGGTCTGGTGGATCACCTTGTAGGCGACCGTCATATCGGCGACCAACACGGTGACGCCGCCGCCTTTGTCGGTACGGCTCTTCACCTGGAGCGCGCGGCACAGCGGTACAAATTCGGGGTATTTGTCGCTGTCGGCGACAAGGTCGAACATTTCAGCCGCGCTGTGGCTGACGCGGCGCTTCGTTGAAAATTGCGGCATCTGCTTATCCCTCCCCTGAAAGGGGAGGGTCGGCGAACAAAGTGAGCCGGGGTGGGGTCGTGCCGAGAAAGCCCCCCCACCCGGTCGGCTTCGCCGACCACCCTCCCCCGCAAGCGGGAGAGGGATAAGAAGATCGAATGTCGATATTCATTTTGCTTGCGCGGCGCGCGCGGCCTTGAGCCGCGCGAAGTCCTCGCCGGCGTGATGCGACGAGCGCGTCAGCGGTGACGCCGACACCATCAGGAAGCCCTTCGTATAGGCGATGGTCTTGAGCGCGCCGAATTCGTCCGGCGGCACGAAACGTATGACCTCGTGATGCTTGCGCGTCGGTTGCAGATATTGCCCGATGGTGAGGAAATCGACATCGGCTGAACGCAGATCGTCCATCACCTGCAACACTTCGTTGCGCTCTTCGCCCAGCCCCACCATGATCCCCGACTTGGTGAACATGTTCGGGTCGATCTCCTTCACCCGCTGCAACAGCCGCAGCGAATGGAAATAACGTGCGCCGGGGCGCACGCTGAGATACAGCGACGGCACGGTTTCCAGATTGTGGTTGAACACGTCGGGCTTGGCCGCGACCACCAGTTCAAGCGCGCCGTCCTTGTGCAAGAAATCGGGGGTCAGCACTTCGATCGTGGTTTGCGAACAGCGTTCCCGGATGGCGTGGATGGTGTCGGCGAAATGCCGCGCGCCGCCGTCGGCGAGATCGTCGCGGTCGACGGATGTGACGACGATGTGCGCGAGCCCCAGTTTGGCGGTTGCCTCTCCGACATGGGCCGGTTCATTCGGATCGAGCGCGCCGGGCAGCCCGGTCTTCACATTGCAGAAGGCGCAGGCGCGCGTGCAGGTGTCGCCCATGATCATGAAGGTTGCGTGCTTTTTCTCCCAGCACTCGCCGATATTCGGGCAACCGGCCTCCTCGCACACGGTGTGCAGGCCATTGTCGCGCATGATCGTTTGCGTTTCGAAATAGCCTTTCGAGACCGGGGCCTTGACGCGGATCCAGTCCGGTTTTTTGAGAACGGGAAAATCCGGGCGGTGCGCCTTTTCCGGATGGCGCGGGCGCGCGGTGCTGAGGTCGAAAACGACGGCCATGACTGTTACTTACGGCTGCAAGCGGCGCGCCGCAAGGTCGTTGGCGCTATCGGCTCTCGACAGCGTAAGTACGAAACGTCGCGTATTTGTCGCCGATCTTCTTCGCTTCCTTGAACGCGGGCGAATTATAGGCCTGCACGGCTGCGTCCAGATTATCAAACACATTGATGATGATGCGCGATTTGGGCGCGGCGCCTTCAATTGCTACTGTCTTGCCGCCAAGCACGAGCGCCTTGTAGCCGGGCGCTTGAGCCAGAGCCCTTCTCGCGATCGGGCCGAATTCCTTTGCGAAGCCTTCGGAATTGGTGACGTCGATTTCTCCGACGACATAAGCTGGCGGCCTAGCTTGCGCATGTATGCCTTCGACTGCGCCGGCGCCGAGTACAATGCCCGCAACCAACGATAACAAAAGCGTCCCGTTATTTATCCGCATCGTTCGGTCTTTCTTCTGGATGAGCAAGGTGAAACGTTTTCGAGATGCGGCCTTTTTGCGCAATGCCGCGGCATTCTCAATTCACATTTAATTTAGAGCACGAACCTCGGCGCAAGGGAATAAACGAACCCGTCGAGCGCCGGCCCGCAACTCTCACGCACTCCGGATCGCCCGCCAGATCAGCAAAAAGATGATGGCGCCGATGGTGGCGGTGATCAGATTGCCCCAGAAATCCGGCATCACGTGCAGATTGAGCTTCTCGAACAGAAAGCCGCCGACGATGGCGCCGATCAGCCCGACCGCGAGATTGTGAAAAATGCCGCCGCGCCCGCCGAGGATCATGTGCGCCAGCCAGCCGGCCAGCAGGCCGATGATGATCCAGAGAAAGATGCCCATGGTATTTCTCCTTGTTTAACTCCGTCACCCTTCGAGGCTCGCCGCTAACGCGGCTCGCACGTCAGGACGACGGATTAAAGATCACGCCGCCTTGGGCGGCATGCGGCTGCCCGGCGTCGAATTGGAAATCTTCAACTCATCCTCGTTCATGTCGGCGCCGATATCGCCGAACAACGGCGTCGAGAGATAGCGTTCACCGGTATCGGGCAGCATCGCGAGCACCGTCGAGGCGGGCGCGGCGCCCTTGCACACTTCGAGCGCACCGGCGAAGGTGGCGCCGGCGGTGATGCCGACGAAGATGCCTTCTTGTTGCGCCAGCGCCTTGCTGTATTTCATGGCTTCGGGACCGGCGATGGTAATGATGCGACTGATCACGCCGGTATCGACGGCATCGCCTGTGAGTTTTGGAATGAAGTCGGGACTCCAGCCCTGCATCGGATGCGGCTTGAACGCCGGATTGGGCTTGGCCGGAGAGCCGTCGGCGTTGCGCTCCTGCGGCGTGTGGCTCGAGAGCATCGGCGCGTCGACCGGCTCACACACCACGATCTTGGTGTCGGGGCGCTCCTTAGCCAGCACGCGGGCGACGCCCTTGAGCGTGCCGCCGGTGCCAAAGCCGGTGACCCAGTAATCGAGCTTCTCGCCCTTGAAGTCGTTGACGATCTCGCGCGCCGTGGTGCGCGAATGCATGTCGGCGTTGGCCTCGTTCTCGAACTGTCGCGTCATGAACCAGCCGTGAGTCTTGGCGAGCTCCTGCGCCTTGTTGACCATGCCCATGCCGCGCTCCGCGGCGGGCGTGAGCACCACCTTGGCGCCGAGGAAACGCATCAGCTTGCGGCGTTCGACGCTAAAGGTCTCCGCCATGGTGACGACCAGCGGATAGCCTTTGGCGGCGCAGACCATGGCGAGGCCGATGCCGGTATTGCCGGAGGTGGCCTCGATCACAGTCTGGCCCGGCTTGAGCTCGCCGGATTTTTCCGCCGCCTCGATGACGCCAAGCGCCAGGCGGTCCTTGACCGAGCCGAGCGGATTGAAGGCTTCGATCTTGACGTAGAGGTTGATGCCCTTCGGCGCCAATTTGTTGATGCGCACCACCGGCGTATTGCCGACGGTCCCGAGAACGTTGTCGAATTTGGCCATGACACCTCTCATCTGCCGCCACCCGCCTGCCACCTTGGGCGGCACATATCTGATAGTCTAGGATCGAGCATGGAACGAGGCTAGACCGAAGCGCTCCCGTGAACATCATATCGCCCATTCTTGCGCAGGCGCGCCAATATCCGACGGCGCTCGCCGTCTGCACGCCCGCAACAGCGCAGCCTTACATCAGCTATGGCCGGCTGGCGGCGATGATCAACAATGTCGCGCATCATGCGGTTGCTGTCGGGCTGAAAAGCGGTGACACGGTTGCCATCTTCGTCGACGATCCAGTTTTGCATTTGCTGCTGACGCTCGGCCTGACGCGTGCCGGCGTGGTGACATTGTCGGGTGGCGTATCGACGATCCAACCGGAAATCCAGGTGACCGCAAACCTCGTCGATGCCACCACGGCGGCGACAAGCTCCGCGTCCGTAATTCCGGTCAGTGCGCAATGGCTGACGGGCGACGACAAACCGCCGGCCGAACAGGCTGCCGGGCGCGGCGCCGCCGTCGCGCGCATCGTGCTGACCTCCGGCACGACGGGACAGCCGAAGGGCGTGGCGTTGACCCACGACATGATCACCCGCCGTATCGGCGCCTTCACCTTCGCGTTCGGCGACCGGGTCGCACAATGCTCCCGCCTTTTCATCGACATAAGCATTTCCAGCAATTACGGCTTTCAGTGGATGGTGTGGACGCTGTCGCGCGGCGGCGCGGTCTTCTTGCGCGGCGCCGAAGCAGCGGAGACGATGCAAGCGTTCAGCCTTTTCAAAGTTCAGGGCATGGTCGCTTCGCCGTCCGGGCTCGCGGAATTCGTCAAGCTCTATGAGGACTCGCCGGGATTTATCTGCCCGTTCGATGTTCTTGTGGTCGGCGGCAGCTTGATGTGGAAATCGCTGACCGACCGCGCCCGCGCGCGAATGTGCTCGCATTTAGTCGCCTCGTACGGCGCCTCCGAGATCAGTCCGGTCGCGGTCGCGCCGAATCATCAGATCAGGCATATCGCGGGTGCCGTCGGTTACGTCTGCGCCGGCATCGACGTGGAGACGGTCGATGAATCTGGCCGCGCGCTGCGGGCCGGCGAGACCGGGGCGCTTCGCATCCGCGGCGACGTCGGTGTCGGCGGCTATCTCGGCGATCCGTCCGGCTCGAAGGCCGCATTTCGAGACGGCTGGTTCTATCCGGGCGACATCGGCAGCGTGACGGCGGACGGCGTGCTGGTGATCGCGGGACGGCAGACTGCCGTGCTCAACGTCGGCGGCAACAAGGTGGGACCGGAAACCGTCGAGCAAGCGGCGCTTGCCTTTCCCGGCGTCGAACAGGCCGGCGCCTTTGGCGTGGAGAACGAGTTCGGGATACTGGAGGTCTGGCTCGCCGTTGTTGCGCCGCAAAACCTCGACGAGGCAGGTCTGCACCGGCATTTCCAAAGAGCAACTCGCCGACCCATTCGTGCCGCGCCGGATCTTGCGGCTGGACAGCCTGCCGCGAAATGCGAGCGGCAAGCTCCTGCGCGAACGCCTTGCAGGCCTCGCAAAAACGGCCGCATCCCGGAAACCGTAGACAATTTAAGATATTAAACGCCCGTACCCAGAAAACCAGATCGCTTCGCCATTGGGGAAGCCTGGCGATTTCCGGTTGATGGCATGGCAATAGCTGTCTAAGCTCGCAAACGGGCTGAGTGTCTCCGGCCGATGAAGAACTGACTGGGGCGACAATGCGCAATTTGTTGGCAGTGGGTGCGTCGACGGCGGCGCTGGCAGGCACCGCTTGGGCGGCCGATCTGCCGACCAAGGTTCCGGCGCCGAAATCGGTCGCGCCCAGTTGGGCGGGCTTCTACATCGGGCTCGATGGCGGCTGGTTGCAGAACCGAGCGACGCGTCAGGACCTCACGCCGGGCTTCACCAGTCCAAGCGCATCGTTGACGATTAACGGATTCATCGGCGGCGGCCATCTCGGCTATAATTGGCAATATCAGCAGTTTTTGCTCGGCGCGGAGGCCGATATCGGCGCCGGCACCGGTAGCCGCACCACCACTTTCTTCGGAGACACGTTCACGAGCCGGATCAACTGGCTGAGCACGATCCGGGGCCGTTTGGGCCTCACCTTCGATCAATGGCTGCTGTACGGCACCGCTGGATGGGCGGTGGCAGGCGTGCACAATACGCGCAACGACCCCGCCGGCCCATTCGTCCTTGACGAGACCAAAGCGCGGTCCGGGTTCATCTGGGGCGGCGGCGTCGAACGGATGTTCACGCCGAACTGGAGCGGCCGCATCGAGGCACTCGCCGTGGACCTCGGCAACGATACCGTGACCACGGTCGCGTCAACGGGCACTTACATCACGCGCTTTACCAACAAGGCGGTCATTGTTCGCGGCGGCGTTTCCTACAAGTGGTAAGCACGCCGCGCGATTACATATTCAACACCCGCCCATAAGCATCCAGCACCGCTTCCTTCATCATCTCCGACAGCGTCGGGTGCGGGAAGATGGTGTGCATCAGCTCTTCCTCGGTGGTTTCCAGATTCATCGCCACCACGTAGCCCTGGATCAGCTCGGTAACTTCGGCGCCGACCATGTGCGCGCCGAGCAATTGCCCGGTTTTTTTGTCGAAGATCACTTTTACCAGACCCTGATCCTCTCCCAGTGCGATCGCCTTGCCGTTGCCGGCGAAGGGAAAGCGGCCGACGCGGATGTCGAGCTTTTTTTCCTTGGCGGCCAGTTCGGTGAGGCCGACCGAGGCGACTTGTGGCGCGCAATAGGTGCAGCCCGGGATCATCAATTTGTTCATCGGATGCGGGTGCAGGCCTTTGATAGCCTCGATGCAGATCACGCCTTCGTGCTCGGCCTTGTGCGCCAGCATCGGCGGGCCGGAGACGTCGCCGATGGCGTAGATGCCGGGGATGTTTGTCTTGTTGAACCCGTCGACCTTGACGATGCCGCGCTCGGTTTTCACGCCGAGCTTTTCCAGCCCGAGATTTTCGATGTTGCCGACGACGCCAACCGCGGAAATCACGCGCTCGACCGTGATCGTCTGCGTCTTGCCGCCCTCCTCGATGGTCGCGGTGACGCTGTCGGCTTTCTTGTCGAGCTTGGTCACCTTGGCATTGGTCAAAATCTTGATGCCCTGCTTCTCGAAGCTTTTGCGCGCAAAGGTCTGGATTTCGTGGTCTTCCACAGGGAGGATTTGCGGCAGCACCTCGACCACGGTCACTTCGCTTCCCAGCGTGCGGTAGAACGAGGCGAACTCGATGCCGATGGCGCCGGAGCCGACGACGAGCAGCGATTTCGGGATCGCCGGCGGCACCATGGCTTCGAAATAGGTCCAGATCAGTTTCTTGTCGGGCTCAAGCCCCGGCAGCACGCGCGGTCGCGCGCCGGTGGCGATGATGATGTGCTTGGCCTGATATTGGCCCACGCCGAGCGCGCCTTTCGGCGCTTCGCTCTTCGACGCCTTAACGGTGACCTTGCCAGGCGCGTCGATGACGGCCTCGCCCCAGATGACCGACACTTTGTTTTTCTTCATCAGGAAGCCGACGCCGTCGTTGAGGCGTTTCGACACCGCGCGCGAGCGCTTGACTACGGCCGATGGGTCATAGCCGACATTGTCGGCTTTCAGCCCGTAGTCCTTGGCGTGCTGCATGTAATGGATAAATCTCCGCCGAGCGCAGCAGCGCCTTGGTCGGAATGCAGCCCCAGTTGAGGCAGATGCCGCCGAGATAATCGCGCTCGACGATGGCCGTCTTGAAGCCAAGCTGTGCCGCGCGGATGGCGGTGACATAGCCGCCGGGCCCGGAGCCGATGATTACAACGTCGAAATTCGTGTCAGCCATGCACCGTTCACCTTCGGACAGACCCCGATTGAATGTAGCTCAGTTTAGGCATGTAATGGTCGCAAGAATGAATAACACCAGGGAGAGCGCTATGGGCAGGACCGCCGGCCGCCTTGCGGCTATCGCAGTATTTCTGATCGCGCAAGCCGCCTTCGCGCATGCCGCCGAGCTTAAAGTTTTCAGCACCATCGGCGTGCAGGCCGCGCTCGAGGAGTTGACGCCGAAATTCGAGAAGGCCACCGGCAACAAGCTCACGATCGCCTGGGGCACCGCCGCGATGCTGGTCAAGCGCGTGCAGGGCGGCGAAAATCCCGATCTGCTGGTGCTGACCAAGCAAGGCTTCGACGCGCTGGTCAAGGACGGCAAGGCGGCCAACAGCGCCGACGCCGTGTTCGCCAGCTCGGGGATGGCGCTGGTGGTCAAGAAAGGCGCGCCGAAACCGGACATTTCGACGCCGGAAAAATACAAGGCGACGCTGCTCAAGGCGAAAACGATCGCCTATTCGAACCCGGCGGCGGGCGGCGCCAGCGGAGTCTTTTTCGCCAAGACACTCAATCGCATGGGTATCGCCGACCAGATGAAAGACAAGACCAGGCATCCCCCGGCCGGCGGCAATTCAGCCAATCTCGTCGTGAGCGGCGAAGCCGAACTCGCGGTCCAGCAGGAACCGGAAGTGATGTCGGTCACCGGCGTCGATATTGTCGGACCGCCGCCGGGCGATTTGAACAATGTCACGATGTATTCCGCCGGTGCGGCCACGGGCAGCAAGCAAGCGGATGCGGGCAAGGCGCTGGTCAATTTCCTCCACTCGCCCGAGGCGCAGGCGGTGTTCAAGGCGCGCGGGCTGAAGCCGGAAGGAACGGCGGCGAAGGCGTCGTAATCGCGCTTTTATTTGATCGCATTTTCTCCGGCGAACCGGTTCCCACTTCGCCGAAAAATGCTTTATAGCGTCTTGGTGGCTGGATAGAACGGCGCCACGATATTCTTGAAGCTGATCGCCACCGTGTCTTCCACGGCGAGCGCGCCGTGTAGCATGTTGGAGGGATGGTAACTGACCTCGCCGGGGCCGACCTCGTAGGTTTCCCCGCCGACGGTCATGCGCATGCGCCCGCTCACCACGTAGATCGCCTGCTCCTCCGCGTGCTGGTGTGGGCGCGCGCTATCGCCCTTCTTCCAGTTCATCTGCATGATCTCGATCGACTTGCCGCGCACCACCGGACCGCGCGCATCTGAATGCGTCGGCGTGACCAGATGATCCTTGTCGGTGTCGAGCGTGATGCGGGGCATGGGCGACTCCTCAGATGTATTGCGCGATGCCGTTGCCGAACGACCAGTTTTCCTTGACGACCTCAAGCAGGTTGATGAAGACGTCCTCTCCCCGCAGCCCCGGTTGTTCTCCAAGCAATGCGACGATCCGCGCGAACAGCGCCTTCTTCTGATCGACGCCGCGGGAGTTGGTGACGGTGATCTGGATGAACACCAGATCTCCGGTGCGCTCGATGTTGAGATAGTTCTTGCTGTAGATGAAGCCATCATCGTCGTGTTCGGTCACCACCATGAAGCGATCCTCTTCCGGCACGGTGAAGGTCTCGCGCAAGGCGCGATAGACGCCGTCGCCGATCGCTTTCTTGTAAGCCGCGGACTTGCCCCTGCGCAGATCGATACGAACCAAAGGCATCGCTCACACCACCATCATCACCGGGTTTTCGGTCAACAGACAAACGCTGCGGTCATCGGCCAGATTACACCGATTGCTCGCCTCGCGCGTCAACAATCGCTCTGACTTTTTCGAATATCTCGCCGGGACTCGAAATGTCGCGCACGCTGAAACAGGCGGTATGCAAGGCGACAGGCTCCGACCCGGCCTGAACACGGCATATCCAGAAATTGACACGCAGCCGACGCTCGCCTACATAAATCGCCGTCGGGCCGCATTGCAGTCGCCCGGCTACTTCAAGGCATATCGCCCAAGCACTGCGCTTTCGTCCGCTCTTCGGGCCGAAGGCTGTTGGCGATATGCACCATCCCCCTTCAGTCGTTCGTTCCGCCTACGGTCATTCCGGGCTATCGGCAACCGCCCGGTCAGCTGCTGCGCAGCCAAGCGTTGTCTCAACTCCTTTTGGAGATGGGATCATGTCTTGCGCGAACAAAGCCTGTACTTCGCTCGTCATCGCTCGGCCACCGGCCTCCAGCGAAATGGATTGGCCGTGGCCGAATTGGTTTCATGAGCTTTTTCCGGCTATGAGCCGGCTGTGGCAGAAGCGGCGCGGGCGCCAAGCCCTCCTGGAACTTGACGACCGGCTTCTCGGCGATATCGGCGTGACGCGGGAACAGGCCAAGCAACAAGCCAACAAGTGGTTTTGGCAATGATCGAGCCGCGACGGGGTGGCGGCTAAACCACCATCATCACCGGATTTTCGATCAGCTTCTTGAACGCCACAATGAGCTCGGCGCCGAGCGCGCCGTCGACCGAACGGTGATCGCAGGACAGCGTCACGCTCATGATGGTGGCGACCGCAAGCGCACCGTTGCGCACCACCGCGCGTTCCTCGCCCGTGCCGACCGCGAGGATGGTCGATTGCGGCGGATTGATCACGGCGGTGAAATCCTTGATGCCGTACATGCCGAGATTTGAAACGGACGTGGTGCCACCCTGGTATTCGTGCGGCTTGAGCTTGCGGGCGCGGGCGCGCGCCGCGAGGTCACGCATCTCGTTGGAGATGGCGGATAGCGATTTCGACTCGGCATTGCGCACGATCGGCGTGATCAGCCCGCCGGGCAGCGCCACCGCGACACCGACGTCGGAATGCTTGTGCTTGAGCATGCCGGCTTCGGTCCAACTCACATTGGCATCGGGCACGCGTTGCAGCGCGAGCGCCAGCGCCTTGATGACGAAGTCATTGACCGAGAGCTTGTAGGCCGGCTTGCCGTCACTGTCCTTGGGCGCGGCGGCGTTGATCTCCTCGCGCGCGGCGACTAGCTTGCCGATGTCGCAGTCCATGGTCTCGTAGAAATGCGGGATGGTCTGGATCGAGGCGGTCAACCGCTGCGCGATGGTGCGGCGCATGCCGTCGTGCGGCACCAACTCGTAGGAACCTTGCTCGTAGAGCGACAGGATTTGCTTATCCGACATTGCCGGGGCGATCGCCGCTCCCGGCGCCGCTGCGCCGGCGGGCGCTCCGCGCAGGCCTTTGCCGGATTTCGCGTCCTCGATGTCGCGCGCGATCACGCGGCCATACGGACCGGAGCCGGAAACGCGGTTAAGATCGATATTGCCTTCTTTCGCCAACCGCCGCGCGAGCGGGGAAGAAAAGATGCGATTGCTGCCGGAACCGCCGGGGCCTGCGTCCTTCGAGACGGGCGCTTTCGCGCCCTCCTCAGGACGAGGAGTTGGTTGGGGCGCGGGCTGCGACACTTTTTTTGCCTCATCCTGAGGAGCCCGCGTAGCGGGCGTCTGGAAGGATGAGGTGCTTGGAGCAGGCTTTGCAGCGGGTTTCGCTTGCGATGGCTCTGGCGGCGGTGCTTTGGCTGCGCCTGCGGCCGCCGCCTTCACGTCCTCGCCCTCGCCGGCGAGCACCGCGATGACCGCGTTCACCGCCACGTCTTGCGTGCCCTCCGGCACAACGATCTTGGCCAGCGTGCCCTCGTCCGCCGCCTCGTATTCCATCGTCGCCTTGTCGGTCTCGATCTCGGCGATGACGTCGCCCGACTTGACCTTGTCGCCCTCTTTCTTGAGCCAACGCGCCAGGTTGCCCTTTTCCATCGTGGGCGACAGCGCGGGCATGAGGATGTTGGTGGGCATGGGCCTAACGTCGAAATAATTCCATTTGGCTTTTCATAAAGCTTGCGGCGTTCTCGCTTACCCTCCCCTGGAGGGGGAGGGTCGGCGAGCTTCGAGCCCAGCGAGAAGCGAGACGGGGTGGGGTGAGCTTCGAGGCGCGCCAGATCACCCCACCCCGACCGCCTTCGCTTTGCTCAGGCGGTCGACCCTCCCCCTCCAGGGGAGGGTGAAGCGAAGTCTGTTGGACGGCCTGAAATTCCACGGCATCCTCACCGATAACACACCGCTTTCGCCGCCTCGACCACCTCGGCGACTGACGGCAGCGCGAGCTTTTCCAGATTGGCGGCGTAAGGCATCGGCACGTCCTTGCCGGTGACGCGCGCGACCGGCGCGTCGAGATAATCGAAGGCCTGCTCCATGAGACGCGCCGCAATCTCGGCGCCGACGCCGGACTGCGCCCAGCCTTCCTCGACGGTCACACAGCGGCCGGTCTTCTGCACCGAAGCGATGATCGTATCGGTGTCCATCGGCCTGAGCGTGCGCAAATCGATGACCTCGGCGTCGATGCCCTTCCAGCCAACTCCTCGGCGGCTTTGAGCGCGTAGCTCATGCCCATCGACCAGGCGACGATGGTCACGTCGTTGCCGACGCGCGCGATGCGCGCCTTGCCGATCGGCAACACAAAATCGTCGAGCTTGGGCACCGGCGAGGAATGACCGTAAAGAATTTCGTTTTCCAGGAACATGACCGGATTGGGATCGCGGATCGCGGCCTTCAGCAGACCCTTCGCGTCGGCCGCGGTCGAGGGCGCGATCACCTTCAGGCCGGGAATGTGCGAGTACCACGCCGAATAGTCCTGGCTGTGCTGGGCGGCGACGCGCGCGGCCGCGCCGTTCGGCCCGCGGAACACGATCGAGCAGCCCATCTGCCCGCCCGACATGTAAAGCGTCTTGGCGGCCGAATTGATCAACTGATCCATCGCCTGCATGGCGAAATTGAAGGTCATGAACTCGACAATGGGCTTGAGGCCGGCGAGCGCGGCGCCGATGCCCAATCCGGCAAAGCCGTGCTCGGTGATCGGCGTGTCGATGACGCGTTTGTCGCCGAACTCCTGCAACAGGCCCTGCGTGACCTTGTAGGCGCCCTGATATTCGGCAACCTCCTCGCCCATCACGAACACATCCTTGTCGCGCCGCATCTCCTCGGCCATGGCGTCGCGCAAGGCTTCGCGCATGGTCATGGTGACCATCTCGGTGCCTTCGGGAATGTCGGGATCGGCGGCAGCTTGCGGGACGGACGCTTGCGGCGCTTTGTGTTCTTTTTTCGGTGCGGGCGCGGCCGGCGCCTTGGCTTCGCTCTTTTCTGATTTTGCGGGAGAAGCGGACTCGACAGCCTTTTGTTGTTGCGAAGGTTTTGCGTCCTTGATCGCCGATTTGTCCTCGCCGTCGCCGAGGATCACCGCGATCGGCGTGTTGACCGCCACGTCGGCGGTGCCTTCGGGCACCAGAATCTTTCCGAGCGTGCCTTCGTCGGCCGCCTCCACTTCCATGGTCGCCTTGTCGGTCTCGATCTCGGCGATGACGTCGCCCGACTTGACGCGTCGCCTTCCTTCTTGAGCCACTTGGCGAGGTTGCCCTTTTCCATCGTGGGCGACAGCGCGGGCATGAGCACTTCGGTCGGCATGGGCGCTACGAGTTTCCTACGCGGGCGGCGGCACTAAGAACGGTACACGTCGGTACAAATTCGGATACGTCCGGTTCGGGATCGTGGGTGGCGAATTCCGACGCCTGATTGATCAGATCGCGCACCTCGCCATCGATTTTTTTCAGCTCGTCTTCCCTGGCGAATTTCTTTTCGAGTATGCGCGCGCGCACCATGTCGATCGGATCGTGGTGCGACGCGCACTTCTGTCCACCTCCTCGCGCGTGCGATATTTCGCCGGATCCGACATCGAATGGCCGCGGTAACGGTAGGTAAGCATTTCCAGAATGTAAGGGCCCTTGGCGGCGCGGCACCAGGCGACCGCCTTATCGCCGGCGGCCTTGACCGCGCGCACGTCCATGCCGTCCACCTGTTCGCCGGGAATATTGAATGACAGTCCGCGCCGCGACAGATCACTTCTGCGCCGAGGAGCGCGCAATCGCGGTGCCCATGGCGTAGCGGTTGTTCTCGATCACATAGACGACCGGGAGCTTCCACAACTCGGCCATGTTGAAACTCTCGTAGACCTGGCCCTGGTTGGCCGCGCCGTCGCCGAAATAGGTGATGGAGACATTGTCGTTGGCGCGATAACGGTTGGCGAAGGCCAATCCGGTTCCGATCGGCACCTGCGCGCCGACGATGCCGTGGCCGCCGTAGAAGCCGCGCTCGACGCTGAACATGTGCATCGAGCCGCCCTTGCCCTTGGAATAGCCATGGGTGCGGCCGGTGAGTTCCGCCATCACGCCTTTCGGGTCCATGCCGGAGGCGATCATGTGACCGTGGTCGCGATAGCCGGTGATCACTTCGTCGCCCGGCTTCAACGTCATTTGCATACCGACCACCACGGCTTCCTGGCCGATATAGAGGTGGCAGAACCCACCGATCAGCCCCATGCCGTACATCTGCCCTGCCTTCTCCTCGAAGCGGCGGATGGTCAACATGGTCCTATAGGTCGCAAGCTCCTCGGCCTTGCTGAAATCGGCGACCGCGGCGGCCGGTTCCTTGCTATCGGCGCTCGGGCTTTTTTTGGCGACGGCCATTGGCACTCCCTGCGAAAGCGTCCGGCCGGTTGTGACGGGGGCATACGGTTAGGCTTTGCGTTCCCCCAATAGCTTAAATCGACCGGGGGCGAAAGCGCGAGGCCGCGCGTCTGTATTGCGGAAAATGCCCGGAATTTGGCTGAAAATTACCAGCCAAGCGGTGGCCAACGCCGGCGGCCTAGCGAGGATGTATCAGCAGCGTGAGGTCGCGCGGGTCGGCTAGGCCGAGCAGCGCGCGGGCGCGCTCGTCCAGCATATCGGGGTCGATGCGGTCGGAGCGCAGCAACGCCACCCGCCGCTCCCACACCACGCGCTCGGCTTTCAGATGCTTGAGTTCACCTTGCATGGACGCCATTTGCTGGTCGAGGTCGGCTTGCGCGCGCAGGCCGTGGTTGCCGGTGAAGGCATTGACGGCGAAATAGCCGATGAACAGCGCGGCGAAGGTATAAAGACCAAGCGCGGTGAGGATGGTGCGGCGACGCCGGTGGGAGACCATGGCGGCCAAGATGCGGCAATCGCGTTAAAGCGTCTTTAATGCCTCGCGAACCATTAGACCGGCACGTACTGCCTGATCTCGTTGAGCACGAAATTGCCCAGCCGCTTGCCGCGGTTGCGGAAATTCCGCAACAGGCCCTGGTCGACAAAATACGTCAGCAGGATCGAATTGCGCGACTTGACGCGATTGTGCACCGGATCCGCTGAGTGCCAGGTGTCGCTGCCGACCGCGAAGGCGTAGCCGGAATTGGGCGCAAAGCGCATCTGCGCCTTCTTCGGCATCGAGCCGTCGGGCAGCCTCTCGTGGAAGATGGTGCCGATGTCGGTGTTGGCGTCGTCCTTCGGCAGATAGAGCTGAACCGTGATCCCCTTCCACTTGGTGTCGGTGTGCGGCGTGATCAGATAGCCGGGGATGTCGCGCGTCAGAAATCGGGATCGGATACATACCGACCTTGGCGAAGCCGGCGCCGAAACGTTTCGACAGTCCGGGTGCGAGACTCCGGATGAAGGCCTGCTTGACCTGCTCCGAGCAGAGCGCGCGGCCGACCACGGCCCACAGTGCGCGCTTCTCCGGCGGCAGGTTGCGGATGTATTCCGGGAACAGATCGATCTTCACCCGCGTGTGGGTACCGTCGGTGAGATCGTGCCCCTTGCTGCGGCCGTGCATCGGGCGGTAGTCGGTCGCCTCCGGCTTGAGCGCCAGAATTTGCGCGTAGATGTCGTCCGGGAATACACGGTCGAATTCGAGATGGAAGAACGGTTTCTCCACCGCGAGTGCGGCGTCGACCGATTGCGCGACGAATGCAGCGAGGCGCTCGACCGCACCGCGGCGGTCGTTGTCGGTGATGGCCGTGGTTTGATCCATGCCGGTTATATTTTCAAATTAACGGCGCGCCTTCAAGGCCTCGCGCCCGGCATATTTCGCCTGCGCGCCCAGTTCCTCCTCGATGCGCAGCAACTGATTGTATTTCGCGGTGCGGTCGGAGCGCGCGAGCGAGCCGGTCTTGATCTGCCCGCAATTGGTGGCAACCGCGAGATCGGCGATGGTGGAATCCTCCGTCTCGCCCGAGCGGTGCGACATCACCGCGGTGTAGCCGGCCTTGTGCGCCATCTCGACGGCAGCCAGCGTCTCGGTGAGCGTGCCGATCTGGTTGACCTTGATCAGGATCGAATTGGCGATTTCGTTCTTGATGCCCTCGGCGAGCATCTTCACATTGGTGACGAAGTTATCGTCGCCGACCAACTGGATCTTGGCGCCGAGCTTTTGCGTGAGCAGTTTCCAACCCTCTCCATCGTCTTCCGCCATTCCGTCCTCGATAGAGACGATCGGATATTTGCCGATGAGTTCGGCGAGGTAATCGGTCTGCTGCTGCGGCGAGCGGGTTTTGCCCTCGCCTTCGTAAACATAAGAGCCGTTCCTGAAGAATTCGCTGGCCGCCGGATCGATCGCGATCATCACATCGCCGCCGGGCTTGTAGCCGGCCTTCGCAGTCGCCTGCATGATGAAGTCGAGCGCGGCTTCCGCCGAGGGCAGATTGGGCGCAAAGCCGCCCTCGTCGCCGACATTGGTGTTGTGCCCGGCCGCCTTCAGTTGCACCTTCAGGTCTGGAAAATTTCTGAGCCCGCGCGCAAGGCTTCCGAAAACTCGGCGCGCCGACCGGCATGATCATGAATTCCTGGAAGTCGATCGGATTGTCGGCGTGCACACCGCCGTTGAGGATGTTCATCATCGGCACAGGCAAAGTGCGCGCGGCGGTGCCGCCGACGTAACGATAGAGCGGCGCTTTCTTGGCCGCAGCGGCCGCTTTTGCGACGGCGAGCGAGACGCCGAGGATAGCGTTGGCGCCGAGCCGGCCCTTGTTGGGCGTGCCGTCGAGCGAAACAAGCGTCTCATCGATCTTGGCCTGCGCCTCGGCGTCCATGCCGCCGAGCGCGTCGTAGATCTCGCCATTGACCGCACCGACCGCCTTGGTGACACCCTTGCCGCCATAGCGCGCCTTGTCGCCGTCGCGCAGCTCGATCGCCTCATGCGCGCCGGTCGAGGCGCCGGAGGGAACCGCGGCGCGACCCTTGGAGCCGTCCTCCAGGATGACATCGACTTCGACGGTCGGATTGCCGCGGCTGTCGAGGATCTCGCGGCCGATGATGTCGGTGATGGCGGTCATGGCGTATTCCGATTTTGGGGGCGTTTCTACAGGCCCGGATGGGTCTTGTCATGACCTAAGAAAGCAGGCCAATAGTCTGCTTATGGCGAAAAAAAGACTGCAACTCGGCAGCCCCGCGCGCATCCCGGCGTCCCCCAAGGACGCCGTGCTCGACCGCGTGCCCAACCCACACGCTGACACAGACTATCTCACCCGCTTCACCGCGCCGGAATTTACGACGCTGTGCCCGATCACCGGCCAGCCCGACTTCGCTCACCTTGTGATCGACTATGTGCCGGGACGATTTCTGGTCGAATCGAAGTCGTTGAAGCTCTATCTCAACAGCTTCCGCAACCACGGCGCCTTCCACGAAGACTGCACGGTCGCCATCGGTAAGAAGCTGGTGGCACTGCTCAAGCCGAAATATCTGCGCATCGGCGGCTACTGGTATCCGCGCGGCGGCATGCCGATCGACGTGTTCTGGCAGACCGGAAAATTGCCGAACAATGTGTGGGTCCCCGACCATGGCGTCGCGCCCTATCGCGGCCGCGGCTAAACGGTAGAAGGCCCCGGCCTTCGCAGCCCCAAGGCGCAAGTCCAGCCGGTCGCCGTCAGCATGACAGCGCCGAGCAGGAGCACGGGCGTGATCCCCACGCTGTGAAGGCCGAGCCCATAGACAATCGGCCCCAGTGCCTGCCCGACAAAAAAGAAGAATGAATGCGCCGCGGTCGCCGATCCGCGCGCACCGGGCGCGAGTTCGGTGACATAAGTCTGCAAGCAGCCGTGCAGCAGATAGAAGCCGAAACCGAGCAGCATGAAATTGGCGAATTCGACCGGCCATGGCATGCGCAGCGCGATCACGATCAGACAGAACGCCATCGCCATGCCGCCGGCCGCCATCAAGCGCCGCTCGCCGATGTGCATCAGCAAGCGCGATACCGAGACCGTGTAGATAATGCCGCCTACCGCAAAGCCAGAAATCACCACGCCGGCGATCGACGAACTGGTCACGCCTTCGGTGCGCAGCAACACGGCCATATAGGGAAAGACGCCGAACAGGAAGATCGCCTCCACGAACACGCCGCCGAAGCAGTATTTCGCCAGCGGATTGCTCAACACCGCGCGATAATTCGGAACGAACGTGGAGAGATCGAAACGCCCTGCCGGCTCCGCCATGCCGCGAAAGCCGGGAATGACGGCGACCAGCGCAATTAGATCGACGGCGCCGGTGGCGAAGAATACGCCGCGCCAGCCAATCAAGTCGCCGATCACGCCGGCGCCGGAGGCGCCCAGAAGATTGCCGCTCATCGCCGCGAATAGCAGCTTTCCAATCGCGACTTGGCGCTGTCTCACCGGAACCTGGTCGCCGACGACGGCGAGCGCGATCGGAAAGACACCGCCGGCGGTGATGCCGGCCACGATGCGCAAGCTCATCAGCAATTCGAAATTCGTGGCCAGTCCGCAGGCCAGCGTGGCGATGCCGAGGATCAGCATGCAGATCGAGATCAAACGCGTCTTGCTGAACATGTCGGCAAGCGCGCCGAGCACCGGCTGCACCAACGCGTAGGGCAGCGTGAAGCCGGTCGAGAGCAACGCGGCGGTGGTCGGCTCGACGTTCAAGCCGGCGGCGATCTGCGGAATGACCGGATCGACCGAGCGCATGAACAGCGACGTCGCAAACACGACGAACGCCATGAGGTTGAGGACGCGTCCCATGCCGGGTGACGGCAGTAAAGTTCAGCGCTTCGCCAGCCGGTCGAATTCGACCAGCGTGCGCAACAGCGGCTCCATCTCCTTCAGCGGCATCATGTTGGGGCCGTCGGACGGTGCATGATCAGGGTTCTGGTGGGTCTCGATGAAAACGCCGGCGACGCCGACCGCGACCGCCGCGCGCGCCAGCACCGGCACGAATTCGCGCTCGCCGCCCGAGGACGTGCCCTGCCCACCCGGCTGCTGGACCGAATGGGTGGCGTCGAAGATCACCGGCGCGCCGGTCGTGCGTTTGAGAATCGGCAGCGCGCGCATATCCGAGACCAGCGTGTTGTAGCCGAACGAAGCGCCGCGCTCGGTGACCAATATATTCTTGTTTCCGACACTTGTGATTTTCTCAACCACGTTGGTCATGTCCCAGGGCGCCAGGAACTGGCCCTTCTTCACATTGACGGCTTTTCCGGTTTTGGCGGCGGCGATCAGCAGATCGGTTTGCCGGCACAGGAAAGCCGGGATTTGCAGCACATCGACGGCAGAGGCTACGCGCACGCATTGTTCCGCGTCGTGCACGTCGGTCAGAACCGGAATTTTTAGCGCATCGCGAATTTCGGCGAATATAGGCAGCGCCGCATCGAGCCCGATGCCGCGTGCGCTTCTTGCCGAGGTGCGGTTGGCTTTGTCAAAGCTGGTCTTGTAGACGAGACCGATTCCGATGCGCGCCGCGATCTCCTTGAGCGCCGTCGCCGTCTCCATCGCATGCGTCCGGCTTTCCAGCGCGCAAGGCCCGGCGATCAGCGCCAGCGGCAGCGCATTGCCGAAGCGCACAGCGCCGACCGTGACGGTCGAGTTGGGTTTTTGATCCAAGATGGTTTGACCTCGCGGGCGCGACCATGAAACGGCAACGCGCCCCGGTCAACGGGCGGGTTCGAATACCAGCACCGCGCCCATGGCGTCCTCGAGGCCGACGACAGCCGGGTTTCCAGCGTAAAGGCCGGCCATCCCGGCAAACTCCGGGGCGCCTTGCAGCAGGCTCGCGTCCTTGGCGGCAAAGCGCAGCGCCGCCAGCCGTGCACCGCGCGAGACATCCGGTGCCTTGACGCCGAAACGATTGAGAAAGTCGACGGGCGTCGTGACTTCGATCGCGCCGCGTGGAGTCGCGATCGTGAACCCCGCGTCGCTCGGCTCGGCCGATGCGCCCGCGAAGCTCTCCATGAATTTCAGGTGACGCGCGGGTTCTTCGGCTACCGCGACGACGCCGGCAATACCGGAAACGCTGCTGACGTGTTTCTGAAACGCGGGATTCCAGAAGTTCTCCGGATAGTGTTGCCGACAAGTGGCAAAATGGATATCGGGCGCGAGTCTGTCCTCCGCAAAAGCGAGCGAAAAGCCGAGCTTCACAGGCGTACCGTCCGGCCGCCTACCCTCGCGCTCGAAGCGCATCGCGTCGGAGGCGGCGATGTGCGCGGCGCGAAATACGGTTTCGTCGGCCTTCGCGTCGCGCGATTCCAGAATAAGCAGCGAAAGCCCCTCGCCGCGGGCCAGAAAATCGCGCGTATAGGCGCCGAACAATTTGGAAAAACCATCCGCGCCGAGCTTGTCCGGCTCGGCCAGCGTCAGCAATTCGATGAACGCGCCGGGAAACTGGATAATGTAATTGTGGGTGCCCCAGGGATGGCGGTTACGTGTACCGACCGTAAAGCCAAGCCGACGATAAAGATCGGCGGCCGCGTCGAGGTTGCGCACGGCGTGAACGATGTGATCGAGACCGCGCGACATCCAACCTCTTCTGTCGTCATCCGCGACCCGTCTTCGCCAAGGCTGACGGGCTTAAGCTTAAGTCCTCCGTAGCTTCAGCGAAGGAGGGAGGCGGATGATCCAGTAATCACAAAATTGTGGAATCTACTGATGCCCCGCTTTCGCGGGGCATGACAATAACGACGACTACACCAACCTGCTCCGCTCCACCGCGGCGCCGATGAACGAGGCGAACAGCGGGTGCGGCTCGAACGGCCGCGATTTCAATTCGGGGTGGAATTGCACGCCGATGAACCAGGGATGGTCCTCGTATTCGATGATCTCTGGCAGGATGCCGTCGGGCGACATGCCGGAGAAGCGCATGCCGCGCTGCTCGAGCCGGCCCTTATAGTTGGTGTTGACCTCGTAACGGTGGCGGTGACGTTCCGAAATCTCGGTCGCTCCGTAGATATCCGCCACCCGGCTGCCGCGCGAGAGTATCGCCTTGTAGGCGCCGAGCCGCATGGTGCCGCCGAGGTCGCCGCCGTCCATGCGCCGCTGCAATTCATTGCCCTTGAGCCATTCGGTCATCAACCCGACGACGGGCTCAGAAGTAGCGCCGAACTCGGTCGAATTGGCCTCCTCGATGTCGCATCAGATTGCGCGCGGCTTCGATCACGGCCATCTGCATGCCGAAGCAGATGCCGAAATACGGGACGTTGCGTTCGCGCGCGAACTGCGCGGCGCGGATTTTGCCCTCGGCGCCGCGCTGGCCGAAGCCGCCGGGCACCAGGATGCCGTTGACATGCTCGAGGAACGGTGCCGGGTCCTCGTTCTCAAACACTTCCATCTCGATCCAGTCGAGATTGACCTTGACCTTGTTGGCGATACCGCCGTGGAGAGCGCCTCGATCAGCGATTTATAGGCGTCCTTGAGGCCGGTATATTTGCCGACGATGGCGATGGTGACG
This sequence comes from uncultured Alphaproteobacteria bacterium, assembly GCA_963709015.1. Taxonomy (GTDB): domain Bacteria; phylum Pseudomonadota; class Alphaproteobacteria; order Rhizobiales; family Xanthobacteraceae; genus Pseudolabrys. Next base: position 646 of record CAVPUU010000060.1, on the reverse strand, counting down.
TCGCCCTCCGGATTGCGCACGCGCTCGTTGATGAGCTGCCAGCGCGCGAGATCGGGCGCCGCCGCCGGGTTGAGGCCGAAGGCCTCCAGCACTTCGCGGTCGAGACCGCCTCGTGATAGGCCTCCGGCACCGCGTAGATATTGTCGACGTCGCGCGCCTCGATCACCGCGTGTTCGCGCACGTTGCAGAACAACGCGAGCTTGCGCCGTTCGCCATCGGGGATCGGGCGGTCGGTACGGCAGAGCAGAATGTCGGGCTGGATGCCGATCGAGCGCAGTTCCTTGACCGAATGCTGCGTCGGCTTGGTCTTCAATTCGCCGGCGCTCGGAATGAACGGCAGCAGCGTCAAATGAATATAGACCGCGTGATGGCGCGGCAGGTCGTTGCCCAATTGCCGGATCGCCTCGAAGAACGGCAGCCCCTCGATGTCGCCGACCGTGCCGCCAATCTCGCACAGCACGAAATCGAAGCCGTCATTGCCTTCGCGGATGAAGTCCTTGATCGCGTTGGTGACGTGCGGAATGACCTGGATGGTGGCGCCGAGATAGTCGCCGCGCCGCTCTTTGGTGAGAATGTCCTGATAGATGCGGCCGGTGGTGATGTTGTCGTGAGACAATACGCAACTGAACCAGCGTAGACAGAACCA
>CAVPUU010000059.1:0-4760 GCA_963709015.1 uncultured Alphaproteobacteria bacterium | reverse complement strand
TCAAGGAAATCTACGACGCCTGCGCCGCGCTCAAACGCGATCCAGCGAATATCATCTTCAATCAGTTCTGCGAATTCGGGAATTACCTTATCCACCGCATCTGCACGGGCGTGGCGATGGAACGCGTGTTCAGCCATCTCGCCAAAGGCCGCGCCAATGCCCGACTTGCCGCCTATGTCTCGGCCTCAGGCTCAGCCGGAACACTTGCCGCTGGCGACCACCTCAAGCAGAAATTCGGCGCCAAGATCGTCGCGGTCGAGGCGCTGGAGTGCCCGACGCTGCTTTACAACGGTTTTGGCGAGCACAATATTCAGGGTATCGGCGACAAGCACGTGCCCTATATCCACAATGTCATGAACACCGACCTAGTCGTCGACGTGAGCGACCGCGCCACCGACACGCTGTTCGTGCTGTTCAACACAGCCGAGGGGCGCAAATATCTGGTCGAACGCTGCGGCCTCGATGCCGATCTGGTGGAGAAATTCAGCAATTTCGGCCTGTCCAGCCTGTGCAACATGCTTGCGGCGATCAAGACCGCGAAATATTATAATCTCTGGGTCGGACGACGTCGTGATGTCGATCGCCACCGACGGCGCCGACCTCTATGCCAGCGAGATCGGTAGGGCCACCGCCCGCTATTTCGGTAACCGGCTGGACGCGATATCGGCGGGCGAGAGCTGGGGCCGCTCGATGGTCGCCACCACCACCGACCACATGCTCGAGCTCAATCAATTCGACCGCAGGCGCATCTTCAATCTCGGCTACTTCACCTGGGTCGAGCAGCAGGGCGTTTCGCTCGACGAGTTCAATACTCGTCTCGACCAGTCCTATTGGGACGGCCTGTTGGAGCTGGTTCCGGCCTGGGACGCGATGATTGCCGACGTCAACGCGCAGAGCGGCGCGGCGTCAGCGCTGAACGCATGAGCGGCCCAATCTTCGTCTGTCATGGCTGCGCCGCGACGCTCGATAGCGCGCGCTACCTGCCATTCGCCTGCCCGAATGCCGGCCGCGACAACGACGACACCGATCACGTGCTCGTCGCGGCGGACGGCGGCGGCGCCATTGCCGAAGCGCAAGCGATCCCTTCCTGCGCTATCGCGCCATGCTGTCGCCCTATCGCCTCGGCCGCATGGTGGGCCTGTCGGACGACGCCTGGGCCGAGATCATTGGAACGTTTGAAGACAGACTGATCGCTGTCGACGGGCGCGCCTTCCATATAACGCCGATGGCACTGCAGCCGGCGTTAGCCAAGGCGTTGGCGACGAGCGGCAACCTGTGGGTCAAGGACGAGATCGGGAAGTCTGCCGGGTCGCACAAGGGGCGGCACCTGATGGGGGTGATGCTCTACTTACGCATCCTCGAAGTCGGCAAGCTGCCCGCCGCCGTGGGCTTGCGCGCGCGCCGGCTGGCGATATCGTCTTGCGGCAATGCCGCGCTGGCCGCGGCGGTGATCGCGCGCGCCGCCGAATGGCCGCTGATGTGTACATTCCGCGCGACGCCGATAATGCGGTGGTCAAGCGGCTCAAAGATCTGGGCGCGGCCATTACGGTCTGCGACCGCCGGCCGGGCGAGACCGCCGATCCCTGCGTGCGCAGTTTTCGGCAGGCGGTGCGCGGCGGCGCGATCCCCTTTAGCGTGCAGGGTCCGGACAACGGCTTGGCGATCGAAGGCGCGCGCACTCTGGGGTTCGAAATGGTGGAAGGCTTTGTCGCCGGTGGGGCGCAGCCGGATGCCTTGTTCGTCCAGGTCGGCGGCGGAGCGCTTGCCAGCGCCCTTGCCCAAGGCCTTGCAATAGCTAGTAATTTTTCTTCCGTTGCCGCGCTTGCCACGGTTGATCCTGGTGCAGACGGCGGGCTGTGCACCGTTTGCGCGCGCCTGGCAGCGCCTTTCCGGCGTCGAGTTAGGCGATGCGGTGCGCTACCGCTCGCGCTTCATGTGGCCCTGGGCCAGCACGCCGGCGAGCGCGGCGAGCGGCATCCTAGACGACGAAACCTATGACTGGTGGGAAGCGGCCAAGGGGGTGCGCGAGACCGGCGGCGATGTTTTGGTCGTCGACGAGGCGGCAATCGCCCGCGCCTACGAATTGGCGAAAACATGCACAGCGATCCGTGCCTCCACCACCGGCACGGCAGGCCTCGCGGGATTGCTGGCGGCGCCAAGCCAATCGGCGGCAGTCGTATTTTCTGGCAGCGATCTTAACGTTAAGGATCGAGCGCCCCGCTGTCGCTTCCAAAAACGCAAGATTCGTGCGTACCGGTGATGCAATCCGCCCAAGGTTGCATGTGCGACGATGTCCCTGAAGCGCTCGATCGGGCGCCGATCCGGTGCATCCTTGCCGAGCGAAACATGAGGACGCCACTCACTATAATAGGCGGAGAATTTCGCGAGGATCCGCCGCAGGTGCTCTTCGTTGAGCACGATGAGATGATCGGTACACTCACGCCGGATCGACCTGATCAGACGTTCAACATGACCATTCTGCCAGGGCGAACGGAATGACGTGGGTGATACTGAATGCCCATCGCCTGGGTGTGAATATGCTGCCGAAGGCGCGGTCGTTGTCGCGGACGATATATGTCGGCGCCCGGTCCCAGGCGGATGCCTCGGTAATTTGGCGTGCCTACCACTCCGCCGTCGGATGCCGGGTCACCGCAAACCACAACAGCTGCCGCCGTCCGTGGCCAAGAATAAGAAATGCGAAGAGTTGCTCAAAGGCAATCGTTGGAACTACAAAGAGATCAATAGACGCGATCCCGTCAGCATGGTTGTGAAGGAAGGTCTTCCATGCTTGCGACGGTCGACCTCGCCTCGGTACCATGTATTCGAGACTACCGACTGGGCGCTGCAGCATACGGAAAGTCAACATGATGATTTCGCCCGCCTTCCTCGCACCCCATCTCGTCAAAGCCGCTATTGAAGGTAGCCTGCCTTATGGAATGGGCGTCGTCCGTCTTTGCGATTTGCCAGCCGAATGGTCTCGCCAAAACCAGATGCTGGGCCTCGTGCCGCAGTAAAATCCTATGTCGAACTGGTCTCCGCTCGCGACGGTCTCTGTTGCCGGGCAACGGGATTTTGACGCTAGAGACAGAAGCGCCGAAATCGGCTCCCGATCCAATTGATCCCTTTGCAGAGATTGAGTGGCCACAGATAATGCCGCTAAACGCGGGCCATTCGCAAAGTCTCAGGAAAATCTCCGGTAGCGCGAGAATGCGTGGTGGGCCCGGGAGGACTCGAACCTCCAACCAGACCGTTATGAGCGGTCGGCTCTAACCAGTTGAGCTACGGGCCCTCTTGCACCTTCTATTAACGCGCCCGGGCGATGCGCAATGACGCCCTCTCCTGCTCCACCGCGGATTAAGCTAGGCTTGCCCGTCCTCATCTCGCCGGAGACCAAGCCGCATGCGTGTTTTCAGCCTCGAGCGCGAGCAGCAGTGGAATCCCAAGCACCACGTCGAGAAAATCCTCGGCAAGGAAGCCGACGGCGATTTCACCGTCGCCTGTTGGGAGCCCGGGCAGGTCAGCCCTTACCATTGCCACCCGGACGCCACCGAAATCTACTTCTGCTTTTCCGGCGGCGGCACCATGCGCACGCCAGAGCAGACGATCGCCATTATGCCGGGCGCCTTTGTCGTGCATCCGCCCGGCGAAGTGCACGAATATGAGAACGGCGCGGAACGTACCATGCTGTTTCGCGTGCGTTACGGCAGCGACATGCGCGCGCATCATTGCGCCTGGCGCGGCAATGATGCATGGAAGCAATCTGGCGAGGACGCAGAATATTATCGGCGTCATCCGGCCTGCTGACGTCCGATTGTAACAACCGGGGTTTGTCCGCGCGGCCTGATTACGGATTTGAAATGCCCCTTATCGACTTTTTTCATCAGCTGGGTCGACTTGTTCGCGACAGCGCGGGGGCGCCTGGATTTCAGCAGCGCTGACGGTCCTCGCCGCGTTATACCAAATCTCTGAAATTCTGACTCTGTAGAGGATTCCCAAATCAGAGAGGTTCTGATTCATATGTGGCGAACGAAGGAGGTTCGCCATGTCGGTTCCGATACCATTGCGGCGTGATTTTAGCGCGCCTCGGCTTCGCGGGTTGGCGAAAAAGACCAAAGACGGTCCGCAGGCTCGTCGGCTTCTGACGCTTGCAGCGATCTACGACGGTGCGACCCGCACCGAGGCGGCCAAGATCGGCGGCGTTGGTCTGCAGATCATCCGGGACTGGGTGCTGCGGTTCAATGAGCATGGCGCCGATGGTCTTCTGAACGGCAAATCGCCCGGGCAGCCCTCCAAGCTCAATGATGGCCAGCGCCAGGCGATCGCGCGGATGATCGAGAGCGGTCCGATTCCCGGCGATACACGGCGTGGTGCGCTGGCGGCTGATCGACCTGGCGCAATGGATCTCGAAGAGTTCCGCATCACCGTCGCCAAGCAAACGTTGAGCCGGGAGCTGCGGGCTATGGGCTATCGCAAACTTCGGCCCGGCCACGCCACCATGCCCAGGCTGCGGATGCGATTGAGGATTTTAAAAAAACTTCCCCACGCGTCTGGACGCAATCGCGCGCGAAAAGGCGGTCGAGCGCGGCAAGATAGAAATATGGTTCGCGGACGAGGCTCGGATCGGTCAGAAGAATAAGATCACCCGCCGGTGGGCAAAGCGCGGCTCCCGCCCAGCGCTCCCCGCGATCAGCGCACTGCCTCAACCTACATCTTCGGCGCCGTCTGCCCAAAGGAAGGCAAGGGTGAGACATAATCCTGCC
>CAVPUU010000058.1:0-105952 GCA_963709015.1 uncultured Alphaproteobacteria bacterium | reverse complement strand
TCCGATGTCACGCATTGAGGAAGTCGAAGACGCAATCGGTCGCGCCATTGCCGAAGGCAAGCGCGCCTTACTGGGTCTGTCCGCTGGTCGAGATATCCGAAAAGATCGATCTGGCGGCTGCGCAAGCGCGCTTCGAGGAATTACGCCGGCGTTTTGGCAAAAAGGCCGACCTGGTGCATGGCCGCATGAAAGGCACGGAGAAAGATGCCGCCATGGCGCGTTTCGCCGCGGGCGAGAGTCAAATTCTCGTCGCCACCACGGTGATCGAAGTCGGTGTCGACGTGCCGGAAGCCACCATCATGGTGATCGACACGCCGAACGCTTTGGATTGGCGCAACTGCATCAATTGCGCGGGCGCATCGGCCGCGGCCCGGCATTCGACCTGCCTGCTGCTCTACAAGGCCCCGCTCGGCGAAACCGCCAAGGCGCGGCTCGCGATCCTGCGCGACACCGAAGACGGCTTCCGCATCGCCGAGGAAGACTTGAGACTGCGCGGCGAAGGCGATCTGCTCGGCACGCGCCAGAGCGGCCTGCCCGGCTTCCAGATTGCGCGCATCGACACGCACGGCAAATATCTCGGCGCCGCGCGCGACGACGCGGCGTTGGTTCTGTCATGCGACCCCACGCTACGACGCCGCGCGGCCAAGCGCTGCGGCACCTGCTTTATCTGTTCGGCAAGGACGAGGCGATCAAACTCATCAGGGCGGGGATAGTGCCCTACTCCACCGCTTCCGTCTTCCGCGCCGCCTGCGCGGTGGCGGCGAGCGAAGCGAGCTTCTTCTGCGCATCGGCATCCGGCTGCACCATGCCGGCCGAGATCAGCAGCGTCATCGCGTTCTCGACCGAGATGTCGAGCACGATGAGATCCTTGCGCAGCACATAGAAGAAGAAGCCGGTGGTCGGGTTGGGCGTGCACGGCATGAACGCGGAGACATGCTCGCCTTGCGGCAGCTTTTCCACCACGTCCGCGCTCGGCGGCTGCGACAGGAACACCAGCGACCACATGCCGGGCGCCGGGAATTCCACCAATGCCACTTGCCGGAAGCTCGACCCGCTCTTGGAGAACAGCGCCTCGAAAATCTGCTTCATCGTCTTGTAGACCGGCCGCACGATCGGCATACGATTGAGCAGCTCTTCGCCCCATCCGACCAGCGTGCGGCCAACCAAATTGGCGGTCAGGAATCCGAGCAACGTGAGGAAGATAATCGCGAGCACCAGTCCGGTGCCGGGGATCGGCCAGGGTAGATAGGTTTCCGGCCGATAGACCGGCGGGATGAGCGGGCGCACGAGACCGTCGACCCAGTTGACGATCGACCAGATCAGCCAGACGGTGACCGCCAGCGGCCCGGCGACCACCAGACCGGTCAGGAAATAATTGCGGATGCGGGCGGCGAGGCTCGTTTGCGACGGCGCGGCGGCAACCGGCGTTGCCCCTGGTTTGTGATCAATCTCGGCCATGGGGCGATCTTATTCTACCGTGACCGATTTCGCGAGGTTGCGCGGCTGGTCCACGTCGGTGCCGATGGCGGCGGCGGTGTGGTAGGCGATCAACTGCACCGGAATGGCATAGACAAGCGGCGTCACCGTGGAAGCCATGTCCGGCAGCACAAGGACTTCGGTAGAATCGACCGGCGCTTCCTTGGCGCCTTTCGGGTCGGTCACCAGGATGATGCGGCCGCCGCGCGCGGCCACTTCCTGCATGTTCGACACTGTCTTCTCGAACACGCGGTCAAACGGCGCGATCACGATCACCGGCATGGTCTCGTCGATCAGCGCGATCGGCCCGTGCTTGAGCTCGCCGGCGGCATAGCCTTCGGCGTGGATATAAGATATTTCCTTGAGCTTGAGCGCGCCTTCCAGCGCGATCGGGAAGCTGGTGCCGCGGCCGAGATAAAGCACGTCGCGCACTTTGGCGAGGCCGTCGGCAAGCTTCTCGATCTGCGGCTCGAGCGCCAGCGCCTCCGCCATGTGGCGCGGCACCCTGATCAGCGCGCGCACCAGATTTTGCTCGTCGATGGCCGACAACTCGCCGCGCGCACGGCCGGCGGCAATCGCCAGACACGCCAGCACTGCCAATTGGCAGGTGAAGGCCTTGGTCGAGGCGACGCCGATTTCAGGTCCCGCCAGCGTCGGCATCACCACGTCGCTCTCGCGCGCGATGGTCGAGGTCGGCACGTTCACGACGGACAATACGTGCTGCCGATGCTGCTTGGCGTAGCGCAGCGTCGCCAGCGTGTCGGCGGTCTCGCCCGACTGTGAAATGAAGATGGCGAGATCGCCTTTTTCGAGCGGCGCCTCGCGGTAGCGGAATTCAGACGCAATATCGATTTCCACCGGCAGCTTGGCGAAACGCTCAAACCAGTATTTCGCCACCAGGCCGGCGTAAAAGGCGGTGCCGCAGGCCGACAGCGAAAGCCGCTTCAATTTCTTCCAGTCGAAGGGCAATTTGCCCGGCAGGGCAATCCGTTCTGTGGTCATGTCAATGTAATAGAGCGAGCGTGTGACCGACTACTTCCGGCTGCTCGTGGATTTCCTTGGCCATGAAGTGCTTGTGGTTGCCTTTGTCCACCAGTTGCGCCGACGCCGTCGACTTGATCACGGGACGCTCGACGGTATGGCCCTGCTCGTCGTAAATCGCGACGCCCTTGTGGGTCATCACCGCCCAGTCGCCGTCCTCGAGGTAGCTGACCGTGTCGGTAAAGGGCGCAAGCGCAATCGCGTCGGAGCCGAGATACATCTCGCCGTCGCCATAACCGATGGCGAGCGGCGAGCCCTTGCGCGCGCCGATCATCAGGTCGTTTTCGCCGGCGAATAAAAAGGCGAGCGCAAATGCGCCGCGCAATTGCTTGAGCGCGGCGGCCACAGCCTCGACCGGCGATTTGCCCTGCTTCATTTCGTCGGTAACCAGGTGGGCGACCACTTCGGTATCGGTCTCGACTGCCGAATTTGGCGCCGTTCTTGGAAAGTGCGTTCGCGCAGTTCGCGGAAATTCTCGATGATGCCGTTATGCGCCACCGCGACACGGTCGGTGGCGTGCGGATGGGCATTGCTTTCCGTCGGCTTGCCGTGCGTCGCCCAGCGGGTATGGCCGATGCCGATGTTGCCGGCGAGCGGCTCGCGCGCCAGGCGCTGCTCCAGCGCGGCGAGCTTGCCCTCGGCGCGACGGCGTCCCAAAGCGCCGTGTTCCAAGGTGGCGATGCCGGCGGAGTCGTAGCCGCGGTATTCGAGGCGCTTGAGCGCCTCGACCAAATGGCCGGCGACCGGCTTGCGCCCGATGATTCCGACGATCCCGCACATCCGTTTGGATGGCCCCTGTTCTTCCGTTCTTGCTTTAGCCGGCGTCGGCAAACATATGGAAATCAAAACGCATTTCGCCATATGACACCGGCGGATGCGCGCCTGAAGGCTTATTTCGCGGGCTTTTTCGCTTTCTTTTTGCCCAAGCTCTTGATCGCCCGCAAGCGTTTAGCCCAGCCAGCCTTAACGATCTGCTCCGCACGCGCGAGGGCGAGCGCGTCGGCCGGCACATTCTTGGTTATCACCGAGCCGGAGCCGACATAGGCGCGGTCGCCGATTTTGACCGGCGCGACCAGCGCCGAGTTGGAGCCGATGAAGGCGCCTTTGCCGATATCGGTACGGTGCTTGACGGCGCCGTCGTAATTGCACGTGATGGTGCCGGCCCCGATATTGGCGCCGCCGCCCACCCGCGCATCGCCGATATAGGTGAGGTGATTGGCTTTCGCCCCAGCCTCGATTTTGGCCTCCTTCACCTCGACGAAGTTCCCGATATGCACGTCCGCGCCAAGGTCCGTCCCCGGCCGCAACCGCGCGAACGGCCCGACCCGCGCGCCCTTGCCGACATGAGCGCCCTCCAGATGCGAGAAGGCGCGGATCGTGGCGCCGTCGGCGACCGTCACGCCGGGGCCGAATACGACATTGGGTTCGATAGTGACGTCCTTGCCGAATTTGGTGTCGGCGGAGAGAAACACGCTGTCCGGTGCCGCCATCGTGACGCCGGCATCGAGAGCGGCCGCCCGCAACCGCTTCTGTAAGACCGCCTCGGTTTCGGCGAGCTGCGCCTTTGTGTTGATCCCGCGCATGTCGTCCTCCCCGGTTTCGATCGCAACCGCCTTCAAGCCCATATCGCGGGCGATGGCAACCGCGTCGGTGAGATAGTATTCGCTCTTGGCATTGGCATTGCCGATGCGGTCGAGAATGGCAAACGCGGTCTTCCCGGAAAGCGCCATCGGCCCGCCATTGCACAAACCGATCTTGCGTTCCTCGGGCGTCGCGTCACGATCCTCGTGGATCGCCAGCAATTCATCGCCGCGCGTCAACAGCCGTCCGTAGCCGGCCGGATCGGCCGGCCGGAATCCGAGCACCGCCACAGCGGCCCCACGCGTCAATGCCGCGCGCAATTTGCTCAACGTTTCCGCCCGCACCAACGGCGTATCGGCGAACATCACCAGGATGTCGTCCGCGCCGCGCGCGATCGCCTTGCGCGCCGAAAGCACGGCGTGCGCGGTACCGCGCCGTTGCGTCTGCTCGAAGATACTCGCCTTGGGCGCGAACGCGCGCGCTTCGGCGGCAACCGCATCCTGACCGGGCCCGACCACGACGGCAATTTCGCCGCCGCCCGCCTCGAGCGCCGCGCCCAGCACATGGGCGAGCAATGTACGACCACCGATCTTGTGCAGGACCTTCGGCGTGGCGGAGCGCATGCGGGTGCCCTCGCCGGCCGCCAGCACGATCGCGAGGTACGCTCGTCGTTGCATCCTTTTTCCGCTCACGGAATTGCTACCCTTGCGGTGCACGCGAGATCGCGAGCAGGCCTTGTCGGCGAACGCGTTTGTGCTTACCCGGTCGCGTCACGTAATGAAAGCGAGCTTTGCCGGATTCTGCTAACGTTTTCAACGACGTGATTCGCCCTTCAGAGGCCGTTCATGGCGATCAGGAGCACGCCGCTGGAACCCGAGTTGCCCGCCATCCGCAACTATCCGCGCGCGCGCCCGCTCCGGCGGCTGTTCGGATGGGGCGGCACGACCTGCATCGCGCTTGCCGCTGTCGCACTCACCAGCCAGACCGAAGCCGGCGGCAAGCGCCTACAGTTTGCGCTCGCTTTTGCCCGCGAACCAGCGCACACGATCGCCCAGATCCCGCCTCATGACGCCACGGCCGAGACCAGAAGGCTCACCGCCGAGGTGCGCGAACTCGTCGCCGACCGCGAACGTCTCGCCGCGCGCATCGCCCTGATCGAGCGCAATCTTGAGGATATGACGGGCTCCATCAAGAGGCAGAGCGATCAGATGGCCGCCGCCAAGACGCCGGCGCCGACTGCGCCAGCCAGCCCGCCAGTCATGGCAGTAACACCTCCGCCCGCAGCCGCTGCGCCGGCTTTGGTGCCGCTGCCGATGCCGGAAATCAGTCAGGACGCACCGTCACAGCCCGTGACTACGGCAAAGCCGAAAGCCAACGAGCAAACGGCGCCGCCGAAGGCCGCGGAAGAGCCCGAACCTGTTCCGTTGCCCCGGGTCCGCGTCGCCGAAGCGCCGGCAAACGAGCCCGCAGCTGAAGCGCCGGCGGCCGACGCCGAATTCGGCGTGGATCTCGGCGGCGCCAGCACCATCGAAGCGCTGCGCATCCATTGGACGGCGCTCAAAGCCAATTATGGTCCGCTGCTGGAGGGGCTGCGCCCGCTCGCTGCACAGCACCCGAAACGCCCCACCGGTATCACTTATCGCCTGGTCGTGGGACCGCTGCCGAACGTTAACGAAGCGGCGCGCCTCTGCGCCCGTTTCCCCGTCACCCGCACCGGTTGCCACCCCGCCAAGTTCGCGGGCGTGCAACTGGCCGCGCATTGATTGCCGCCACGACGGCATAATCGCGCTTTTCGAGACCGCCGACATGAAACTGTTTCTGCCGAGCGCGCGCGCGACCAATTATCTGCTGATCGTCGGATTCTGCTCGCTCGGCTATGCGCTTTACGTCCGCTATCTCGCCATCGAGCAAACCAATGCCGGCTTGGCCTGCGCCGCCGGCCTCGACACCTGGCTGTGTTTCTCGCGCCGCACCGCCGTCGCACTCTACGAGAACACCGTATTCGGCTGGGCCGCGCTCGCCGTGGCCGCGCTCAATCTGTTGCGGCCGTCGCTGGTTTTATTCGCCGTGGCGCTCGCCCTCGCCTGCTTCGGCGTCGTGCTCTACAACATCGCGCTGTCGGCGCTGGCGATCGGCCTCTTGCTGCTCAGCTTTGCGCGTCACGCACCCGAGCCAGACTGAAAGCAAGCGCGGCAAGCGCCGCGCACAGCCATAGCGACTGCCAGTTTGCGAAACTTTCGTTGAGCACGATGTAGGGCACCGATAGCGCAAGCAAGACCGCGCCCAAAAGCTCGGTTACGCCGCGCGCGCCGTTGGGCCGCGGCATCGTCAGGCTGTGGGTGAGAAACGGCACCGTCGCCGCGGTCAACGGCGCGAACGGGAAATCCCGGTAGCGCGGATCGAACACCAGGCCCAGCGCGGCCATGATTGCGAGCAGCATAGTTGCGATCATCAATACGCCGGCGAGACGCGCGAGCGGATCGCGGATGCGCTCGGCGGCGGGACCGAGCAGGCGCGAGAAACGCGGCAGCAGCGTGCCGCGCATAGCCGCCGCGCCAAAGACCGGCGGCGCCAGCAAGGCGACGCCGACGAAGGCGAACGACCGCAGCCAGCCGGCGGCGCCCAGCAATTCAACCGGCACGTTGGCGATGCTCCAGCCGATCAGCGTGCCGCCGGCGACCGCGTTCGCCGTCACCGCGAGCCATGCCATGGGCGGAGCGTCGCGCCGCACCGCGATGGCGGCGCCGAACACGATCAACGCAAAAATAATTCCGCCCGCCGCCTGCCATCGCCAAAGCGGATGATTGGAGACCGCCTCTCCCCAGACGAATTTCGGCGCGCGCGTCGCGTCGTCGAGCAGCCCCCAGTGGCCGCCGACGGTGCCTTCGAGTGCGCGCTTCCACGGCTCGTCGAAGGCCTCGATCACGTTGACGCGGAAATTCTCGCGTTTGGCGAGCGCGAGCACGTCCTGGATCACGCGCGCCTGGTTTACCGGCGACGGCAGCGCGCCCTCGCGCATGCGCCCGGCGCTCGGCCAGCCGACCTCGCCGATAACGACTTCCTTGCCGGCGAACGCCTGCACCATCTGGCGGCGGATCGAGTCCACATGGGCGGCGGCGGCGCGCGGTGGAATCGGAAAGTCCTCCCAATAAGGCAGAATGTGAATGGTGATGAAGTCGGCAGCCGCGGCGACGTCCCGGCTGCGCAGCCAGAATTCCCACACATCGGCATAGGTCACCGGCACGCTGACCCGCGCTTTAACCGCGCGGATGGTAGCGGCTAGATCCTCGGCCGACATTTCACCGCGCAACAATACCTCGTTGCCGACCACCAGCGCGCGGACAGTGCCTGGATAGCGGTTGGCCAACGCCACCGCGGTCTCGATCTGCTCGCGGTTCTTGTCGGCATGGCCCGACAGCCACACGCCCTGCATCACCTTGAGGCCGAGGCGGGCGGCGATCCCGGCGATCCGGTCCTGCCCGTAATCGATTGAATAGGTGCGCACGCAGTCGGTGATTTTGGCCAGCCGCGTCAAATCGTCCTCAATCTGGGCGGCCGAAATCCGGGTGTTGGAGTTGAGCGGGGTCTGGCTGCCGCGGAATGGCGAATACGACAGGCAATAGAGCTTTTCGCCAGGGCTGAGCGGTGTCGGCGGCATAGGCACCGGGGCGCCCAGCCAGGCCCACGCGCCCGCGATAACCACCGCCGTTCCGGCGAGGCAGGCTAGAGCAAGGCGCATCGGCTTGAACCGGTTCCGGCGGGGCGATGAGGCACCGGAACGGCTTATAGCGCGCGTTTGCCGCTGCCAAGCCGGCGGTTTTAAGGAAGCTTTGCGGAGACGCTTGCCAAAAGCAGCCGGTTGGGGCCAAGTCTTGCGTCGGGGAAACTCCGTCCGAGACGGCAGTTCGGGTTGAGCGTGCGGGTCTTCAAGAAATCCAGCGCCGGAGCGGCCGGCCTAAAGCGCCGTATTCGCGTCCCAATCCGGTCGCATAGCAGACTGGACAGTGGGCGGGTGGGCTCCATCAACACCGGCGGGACAATGCCGAAAGTCGTCTTGTTGCGTCTATTGTGTGCGGCGTTCTGCGTGGCGACTATGTGCCTCATCGTCCCTTCAGCCTTTGCCCAGACCGGCGCACCCAAGCCGTCCGAGTCGCAGAAACAGGGCGCCGACAACGCCAAGGAAGGCCAGAAGAGCATCGACGAGATCGCCGAGGCCGCCCGCCTGCTTACCGGCCCGGCCGGCAATCCGGAATGCGTCTGGCTTGGCCGCCGGGTGGTGAGCCTGCTCTGGCGCGACGATCTCGATACCGCCTTCCGCCACCTCGACCTTTACGACCGGTTCGGGTGCCCCAGTTCGCATATCCAGGCCACTTTCCGCTGTCTAGTGCGGCAAGGCCATATCGACCCCAAAGCCCAGGATAGCCTGAACGGTCGGGTGCACGCCTGCTGGCTCAATCCCGCCCTGACGCCGGCGCCTGCGACCGCCGCGCAGCCGCCCGCCGCCACCTCCGGCGGAACCACTTCCCACTGATCACGTTTCCTCTCCGCTGAAATTATTTTTTGTCGCTATGCACGCGTCAAGGATTTGCCATGTCCGGTCTTTACTTGAATAATCGCCTGAAACCGAGCTATGCTGCACTGCCGCAGAACAAGCATCGGCTGAGCCCAGGGGACGGGCTCAAGGGTCTGAAATCCCGCCCCATTTGGTTGTAAGTAAAATGCGCTCCGTCGCTGCCGTAATCGCCCTCGTGGCGTGCGTGCAAGCCGGATTGTGGGCTCTCGCGCAAGATCACCTGAGTGCTCCCAATTTCAACGGTCAACTTGCCAGCGTTTCGTACGCGCCGTTCGCGAGTTCGACGAACCCGGACGAAGGCGACCGAGCGCAAGCCGAACAAATTCGCGCCGACCTGCAGGTGCTGGCGCCGCTAACGCGGGCGATACGTACGTATTCGTCCACCGGGGGGGTCGAGCTGGTGCCGCGCATCGCCGCCGAATTCGGCCTGCGGGTTACGGTCGGCGCCTGGATCGACAAGCACGCCGACCGCAACGAGCGCGAAATCCACTCGGTAATCGACCTCGCCAAACGCCACAGCAACGTCAACGGCATCATCGTCGGCAACGAAACCATCTACCGTGCCGACCAGAAGGTCGCCGACCTGATCAAGATGATCCAGCGCGTCAAGCGCTCCACCAACGTGCCGGTGTCGACCGGCGAAATCTGGAACGTCTGGCTCGAGCATCCGGAACTAGTATCGTCGGTCGACTTCATCGCCGCGCATATCCTGCCCTATTGGGAAGGCTTCTCCGACAGGCAGGCGGTCGATCAGGCGATCCTGATCTACGACAAGCTGCGGGCGGCCTATCCCGGTAAGCGCATCGTGATCGCCGAGTTCGGCTGGCCGAGCGCTGGCTATAATATGCGAAACGCCAATCCCGGCCGCATGGAGCAGGCCACCGTATTGCGCGACTTCGTCACCCGCGCCGAGGCCTACGGCATCGACTACAACATCGTCGAAGCGATCGACCAGCCGTGGAAGACCAACGAAGGCGGCGTCGGTCCCTATTGGGGACTGTTCGACGCTTCGCGCCAGGCGAAATTCGCCTGGGCCGGCACGCTCACCGATCCCGACCATTGGAAGCTTGCCGGCATCGCGTTGCTGGTGAGCGTGCTGCTGTCGCTACCGATCCTGGCGATGAGTGGCGCAACGCCGCGGCAGAGTGCGACGCTCGCCGGCGCCGCCAATGTGGTCGGCGCGTGGTCCGCCGCCGTATTCGCGTTCTGGAACGGACATTATTTCGTTGCCCGGCGCGGTCTTCGCGCTCGGTCTGGGTGTGCTCCTGCTGATCCCGCTGATCATTATCGCGCTTGCCCGCATCGACGAACTGGCGGCGATCGCCTTCGGCCGCAAGCCGCTGCGGCTGATCGAGTCTCCGCCGCTTGCGCCCGAGGCGGCGGCGCCGAAAGTGTCGATCCACGTTCCCGCCCATAACGAGCCACCGGAAATGCTCAGGCAGACGCTCGACGCGGTGGCGCGGATCGATTATCCGAATTTCGAATGCGTGGTGGTAATCAATAACACGCCCGATCCGGCGCTCTGGCGGCCGATCGAGGACCACTGCCGCGCGCTCGGCGAACGCTTCCGCTTCGTCAACGCCGAAAACCTGCAAGGCTTCAAGGCTGGCGCGCTGCGGCTCGCGATGGTGCATACCGCGGCCGATGCCGAGGTGATCGGCGTGATCGACGCCGATTATGTCGTGCGGCCGGACTGGCTTAAGGACCTGGTGCCGCTGTTCGGCGACGCATCCGTCGCCCTGGTGCAGGCGCCGCAGGATCATCGCGACGGCGAGCGCAGCGTCATGCACCATGCCATGAACGGCGAATACGCCGGCTTCTTCGACATCGGCATGGTGCAGCGTAACGAATACAACGCCATCATCGTGCACGGCACCATGTGCCTGATCCGCCGCGCCGCGCTGGAAGCTGCCGGCGGCTGGTCGAGCGACACCATCTGCGAGGACACCGATCTCGGCCTTACGCTGCTCGAAAACGGCTGGCGCGCGCACTACACCAACAAGCGCTACGGCCACGGCCTACTGCCCGACGGCTTCGAGGCCTACAAGAAGCAGCGCCACCGCTGGGCCTATGGCGGCTTCCAGATCCTGAAGAAACATTGGCGCCGTTTCCTGCCCGGCGCCAGCCGGCTAACCGGCGACCAGAAGCGCGAATTCGCGCTCGGCTGGCTTAATTGGCTCGGCGCCGAGACGCTCGGCGTCGCGGTTGCCATACTTAATATCGTCTGGGTACCGGTGGTCGCGTTCCTCGACATCGCGGTACCCGACCGCATTCTGACCATCCCGATCCTCGCGAGCTTCACCGTCTCGCTGATGCATTTCGTGACGCTGTACCGGCTGCGCGTGCGCACCGGCAAAGGCCAGCTCACCGGCTCCGTGTTCGCGGCCATGTCGGTGCAGTGGACGGTGGCGCGTGCGGTCGGCTTCGGGCTGATCAAGGATCACCTGCCCTTCGTGCGCACCGCCAAGGGCGGAATGCGGCGCTCGGCCGATTTCCACGCCTTCTGGGAAGCGGTGCTGGCAGGCCTTTTGATCCTCGGCGCGATCGTGCTCCATGCGACCAACTACAAGGAAGTGCGCGAGATCAACATCTTCGCCGTCGTGCTGCTGGTGCAGAGCCTGCCTTTCGTCGCGGCGGTCGGACTTGCCATGTTCGAGCGCACACGGTTCAACGAATTCGCCACCTGGCGGGCGATCGAAGCGCGCGTCGGCGAATTCGTAGCGCGGCGGGCGGAGCCAACTCCTGCGCCGGTCGTCTCCGAGCACACCGAGTTGGTGCCGTAGGCGGTCTGCTCAAATATCAAATTTGGTAAGCAACGGTCCGGTGATATCCGCACGGGAACGGAAGCGGTCCATCTTGGCCGCAAGCCGGATTTCGCCTTATGTCAGGAGCCGCTGCCTGCAGCAGACCTCCCGCCGTCACTAGATTAAGTCATCCCAATGCGATAGTCTTTCCATCTCGCCAATCCAAACATTCTGTCAAGTGAATGGCGATTGTCACCTCGCTGCATCAACGGATGTTGGGCCAATGGCGAACTGGAAGCGAATTTCTTTCACAATAACGGCGGCGGTCTTTCTTGCTGCCTGGGCACACGCACCTGCGCTCGCCGTAGATTATCGCCCCGCGCTGAAACTGTGGCATCAGCAAGCCGATCGCGGCGATGCTAACGCGCAAAAAAATCTGGGCGATTTCTATGCGAACGGCTGGGGCGTAACGAAGAACTATACCGAAGCGATGAAGTGGTATCGCAAGGCCATGGATCAGAACCATGCCGGTGCGCAGTTTCAGGTCGGCCAGATGTATGAGGCCGGCACCGGTTTAAAGCGGGATTCGGTTCAGGCCTATATGTGGTACACGCTGGCCGTGGCGGCGGGCGGCAAATTCGTCGATGGCCGGCTTAAAATATTGGCTGAAAAAATGACGCCGCAGCAAATCGCGGAGGGAAAGCGATTAGCAGAGGCGTGGACCGCGGCGCATCCCCCCTCCACGTACAAGCTGAATTCAACGGCGGATCAAAGCTGCACGCCGTCGCCAAGCGACTTCGCCGCGCTCGCCGCGTCGCCGTCTCATCTTACGCCGCAAGCTTTTTCACCGCTCACCCCGGCGCAAAAGAAGTCCGTCTGCGGTACGCGCGCCTTCATGAAGCTGGTCGACGAGCAGAAGGGCGTCATGAACGAAATGGGGCTTTACTCCACCAAGTATCTGAGCCCCGCCGAAAACAACCGGATGGTCGACGCCTCCACCGACTTTCTCGCCCGGATAATGAAGTCCAAAGGGCTATAAGTCAGAACGACGGGGCGAGACGATGGAGCTCTCTGTGGGATCACTGTGCGAAGAGCTCGCCGCTTGCGCGGTCATCTTTTCTGGCAGGCAAACTGGGCCAATGCGGCGACTCCTGTGCTCATCGGCCTCTCTTCCGTCCACCCCCGCTTCGAGAGCTCTTTATACTTCTCCGATGTGGAAATGGGCCGGTCGCAACGGACCGCCCTTCGAATATTAGCCTCGCCAAGTAACTTTCTCCATTTTGGATCGCAGGGCGCGGCGATATAAGAAATCCATCCGTCGGCCTCCTTCTGGATGTCGTCGGTATCAATACAATACGGAAAATCCTGGTTTCCTAACTTGGATTTGCCCGCCTCGACCCAATTTTCGGCGGCGGCGGGAAAACTGTATGCAAGAGTAAAGACGGCAACGGCCGCGGCAAGAATAGCGGCGCACGCAATGTTTCTTTGCAAGGGCTACTCCCCGAATTAGATGGGCTGATGGCGCATGTCAGCTTTGGATTGCGCATTTATGAGTCGTACTTTAACCGGGCAGCGCCGTCTCCACCAGCTTCACCCAGTAGGACGTCCCGATCGGGATCACGTCGTCGTTGAAGTTATAGGCGGGGTGGTGCAGCCCCGCGCTGTTGCCGTTGCCGACAAAGATGAAGGCCCCGGGCCGCGCATTCAACATGAACGAGAAATCCTCCGCGCCCATCACCGGCGCGAGTGCGGTGTTCACCTTGTCCCCGCCGGCTATGCCGGTGGCGACCGACGCCGCAAACTCGGTTTGCGCGGCATGGTTCTTGAGCACCGGATAGCCGCGCCGGTAATTCAGCTTTGCTTTCGCGCCATGCAGCTTGCCGGTCGTTTCGACGACCTCGTGCATGCGCTTCTGACCAGATCCTGCACCGAAGACACCAGGCTACGCGCGGTGCCGCGCAATTGCGCGGTCTGCGGAATGACATTGTCGGTATTGCCGGCGTGGAACGTGCACACCGAAATCACCGCCGACTCCAGCGGATCGACGTTGCGTGAGACGATCGATTGCAAATTGTTGATGATCTGCGCGCCGACCAAAACGGTATCGATCGAAATATGCGGGCGCGCGGCATGGCCGCCGACGCCTTCGATCTCGATGGTGAAATGATCCGCCGCCGCCATCAGCGGCCCGGCGCGCAGACCGAACGTGCCGAGCGGCATGCCGGGATAATTGTGCATGCCGTAGACTTCGTTGATCTTGAAGCGCTCCATCAGGCCGTCCTGCACCATGGCCTTGCCGCCGGCGCCACCCTCCTCGGCTGGCTGGAAGATCACCACCGCGGTGCCGGCGAAATTGCGCGTCTCGGCGAGATAGCGCGCGGCGCCGAGCAGCATGGCGGTATGGCCGTCGTGGCCGCAGGCGTGCATCTTGCCCGGCACCGTCGATTTGTACGGCAGGTCGTTCGCCTCATCGATCGGCAGCGCGTCCATGTCGGCGCGCAGCCCGATCACCCTGTCGGACTTGCCCTTGCGGCCGTGGATGACCCCAACCACGCCGGTGCGGCCCAGCCCCGGCACCACCTCGTCGCAGCCGAAGCTTTTAAGCTTCTCGGCGACGGTCGCCGCCGTGCGCTGCACGTCGTAGAGCAGTTCCGGATGGGCGTGCAGATCGTGCCGCCAGGCGGTAATCTCGCCATGCAGGTCGGCGACGCGGTTGACGATCGGCATAATTGAACTCCCTGTTGGCGCAGTGTAGCAAACTGCCGGGGTCGGACGCGAGTTCGATAAACGGACGAAAAGCGCCTATCGGGACAGATAAGCTTGACCAGGCGGACTGGCACCCCTACACAGCGCCTAGTGCATGATCCCGAAAAGTGGGTGACGAGCGCGTAGCTCAGGCGGTAGAGCAACTGACTTTTAATCAGTAGGTCATGGGTTCGAGTCCCATCGCGCTCACCAACAAAATCAAGGGTTTCTGCAATTTCGGGGTATCAGAAAAAGTGGCGGGGTAACGCTACGGGTAACGATTGGAAATTAGCCCCCCGGCAACGTCAAAACGCCATTAGAAGCCCGTCCATGCGCTCCCTGCCCTTGGCCGCTGTCAGGGTTAGGGCGGGTCGTTTTGACTTACTACCGACTTTCCTGATTTCAAGCGATTTAGCTTCGCGTGCCGCTCTCTGATGATCCTCCGCGTTGATCTACTAGCCGAGTGCTTTTAGTCTCAGGCGGTGGCGCTCATTCTAAAACGACACCCGGAGTTCCCGGGAACTGAACACTATCTCGTATATTTCGAGGGCCGATGCGTCGGCAGCATATTTGATCGCTTGCCGGGGACAGGAGCCAGCGAGGGAGAAACTTGGTTATGGACCGTCGAATTTCACGAGTGGCAAGGATGCAAGGGACCGCAATACGGCAACTCTGCGAATAGAGAGGCCGCGATGGCAGCGTTTAAGGCGACGTGGGAAAGCAGGGTGGATAAAGCGGCTCCCCGCAATGACACGGGGAGCCGGTAGCGTGTCAGGCTTTCCTATGCCTGCTTAAGATGACGATGGTATTCGGCAACTAATGCATCGGCCATCTTGTGAGTTTGATAGACGGCGAAAACTGCAAGGTTTCTCTCTTCATCGGTCGCGTTCCGGCTGTCAGCATCGCACGTAAGGTCTGCGGCAATCGACGCCATGTTCCGAAGATCATAAAGGGACGAATCCAGGTGCCAATCCTTGTCGTGATCGGCAGGAGGGGCTGGCGAGTCTCTAACGAGTTCTACCGTCATGATTGCACCGCCTTCCGCCTATCGCGCTTTGGAATTGCGAGGAAGGCAATATCTGCCTCAAGCGCCTGCGCCACCGCTGCCGCTTCAACAGGCAAATATTCTAGATGCTTAGCGTAGCGGCGTTTTATCTCTAAATGTCCCTGCGTACAAACCGGCGTTAGCAATAGTGCGACTTGCGCGGCCTTGATCCTAGCGAGCAACTCCCATCCATCGTTGAGATCTTTATATGCGGAACCGTCCTCAACTCCATAACGGTCACTGAGAATTTTTGCGTAGTCACTCACCTGCCGAAGATCTAGTAAAAAATGCAGATAAAGGTCTGCCTTGTGCCACTGTGCGCGTCTTGCGCCATAGGGGGTGGCACGTTCTCCCGTCCACCTAGGCAGGACTACCGGCTTTGCGCTGCGGTAGTCAGCAAAGCTGATAACGGTCATGATTGCACCCCCGCGCGATTTTGCCAGTATGCAGCCGCCCTTGCAGCCGCCCTTGCCCGCCGTTGGCGTTCCTCAAGCGTGACAACGGGGAGAATGGCAACCTTGCCAGGGGCGTGCGACGCGAGGCTCTTATCGAGGGAAGATGCGTAACCGGATAGAAGCCAATCTATATCTATTTTGTGCTCGAAACAAAAATTGACAGTTCCTTGAAAGCTACGCGCTTGATCTCCTTTTTCATATTTTTGATAGGTTAGTGCCGTCACCCCAATTGCGGCCGCCATTTCCTTTTCCGAAAGATTTAGAGTTAAGCGAGCGATTTTGAGACGGCGGCCCATGTCGCGGTCGGATTTGTTTTTCATGATTGCACCGTCATCGCTGCAAGCGCGGTGCGAACGTTAGCGAGAATGGAATAACCGAACAGGTCGATCTCGTTTTCGTCATCATGAGCCGGCCAGTGCATCGGAGCCGAACGCCACTCCGGATCAATATCGAGTGCGAACGCGCCAGCATTGAATTGCTCAACATGGCGCATAAGCGCCAGCAGCCCCGCTATCGTGGTAGGCCGGATCGTTGCAAGCGCCTCAGCCGCGGCGGCGTCGGCGGCGTCGGCGGCCCTTGCTGCGGCATGGGCCGCCTCGCATTTAATAGGATCATACTCCGGAGAAAACTCGGCATCGACCATATTAGATTGGATGCGGCTGGCTGCCATCGAAGCGAGGTAAGCGGCCTTGTGCCCTTCAATCGCGGCAAAGATCGGATCGTTATCAACCGCAGCAAGGGCCGCTGCGGGGATAATGGCGAGCGCGGGTAGAGCTGCGGCACCGGCCAGGATGGCGCGGCGTGATGTCTTGGTAGTCATTAGACCCTCCAATGTTGTGTGAATGCCTTGGAGGGCGGACTTGGAATCCGAGTGATATTTGATATGAAGATCATGGGAGCCGATTGCCCTCCGGGGCGGTTGGCTTCAAGTGGCGGCCGGGTGTTAGACGCATCCGGCCGCTGCGCACGAATCATGGCCGATTTCTAGGCGGCGGTCAAACGACCATGCGATTTAGGTAATGCCGAGGAGCCGATTTGGTTTCGGGAACTACCGATTGCGGCAGCGAACATCGCCATTTAAGAATTCACCCGAAATGCCTCAACCCTTCGGCCACCGACGATGGTCGTTGGGGTCCTGCGCCGACGCTAGCGGGCGCAACTCCGGCCGGTCGTTCAACTCCGGCCAGCGGCCATCCCGAATGAGATAATCCACGGCCTCGCCTGCGATCCGGTAACGGGTTTCCTCTGATAACCCTAAACGATGGCGATCCAGCTTCACACTGCGCAGGGCGAAGGCCAAAGCGAACTTGAGAGACTCCGCGCGGGTCGGTAGTTTGTCGGTCATCGGGCGACTGCTATTCTTTCCGGCCGTTTCGGTTCACTCGCCTTGAATGTTGCGCTTGCCCCATGCCAGCAGCGCCTCGGGATCGTCGGTGGGCATCGGATCTTTGTCAATGCTGTCGATAAGCGTCGGGTCATCGTCCGGTGCCCGTGAACTGTTGACTCGCCGCGACACCGGCCAAGTCTGCAAATAATTATTGGCCGCCGGCTTGAATAATTCTGTTCCGGCATTGCCAGCTAGCCACCGGTCAAAATGTTGCGGCTCACTCGTAGTAGCCTGAGGCCGGTATCAGGCATCGGGCGCGCTTGAACGCGGAGCGAAACATAGGCTTCTCGGCAACTGTCTCGGCGCGTGCATTGAATGTGGCCGGTGTCTCTTTGGCCTTCTTTTTCCACCAGGACGGCACCAGCCCCCAACGCATCGGCACCAGCTCGCGTTGCTTGTCGCGCTGGATCACCGTGTCGATCGTTGTCGTCGGGCAGATGTTATAGCGCGCCTGCAAATTGCGCTCGGGCAGTTCCGGCATTGTCAGCCGATATAGCTCGTAGATTTCGCGCCATGTCAGTCGGTAGGTGAAACGTCCGCACATCCGAACGAGACTGCGAGTTCTTATTGGTATATCCTTTCGTGGAACCTGACGTGCGGCTTCCGCATGGAGAACCACCTTGACCGAACTTTCAAAGCTGCCGCAGGCACGCCTCTATTTAAAAGCGGCACAGTGGGGCATTGATGAATTGGTTAAACAAAAGCTCATCGGGTATCCGTTTCGCTTTTACATGATTGGTATTCTCGCTTCGCTTCGTGCCGTGCAACATGCCCTCAGGAATTCATGACCTGAAACATCTCGCCATCGCATCAGAAGGAGATTGACGAATGGTGGAACGCGACGCCCATAGACGGTCCCGAATTGACGTTTATCAAATTCGCTCGGGACCTGATACTCAAAGAGGGATCATTTGAGTTATATGCCACGTTTTCTCAGTCTAGTACGGGCGACGACGCCAATCACATCGTGACTGGTGAAGATTATGATCTAGCCTATTACATTGGCGATGTCCGCCATGATCTTCTTGCGGACTTACGAAAGGCTACGGCTTGGTGCGAACGCGAACTCTCGAACATCGAAGCAAAGATACCCGAGACAGCCGAGTGAGAGCCAACCGCGAAACAATAGCGCTCGTAATTGTCTTGGCACTGATGGTTGGCACCGTTTGGAGCGCGCGCGCCGAGCCAAACGCGGCACTCTATGAGCTGCAAGAACGTTGTGGAAAGCTCGCGGCACAGGTTTTCGATAAAGAATATAACAGCGGTAAACCAAACCGTGATGGGGATAAGATGAATTATTTTAACTATCAAGCCCACTACAATGCGCGCCTGAATAAATGCTTTTTCTTGGAAATGAGTATCTTCATCGATAAGCAAACCAGTATGAACGGGCTTCGATTATTCGATCTCCTAGAAAATAAAGAATACGGAGCTTTCACACAGGGTTCTCCATCCGGCATTATTGAGTGTCGCATGCAGAAAAGCGTGTGTCGCTCGGAGGACGAATGGCATCAGCTAGCCAAACAATATTTGGAAGAATGACAAATTTAACGAGCGTCCATGATCGCTCGCTTTAGTTCCCTTGAGCTACGGCTTAAGGAAGCCTTGTCAGAACCAAATTGACATAAACTTCTGGGTCGCCAAACGAGGCCGCAGGCGCTGCGACAATCGTTCCCGTAGTTCTGACTTGAAGCTCGACAGTCACAGTTCCTGAAAGCGCAAAGACGCCCGCAAGAGTTAGTTCTTTCGGAATGCCGGACGCGCTTCCAGAATTACCGTTTTGGTTTGGGCCGCCGATCAGGGTCACGCTGTTTGTCGTATCTCGCAATCTGATACGATTGTTTCCGCCGTTGCTGGCGCTCCCATATTCGGCATAGGCCGTGTAGGTTCCAGCCGGCAGCGTCAGAACATTCCCGCTACGCGATGCACCCGTAATTTGATTTATCACATCGGTGTTCAACGTGACGGTAATGTATGCGCCTGTATTTGTCGCGGTGTTGGAGCTATTAGTCCCGCTCGTCTGCGATTCTTGAACTTGATAGACTTTCGGGCCGCGTGGGGGAGGAAAAGGCGCGCCGGGTCCATACAGTTGCAATTTCGGATCGACGTTCCAGCTACCCGCAGTTGAAAGACCCGACGTATATCTTGCCTGCGCAAAGGGAATGTAGGCTTTGCTGGTAACTGCCGTGCCGGTGTAGAACGTCTTTGAACTGTCCGCCGCGCCAGCTCCGCCTTCCGCCGTTGAAGAGGCAATGGTTGGAACAACAATTATAGAATAATCGTCAGCAAGATTGATCGCGCCCATGCAAATCGTTCCGGCGTCGTCGAACAGGACAATAGATATATCGAAGGCCACGCTTCCCGTAGGCGCGCCCAACGTCGATCCTGAAGAAATAACCAAAGACAAAGCCGCCGTGACCGAACGGAATACATAGTTTCCCGTGGTCTGCGTGGCATTGCGAAAGGCGCACAGCACAGGGTCCGACGCTGACGGATCGTTGCCCGCCAATGTCTTTAGCGCGAACGTCACGGCATTTGATGCATTGCTCTCGACAATCGTGCCGTTGACGATGTTGCCATAGCTCATCATCGACCCGACAAGCTGGCCGAAATTTCTGCCGTAGGTAAACCAGTTGGTTCCGTCCGTGGTCAGCCAATAGCCGACGTTGGGCAGCAACGTGAGCGAGGTCGCCCCGTCAATAGTCTGCTGCACGCCAGGATTATTCCCGGTCAGCGTAATAGAGACTGAGGAATCGTTGACCACCGCGAACAGGAACGGAGAGCCGATTGTCGCCGACGTGCAATCCGGCGTGGTAATGGTCGCGGTCGCCGTGACGCGGACCATCTTGCCCTGGTCGGTGACGGCAACGGTGTAATCCGAATTGACTGAGGTTATGCCAGCGCCGCCGGGAATCTTTCCTACCATCGTCGCGGTAGCCGCTACGTGTGTATCAAAAGCGTTCTTGAGCGGGTCGGCCAGCTTTGACTTCTGCGTTGCCCACTTAATAAGATTGTTTGATACCTGCGATCCATCGTCTGGCGGCGGGTTGGTATTGTAATTGATGACCGATGTAGAGGTAAAAGGGTTTCCCATAATTAGGCCGTCCTATGATCGGCGGATTCCAGCCGCACAAGTTCAAACATGAATTGAAACGCCGCCGTTGTCGGGTCCGGCGCGCCGTTAAAGAGTTGGCAGAAGTGCGCCATAGTTTTTGCGGGGAGATGATTTAGCCGCGTGCCAAAGCGTGCGTTGATCTTGTCGAGCAAGCCGCCGTAGGTCGCATGGTGTGCTTCAATGACTTGTTCCAGTGTCAAGCCGTGGTCGCACTGTGCTTGTTCGCGGCATTGAGCAATTTGCGCGTCCGTGAGCGGCGACATAAGCGCCCGCGCCTCATCATCCGTGAGACGATTGTTTTCCCGTTCAAGCAACGCGAAAAATTCGTCCTTGGTTAGCGACTTGTCGGGGCGATTGTTTTTCATGGCTATTGATTTCCTATTGCGTTACTCGCGCGCCCAGGATTGTTAATTCTAATGCTCATAACTTGGTAATACTGCCTATAGCCGGTAACGGCGGCGGCGGCGCTGAGATTGACGACAAAGGTGCGGATGATTGGCATTAGACCCCCGGATCAAAGCCATGTTTGTCGCGGACTTCTTTTCTAAATTCATCGTTGGTCAATTGCCCGTAGCGCACGGGCGGATCACTCGGGGCATTGGCAGAAGCGCCGCGCACGGCGGCGGTCACGGCTTCCCGATCTTCGGTCACATTGGCGTCTATGACCATCTTTGCGAACGTGCTGTTGAATTCTCTACCGAGTTGCCGCTGTGCGGCGCGCCAAGTTTGCGGGTCTTGCGCGCGATTCAGCCATGCTTGTTGTAGCGCGGCGCTTCCACGCGCCTTGTTGTCCATCCAGGTTTGTACAAAGTCGTCGCTGAATATCTTGTTATCGAGGTCGCCACGAATTTCTTTGACCGCAACCGGAATGTCCCGCTCGTGCGCCGCTTGCTGAAATTGCAGCAAGGTTTTCTGGTAATCGTTTTCTAACTGCTCGCGCGCATCAGCCAATGTCGCGCGCTCACTGCGGATTAGAATATCGTCAAGCGTCAACCCGTCCGGTCCCGGTTCGGTCCATACCGTTGACGCATCCCGGGCGGGTGCATCGCCAGTAGCATCGGCGGGCCGCGACGTGTCCGCGTCGAATTGCGCAAGCAAGGATTCCAATTCATCGCCGCCGCCGGAAGCTCCGGTGTCAGTGCTGCCAATGTCTGCAATCTCATTCTCAGACATGATGGTTTTTGCGCTGATCTTCGCGCACCGGCTCGTCCGCGTCGTAAATCATTTGCGCCAGTTCGCGGTCAGTGGCATTTGCAACACGCTTTTCAAATTCACGCTGCGGCGCATTTCTAATTTTCAGCGCCGCATCCATGGCTTGCTTGTGCGCGGTCAAATCAAGGTCCGGCAGGCTCGCGTAATCCTTCGAGGTCTGGTCAATCCAGTTTTTAACGTGGGCCTCTAGGGCCTGTGCGTCGTCTTTTTCAGTCATTGATTATTCCTCCCCGATTTTGAACATTTTTGCCGAGTGCCGCGCGAATTGGGCATCGCTCATTTCATGGAGCGGCTTGCCGTCCTCTGCCGCTTGCGCCTTTTCCTTCAGGACGTGCGTTATGGCGTGCTGCATCTGTGAGAGACGCGCGGCGGGAAATTTCCGCAAACCCGCCATAAGTTTTTCGTGGTGCGGGCCGCCTGTCTTGTGCAAGCTGCCTTCCGCGTGCGCGTGAGCTGCTAGATCGTGTTCAATGTCCATTGTGTTTCCTTAGTGCCAACGTGCGAGTTGTGCCGGGGTTGGCGTCCAACCATTCAAGACCCATTCGCAATCGCGAAAAAACTTTTCATTCAGCGCCGCAAGCGTAGCGCGTGCTTCATTGATTTCCGGGCTTGATGTATCGGCGGGGTTGTCAATGCGCGCGTAGATTTCCGCCGACGCGGAACCCAGCGGTTCACGAATCTTGATTAGCGGCGCGACCGTCTTGCGGCGATTAAAAGCAAGCTGAAATTTCAGCGTGTCGTAATCGTCCGCAACCAGCCAATTCGATAGCGCGTCATGCGCGCGGATTTCCCGATCAATAATCATCGTGCCGTCTTGCATCGGCACTAGCGAATTGTTGTCCTGCTTGTTCGTGGTGGTCATGCTTTGGCCTGCGTGGCTTTATGAAAATCCGCCGCCGCGTTGTACGGAATGGCGGCAAGCAAACTGTCGCGGTGCATCTCGTAAGCGGCAAGCATCGCCACCTTGCCCATGTCGTTTTCAATTCCGGGGATTTCCAGCCGCCGCAGCTCGCGGCTCAATTCGTCGCGGTCCAATGTTTCGGCAACGCGACCGTCCGGCAATTTGAGGCCGGGGAAATTCATTTTGATGACAAGTTGCCTAATCACTTGCTGGTCCTCATGCTCGCGCTGGTCATCGGGTAATCGCGGCGAGGATTCTGCACCGCCTCATTGGACTGCCCCGCGAATTTCGCAATCTCCACAAGATTGAAGCACTCGTTAATCGGTCGCGGCGCGAGTTTGCGAGGAATGGAGAAAATTGGCTGTCCAACTTGGGCAGCAATCTCGGTCTTTTCGGTTTCAGCCATTGGGCACCGCCTGACTGGAAACCCATGCCGCGATAGCCTGATCGCCGGCCGCCTTGGCAATCCGTTCCAGGTGTTCGGCATACATGCGGGCATTAAACTCCCGGCCTTCGGAATGAGACGCGCCAGGAATTTTCAGATCGACTAGAACGCGCTGTAATTGATCGACTTGCCCGACGCGCCTGCCGCCGGGTAGCGGCAAGGCGTCGTGGACGGTTTTAGGCCAGCCGTATTTTGCCGGTGCCGGGGGCGGACCGGACTCCGCTGGCCCGGATCGAGCTTGTCGATGCTGGTTACGGTGGTCATGTCATCCCCTGTGCGCTGGCGGTCGCAGGCGCGGACTTGGCCACGCCGTTGATTGAGCCAACCACGGCTTGCTGTAGAACCTTGCGGGCGGACCATGCCGCCTCGAATTGCGTAAGCAGGTTATGTTTTTTCGCCATGCCGCGCGCCACGGTCAGGCAATCGCTATCCAGGCTCGCAATCTCGACCAGGATGGAAACCGGGTCTGTCTCGATAAGCCTCCGCTCGGCCTCGGCCTCCATTTCGGCGTCATCCATCCGGTTAAGATGCTCTATTGCGCGCTGCGCGATATTCTGATCATTGCCGGTAGCCTGTCGGCTCAAAATCCGTCGCCGCGTATCCTTGTCAACGACTTCCTCCGGCGCAAGGTCCAGACCTGCCGCCCGCGCCCGTTCCAGAAACCGCTTGACCTTGCGCGTGGCCGCTAGGCTGCTCGCCTTTTCCGTAGGGATATGCCCTGTTGCGGAAACCCCGCCATGTGGGCGCTTGCGTGCGGTTCGCCCCGCCAAGCATCGCCAGTGCAAAAGCCTTGTCCTGTCGGATAGTCCTAGCCGGCCGCGTCGCGTCCGCGTCAAATTCCGACACGTCCGCCGCCGTCGCCGGTCCCGCCTCGACTAGATCGCCGTCATGGTCCGCCATGCCGTGAAGCGTTACCCGCTTCGCACACCATCCGCATATGCGATTTAATCCCCACACACGTGACTTAGTGTTGCAAGCCTGTACCAGACAACCTGTCTAAAGGCCGCTAAGCCTCTCAGACTTGCCCGTGAACAACCCCGGACAGGCCGGTGGTGCAAGAAGGGCACTTGAGGATTTGAAACAAAGAGCAAGGGGGGTTGGGCCCCCGGCCCCGCCCCAAGTCAATCGGCTGGCCAATGTTGCGACCGATGGAAAGCCTATTGATACCCGCACGTTACCCCTGCCATAGCCAAGGCCGCTAACCAATTGATGGGGCTACAGGCTTACAGCAAGAGCTACTGATCGAAAGACTAAGCCCGCTCGATCCTGCTGGCCAGCGGCACACCGGCAGCGCCACGGTCAATACGACAAGCGCAGCCCCACAAACAATTAAGCGGCTAACCGATGAATACTATTCTCTCAATAACACCATACGGTCATACGGTTCGACATACGTACGGCATACGGATGACTAACATACGGTGCATACGTACGGTTCGGGGGTCTTAGAAAAACCCCAAATCCGTATGCCATGTCCGTATTGTGGTCCGTCCTGATTCCCTTGCCTTGCGCCTCCTGGATATGGTGGCCATATGCAGCCTGCAAATTTGCAGTCCGATCTAACCGTTAAACAAGCCGCCGCACTGATGAACATCAGCGAGCGTACAGTTTATATGGCAAAGCGGGTTCTTTCGCTTGCGGCCCGACCTTGAGCCTGAAATCGCAGCGGGGCGCTTGTCGTTAAACCAGGCTTACCTCATCACCACCAACCGATCTAAGCCAACCGCCTGTGATCGTCTTGTGAAGGCATGGGACGCGGCAAGCGAAGATGACCGCCTTCGGCTTCTCGACTTGATCGCCGCCGACCTGCATTAAGTCTGCGGCTTCTTGAGCGGTTATCGACCCAGTGCGATTTCCTATTAGGTCGCTTCGCTGTCCGGCTTTAGCTGTTGCCAATTTCGCCGCGATCATCGCGCGCTGGCTTTCATTCAAGTGCCGCCGTCCACCGATCATTGAAAAGTCTCACTAGGTCTTTTGCTTTCAGGGCTTCGCGCAGGTCGTAATGGTCTGCACCGCGCTTCACACCAATGCCAACCCCGCGTGCGCGCTCGTTCCATTCCCCGGTAGTCAAGCCGGTCTGTCCTGCGGCGTGCAGAATGGAAAACATGGTCTGTTGATTTTTGGATAGTTTCGGCTCGCCAGTGGCGACGACTGGCGTTTCCTCTGGAATGACTACACAGGATGAAATTATTTCGCCGTCGCTATCAGTACCGACTTCGACCACCTTAAGCTTGCTGGCGACTACATCGCCCTGCGGACCGTCTTTGGCACATTCGACTGTGACAAGGATCGTTTCGCCGCCGCGCTTAACGGATAGCTGCGCATCCACAGCGCCGGTTAAGCTTGTATGGCCTCTAGGCCGTTCCCCTTCCACTCCGCAATGATGCACGATGGCTACCGCACAATTGAACGCGGCGCGGATCGCATCGGCGGCGCGCACATAGGCGGACATGTCCTTTGAGTTGTTTTCGCTGCCCCGCAATGATCGGTTCAGCGTATCGAGCACCACAAGAGCGGGCCGGTCCAGGTCAAGATGCCGCTTAACCGTGGCGATCAGCTCCGCGTGGTCCGCGATCAGGTCGAGCGTTACCGGCTCCAGATAGAACGGCACAGACTGGCCGGCGTCGATCGGGAAGGTTTGCCGGAAGGCTTCGACGCGGGCGCTGATACCGTTCTGGCCTTCAAAAGCGCAATACACCACCGGCCCTTGCTGTACGCGGCGACCCCGATAGGGCAAGCCGAGCACAACATGCATTGACAGGTCAAAAATCCAAAACGACTTCCCGCATTTCGGTGGCCCCCAGATAACCGTTAGCCCGACGCGAGGGATTATCCCCTTAACCAGATATTGCGGTTCCGTGCCGAGTTGAATTTCCCCAAACGGGATTAAGTGAAAACGATATTTCTTATTTTCCCGCTTGCGGTCATGCGCCAGCGCGAGCCGATCTAGCGCCCCGTTGTCGGCGGTCGCTATGTTTATGATGTCGTTCATAACGCCACCTTGGGAACACCCATGAACGCGCAAGCTAGAACGTGCTGCACAAGATCGGGGCCAACCCTATCGACGGTCCCGGCAAACTCTGCCGCTTCCCACATGAAATCGACGGCCTCAATAAACGGGACTTCGCCGGCCGTTACCCGTTCGGCCATCGTGCAGGACCGAACATAGAGCAAGTCCAATGGATCGAGCTTCTCGGCGGTGGCGTTCATGCGACCCCAGCCGTGTTCACAAATGCCGCAATTATCTCGCGCTCGCTTTCTTCGGCTGCTTTTAGAATTTCAAATTTTTCAGGAGGTAGATGTCGCTCAATCGCGCCCTGAACTAAGGCACGGAGATCGTCAGGTGCAATCGCGTCCAACTCGACAGAAATGCTGTCAAAGTTTTTGGCGCGGCTATCAGTCTGCTTGGTTTGCCTACTTGGCAAATTCAATGTGAAGATTTGTTCGGGTGTGACGGCGAGACGCTCAAAATGGATGTAGGTGTTAGGCGACATCTGCTTCAACGTCTGCTCGATCTTGTCGGCGGCATTGACGCCGGAAGGATCGTAGTCGCCAAGATGGTAGATGTAGACCGGCATATCCAGTTCGTTGATGTATTCGGCTGAGCTATGCAGGAAAGACAAGCTGGCGTAGCCGCGAGCTACCATCAGTGGGACATCGTAAAGCGATGTAATCGGATAGACGACGCCGGAAAGGGCGTCTTTCTCAAGCCAGATTTCCACATAGGCGTCAGCGTCAGCCCAAAGCGACTTCCGATAGAAGTGCGCGGTGTTCTCCAACGCCTCCTGCACGCTGTTGAAGGTATTAGGCTTCCGTTGCCAGCGCGTATTATCGGCTAACCACGCATAGGGCAGAATGCCTGCCCGGCGCATCTGCACAAGATCGGTTTGCACCTTCGTGTATCCGGCTTCTGACTTCTCAACGATGCCTTGCACCGTGGCCTGATAGAACACTTGCCGCACGGTCATTGGTTTCATCGCGGCAACGATCTCGACCAGTTTATCGCGGCGCTGTTGGACCTCGACTTTGGTAGATCGAAGGCGTTTTATGTGGCTAGCCTCATAAGAGATACAGTCGATGGCGGTCATCCGCTGACCTCCGCCAATGCCAGCGCCGCCGACAACGGGCCTGATACCGAGTGCCGGATAGTCTCAGCCTTGACGCCATGCTGTAAGAGTAGTGACGCTAGGATGGCCGCCGAATTGGCATGTTCCGCAAGTTGTGAGTTGGGCTTGTTATGATCGAGGAAAATTTCGGCCAGACGGCCATCGGAAAAACGGGAAACCGTAGCGGTGTAGTTCACGCCGCTATACTTAAATTCAAATAGTTCGCTGCCGCGTCTGTCGGGGAGATATTCGCGGGTCATGCTGACACCGCCTTGCCCTCTTGCGCGGCCTTGCGTACTTCATCCCACAGGTTGAGCTCGGCCGCGCGCCAGTAGTTACGCGACCTAATCGGCTCCGGTTGTGGAAAGCTCAGGTTGGGATCATTGCGCCAGCGGTGCAGCGTCATTTTGGAGACGCCGCCATACCGTCTGCGGACTTGCGCGGTGGTCAGATAATCGTGAGTTTTGTCGGCCATTGCTGCACCTGTGTTGAACGGTGCAGACCGTAGCCTTTCGTTACTTGCTCGCTCATATGCTATTTAATCGCCCGCTTTGGCCGGACTAATCCCCGCCGCTTTTTAACTTGGCTGTAGAAACTAGACTTAGGTGCCTGAAAACCGCGCGGAACTGTCGGCGTAAGCCTGACCGGATCAATGATTACTAAAATGGTTTCCACAAATTTTTGCAATGTGGACTTGCTGCGCTTGCCCTTACTGTCATCCCAAACTGACCACCACTTAAAAGGCTGATTGCTGCCCCTCCCCTTCATCTTTTCGAGCAATTCGCTTGCCCGCCAAATCAACACCGTATCGCCAATCTTGGCGGGCTTTTTGGGATAGTTCCCGCGCTTTGGATTTTGTCGATTGCGTGGGCCGTTTAACCTTTGCAATGGCAAGTCCGGCCTTTCGGCGTTCGCCAGTATCCTTTGCTCGGTCAATTGTCCGCGTCGATAATCGCCGTCCAAATAATAAATTTCGGTCGCTAATTCCTCGTCCGACAGTGCGCCGCCGTAAGTCTCTCTCACCTGAAATCGGGCTACACAATCGAAAATATAGAGCCAAGGCGGCATAATTCCGCGAAAGTGCATCCGCACTAAGTCGTGTAATGGTTCCGGCTCAAAATCATAATCCGTATCAGGCGGGGGTACTGCTGGCGGTGTTTTTCGTGCCATGACCTAGCCCGCCATTCTCACAACCTTGGCCGACTTGCCGGAAACGATGCTTTCAACATGCCGCGCCCATGCCTCTAGCGCCTGTTTCTTTTCCGCATCGTAGCCGTGGCGCTGATACACCCCGACTACGCCAGCAAAAGAGCCAGACTTGTGATTAAGTACCTTTTCAATCACTTCTAGCTTGACGCCAAGCCGCGCCATGCCACTCGCAACCGTGCGTCGAAGATCATGGAACCGCCAATCCGCCGGTTCCTCGCCCGTCACCTTTTCCATTGCCGCGTCAATCTCGCACTTACCCTTGCTGAAACCCGACACCGGGCTAAGTCCGGTAGTGGTGAACAGATAGCCGCGCTCGCTCTTGATCCGTGGCAGGGTCTTAATGATTTCCTTGGCCGTGGCGCACAGGTGGACGGTGTGAACCTCGCCGTTTTTCGTGCGCTCGCCGGGGATAGTCCACAGGGATTTGTCTCGGTCTATTTCCGCGTCCACCGCGTCCGAAACCTCACTCTTGCGCTGCCCGGTCAACAGCAACAATTGAGCAACGCGACCGAACGGGTAAGCCTCTGTCTCACAGGCTTGCCATAGCGTTTTGATTTCATCGTCACTTAGAACGCGGTCGCGCTGGTTTTCGACGGCCGGCCGCTTGACGCCCGCGCACGGCGACACTGGTAGAACGTCGCGCTCTACCAGCCATCCGAAAAAACGCCGCAACGCCGCAAGTGTACGGTTAGCCGTAAACCCTGCCCCGCGTTCCGTAATGGCGTCCAATAAGTCGATGATGTCGCGCTTCGCGATGTCCTGCACCCGTCGCGTTGCCCACTTTGCAGCGAGGCCGCCCTTCACCTGTACGAGTTCCTCCGTCTCAGGATCGAGCTTCAACCCGACAAGGCGGGCCGTCTCTTGCCAACCCCGGTTTTTGGGTTTGGCGTATTTTTCAATGAAGCGAGCAAACGCTACCGGGAACAAGTCGCGGTCTGCGCCTTCCTCTGCAATCACCTTTTTGTCGCCCGCCGGGTCGCGGCCTTGCTCAATTTCCTCTCGCGCCATTGCTGCTAGCGTGCGGGCACCTTTGACAATCACCCGCCCGTTTTCGTCGCGTTTGTCGGCAAGCGGGATAAGAGGATATGCGCCCAATGTCAGTTTGCGCGGTGTTCCTTGGAAACGATAGCGGTATGCCCAGGATTTTGTCCCGCTTGGCTGGATAACGAGATATAGACCGATGCCGCCGTCCGCTATTTCCGCACGCGATGTGCCGGCCTTGGCATTTTCTACGGTTTTGATTGTCAGAGGCTTTGCCATGTGTCCGCTCTCCTCGATTGTTACCCCGATTTTAGGGGTAACAGCAGGGTAACACAAGGGCCATGTGAGGGGGCGTTACCCTTTGATACCGAACGAGACTCTTAAAAGTGGTGGATAGCCCCGCCGCTAAGGGCTTACTGGCTGATTTATGTTACCGTTAGTGTCCTGTTGATATGGAACCCGATATAACTTTTAATCAGTAGGTCATGGGTTCGAGTCCCATCGCGCTCACCACGCACGACGCCGCGATAGCATCAACAGAACGCCATGGGTCGAGCAACGCGGCTGATAGCAGACTTTTGGCGGCTGGCTTTCTGACCGCTGGCGGCTTCGGTTCTCGTCGTCCGGCTGTTGCGACCGCTTTATTACCTGTCGCTGGCTTCGCTCGGCTCGATCGTTTCACGCGACCGGACCGTCCAGCATCTCAGCGCCGCATTCGATGCCGGCGTCCTGTCGGAGGACGGCAATCCGCGCGTGCTGCTGTGGAAGGGCGGCGAGCGGCTCACCGAATGCATTTCGCTCGGCGTCGGCCTCGATGAGGCCGAGAGCGCGTGGCAGACGGCCGTCGCCGCCGCCTACCCCGCGGTCGGCTTAACGCATGCCTGCACCGGCCTGCATCGCGCGCGCGGAAAAAGCGCGCGGATTCTTGAGCGTCGATGAACGGTATGCGGGCCACCATTTTGTAAAATCGTCGAAAATTTGTTTGCCGCAGTGCACTCCGCATCGACGAGTGCGCCGCGAAAGACCCCGCGCCCGTGCACGTCGCGCAAATTTTTACGCTCCGAATACATTGCGTGCATCGCAAAACTTTAACGTCCCGGCCACCACAGTTTCATCAAACGGTCGCGCCCTCGCCACGATGACGGTCTAATCACCAACTCTCGGGGGGACGACCATTGGAGGCCGAGACCATGCAGCTTCAGACCGAATTGGCCAGGCTCGCGGGAATCCGCTCCTTCGCATCGCCCGTGCGCTGCCCGCACTGCGGCGACTGGCTTGTCGCCCCCGTGGTGTCCGAGTTCATCGAGGGCGGCGAAATCCGGCACCACTGGGAATGCGACGCCTGCGGCGAATCCTCCACCACCGCCATCCCGCTCACGACCCATTAAGCGCCTTTCCGCCGGAATAGGTGCTAGGCTGCGGTGTTATCCCAGCAGGCTGACCACGGCCTGATCCACGGAGGAGGAACAAACATGACATCGACTATTCTGCGGTCCACGGCGGCCGCGATCGCCTTTGCCGGGGCGCTCGCGCTCGCCACGCCGTCCATGGCGGCGATGATGAACTTCAAAGCCAGCCTGAGTGGCAAGAGCGAAGTCCCCCCGAATACGACGGCGGGCACCGGCTCGGTCACCGCGACTTACGACACCGACAGCAAGAAGCTGACCTGGAAAGGCACCTATAGCGGCCTGACCGGTCCGGCCACCGCGGCCCATTTCCACGG
Organism: uncultured Alphaproteobacteria bacterium; assembly: GCA_963709015.1. Lineage (GTDB taxonomy): Bacteria > Pseudomonadota > Alphaproteobacteria > Rhizobiales > Xanthobacteraceae > Pseudolabrys. The sequence goes on along the minus strand of CAVPUU010000058.1, from coordinate 75,213 downwards.
TCCGGCGCCATCCGGCAAGAATGCCGGTGTGATGATCCCGATCAGCCCGAACGGCCCGTCGTTCGAAGGCTCGGCCACGCTCAGTGACGCCCAGGCCAAGGCCCTGATGGACGGCGACATGTACGCCAACGTCCACACCGCCGCCAACAAGGGCGGCGAGATCCGCGGCCAATTGACGAAATAATCCGCCGCCGCTGGCGCGGCAGCCGGAACGAGCAACCCGCCGGCCTTATGACCGGCGGGTTTTTCGTTGCCGACGCGATGGCAGCCTTGCTATTGGCGTCCGGCGGGGCCGCGTTTTAGGCTTTGCACTGCGCAATTCGCCAATAACGGCTTAGGGAGCGATCATGGCCCGCACAAATGGCGGCTCGGCGCCAATACTGATCTCCGGCGGCGGCATCGGCGGGCTTGCCACCGCCTACGCGCTGGCGCGCCAGGGCTTTGCCGTGCGGGTGTTAGAGCAGTCACCCGAGTTCCGCGAGGTCGGCGCCGGCATCCAGCTCGGCCCCAACATTTTCCGCGTGCTGGAGAAGATCGGCCTCAAGGACGAAATCCTGGCCGACGCCCACCGGCCGCCGGCGCAGGAAATGCGCGATGCGCTTACCGGCAAGCTGATCACCCGCGTGCCCCTCGACGATGAGTTCACCGCGCGCTTCGGCCAGCCTTACGCGGTCACGCACCGCGCCGACATCCACGCCACGTTTCTCAAAGCCTGCCAGAGCAGCAATTTGATCTCGCTCGAGACCAGCCGGCGCGTCGACGGTTACGAAGACCATGGCGACCGCGTCACCGTCACGCTCGAAAGCGGCGAGCGCGCAGAAGGCGCGGCGCTGATCGGATGCGACGGCATGTGGTCGAGCATTCGCGAGCGCATCGTCGGCGACGGCAAGCCGCGCGTCTCCGGCCACATCGCCTACCGCGGCGTGCTCAGGCGCGAAGACGTGCCCAAGGATCTGTGGCGGCCCGACGTAGTGTTGTGGGCTGGCCCGCGCACCCATTTCGTTCATTATCCTCTGCGCCGCGGCGAACTGTACAACCTCGTCGCGGTGTTCCATTCCGACCGCTACGAGGAAGGTTGGAACGCGGAAGGCGCCAAGGACGTGATGTGGCAGCACTTCAAGATGCAGGTGCCGCAGGTCACGCGCATGCTCGAACGCATCGAGACCTGGCGCATGTGGGTTTTGTGCGACCGCGAGCCGGTGAAGGATTGGACGAAAGGCCGCGTCACTTTGCTCGGCGATGCCGCGCATCCGATGCTGCAATATCTCGCGCAGGGCGCCTGCATGGCAACCGAGGACGCGGTGATCCTGGCGGAGAAGGCGGCAGCCGCGCCCAACGATCTGCCGGCGGCGTTCAAGGCTTACGAGCAGGAGCGCTATTTGCGCACCGCCCGTACCCAGATCATGGCGCGCGTTTACGGCGACTTCTATCACGCACGCGGCGTCACCGCCGAGCTGCGCGACCTCGCGCTCGCCGGCCGCACGCCGCAGCAAAGCTACGACGGCATCGCCTGGCTATACGGGGGACCGTAGGTTTTTACTTCTTCGCAATCCCGGCCTTGGCGATGACGGCGTCCCATTTCTGGATGTCGGATTTGAGCCGGTCCATCAATTCGGCCGGCGTGCTGGCGTGCGCTTCGACGCCGACCTTTTCGTAGGCCGCCTTGACATCCGGCATGGCCAGCACGTCGTGTATCGCTTTGCCCATGATGTCGATGACTTCCTTCGGCGTGCCCTTGGGGGCGCCGACGGCGTTCCATGAGATCACCTCGTAGCCTTTGACGCCGGCCTCGTCTGCGGTCGGCACCTTGGGCGTGAACGGCGAGCGCTTCGGCCCCGAAGATGCCAGAAGCCGCACCTTGCCGTCGTTGACCTGGCCCTGCACCGCCGGCGGAAAGTCGATCATCATCTGGATGTCGTGGCGCAACAGCGCGACCACGATGTCGGGGGAATTCTTGTAGACCACGATTTGCAAATTCAGGCCGGCCATCGACTTGAACAGCTCGGCGCCGAGATTTTGCGTGCCGCCGAGGAGCGTGGTGCCGATATTGAGCTTGCCGGGCTGGCCTTCGCGGCCTTGATGAAATCGCCCAGCGTCTTGTACTCGGAACCGGCGTCGACCACGAATACCAGATCGAAGGTGCCGACCATCGACACCATCTGGAAGTCCTGCACCGGATCGAACGGCAGTTTGTTGAACGCCGCGACGCTGATCGCCGTGCCGTTGGTGACGAGCGCCATGGTGTAGCCGTCCGGCGGCGCCGTGATTACCGCGCGCGCGGCATTGATGCCGCCGGGGCTAGGCATGTTCTCGATCACCACTTGCTGGCCGAGTTTGTCGCTGAGCTTGGCTGCCAAAATACGCGCAGTGACGTTGGCGACGCCGCCGGCGCCGAACGGCAGAACGATCTTGATCGGCTTCTCCGGCCATTTGGCCTGCGCCCGCGTGACAGGCGCCAGCCCCAATATTAAAGCAACCGGCAGCGCCAGCAGCGCGAAAACTATTTTCCTCATTGTGATCCTCCCTGGAATTTTCCGCTTTTCTTCTTATTGGCAGAAACCATAAAGCCGGGCGGCATTGTCCACCAGCAGGCGTTTTTGCGCCAGCGGCGTCACGGCAAACAGCGGCACCAGATCGACCAGATCGGCCTCGTCGGCCGCGTGGGTGGCGTTGGGGTGCGGGAAATCGGTGCCCCACAACACGCGTTCGGGCGCCGCTTCCACCAGCGCACGGGCGATCGGCACCGCCGCCGCATAAGGCGGCATCGAAATGCGCTCGGCCCCGCACACCTTGATCCAGCAATTTTCATGGCCCGAAAGCTCGATCAGCGCGCGCAGCGGCGGCTGATCGACGCCGTCGGTCGAAGGCACGCGGCCCATATGATCGATCACGAAGGGTAGCGGCAGCGCGCGGATCATTGGCGAGAGCGACACGATGCTGGGCGCGTCGAGATGCAGCACCACGTGCCAGCGGCGACCCTTGATGCGGTCGATGACGCGGTTGAATACGCCCATGTCGGGCGCGCCGCCGAGATGCTTGACGAAATTGAAGCGCACACCGCGCACGCCGCCGGCATCGAGCCTGTCGAAATCGGCATCGCTGAAGCCGTCGTCCACGATGGCGACGCCGCGATAGCGCTTGGGGTCGGACGCGATGCAGTCGAGCGTCGCCGCATTGTCGGTGCCGTGGCAACTCGCCTGCACGATCACCGCGCGCGAGACGCCGAGATAGTCGTGCAGCGCGCGCAGCATCTCCTTGGGCGCGTCCTCCGGCGTGTATCGGCGGTGCGGCGCGTAGGGAAATACCGCGCCCGGCCCGAACACATGGCAGTGGGCATCAGTCGCGCCGCGCGGCAGCTTGAAGCGCGGCTTGCGCCGCTTGGCGAGGAAGGACGGCTGCACGTTCATGGGCCGCGTTTAGCCAAGACGCCGACCCCTGACAACCCCGCAAGCCGTTTCACAATGCGGCAATATCGCCTCGCGCCCAGCCCGCTTTCGTCGCCGTCTGGAAATCGGCAAAGCAGCCGGCGGCGATCGCCTCGCGCATGCCGGCCATGAGCGCCTGGTAGTAAGCGAGGTTGATCGTAGAGAGCAGCACCTGGCCGAGAATTTCATTGGCTTTAATCAGGTGATGCAGATAGGCGCGCGAATAAGTGCGTGCCGCCGGATGCGTGCTCTCTTCGTCGAGCGGGCGCTTGTCATTGGCGTGCCGCGCGTTGGCGAGATTGATCGAACCGTAGCGCGTGAACGCCATACCGTGGCGGCCGTTGCGGGTCGGCAGCACGCAATCGAACATGTCGATGCCACGCGCGACCGCTTCCAGCAGGTCCTCCGGCGTGCCGACGCCCATCAGATAACGCGGGCGATCCGCCGGCAGCATGCGGCGCCGTTTCCTGCGACGATCTTGAGCATCACGGCTTGTGGCTCGCCCACCGCCAGGCCGCCGATGGCATAGCCGTCGAAGCCGATTTCCACCAGCGCGCGGGCGCTTTCCTCGCGCAACGCCAGGTCGTCGCCGCCCTGCACGATGCCGAACAGCGCGTAGCCGTCACGCGCCCTGCCCTCGAAGGCGCGTTTTGAACGCTCCCCCCAGCGCAGCGACAATTGCATGGCGCGCGTTATTTCATCGCGTGACGCCGGCAGCTTCAGGCATTCGTCGAGCTGCATCGAAATATCGGCGCCAAGCAGCGCCTGGATTTCAATGGCGCGCTCGGGGGAAAGTTCCACCATGGCGCCATCGAGATGCGAGCGGAAGGTCACGCCGTCTTCGCTCAGCTTGCGCAGCGCCGACAGCGACATCACCTGGAAGCCGCCGCTGTCGGTCAGGATCGGCCGCGGCCATTGCATGAAAGCGTGCAGGCCGCCGAGCGCGGCGATGCGCTCGGCGCCGGGCGCAGCATCAGATGATAGGTATTGCCGAGCACGATTTCGGCGCCGGTTGCCCGCACCCCGTCCGGCATCAGACCCTTCACGGTCGCCTGCGTGCCGATCGGCATGAAGGCCGGCGTCTGCACCTTGCCGTGCCGCGTAACGATTTCGCCGCGCCGCGTGGCGCCGTCAGTTTTCAGCAGCTTGAAGGAATAAGGCGTGGTCATTCAGCGGCAGGATAAAGCAAACACGCATCGCCGTAGGAATAGAAGCGATACCCGGTCTCGATCGCATGCGCATAGGCGCGCTGCATGGTGTCCAGCCCGCTGAAGGCCGAAACCAGCATGAACAGCGTCGAGCGCGGCAGGTGGAAATTGGTCAGCATCAGGTCGACGGCGCCAAAGCAGTAGCCGGGCGTGATGAAAATAGCGGTTTCACCGGCATACGCGCGCAATCTACCATCCTCGCCTGCCGCCGTTTCCAGCAACCGCAGCGCGGTCGAGCCGACCGCCACGATGCGGCCCCCCTTGGCGCGCGCGGCATTGAGTTCGTCGGCTGTTTCACGGGAAACCGAGCCGAATTCGGCGTGCATTTTGTGGCTATCGGTATCATCGGTCTTCACCGGCAGGAACGTGCCCGCCCCACGTGCAATGTTACCTTATGCATGGCCACGCCCCGCTCCTTGAGCCGCACCAGCAGCACGTCGGTGAAATGCAGGCCGGCGGTCGGCGCCGCAACCGAGCCTTCAGGATCGGCAAACACCGTCTGGTAGTCGGCGCGGTCCTGCTCGTCCGGCGTCCGCCGCGAGGCGATATAGGGCGGCAGCGGCATCTCGCCGCGCTCGGCTATGGCCTGATCGAGCACCGGGCCATGAAAGGAAAATGAAAGGGTTACCTCACCCCCCTCATCTTTCTGTGAAACTTGAGCGTCGAGTTCCCCGAGAAAACACACCCGTCCCTCGGTGCCGAACCGCAAATTGTCCCCCACCTGGAGTTTCTTTGCCGGCCTCACAAAGGCGCGCCAATGCGAGCCATCAATGCGTTTATGCAGCGTCGCCTCGACCGCAGGCTCGGTGGAGCCGCGCCCAATCCGCCGGCCCGTGAGCCGCACGGCAATTACCTTGCTGTCGTTGACCACCAGGCGATCGCCCGGCCTGCAGCAGGTCCGCCAAATCGGTGATTTTGCCGGTCTTCGAGCTCGGGCATCTGCCCCGGGCGCACGACCATCAACCGCGCGCTGTCGCGCGGGTTCGCCGGCCGCAGCGCGATGCGGTCGGTCGGCAGGTCGAAATCGAAGAGATCGGTGCGCATAGCCCCTCCCGGCGGAGGGAAACTACGCCCCCATCGTCGCTTTGACGATCTTGTCCGGGTTGCTCACCGGCTCGCCGCGCTTGATCTTGTCGACGTTCTCCATGCCCTCGATCACGTTGCCCCAGGCGGTGTATTGGCCGTCGAGGAAACGGGCGTCGTCGAAGCAGATGAAGAACTGGCTGTCGCCGGAATCGGGGCTTGCCGCGCGCGCCATCGACACCGTGCCGCGCACGTGCGGCTCCTTGTTGAATTCGGCCTTGAGCTTCTTGCCCGAGCCGCCGGTGCCGGTACCCTGCGGGCAGCCGGTCTGCGCCATGAAGCCGTCGATCACGCGGTGGAACACGATGCCGTCGTAAAAGCCCTCCTTCACCAGCTCCTTGATACGCGCGACGTGGCCGGGCGCGAGATCCGGCCGCATGGCGATCACCACTTCGCCCTTGGTGGTTTCCAGCGTGAGGGTATCTTCAGGATTGGCCATTGGTTCATTCCTACTGTTGCTAACTCACTTCGCGTCGGCGGCGACCTGCATCTTCACAATCATGTCGGGATTTTCCACCGCGCCATTATTCTCCTGCGACCCCTTCTTGATCTTGTCGACGACATCCATGCCGGACACCACCTGCCCGATCACGGTGTATTGGCCGTTCAGGCGGGAATTCTCCGCGTACATGATGAAGAACTGCGAGTTGGCCGAATTCGGATCGTTGGTGCGCGCCATGCCGACCACGCCGCGCACGAACGGCACGTTGGAAAACTCCGCCTTCAGCGGCGGATATTTCGAGCCGCCGGTGCCGTCGTGGTTCTGCCCGTCGCCGGTCTGCGCCATGAAGCCGGCGATCACGCGGTGGAACGGCACGTCGTTGTAGAAACCCTCGCGCGTCAGCAGCTTGATGCGCTCGGCGTGATGCGGCGCGATGTCATTGCGCAGCTTGATGATGACGCGGCCGTATTTGGTGTCGAGCAGCACGGTGTTCTGCAGATCGAGGCCGGCCGGCAGCTTCACCTGCGCAACTGCGGATGCCGCGCAGACGAGCGCAACGACGACAGCGAGAATACGGATCATGGGTTCTCCCGGTTTTTTTGGTGGCGCCTAGAGCGTGATCCGATTAGATTGAATCACGATGCGTCCTTAACATTTTTCTTGCGCATGATCTTTTCCGACCTTCCTTCGCCCGCCGAAGCGGGCTTCGCGAAGGCGGGAAACCGGTTTCCACTTTTCGGGATCATGCGCTAGCGCGAGAACTTCTTTTTCAGCCGCGCGGCCACGTCGGCCGGCACGAAGGCGGCGACGTCGCCGCCCATGCCGGCGATCTGGCGCACCAATGTGGCGGTGATCGGGCGCGCCGCCGGGGACGCCGGCAGGAACACGCTCTGGATCGCGGGCGCCATCGCCTCGTTCATCCCGGCCATCTGCATTTCGTAGTTGAAGTCGGTCGAGTCGCGTAAGCCACGGATCAGCAGCGTGGCCCCCGCCTTGCGCGCGGCTTCCACCACCAGGCCGGAAAAGGTCACGCATTCCAGCTCGCATTTGGCCTCGCGCGCGAGCGGCCCGCAGATGTCCCTGAGCATAGCGAGCCGCTCGTCGGCGGAAAACAGCGGCGCCTTGCCGGGATTGACGCCGACCGCCAGCACCAATTTGTCGGCCAGCCGCACGGCGTGGCGCACCACGTCGAGATGGCCGTTGGTGACGGGGTCGAATGACCCAGCGTAAAGGGCGATCCGCGGCATGGGCGGGGTCTAGCCCGGGTTTTTATGCCCCGCAAGGCCGGTTCCATTGAACCTCCGGCGCTGCCCCCGCGACCGACCTCCAAGACACCAAAACAGGGGGCTATCGTGCTGAAAACCACCACCGCCGTTATGGTCGCCGCGACAATCGCCGCCGCCGTCACCGTGCTGTCCACCCCGACCACCCACGTGAACGCCAGTCCCTTGGCCACGATCGCCGCCGAACCGATGCAATCCTGCGCGCAACGGGCCTGGCCCTATCTGCGTTGCGTCGGAACGGAATTCGGCAACCCACGTATCCGGCTGGTCACGACCGACCGGCTCAACTAGCCGCTCGCGTGCCGGCGCGTTAGATTTCCGGAGGAACCTCGATATCCCGCAGGGAGGACGTCATGCGCCGGCTTCTGCTCGCAGGCCTGGCCTTGCTGTTGGCGGCGCCGGCTCTCGCGCAATCGTACCCCGACCGTCCGGTCCGCATCATCGTGCCGACGCCGGCGGGCGGCCCCGTCGACGTGATGGCGCGCCTCGTCGCCGCCGCGTTGCCGGCGAGCCTTGGGCAGAACGTCATTGTCGAGAACAAGCCGGGCGCCGGCAATATCATCGGCTCCAAAATCGCGGCCGAGGCCGCGCCCGACGGCTACACCTTGACGGTGTCGGCGGCGAGCGGGCTGATCATGAGCCCGATGATCTATTCCAACGCGGGCTACGACGCGTCGAGCTTCGCCCCGATCGCGCTGATCGCGGAGACGCCGCAATTGCTGGTGGTCAATCCCAAGCTGCCGGTGAAGACGGTCGCGGAGCTCGTTGTGTATGCCAAGGCCAATCCCGGCAAGCTCAATTATTCGACCGGCGGCATCGGCACGCTGCCGCATCTCTCCGCCGAGCTGTTCAAAAAGATCACCGGCACCGATATCGTGCACGTGCCCTACAAAGGCGGCGGGCCGGCGCTCACCGCCGTGGTGGCCGGCGAAACGCAGATGACCTTCGACACCCTCGCCACGTCGCTGCCGCTGGCGCGCGACGGCAAGTTGCGCGCGCTGGCGGTCGTCGGCCCCAGGCGCGTCGCCGAATTGCCGGACGTGCCGACCATGCGCGAGCAGGGCTTCCCGACGGTCTCGACCGGTGCCTGGACCGCGCTGCTGGCGCCCAAGCAGCACGCCGGGCGCGATCGTCGCCCAGCTCAACGCCGCGCTCAACAAGGCGCTCGTCAGCGAGCCGATGAAAAGCATCCTCGCCCGGCTCGGCGCGCAGCCGCGCGGCGGCACACCGCTGGCGCTGGCCGAGCGCATGGCGAGCGAAACGCAGAAGTGGAAGCCGATCGTCGCGGAGCTTAACCTCAAGGCGAAGTGAGGGCTATCCCGGCCGCCGTGCCAGCGACAGCCAGACCCCGCCGCCGATCAGCGCCGTCCCGGACAGCCGGCCGAGCCATCGCGCATTGGCGCGTTGCAAGAAGAAGACTACGGCCCGCGCCGGCGACCACCGCCCAGGCGCAGTCCGTCAGCGACGCCATCGTGATCGCCACGGCGCACATCACCAGAAGCTGGTGCCCCGCCGGAAGCGTGGGATCGAGGAATTGCGGCAGAAACGCCGTGAAGAAGGCAATCGTTTTCGGGTTGGAGATCGCCGCCAGAAACCCGCGGCGGAAATAGACATGCCCGCGCGGCGGCGCGAGCGCGGCAGCCGTGCCGGCATGCCGCCAGGCCTGCATGCCGAGCCAGACCAGATAGGCCGCGCCGATCCAGCGCAGCCATTCGAAAATCTCCGACGCATGTTGAATGACGATGCTCAGCCCCAGCGCAATGCCGCTGATCAGCAGCGCGTTGCCGCTCGTGCTGCCGGCCACGGTGATCAAAGCCGGCCGCGTGCCCTGCGTCGCGCCGGTCGCGATCACCAGAGTTACGATTGGCCCCGGCACGATCACCAGCACCAAGGTGATCAGGAGGAAGGCGGAGAAGAGTTGGTAGTTCATGGGGCGCCGCTGTCATCGTCCGCGCAAGCGGACGATCCAGTAATCACGGTTTATCGGATAACATCAAGACCGGGGTACTGGATACCCGCTTTCGCGGGCATGACAGTAAAGTCTATTCGCCCTCTTCCTCGGTAAGCCGCTCGACCGAAACGACGTGCTCGTCCTCGGCGGTGTTGAGCACGATCACGCCTTGCGTCGAGCGTCCGGCGATGCGGATGCCGGCGACCGGCGTGCGGATCAGCTTGCCCTGGTCGGTGACCAGCATGACCTGGTCGGCTCTCCTCGACCGGGAACGAGGCGACGAGCGTGCCGGTCTTCTGCGTGAGCGACATCGCCACGATGCCTTTGCCGCCGCGGCCGGTGATGCGGTACTCGTAGGACGAGGACCGCTTGCCGTAGCCGCGCTCCGACAAGGTGAGCACGAACTGCTCCGCCGCCGACAGTTCCGACGTAGCGCTGCTCGCCCAGCTCGATGCCGCCGTCGGCGCTCGCTCTCGCCATCGTCGTCGGCCTCGGGCGCGCTTCAGCTCCGCCGCCGGCGCCGCGGCGGATGGCGCTGGCGCGCTTGTGGTAGGCGGCGCGCTCCTCGGCGGTCACGTCGACGTGGCGCAGGATGGTCAGCGAAATCACGTGATCCCTTCGGCGAGCGTGATGCCGCGCACGCCCGTCGAGTTGCGGCCCTGGAACACGCGCACCTCGGCGACCGGAAAGCGGATGCATTGGCCGCCGCCGGCGTCAGCAGCACGTCGTCCTTTTCGGTGCAGATCGCGACGCCGACGATCGCCTCGCCGTCGTCGAGCTTCATGGCGATGATGCCGGACGGGCGCACGTCGACGAAATCGGAGAGCTTGTTGCGCCGCACGGTGCCGCTGGTGGTGGCGAACATCACGTCGAGCTTGCCCCAGGTCGTCTCGTCCTCCGGCAGCGGCATGATGGTGGTGATGGTCTCGCCCTGCTCGAGCGGCAGAATATTGATCAGCGCCTTGCCGCGCGCCTGCGGCGCCGCGAGCGGCAGCCGCCAGACCTTTTCCTTGTAGACCTGGCCGCGCGAGGAGAAGAACAGCACCGGCGTGTGCGTCGAGGCGACGAACAGCCGCGAGACGAAATCCTCCTCGCGCATCTGCATGCCGCCGCGGCCTTTGCCGCCGCGCTTCTGCGCGCGATAGGTCGAGAGCGGCACGCGCTTGATGTAGCCGAGATGCGAGACGGTCACGACCATGTCCTCGCGCTGGATCAGGTCCTCGTCCTCGACCTCGCCCTCGCCGTCGACGATCACGGTGCGCCGCGGCGTGGCGAATTCTTCTTCGACCTCGGCCAGTTCGTCCTTGATGATCGTCTGGATGCGCGCGCGCGAGCGCAGGATGTCGAGATAGTCGGCGATCTCGCTGGCGAGCTTGTCGAGTTCGGCCTTGATCTCGTCGCGGCCGAGCGCGGTCAGGCGCTGCAGGCGCAGGTCGAGGATGGCCTTGCGCCTGCTCGTCCGACAGCCGCGCGGTGCCCTTGCTCCGAGACCTTGTGGCGCGGGTCGTCGATCAGCTCGATCAGCGTCGCCGCCGTCGTCGCCGGCCATTCGCGCGCCATCAAGGCCTCGCGCGCCTCGTTGGCGTCCTTGCGAGGCGCGGATCAGCTTGATCACCTCGTCGATATTGGCGACCGCGATGGCGAGGCCGACCAGCACATGGGCGCGGTCGCGCGCCTTGCCGAGCAGGATCTTGGTGCGCCGCGACACCACCTCTTCGCGGAAGGCGACGAAGGCGCGTCAGCATGTCCTTCAGCGTCATCAGCAGCGGGCGGCCGCCGTCGAGCGCCACCATGTTGGCGCCGAATGAGCGATTGCAGCGGCGTGAAGCGATAGAGCTGGTTGAGCACGACTCGCGCTCGGCGTCGCGCTTGAGCTCGATCACCACGCGCTATGCCGTCGCGGTCGCTCTCGTCGCGCAGATCGGCGATGCCGTCGATCTTCTTTTCGCGCACCAGCTCGGCGATGCGCTCGACCATCGAGGCCTTGTTCACCTGATAGGGAATTTCGGTGACGATGATCGCCTCGCGTTCCTTGCGGATCGTCTCGATCGCGACCTTGCCGCGCATGACGATCGAGCCGCGGCCGGTCTGGTAGGCGCTGCGGATGCCGGCGCGGCCGAGAATGATGCCGCCGGTCGGGAAATCCGGGCCGGCACGATCGCCATCAGATCGTCGATGCTCAGGGCCGGATCGCCGATCAGCGCCACGCAGGCGTCGATCACCTCGCCGAGATTGTGCGGGGGGATGTTGGTCGCCATGCCGACGGCGATGCCGCCGGCGCCGTTGACCAGCAGGTTGGGAAAGCGCGCCGGCAGCACCACCGGCTCGCGTTCCTTGCCGTCGTAGTTGGCGCTGGAAGTCGACGGTGTCCTTGTCGATATCATCGAGCAGCGCCATCGCCGCGCTGGTCGAGCCGGCATTCGGTGTAGCGCATGGCCGCCGCCGGATCGCCGTCGACCGAGCCGAAATTGCCCTGCCCGTCGATCAGCGGCAGGCGCATGGAGAAGTCCTGCGCCATGCGCACCAGCGCGTCGTAGATCGCCTGGTCGCCGTGCGGATGATATTTGCCCATCACGTCGCCGACCACGCGGGCGGACTTGTTGTATTGCTTGTCCGGCGTGTGGCCCTGCTCGTTCATCGAGTAGAGGATGCGCCGATGCACCGGCTTCAGGCCGTCGCGCACATCCGGCAGCGCCCGCGCCACGATCACGCTCATGGCGTAATCGAGATAGCTGCGCTTCATCTCGTCGGTGATCGAGACGGGGCGTGTATCGGAGGGACTGCCGTCCCCCGATTTCGGAGTTTCAGTGTCGGCCAAGGGTACTTCCCGCGGCGTATTTTACGGACCAATTTTCGTAACTGATTCACCCTCGGATGGCCACCCGAAAACGCGGCGTAATACAGGCCTATTTTTCAACGATATTTCAATGATTTACGCATCAATTCAGAAGCCGCCGCAGGGCCGCGAATGCGCGCCTCGATTTGACCCGCCGGTAAGCCGCCGCTACGCGGAACTTATGCCGCTCGAATTCCTCATCTCCGCGCTGGTGACACTGGCCGTGGTGGTCGATCCGCTCGGCCTGGTGCCGACCTTCGTTGCGGTCACGCAGGGCCTGCCGGCGCGGTCGCGCCGCAGCGTGGCGCTGCGCGCCTGCCTGATCGCCGCCGCCATCCTCGCCGGCAGCGCGCTGATCGGCGACTGGCTGCTGCGCACGCTCGTCGATCGGGCTGCCCGCGTTCCGCATCGCCGGCGGCTTGCTGCTGTTTTCCATCGCTTCGGAAATGGTGTTCGGCGTGCGCACGGTGCGGCAATCGCGCCAGGCCGAGGAAGCCATCGAAGAGCACGTGCGCAACATCGCCGCCTTCCCGCTCGCCATTCCGCTGATGGCGGGACCCGGCGCCATCACCGCCACCGTGCTGCTCGCAGGCCGCGCCGCTGGCGAGCCGCTGCGGCTGGCCGCGTTGCTCGGCGTGGTCGCCCCTGTGATGGTGCTTTGTTTTGTCGCGTTCCTGCTGGCCGCGCGCATCGCCAGCATGCTCGGCACCACCGCCAATATCGTTCTGTCGCGCCTGCTCGGCGTGCTGCTCGCCGCGCTTGCCGTTCAGTTTGTCATCGACGGCGTGCGCGCGGCGATGGCTGGGTGATGCAATCAGCAGGGTTGGAACTGCACCGCCCTCTACCCGTCATTCTGAGGTGCCCGGCGAAGCCGGGCCTCGAAGGATAACGGCCGCTGAAATCCGGGCCGTCGCCCTTCGAGGCTCGATCGCTTCGCGACCTCGCGCCTCAGGGTGACGGATCAAAAGCCGCTTCAACGTCAGAACGGAATCTCGTCGTCCATGTCGGCGCGACTTGCCGGCGCCCGCCATCGCCGGCTTGCGCTCGCGTGGCGGCGCGCTGCCGCCGAAATCGTCGCCGCCCGTCGGAGCCTGTCGTCAGCCCCGCCGCCGCCGCGCGTAGCCTCCAGCATGGTGAGCGACGAATTGAACCCTTGCAGCACTACCTCGGTCGAGTAGCGCTCGTGTTCGTCCTTGTCGGTCCATTTGCGCGTCTGCAGCGCGCCTTCGAGATAAACCTTCGCGCCCTTCTTCAAGTACTGCTCGGCGATCCTGCACAGGCCTTCGTTGAAGATGACCACCCGGTGCCACTCGGTCTTCTCCTTGCGCTCGCCGGTCGCCTTGTCGCGCCAGCTCTCCGAGGTTGCGACGCGCAAATTCGCGATCGGGCGACCGTCCTGGGTGCGGCGGATTTCCGGGTCCGCGCCGAGATTGCCGATCAAGATCACCTTGTTGACGCTGCCTGCCATGATGCTCTCCGCGCTGGCGGTCGCGCGATTGCGCGGCCTCGCCGGTAATGGGGCCGCCCGCCGCGCGCCGCCCCGAAAATTAACTTCTCACCCTAGTCGTCGGCCCCGATGCGGCAAGCGCGTTCGGCCTTAATCCACAGCGCTTCTATCGTGCCGCCCAGGTTGTACCGAATAATCGGGCCACAATCTTGTTCTTTTTTTGTTCTAGTGGATATTAACCAATTAGGCAACTGATTCGGCTCAATAATTCGCTCTTTCTGTTGTATAAAGATCACAGTTCGAATCATCCACAACATATAGCGTCCGCCCCCTGTCCCGGAGTTCGCTTCGGCCGAAATCATCAGGAGGGAATAGATGCAGCGTTTCACTCTCGCGGCGTGTGCGGGCCTGCTGGCTTGCGCGGTGGCGGGGCCATCGCTCGCCGCCGACCTGTCGCGCCCCGCCTTTAAGGCGCCCGCCGCCAGCGCGCCGTTCAACTGGACCGGCTTCTACGTCGGCATCAACGGCGGCTACGCCTGGGGCACATCGAACTGGACCGATTCAACCGGCGCCGCCACCGGCAACTTCAACGTCAGGGGCGGCATGGTCGGCGGCACGATCGGCTACAACCTGCAAACCAGCCAGTTCGTGCTGGGCGCGGAAGGCGACATCGACGCCAGTTGGATCAAGGGCACGGACGCCACCGCCTGCTGCGAGACCAAAAACGACTGGTTCGCGACGGCGCGCGCCCGCGTCGGCTATGCCTTCGATCGCTGGATGCCTTTCGTCACCGGCGGCGCGGCCTTTGCCGACGTGAAGATGACGCCGGGCGGCTTGCCGTCCGAGACCGAAACCAAAATCGGCTGGACCGCCGGCGGCGGTCTCGAATACGCGTTTCAGGGCGCCTGGTCGGCCAAGGTCGAATATCTCTATGCCGATCTCGGCAAGGCGAATTGCAGCGCGGCCACCTGCGCGCTCGCCACCGACGTCAACTTCAAGACCAGCATCGTGCGCGGCGGCGTGAACTACCACTTCTAAGTCCTGCGCCAGCACAACGACTGCACGGGCCGGCCTGAGCGCCGGCCCTGCGTTTTTGGTTATCCCCACTGCGCCGATCGGGCCTCCTCAGGGACTGGCGAAAAGCCGTCGTTCTCACTACGTTCCGGGCTGCGCGCCCCCGGCGACCCGCAAATCCGCGGCGCCGCGCGTGGGGCGTTTGCTCGGGTTCCAATTTAAGCCCAATGGCCGACCGTACCGAACGACCTGCCCGCCACGATCCCCGCACGATCGCGATCCGCGGCGCGCGCGAGCACAATCTAAAAAATATCGACGTCGCCATTCCGCGCGACCAACTCGTCGTGTTCACCGGCCTGTCCGGCTCGGGCAAATCCTCGCTGGCGTTCGACACCATCTATGCCGAGGGCCAGCGGCGTTACGTCGAGAGCCTGTCGGCTTATGCGCGGCAGTTCCTCGAGATGATGCAGAAGCCGGACGTCGACCAGATCGACGGCCTGTCGCCGGCCATCTCGATCGAGCAGAAGACCACCTCGAGAACCCGCGCTCGACCGTCGGCACCGTCACCGAGATCTACGACTACATGCGCCTGTTGTGGGCGCGCATCGGCGTGCCCTACTCGCCGGCGACCGGCCTGCCGATCGAAAGCCAGACCGTGTCGCAGATGGTCGACCGCGTGCTGGCGCTGCCCGAGGGCACGCGCATCTATGTGCTGGCGCCGGTGGTGCGCGGCCGCAAGGGCGAATACCGCAAGGAACTGGCCGATTTCCTGCGCAAGGGCTTCCAGCGCGTCAAAATCGACGGCGCGTTCTACGAGATCGCCGAGGTCAAGCCGCTCGACAAGAAATTCACGCACGACATCGACGTGGTGGTCGACCGCCTGGTGGTGAGAGCGACATCGGCACGCGGCTGGCGGATTGCTCGAGACCGTGCTCAAGCTCGCCGACGGCCTGGCGATCGTCGAATTCGCCGACAGCACGGCCGAAGGCGCCAAGGCCAACGGCCGCAACGACAGCGCCGACGCCTCTCTTCTCGGAAAAATTCGCCTGCCCGGTCTCGGGCTTCACGCTGCCGGAAATCGAGCCGCGGCTGTTCTCGTTCAACAATCCGTTCGGCGCCTGCCCGGAATGCGGCGGGCTCGGCGTCGAGCAGCACATCGACGCCGGCCTGGTCATCCCCGATCCCGACGCCACGCTGCGCAAAGGCGCGATCGCGCCCTGGGCGAAATCGAGTTCGCCCTACTACATCCAGACGCTCGACGCGCTAGCGAAACATTTCCGCTTCACCCTCGACACCAAGTGGAAAGACCTCGCCAAGAAAACCCAGGACGCCATCCTCTACGGCTCCGGCGAGGACGACATCAAATTCGTCTATGACGACGGCCTGCGCGGCTACACACGAAAAAGCCGTTCGAGGGCGTCATCACCAATCTCGAGCGCCGCTTCAAGGAGACGGAATCGGACTGGGCGCGCGAGGACCTGCAGAAATATTTCACCGACGTGCCGTGCAAGGCCTGCCACGGCGCGCGCCTCAAGCCCGAGGCGCTTTGCGTCAAGATCGGGGCTAAGAACATTTCCGAAGTCGCCGAGCTGTCGGTGAAGAAAGCCGGCGATTGGTTCACCGCGCTGCCGAAGGACCCACGCCAAGCAAAACGAAATCGGCGTGCGCGTGCTGAAGGAAATTCGCGAGCGGCTGAAATTTCTGGTCGACGTGGGCTTGGATTACCTCACGCTGATGCGCGCCTCCGGCACGCTCGTCCGGCGGCGAGAGCCAGCGCATCCGGCTGGCCTCGCAGATCGGCTCCGGCCTCACCGGCGTGCTCTATGTGCTCGACGAGCCCTCGATCGGCCTGCACCAGCGCGACAACGCGCGCCTGCTCGAAACTCTGAAACGGCTTCGCGACCTCGGCAACACCGTGATCGTGGTCGAGCACGACGAGGACGCCATCCGCACCGCCGACTATGTGCTCGACATCGGCCCCGGCGCCGGCATCCACGGCGGCCACATCGTCGCCGAAGGCAGCTCGACGACCTCATCGCCGCGCCGCGCTCATGGACCGGCAAATATCTCTCCGGCGAACTCAGCGTGCCGGTGCCCGAGCGCCAGCCGCGCAATCGCGCCGCGCGCTGAAAATCGTCAACGCGCGGGGCAACAATCTCAAAAACATCGACGCCGAGATCCCGCTCGGCCTGTTCACCTGCGTCACCGGCGTCTCCGGCGGCGGCAAATCGACGCTGCTGATCGACACGCTGTACAACGCGGTGGCGCGCAAGCTCAACGGCGCCTCGCTCGCGCCCGCCGCGCACGACCGCATCGAGGGCCTCGAGCACATCGACAAGATCATCGACATCGACCAGTCGCCGATCGGCCGCACGCCGCGCTCCAATCCGGCGACCTATACCGGCGCCTTCACGCCCATCAGGGAATGGTTCGCCGGCGCTGCCGGAATCGAAGGCGCGCGGCTACGAGCCCGGCCGCTTCTCGTTCAACGTCAAGGGCGGCCGCTGCGAGGCCTGCCAGGGCGACGGCGTGATCAAGATCGAGATGCACTTTTTGCCCGACGTCTACGTCACCTGCGACGTCTGCAAAGGTAAAAGGTACAATCGCGAAACGTTGGAGGTGCTGTTCAAGGGCAAGTCGATCGCCGACGTGCTCGACATGACGGTCGAAGAGGCGCTGGAATTCTTCAAGGCGGTGCCGCGCGTGCGCGACGTGCTGGCGCTACTCCACCGCGTCGGCCTCGACTACATCCATGTCGGCCAGCAGGCCACGACGCTGTCGGGCGGCGAGGCGCAGCGCGTCAAGCTCGCCAAGGAGCTGTCCAAGCGCGCCACCGGCCGCACGCTCTATATTCTCGACGAGCCGACCACCGGGCTGCACTTCCACGACGTGGCGAAGCTGCTCGACGTGCTGCACGAGCTGGTCGAGACCGGCAATTCGGTGGTGGTGATCGAGCACAATCTGGAAGTGATCAAGACCGCCGACTGGATCATCGACCTCGGCCCCGAGGGCGGCGACGGCGGCGGCGAGATCGTCGCCCAGGGCACGCCGGAGGATATCGTGCGGGTCGCGCGAAGTTACACCGGGCAATTCCTGAAGCCGGTGCTCGGACGCAGAGAGAATAAGCGGAAGAAGGGCGGGCAACAGGCGGCGGAGTAGCCGCGGATACCTCTCTACGAGAAAAAGCCCGCGATGAGAGGAGTAATTCGGCTGATCAACTGTGCAAATCCTTCAATCTCGGCCAAAGCCTTAACGCCGTTCCATGCTGTCTTAATAATTGTCCTACTTGGTTTGCTCTTCCCGATCTGGCTAGCGATGGTTTGTATATCAGACTTATAGTCAGCTTTCTCTTCTGGCTTTAACGCGGCGCTTTGCTCTATCTTCTTTGACAACTTGGCTAGGTGGTCGTCTAGCGCGATCACGCTCTGGCTAAGCGTATTTCGATCGCCAAATGAGAGATTGTGGATTGGCGAGTTGTTGATGTTCAACGTGCGCTTGTCGACCTTCGATACGGTGGAGACGCTCACCTGAGTAATAGACTGCACGGTAGCAAGTGATTGTCTATCCGTCTGATCGAGCTTCGCCATTATAGAAGTCCCGTGCGTCCGAGCGTACATCTGCGCTGCAGCGTTCATCGTCAACCCACTATGCTTTCGGCGCAGCTCCGACAGCCTTGGCCGGATCTGCTGAGCCGTTTTGCCAGTCTTCGTGACCAATGTTTCCAAAATGCTGGGGTTGAGCCTATCAGCCATATTTTTAATTCTTGCCAGAAATCATTCGGCTGATAATTGCAGGGTCGACCTGTAACACGGCCGCGATGTCTTTTCCCTTCACCCCCTGATTAATTAGCCCGAGAACCAAGAAGTCTCTTGATCTCCTCCATCGGCTCCAACTTGTCAGACTTTTTTTTACCCATGATTATTAGTCCTTCTCAACGCCTTTTAATATTTTGTTGATGCGGTTGTTATCGACACCTAAGACTTTTGCCACCGCAGTCTGACTTAGGTTTGTCTTCGTATAAAGGAGCGCCGCACCAATGCGCTCCAGAAGGTCGATGGTTCGCTCCTTCTCAGAAGCCTTTTGTGATTTCGCCATTTTATTTTTTGCCTTTAGGATCGTTGAATAGAGCGCTTATCTGCGAGTCCGCGTTATTGTCCAACGAACCAAGCGCCCGGCGCGCTTGATCCCTAGTGGCACCCGACTTTGCCACTTCGATTAGCCGACCTGCCCACCGAAGCTCGCAGAGCGTAGGCGGGATGCGTAACCCGCCGATTTGCATTTGGACGGAAATTAATTGGCGGATTACGCTTCGCCAATCCACCTTACGGGCTGGTCGCGGCCGGGCAAGCCGGGCGCCAAGGATTGCTTCATGAAAGTCACCGCCGAAATTCCAATCCTCGCCTTTGCATCTGCAAAAGCATGGCAGCAATGGCTCGCGAAGCATCACGGGACGTCGGATGGAATTCTGGCTGCGGCTGTTCAAAAAGACCTCGGCCACGCCTTCCGTGAGTTACGCCGAAGCGCTCGACGCGGCGCTGTGTTACGGCTGGATCGACGGACAACTGAAAAGTTACGACGCACAATCGTGGCTGCGCAAATTCACGCCGCGCCGCGCCAAAAGCATCTGGTCGAAGAAAAACCTCGAACACGTTGCGCGCCTGACCAAGGCCGGCAAGATGAAAGCCGCCGGCTTGAAGGCCGTTGAGACCGCGAAGGCCGACGGACGTCTGAAGGTTGCCTATGACGCGCCGAGCAAGTCGGAACTGCCGAAGGACTTCCTGACGGCGCTTTCAAGGAACGCGAAGGCCAAGGCGTTCTTCGCCACGCTCAACCGTGCCAATGTCTATGCGATCACGTTTCGATTGCAGACGGCGAAAAAGCCGGAGACGCGCGAGAAACGGATGAAGGCGATTTTGGAGATGTTGGGGAGGGGAGAGAAGTTTCATTGACGAGGGAGGGCGCTGCGCTCGCTGCTTACACCGCTAGAAAAATAACGCGTGGGGCGGGTTAGCCGAGGGCGTAATGCAACTATGGAAAGTACCAAGCTACTTGAATCTATCTCCAAGCGCCTAGGCGTTTTGATCGCGCTTCACATTAAGGACCACTCCGAAAACTTTTCGGTGTCCGAAGGAGTAGATCTTCTAACTCGCTTGGGTCTTTCTCCGACGGAGATCGCAGAGATACTTAGTACCTCGACCAACACCGTCAGCGTCATCCGTTCGCGTCTGAAAAAAAGAAAGAAATAGCTATGGCTACTGACGGTTTGGAAAAGAAGATTGATGCCTTGAAGAAGTCAGTGGATACGCTCGTGTTAACCCGCCCTGCTCCGTTCATTCCCGCGCAAGCGGGAATCCAGTTCTTGGCACCTGGGTCCCCGCTTTCGCGGGGACGAGCGGATGGACTGACGCGCCCGGCGCATTCGGCAAGCCCGGCCATGACAAACCGCGCCTGCAATGCTATCTATCCCGCATGCTGCGCATTGAAACCGAACGCGAGGACGATGGCCGCTGGCTGGCGGAAGTGCCGGCCCTGCCCGGCGTCCTCAGTTACGGGGCATCCGACACAGAGGCGCGCTCCAAGGCTACGGCACTCGCGCTTCGCGTGATCGCCGAGCGGGTCGAGAACGGCGAAGCGCTGCCGCAAGACCTCGCCGGCATGTTCCAGCTTGCATGAGTTGCTGGCCGGCCGCCAAGGCGTCGCGGGTGCTCGCGGCGCTGTTGCGGATCGGCTGGATCGTCAAACGACAGAGCGGATCGCATCGCACCTTGCAGCGGCCGGGGTCGCCCGATTTCGTTTTCGCATTTCACGACGGCGACGAAATCGGCCCGCGCATGCTGGCGCGCATCGCCAAGCACACCGGCCTGACGACGGACGATTTGTAGCCCGTAGGGCGGATTAGCGAAGCGTAATCCGCCATTCCGGCCGCTTCAACGAATCGGCGGGTTATGCCTCCCGCCTCCGCTCTCCGAGCTTCCGCCTTCGCCCTCCGGGCTTCGGCGGACAGGTCGGCGGACAGGTCGGCAACCCGCCCTACACACCACAAGCTTCAGACCCAAGAACCGGATTCGTGCTCGATGTCGTGCGCCTTGCACCAGTCCCGGAATGCGTCGACCGCGTCCAACCGGCCTGCGAACTTCTCGCGTAACAGCTCAAAGGCGAGTTTGGGAAGCGAGGCCGGTTCTACGCGCGTCCAAAACTCATAGTCGTCGTCACCCCATATTTTGCTGACGGTGGGACCCATATCCTGCGCATCCATCGTGATGACGCCGCCGTCATCAACGGTCAGGCGCACGGAGCGAAACTCGGCTCCATCGCGGCGGGCAATTTCGATCACCTGACTAGCCATGCTTCATGTCCTCGGCTTGCGCGCAGCCAGTTCGCGCTTGAGCAGGCGGCCGGGATGTGAAGTCGCTCGTTTCATGGCGAGAACATACCACATTCTCCGTCATGTGCGGCCCTGACCCGGGCGCGTTCCCCGGACGCGGCGCAGCACGAAGCGTAGCGAAGTGGTGTGCCGCAGATCCGGGGTCCAGCTTAAGAAACCGGGGTCCCGGGTCTGCAGCTCATCACTTCGTGCTGCGCTGCGCCCGGGACACGATCCAACTTTGACGCCGAATTTTTCAACAATGCCGTCCTAGGACAAAATTCCGCCACAGTCTAGGATTTTATTCTGTCCCGTCCGATCCCCCGAGGGGACGCGAACCGGTTGCTCCGGCTCGTGGGGTTCGGGCCGGCGCCCGCGGGCAAGGCTAAGCAGGCCTTGCACCCGGGCGGCGCCGGGGCTCCGCCCGGTGGCCACTACGGGCCGCCCGCGAGGAGCTCGCTGACGGTGGTCGGCTCGGCCGGCCGGAGGGCAAAAGCCCGACGGCACGCCAAGAGCCGAGCCGAAAGCGCGGCCCGGCGCCGCAAGGAAAACGCCGAGACGGCGCGCCGAAAGGCGCCACGCGTTCGCGAGAACGCGTGCACATAAGAAACGGTAGCGCCGCTTGGCGCGCCGTCCCCCTCGCCTTTTTGGCGAGGGACTTGAACGTGCCGGATACCGGGCAGGCCCGGCATCCGGTGCCCCAAACCTCGGGCGCTGCCGCGCCGCGAGAACGGTGGAGCTTGCCTGAAATGCAGAATGAAAAACATGCGATGAAAACCAACGATGCCCAATCTGCCGCCCTCACCGAGGCTTATCGTTGGATGTCCAACATGATCTGCCTGTGGGGCTTTTGCGCCAAGCCCGCCTGCCGGCGCGCCCGCGCCTGCAAGCGCGATCCGCGCGATTGTCTGGCGCGCTACGCGCCGCTGGTGCCGGAAGACGCGCGCGAGGGCGTCAAGGCCATGCTCGAAGGCCTCGATTACGGCCTGAGCTATGACGAGGTGCGCGAGGACGCACCGGACGAGATCGCCGCCGTCGAGGACTGGATCGCGCGGGTCGATAAAAGCGCGTTAGCGCCGAAGAAGCGGGCGAGCGTGGCTGAATGAACGGAACGGCACGTGCGGCACTCACACTTCCCTCTCCCCTTGTGGGAGAGGGTGGCGAGCGCGGAGGGAATCCGAGCGCGAGCCGGGAGAGGGGTCCGGACTTTTCAATCGAATACCGACCCCTCACCCGCCCCCGCTTCGCTCGGGCACCCTCTCCCACAAAGGAAGACGGAACGGAAAAGCGGAATAATAGACTCCACCGTCAAAACTGGCGATCATGCTCGCCTAGGAATGATCGTAGGGCCCGGGATGCACCGTCTCTTTGTCGTTCTTTTTGCCGCTCTTTGTCTGCTTGGCGTCGTCGCGCTGCCGGCACAGGCCGGCCAAATCCGCTTTCCGAAATCCGGCAAACATGCCTTTCTGGTCGATCTGCCGAAAGGCTGGCGTTCGCTGCCGGACGCGCGCGGCGGGCTGCTGCTGGTGCCGCCGTCGCAGAGCCAGCACACGATGATCTATCTCGGCATGCTGGTGGACGACAAATTGCGCGGCCAGCCGGCGCGCGCCGTCGCCGCCGAAGTCGCCAAATCGGCCGGCGTCACGGCATTCGACAAGGAGGAGCCGGCGCGCATGACCGGTCCGGACGGCGCGATCATCCGGGGCACGGCGTTTTACGGCAAGGTTCCGGAAAAGCGCGGGCTATACCGCAAGGCGCGCATCGTGATCTTCCAGGTGGAGCCGAACGCCTGGGCGCATGCCTGGACGGTGACGCAGCCGGGCATGGACCACGTCGAGTACGAGGCGGTCGACCGCGTGCTCAACAGCATCACGCTCACGCGCGAATAGGCCGCGCCTATCGCCGTCCCATGAACCAACCGAGCGCCAGCAGCACGACGCCGGCGGCGCCCGCCACCATCCCGTGTTTGGCGTGGACGCGCGTCATGCCCGCTTCATGCCCGGGAAAAAAGCCCGGCAATTGGTCGGCCGGCAGCAAAAAGTACATCGTGGCGGCGACAAGCAAAGCGACACCGAGCGCGCTCAGGATAAGCTTCATTGCGGGAGTTCCCTATGGATGAAATCTCAGGCGACGCGGCAAAGTCTAGCAAGCGCCCCTCAAATGAGAACCGGATTCCGCCGCTGTCCCCGGCTTTGAGCGGCGTCGGGAAGCCGCTAGGCTCGGCGCCGGTCGAAGCATCATCGTTCGGGGGCATCATGCGTCGTCACGCCGTCGCGTTTCTTTTTATTCTCAGTTGCGTGCTGGCGGGGTCCGTTCAGGCGGCCGAGATCCGCTTTCCCAAGGCGGGGGCGCCCGCCTTCCTGGTCAACCTGCCGACCGGCTGGACCGCGAAGGAGGACCGGTACAACGGCATGCAGCTGCTGCCCGCCGATCACCGCAGCTCGATCTATCTGTCGATGGTGCGCGACCAGAACTATGCCGGCAAGCCGCTCATGGAATTGGCCTTGGCGATCGGCAAGCCGTCGAACATCACGCAATTTCCCAAGCAAGAGCCCGCCGCGGTCTCGGGCAAGAAGGGCGAGGTCTTCTTCGGGCAGATGAAAAACGCCAGCGGCATCTTGCTCGACGTAAAGATGATCATCATTCCGCTCGAGCCGGATCTGTGGGCGACGGAAACGCTGTTGATCTCGCAGCAGATCAACGCCGCGCAGACCGCCGCGCTCAATCAGGCGGTGCGTGGGGTCACGCTGACCGGCCTCAAATAAGATTGCGGCAAAAGGAATCGCCCAGCCCGGCCGCAACCGGGTTGGGCGCCGTCAACCTTGCGGCGGACGCCGGCCGTCAAATCTTCACACAAAAAGTTCAATCATCGGGCGCACGCAGAAAAACGGAAATGTCACGCCGCCTTCGCTTCCATCTCCTTGTCTTTCGCCTGCGCGCGCTGAGCGGCCGGGCGCGCCGCGATGCGCGCGGCGTAGTCGGTGAATTCCTTGCGCTCCGGCAGCATCTTGAACACCATGCCCCAGCGGATATTGGCGCCGATCACCACGTCGGCGGCGGTGAATTGCTCGCCCATCAGCCATGGCCCTTTCTCGATCGCCTTGACCAGCACGTTCATCACCGTGTCGAAATCGCCGTAACCGAGCATGCCGCGGCGCGGCGGCTCCTTGCGCGGCGCGGCGCGGTCGATCAGCGCAGGCTCCAGGCAGCCGGGATTGAAGAACAGCCATTTGAGATAGACCCCGCGGCGCGGCGCGCCTACGGGCACGTTCAGCTTGGCGTCGGGAAATTCGTCGGCGAGATAGGTGCAGATCGCGGCAAGCTCGGTGACGATCGTGTCGCGATGCCTGAGCGTCGGCACCTTGCCCATCGGATTGATCGCGAGAAAGTCCGGCTTCATGTTGTCGCCCTGCTTCAGGCTCAAGAGCTTGATGTCGTAGGGCTGGCCGAGTTCCTCCAGCATCCACAGCACGACGGAAGAACGCGACGGCGAAGCATGATAGAGCGTGAGTTCGGGCATATGGCACCTTGCAAAATGAGCGGGTCCAAACGACTTTAACCGCTAGATCGGAAATGTGCAGGGATCATGACCATGTCCGCCGTGCGTGACAATACCGAACGCCACCGCTTCGAGCTCGACGCCGATGGCCACGTGGCATTCTCGAACTACAAGCGCGACAGTGGCGTCATCACCATCCTGCACACCGAAGTGCCGAAGGAACTCAACGGCCGCGGCATCGGCTCGGCGCTGGTGCGGGGCCTGCTCGACATCGTGCGCGCGCAAAAGCTGAAGGTCGTGCCGCTTTGCCCCTTCGTCGCCGGCTACATCGCCAAGCATCCGGAATACTCGGATTTACTGCGCTAATTTGTTTGGCCCCCTGAAGTGGGATAAGGGGAAACGCAATATTTACCCTTTGGTAAGACATTGCGCTCCTCGCTAGCTATCAGGAGTTCGCGTTGGATTTTTCCGCCGGCATCGGATTTTTCTTCGGCCAGCTGGGCAGGCTGTTTTTCTCGCTTGGCTCGCAATTCTCGCTGACCTCGCTGGCGGCGGCGTTTGTCATCTCGGCGCTCTATTTCGCCTGGCAGCGTTATAAGCGCGGCCGCCGCATCCGCGTGAAAACAATCGTACGCGCGCTGTTCCCGCGCCGCATCATGCGTCATAGCTCGAATCAGGCCGATATCTTCTATCTGTTGTTCAACGTGTTCATGTTCAGCGTGCTGTTCGGCTGGGCGATCCTATCTTATCAGTTCGTCTCCAACGGCATCATTGCCGGGCTTGTTGCGCTCGCGGGGCCCGTCGCGTCCTCGACGTTGCCGCCTTACGTCACGCGCACTGTCATCACGCTCATGCTGTTTCTCGCTTATGAACTCGGCTACTGGTTCAACCATTGGCTCAGCCACAAGGTGCCGGTGCTGTGGGAATTCCACAAGGTGCATCACACCGCCGAGGTGCTCACCCCGCTCACTAATTTCCGCGTCCATCCGGTCGACGGCTGGATCTTCGCCAATACTCTCGCCGTCATGTCCGCAGTCGCCAACGGTCTGTGCCATTACGTGTTCGGCGAAACCGCCTATCAATACGCGCTCAGCGACACCAACATCATTTTGGTGCTGTTCATCCACGCTTACATCCATCTTCAGCACTCGCATATGTGGATATCGTTCCGTGGGCTGGCCGGCCGCATCTTCGTGTCGCCTGCGCATCATCAGGTGCACCACTCCGGCAATCCAAAACACTTCAACAAAAATTTCGGTAGTTGCCTGGCGCTGTGGGACTGGATGTTCGGCACGCTCTACGTGCCGGCAAAGGAGCGTGAACCGCTGGTGTTCGGCTTCTCCGATCACCCGAACGCGCACACCGTAAAGGGCGAGCTGGTCGAGCCGCTGATCAACGCCGCCGGTCGTCTCAAATCGCTGCTGCCCAATCGCGCCCCCGATATCCCCGCGGTGCCGGTTGTAGAACGCAAGCACGCCTAGTTAAAAGGCGCCATACAACCGCGCTGGGCTGGTGACAGGCGCAAACTCTGATCCGCCCGCAGGCAACGATTTACTTGCAACGGAGCCGAGTCTACAATTCCCTCAATCTATAGGACAAGCATGGCAGGGGGAGACGACATGAACCGGCATCTTTGCGTCCTTGCGGCCATCACTTTCGGCGCGACTGTGTGCGCCGCAGGCTCTGCGCATGCGCAAAGCATGGATCAGCTTTACGAGAAAGCGAAGCTTGAGAAGGAGCTCGTCATATACGGCGGTGGGCCGACTTCGCTCTATGAAGTGCCGGCGAAGGCCTTCGAACAGAAATATCCCGGCATCAAAGTCACCATCCACGCCGGCTTCAGCAACGTGCTCGACCAGCAAATCGACCAGCAAATCAAGAACAAGAAGTTGGATGTCGACCTCGCCATCCTGCAGACGGTGCAGGATTTCATCCGCTGGAAAAAAGAAGTGGTGCTTGCCCGCTTCAAGCCGGCCGGCTGGCGCAAGATCGACAAGTCGTTCAAGGACCGCGACGGCTATTACGTCGGCGTGTTCGTCACCTCGGTGTCCTACGCCTACAACAAGGATCTGGTGAAGCCCGGCGACGCACCGCAGTCCGCGAAGGATTTTCTCAAGCCCGAATTCAAGGGCAAGATGATTACCTGCTATCCGCACGACGACGACATCACGCTCTATCTGTTCTACACGCTCATCGATCGCTACGGCTGGGACTGGGTAAACAAGTACATGGCCAACGGCGCGCAATTCGTGCAGGGCCATCTCGGTGTGTCGCGCAGCCTCGCCGCCGGCGAGAACATGGTGTCGATCGACTCCAATCCGAACTTTTCGCTGCGCGAGCAGCGCGCCGGCAAGCCGATCGAGATTTCATTCTCCAAGATCGACCCGACGCCGGTCTGGGCACAGACTGCCGCCACCTTCAGAGATTCGCCGCATCCGAATGCGGCGCGGCTGTTCCTCACCTGGTTCCTGGACAAGGAACAGCAGAGCAAGCTCGACACCTGGTCGCCGCGCAAGGACGTGCCGCCGCCGGCTGGATTGCCGTTGCTGTTCTCGCTCAAACTCGCCAACAAATACCCGGCCTTCATCAGCAATACCGCGCTGGTGGTCTATCTGCGCAAGCGCTTCGAGGCGTTGACCGGACCGGTGCAGAAAAAGGGCGGCGTGAAATAGCCGCGCGGTTTCAAGCTTGCCGGGCGATGCGGTCGAGCAAATCGGCCAGTACGTCGGGACACGTGATATGCGGGTTGTGGCTTGAATCGATCGCGCTTGCACCCCAGCCTTCCCGTTTGGCGCGCTCATAGAATTGCCGGAAGCGGTCGTCAGGCGCATTGCGCGTGCAGTAGATGTAATGCCGCGGCAGCGTCAGCGCGCCGCCGTGAAACTTCAGTTTCTGCTCGAACGTCCGGGCCGGCTGCGGCAGCCGCAACGGATCGCACCAGGCGCGGTCCTCCGGCGACGTATCCGGCGGCATGCCCACCGGCGGGATCATGCCGTCGGCCGTCGCTTGGCGCTGCGCCCGCGCAGCAGGCGGCAGAAGATCGATCACGCTGTCTCCGTCACACGGCGCAAAGGCGTCGATATAAATGAGCCGGGCGATGCGTTCGCGCGCGCGATCGGCGACGCCGGTCGCGACCATGCCGCCGTAGGAATGGCCGATCAGGTTCACATCGGTCAGGTCCTCGAACGTGAGCACGCCGAGGATGTCGGCGACGTGCGTCTCGAGATCGATATCGGGGCGCGCCAGATGGCCGCGCTCGCCGAGGCCCGTATAAGTCGGCGTGGCCAGGCGATGCCCGCGCGCGTTCATCAGCGGGTGCATCCTCTTCCAGCCCCAGCCGGCGCTCCAGGCGCCATGCGCGACGACGAAGGTGGCCATGGCTCCTCTATTCCGCCGCAACGGCGCGCCGGTGGCGTGCGCTTTCATCCGCCCGGCCGCGGATGAAATCAATCGCGACCACGACGAATTCCCGCCGCCAGCACTTCCCAACCCGGTCTGATGCCGACGGAAAAATCCAGCGCCACGTCGAGCACACGCATCGGCGAGACGTGATAGGCGATGCCGATGCCGACGGCCTCGCCGACGAATGTGAAAACCGACACCACGACGCTCAGCGCCAGCAGCGTCAGCGTGGACAATTCACCGGTTCCCTGCCGCCATGCAACCACCCGGTAAGCCATCAGCCACAGGAACAGGCTGGCGGCGAATACCGGCACCGTGATATCGGCTTTGGTTTGCTGGAAATAGTGGATCAACGCCAACAGCGCGATGCCGTAGACGACCTGGTGCAGCAACCGCCAGCGCAGACCGCCGAGCCGGCGCACCATGCCGTCGGTCGAGGTGGCGGCCAGGATCGCCAGGCCGAGCCAGGCCGCGCCGCCGACGATGAGATACCAGCGGTGGGTGATCTCGTGCACGGCCTTGCCGAGATCGAACATTTGGTCGGCGATGAAAAGCGTCAGATGCGCCGCGATGTAGCAAAAGGTCCCGACGCCGAGCATGCGGCGCACGTCGATCAGATTGCCGTAGCGCGCAATGCAGCGCAGCGGCGTCACCGCCAGCGTGATGCCAAGAAACGCCAGCGCCCAAAAGCCGGCGCGATGGATCGCGTCGTTGAGCGGGCGCGCGCCGTGCACGATTGCTTGCGCATCGAAGAGCGCCTTGGCGAGCGGGAAAAGCAGCAAGGCCAGCGCCCCAATGCGCAACGGCGACAGCCGTCCGCGCCGGTCGCGCCAGACTTGCCAGGAAGCTCTCGCCGCTGAATTCATGTCCGCGCGTACCACAATACTGCCTGCATTGATGGAACTTTTTTGATCCCCGCCAAGCGCATAGCGGCATTGTCGCGGCGCACATTTATCCTCGCTTTATGCGGCCGCGTGTTAAAATTTCGGGGTGGATCGATTTGCCACGGCCATCGCAAGACCGGGCATGATACGCCTGCCGATCGGGCAACGACCAGCGGCAGTCAAATTCGGGAGAAGGAAGGGCAGAGAAGAAACCTTGAGTTACGCCACGCCGGGCCACTTCGAGGAGGCCGCCGATGTTGCGAAACTTGGTACGCTCGCTGCTCGTGCTCGCTCTGTCGGTATTTAGTTTCGCCGCGCTTGCCCACGACGCGTGGATCAACCGCGGTGCTTACAAGAATCCTGCCGGCGAATGGTGCTGCGGCGCCGAGGATTGCGGCGTGGTCGCGCCTGGCGCTGTGAAAGCCGGCATCGGCGGCTATTCGCTGCGCGGCCCGGTCACCTACGGCATGGGCGTGACCGGCAACGAGGCGGACGGGCCGACGCATCAGGAAAACGTCAACGAGATGGTGCCTTATAGCCAGTCGCTGCCTTCGCCCGACGGTGCCTATTGGCGTTGTAAGCGGCCGGACGGCTCGCCGCGCTGCTTTTTCGCGCCGCCGCCGGGGAGCTAGCGGATCACCGTACGTTTTGGGCGTTCACAAGCGCGGCGGCGGCCGTCCGCCGCTCTTTTTCGACGGTACCTTCACCCAGGCTTCGCCGTCGAGCACGGTTTCGCCGTCGACCGTGCAGGTGCAGGCGAGCCGCGCGCGGGATTTCTTCGGCAGCAGTTCCACCACCGCGACGCTCACCTCGACGGTATCGCCGATCTTCACCGGCGCGCGGAAATTCAGCGTCTGCGAGATATAGACGGCGCCCGGCCCCGGCAGCCGCGTGCCGAGCACGGCCGAAATCAAGCTCGCGGTGTAGAGCCCGTGAGCGATACGCGTGCCGAACGGCGTCTTGGCCGCAAAGTGCTCGGACAAATAAATCGGATTGCGGTCGCCGGTGACTTCCGCAAAGCCGACCACGTCGACCGACGCCACGGTCTTGGCGAACCGCTCGGTCATGCCGACCGAGAGGTCTTCGAAAAACAGCGTGCGCAAGGTCAGCATCGTCACGCGCCCTTGGATAGCCGCGGCCGGCACACCGCCCACAGCAGGCCGATCAGCAGCACGTTGATCAGCGCCAGCACCGTCAATACGCCGATGGTCGCGTCGGCACCACTCGCTTCGATCGCCAGCGCGCCGGCCGAAGGCGCCAACGCCTGCACGATCAAGCTCGGAAACGCCAGTTTGCCCATCAGCCGCGGAAACCGCAGCGGCCCGAACAGCGCCAACGGCAGCGTGCCGCGGCCGATCCAGGAAATTCCGTAGCCGGCGCCGTAGAGCAGGATGACCAGCACCAGGATCGGAAATCGGCCGGCCAGCAGCAGCAGGCCGGCCGCCATCAGCATGCAGGAGCCGATCATGGTCCAGATCGGGTGATAACGGCTTCCGAATAGCCGTTCCACCACGCGCGCGCTGACTTGCGCGGGGCCGAACAAAGTGCCGAGGCTCACGGCCAGCGCGAAGTCGACGCCCCTCGCCTGCAGGAAGATCAGCAGATGCACGACCACGATCGAGCCGATCCCCGCGGCGAGCGACAGCACCAGCGCCAGCAACGTGAAGATCAGCGTTTCTTTGGGTATCCGCGCGGGAAAAGCAGCTTGCATCGCATCGGCCGCCGTCTTGCTTACGCTGGCCGTCTTTGGCGCGCGGCCAATCACCGCCATGACCAGCGGCAAGGCCAAGAAGAAATGTAGCGCCGCATAGACGAAGCACGCTTCGCGCCAGCCAATATGCTCGATCATGAAGGCGCTCAGCGGCCAGCAGATCGTGCTGGCGAAGCCGCCGAATAGCGTCAGGTTGGTGATCGGCCCGCGCGCCTCTTTCCCATAAATTCGCCCAAGCGCGGAAAACACTGCGTCATAGAGTCCGGCGCCCATGCCGATGCCGAGCAGCCCCCAAGCGAACAAATAGACCGGCAAAACGGGCGCGAGACCGATGCCGATCAATCCGGCCGCATAGAACAGCGAACTCGCCAGCAGAACCGGCCGGCCGCCGTGCACCTCGATGATTTTGCCGACCTGCGGCGAGATCAGCCCGGCGACCAGCAGGCCGATCGAAGTGCCGCCGACCACAAAGCCGAGCGACCAGCCGGTATCGGCGACGATCGGCCCGGCGAACACGGCGGGAAAATAGAACGACGTGCCCCAGGCCAGGATTTGCGCAATGCCGAGCGCGCTGATGACGACGCGGCGGTCGAGCGGACGCCCCTCTACTTCCGATGACAAAGCGGCATCCTTATTTCGCCGGCTCCATGCCCTTGGACCTGAGCACCGCGGCGGCGTCGGGACCCGAGAGGTAATCGATCAATTCCTTGGCCGCGTCCTTTTCCTTGGTGGATGCGCTCAAGCCCGCTGCATAGATCGTAGTGTTCTGAATCGCCTTCGGCAGCGGCCCGACCAGCGCGGCGCCTTTCACCGGCACGATTTCGCTGATCTGGTGAATGCCGAGTTCTGCCTCGCCGCTGACGACGAAGTCGGCGACGTAGCCGCCTTTCTTCAGCTTGGCCTTCGGGCGGATCCGGTCGGCGATGCCGAGCTTTCTCAAGCAGCTTGTCGATGTAGATGCCGCTCGAGCCGCCGCTCGCCGGATCGATATAGGCGACCGATTTTGCCTTCAGCAGTGCCGCTTTGAATTTCTCGACGGTGCTGATGTCCGGTTTAGGCGCGCCTTCTTTCACCACCACGCCGATGCCGACGCCCGCGAGTTTCACCTGGCTGCCAGCGGCGACCTTGCCGCTTGCGATCATTTCGTCGACGACCGCCGGGGTGATCACCACGACGTCGAAGCCCTCGCCGCCATTAATGCGCGCCTTCAGTTGGCCGGTGGTGCCGTTGTCCACGACGACTTTGTTACCGGTCTGCCGCTCGTAATTGGGCGCCAGCGCCAGCACCACCTGCTTGAAGGCGCCGGCGGTCAGCACTTTGACCTCGGCAGCATTGGCCGGCGTCGCTAGAGCGATCATCCCCGCGACAATCCAAATCGCTGCGTTCGCTTTTTTTACCATGGCACTTTCTCCGATTTGAATGAGCTAAACCGCTTAAGCGTTTTGTACCAAGAATTGATACATGCCTCTGAAGACATCGGGATTTTCGATCTCGAATTCGTGCCAAAGCATGAGGTCCGCCTCTCGCTCGCGGGAGAAGCGTTTTGCAAACTGGTCGCGGAAAACAGTGTCGATTTGGAAGCCCAAGAACCGCAACTCGTTTCTCTCGATGAACGAGTGAATACGCGGTATC
The DNA here is from genome assembly GCA_963709015.1 of uncultured Alphaproteobacteria bacterium. Taxonomy (GTDB): domain Bacteria; phylum Pseudomonadota; class Alphaproteobacteria; order Rhizobiales; family Xanthobacteraceae; genus Pseudolabrys. The sequence continues at coordinate 43,032 of CAVPUU010000058.1, read as the reverse complement.
GTAAAGCTTTGCTCCTGACTGTGAAACAGTAGATCGCGGCACTCGCTCATCGTAAAGAAGTCGGGAAAGTTGAGCACGTCGTTGAATGTTGGCTCGTCGGCGGCGGCGGCTATTAAATCCTGCCGGGCGCGGCGAATGTCCTCGGTAATTGCGCCGTAGCCCCGCGTATGCAACCAATTCTGTGCCACGGCGAGCTTCCGACGCGCAAATTCACTGTAGAGGCCGATGTGCATACAGCCATTGGGCCGCAGCAACGACAGTAGAGTGCCCCATCCCTGTTCCGGATCGGCGAGATGATGCAGTACCCCGCTGGAAGAAATAACATCAAAGGTTCGTCCTAAACTCCCAAGCTCAAGGATATCAGCCTGAGCATATTCTATATCAGTCAGGCCTAGCTCTCGCGTCTTTCGTTTTGCATAACAGAGACTAGATAGACTGAGATCGATGGCCAACATTTTTACGTCGGGAAGACTATGTGCGAACAGAATCGAATGATAACCGGTGCCGCAACCGGCGACTAAAATATCGAAGCCCACGATCTTGTCCGTCTTGCGGTAGTTGCTGAACGGATAATCCCTGGCGATCAATTCGTCGATCGGCACGGGCGGAGCGCTTGCATGCATGTTATTCCATCGAGGATATGGATTATCTTCGTATTGCTGTCGGACGCTGATTGACGTGCCGTCCGTGATAGCGGTGATCTTCGGGATGGAATTGCGATGCCGCCGCTCGATGGAGGGCTCACGGATTTGCTGATTCAGCAAATCGCCAACACTTTCGGGCCAAGAACGTTTGAGTAGAGATTCACGCTCAGGCAAGCGGTCGAGAACTCTCGTACGCGGCTAAAACGGCTAGATCGAACGGTGAAATTTTTCCTTTTGAAGCAATCGCAGCGTTGACCCTGTCACGCAGGCGTTTGACGCGATCGTATTCGTCTGGTGATAAATCGAAAACGTATTCGGTGATGTAGCATTGGCGGGCGAGCGCGCAACACAGTCTTACCGTGCCTTCGCTGTAGTCAGCGCGCCCCCCGAGATTATGTCGAGCAGACCGGCGCGGACCGACGTGAGAAAATACTCAAGGCTGACGCCGACAAACTTGCTGGATTCAAGGATTGCCAGCAACAGCGGATCGTCTTCAATAGCGGCAACATTCCGCCCATCTAGAAGGTCTAGGAGTGAAAGCCGGCGCGGCCACGCGGCAAAGGCGCGCCGTATCGCTGGTCCGATTACCGGGTCATGATCGAGCAATCCTCTGACGGTGCCGATGATGTCGCTCGGCTTGGCCCATGCTTCTCGAAGCGCACGGACGAAAACATCGCGCAATTTTTCGGCGCCGGGAAAGTAGGACCAGCGCCGCACGCATTGAACAAAGAACGCCTTACTGTCGTCGGTCTCCCGTAGGCGCAATGCCTGTACTCCGACCTCCATGGCCTGCTCGTCGCGGCCCTCGGCGAGCAGTTGCCAGCCGTGCGCCAGGAGGTCGCTTGAAAGTCCGGTTCGACGGCTGCCAGCGGCGACGCAGTACGGCGGTTTCTGCCGGTCACCGCAGCACGCCGCATCTTGCAATTCATCGAAGCCTCTTGTGCCGCACCATCGGCGGGTCGCATGCAATCGTCTTCATGGATTACCTCCGGTGGCGGGTCGGCAATCTACACAATCCGGCCCATTTTGGGATCCGGTTGGCCGGGCCGAAACGGGCACCATGCCGGCGACAAGATCGAAGAGAAATCGGGTTCCGACGGGCTGTTTCATTTAACAATCAATTACTTAAGCTATGCGATTTTTGCATTGCTGCGACGCAACATTATTGCTTTTCAATCGGCCGAGCATCCCTATTTTGGCGTCAACTCAAACCGCCGGCGCGGCGCCGGATTCCGAAAGAAAGAGACCGCTATGTTTGCCAATATTGTCCGCCTGATCCGGCAGTGGAAGCGTTACAACCGGAGCCTGACCGAACTGTCCCGCCTGGGTGACCGCGAGCTTGCTGATATCGGCATCAGCCGTTCCGATATTCATCGGGTGGCGTGGAACGCCGCGCACCGCTAGGCGCTACGATATCTGCCTGAAAAGCGCCCGCGCTCGTCGCGGGCGTTTTCGTTTGGGTCATCGAGCTAATTAGGCCATGCGCCACATAGAAATTCGGCATGTGGTTGCCGTCGGCCAGGTCCACGCCTAGGTTCGGCGCATGATCCTGAAGCCCGTCCATGTCATCGGCGGCGGCCTCGCCGGCTCGGAGGCCGCCTGGCAATTGGCGCAAGCCGGTGTTCCCGCGGCTCTGCATGAAATGCGGCCACTCGCGGACCGACCGCCGCACACAAGACCGACGGCTACGCCGAACTGGTCTGCTCGAATTCTTTCCGCTCCGACGACAAAAATCACAACGCGGTCGGCCTGCTGCACGCCGAGATGCGCCGGCTGGGTTCGCTGGTGATGCGCGCGGCGGACGCCAACCAAGTTCCCGCCGGCGGCGCACTGGCGGTCGATCGCGACGGATTTTCCAGCGCCGTATCGGCGGCGCTCGCGTCGCAGCCGCTCATCACGCTGCTGCGCGGCGAAGTCGCGGTGCCGCCGGAGGAATGGGACAGCGTCATCATCGCCACCGGCCCGCTCACCTCGCCCGATCTGGCGACCACGGTCCGCACGCTGACGGCTGAGGACGCGCTCGCCTTTTTCGATGCCATCGCGCCGATCGTGCATCGCGACAGCATCGATCTCGATCAGGCCTGGTTCCAATCGCGCTACGACAAGGCCGGTCCGGGCGGCTCCGGCGCCGACTACATCAATTGTCCGCTGTCGCGCGAGCAATACGACGGCTTCATCGATGCGCTGCTCGCCGGCGACAAGACCGTGTTCCGCGACTGGGAAGCTTCTACGCCCTATTTCGACGGCTGCTTGCCGATCGAGGTGATGGCCGAGCGCGGGCGTGAGACGTTACGCCACGGCCCGATGAAACCCTTCGGCCTGACTGATCCGCGACAGCCGGACGTGAAACCCTATGCGGTCGTGCAGCTACGCCAAGACAACGGACTCGGCACGTTATTCAACATGGTCGGCTTCCAGACCAAGCTGAAACACGGCGAGCAGGTACGGATCTTCCGCAGCATTCCGGGTCTGCAAAACGCGGAATTCGCCCGCCTCGGCGGGCTGCACCGTAATACCTTCCTCAATTCGCCGAAGCTGCTCGACGAGAGGCTGAGGCTCAAAGCCAATCCACGCTGGCGCTTCGCCGGCCAGATTACCGGCTGCGAGGGCTATGTGGAATCCGCGGCAATCGGTTTGCTCGCGGCGCGTTTTGCCGCCGCCGAACGCCGCGATGAGCCGATCGTGCCGCCACCATCGACTACGGCGCATGGCGCGCTGCTCGCCCACATCACCGGCGGTCATATCGAGACCATCGATGCCGGGCCTTCCTCGTTCCAGCCCATGAACGTGAATTTCGGCCTGTTCCCGCCGATCGCTGCGCCTCCCGCACTCGAAGGCCGCAAATTCGGCCGCGGCTCAGCCAAGAACCTTGCGCGCAAGAGCGCGCTCAGCGAGCGGGCGCTGATCGATCTCGATCGCTGGATTGCCGGCGAGTTGCCGGCCGCCGCGGCGGAATAATCACGTCCTGAAAATGCGACCCGGGTCGCGCGCCGCGCGCCACAACTGCCATTGCCGCCGCCACGGCGATGCCGGCTCAACCTGCAACGGCTCGTAACCGGCGCGCTCCATCCGCCGCAGTGCCGGTCCAACTAGCGCGGCCGGCAGCAAGGCCGGTAGAATAGCGGGCGGCGCAGATGGCAATCGCGCTTGCGCCGTTGCCAAATGCCGGCGCGCAAGCGCGCGCATCTCGTCGAGCGCGCCGCGCAATGGATCGCCCATCTGCCCGGCGAAAATCTCGTTCGGGTCGGCGCGATGGCGTTTGAGCAGATCGAGCGGCAGGTAAAGCTGCCGGCGCGCGGCGTGCCGCGGCAGCCCGTGCAGAATTCCCGCAATTGCATAAGCAATGCCGGTATCCAAGGCAACCAGTTCGGTCGCCTTACCGCCGCCGAGCATCTCGGCGGCCACGGCGAACAGCGTGGACTGCGTCCTGATGCCGTAAATCTCCAGATCGGTCACCGTCGCCATCGGTTCGTCGTAAAGGTCGAATGCGTGCGCATCGATCAAGGCGATGAGCCGGTCGCCCGCGATCGCGTAACGCGCCAGATCTCGCGCAACGCCGCCGCGACCGGATGCGCGGCCGCCTCGCCTTCGCGCTCGCCGGTCAGGGCTTCGCGCCACCATTGCAGGCGGATCTCGCCGGGCATCGGCTCGCGCGCAAGGTCCCGCACGCGCGTAATCTCCACATTGAAGGCGTAGAGCGCAAACAGCGCGTTGCGCTGCGCGGCCGGCGCGAACAACGTGGCGAGATAGCGGTCCCGGTCGGCCTCGCGCACCAGCGCCGCGCAGTGCTCGAAATTGTTCATCGGCACAGCCTAGATTATTCGACCGCAATCAATCCGGCACCGACCCGGCGCTTCTCGCCCAGCAGGATATTGTAGATCTGCGCCGCCGGCCCGGTACCCAGACAATCGACCGAAATCGACAAAGCGCGGAAGCGCGCCCGCAATGCTTCCGGCAACGCGCAAGGGTCGCGCCCGACCCCGATCAAGAACAAATCGAGCGCCTGTGTCCGCGCGAAAACCGGCGCCAGCGCCGCTTCGGTGAGTTCGCCGACGTTTCCGACCGGCCAGGCCCAGATGCCATCCGGCAGGCAGAGCAGCGATCCGCGGTGCGACATGGCGCCGAAGCGGAAGCCGCCGTTGCCATAGGCATCGATCGTTACCGGGTAAGGCAGATGCGGGGCGTCCACGCCGGCCGCCATCGTCAGGGCTTTTCTTTCTTCGTCTCGGCCGCGCGCGTGAGCGCGTCGCCGCCGCGGCCAACCCCGAGATAGATCAGGATCGGCGAGGCGATGAACACCGAAGTGTAGGTGCCGACCAACACCACGCCGAACATCATGGTGGCGGTGAAGGAGTGGATCGCCTGCCCGCCGAACAACAGCAGCGCCAGCAAAGCCAGCGACACCGTGACGTGCGTGATCACCGAGCGCGACAGCGTCTGGTTCACCGAGGCATTGAGCAACTCCGGCATCGGCATCTTCTTGTAGCGCCGCAGCATCTCGCGAATCCGGTCGTAGATCACCACCGTATCGTTGAGCGAATAGCCAAGGATGGTGAGCAGCGCCGCGATGCTGGTCAGGTCGAAGTCGATCTGCGTCACCGACATGAAGCCGATGGTGAGAACGATGTCGTGCACGTTGGCGATCATGGCGCCGAGCGCGAACTGCCATTCGAACCGGAACCACAAATAAATAAGAATGCAGAAAATCGCCAAACCCAGCCCGACGACGCCGTACGAAAGCAATTCGCCCGACACGCGCGGGCCCACCACCTCGACCCGGCGATAAGTATAGGCATCGCCCAATGCGCCGCGCGCCTTCGCCACCGCCTCCTGCTGGGCCGCGTCGCCGCCCGGCTGCTCGGCGATGCGGATCAGCACGTCGTTGGGCGCGCCGAATTGCTGCAACTGCACCTCGCCCAAACCCAGCGTGCCGAGCGCGGCGCGCATCTTGGCGAGGTCGGCGTCGCCGGCCTTGGTCTGCACCTCGATCAGCGTGCCGCCCTTGAAGTCGATGCCGAAATTCAGCCCGTGAAAGAAATAGAGCGAAATCGCCAGGATCGACATCAGCGCGGAAACAGGAAAGCTGATGCGCCGGAAGCGCATGAAATCGAATTTGGTGTCGTCGGGTACGATGCGAAGCAGGCGCAACGGTGAACCCCCTTAGATCGGCACGCGCTGCGGGCGCCGCCAGCGCACCCAGGTGGCGACAATCAGCCGCGTCAGCGTGAAGGCGGTGAACACCGTGGTGATGATGCCGATGCCGAGCGTCACGGCAAAGCCTCGCACCGGTCCGGTGCCGATATAGAACAGCACCGCGGCGGCGATGAAGGTGGTGATGTTGGAATTGAGAATGGTGGCGAGCGCGCGGCTGAAGCCGGCGTCGATGGCGTTGATTGGTGTTCGGCCATGGCGCACCTCCTCGCGGATGCGCTCATAGATCAGAACGTTCGAGTCCACCGCGATGCCGACTGTGAGCACGACGCCGGCGATGCCAGGCAGCGTCAGCGTGGCGTTGAGCATCGACAATACGCCGAAGATCATGGCGACGTTGATCGCGACCGCGATATTGGCGAACAGGCCGAACAGCCCGTAGGTGGCCAGCATGAACAGGACCACCATGGCGGCGCCGACGTAGGAACTGACCTTGCCTTTGGCGATCGAGTCGGCGCCGAGCCCGGGGCCGACGGTGCGCTCCTCGATGATGGTGAGCGGGGCCGGCAGCGCGCCGGCGCGCAGAAGGATGGCGAGATCGTTGGCGCTCTGCACCGTGAAGCTGCCGGAAATCTGCCCCGAGCCGCCGAGAATTGGCTCGCGGATCACCGGCGCCGAGATCACCTCGTTGTCGAGCACGATGGCGAAAGGCTTGCCGACATTTTGCTGCGTCACTTCCGCGAATTTGCGTGCGCCCGACGTGTTGAAGCGAAACGAAACGATCGGCTCGCTGGTGCGCTGGTCGAAGCCGGGCTGCGCGTCGGTCAAATCGGCGCCCGAGACCAGCACGCGTTTCTCGACCAGATAGGGCGTCTTCGGCTGGCTCCGCTGTAGAGCAGTTCGTCGTCCGGCGGCACCTGGCCTTGCACCGCCTGCTCGGCCGACGCGCCGGTATCGACCATGCGGAAATCGAGCTTGGCGGTCTTGCCCAGCAGCTGCTTGAGCCGGGTCGGGTCCTGCAAACCGGGGACCTGCACCAGGATACGGTCGGTGCCCTCGCGCTGGATCAGCGGCTCGACCGTGCCGAGCTCGTTGACGCGCCGCTCGATGATCTGGATCGATTGATCGACCGACTGGCGCACCCGCTCGACGATCGCGGGATCGCTTAGCGTCAGCCGGATCAGCCCGCCGGCCTCGCTGCTAACGTCGACGTTGCGCTGGCCGGCGGCGGTGAGAAGGCCGCCGAGCGGCTGCGACAAAGTTCGGAGCTTTTCCAGCGCCTGATTGGCATTGGCACCCTCGCGGATGCGCACTTCCACGCTGTTGCCGCGCACCACCAGCCCGGTATAGCCGATGCGCGCCTCGCGCAGCACGCGGCGCATGTCGTCGCGCAGCGTCTCCAGCATTTCCTTGCGCACCGCCTTGGTGTCGACTTCGAGCAGGATGTGCGAGCCGCCCTGCAAATCGAGGCCGAGAACGACATGGCGCTGCGCCCATTTCGGCCAGCTCGCCACCATCTTTTCGGGCAGGAAATTGGGAACGGCGAACAGGCAAATGAACAATGCCGTGAGAGCGATCGCCGCCGCCTTCCAGCGCGTGAAATAAAGCATGACGTCCCGACTTAGTCCGGAAAACTAGGGTTGAAAAACTTGGAGCCCGACGATCAGCCGGCCGCCGCCTCGTCCTTCACCGGTTCGCCCTTGGCGCGAACATCGGTGATCATCGACCTTATCTGGCGGATGCGCACCTCGTCCGCGATCTCGATTTCGATCTGGTCGTCGTCGATCACCTTGGTGACCTTGCCGACCAGCCCGCCATTGGTGATGACGGTGTCGCCCCGCCGAACGTTCTTGACCAGTTCCGCGTGCTGCTTCACCCTCTTCTGCTGCGGACGCAAAATCAGGAAATACATGATGACGAAGATCAGCGCGAACGGCAGTAGCGACATCATCATGTTGCCGCTGTCGCCGCCGGCCCCGCCGAACAGCGACCCTTGCGCGAACGCGGTCGAAATGAACATCGAAAGCTTCCTTAGCGGTTTGAAGGGACACGCCAGGCGCGCGTCCCCGGCCCGGCTCACTGGCGCAATTTCGCGCGGACTATAGCGGCCGTAGCCCCAATTGCAACGCCGCTAGACCCCTGAAAACGGGACGGTTTTGGCCTATTTCCGGCAAGCCCGCTTGCCGGAGCAATACAGGACCGCTAAGAGCAGCGCACTTTTGAAAAGCAGTCCCCAATGGCCAAATCGAAGCCCAAATCGAAGTCCAAATCGCCATCGAAGTCCACGGCGCCTGCCACGGCGGCCGGCGGCGAGGTCCTTGTGCGCATCGCCGACGCGCTCGAGCGGCTGGCGCCGCAACGCGCCGCCGCGCCCGATTTCGCCGGCGCCGACGCCTTCATTTGGCATCCGGACGGACGGCGTCTTGCATCGGTCAAGCGCGTCAATCGCGTCGAGATGTCGCTGCTCAAGGGCATCGACCGCGTGCGCGACGTGCTGGTGGAAAATACCGAGCGTTTCGCCAAGGGTCTGCCGGCCAATAACGCGCTGCTGTGGGGCGCGCGCGGCATGGGCAAGTCGTCGCTGGTGAAGGCGTCCCACGCCGGCGTCAACGCCGCGCGCGCGGGCAAGAGCGCGCCGCTCAAACTGATCGAAATCCACCGCGAGGACATCCAGAGCCTGCCCGATTTGATGACCATCATCCGCGGCTCGATCTATCGCTTCATCGTGTTCTGCGACGACCTTTCGTTCGACGCCGAGGACACCACCTACAAATCGCTCAAGGCGCTGCTGGAAGGCGGTATCGAGGGCCGGCCCGACAATGTGATCTTCTACGCCACCTCGAATCGCCGCCATCTGATGTCGCGCGACATGATGGAGAACGAGCGCTCGACCGCGATCAATCCGGGCGAGACCGTCGAGGAGAAGGTGTCATTGTCAGACCGCTTCGGGCTCTGGCTTGGTTTCCACCGCTGTAGCCAGGACGAATATCTTGCGATGGTCGACAGCTACGTCGCGCATTACAAAATTCCGGCGCGCGGCGAAGCGCTGCGCCGCGACGCGCTGGAATGGTCGACGACGCGCGGCTCGCGCTCCGGCCGCGTCGCCTGGCAGTTCGTGCAGGATCTGGCGGGACGGCTTGGGGTGGAATTGACGGATCAGAACGCGCCGCCGTATCAATCCGTCACCCTGAGGTGGCTTCGCGAAGCGAAGCCCTCGAAGGGCGACGGCCGGGGACGCTCATCCTTCGAGTGCTCGCGCGTCGCGCTCGCGCCTCAGGATGACGGATCAATCGCTTTACGTGCTGCGCCGCATCCGGGACATGAATGTGGCAATCACGCCCCGCCGAGATATTTGGTCGGATCGACCGGCGTCGAGCCCTTGCGGATTTCGAAATGCAGTTGCGGCGAGGTCACGTTGCCGGTCTGTCCGGCATGCGCGATCACCTGCCCGCGCTTGATGCTGTCGCCGCGCTTGACCAGGAGTTCGCTCGCATTGGCGTAAGCGGACACGAAGCCGTTGGCGTGGCGGATCAGCACCAGGTTGCCGTAGCCCTTGAGCTCATTGCCCGCATAGGCGACGACGCCGTCATCGGCTGCCTTGATCGGCGTGCCCTCCGGCACCGCCAGATTGATGCCATCGTTTTGCGCGCCGTTCGCCTTGGCGCCGAAGCCGGCGATGATGCGGCCCTTCACCGGCCAGCGGAACGACGGCATGCTGCCGGCCGCTTCCGCAGTGTGGGTGACGCTTTCGGTGGTCTGGCGCTCGGGCGTGGCGATGCGCGCGCTGTCTGAACCGGGGCGCTGGCAACCTTCTCGGCCGGAACCGTACGCGGCTGCGCCACCTGCGGCGCCGCTGTCTGCCGTTCGGCGACGTGACGGCCGCCGGGAATGGTCAGGCGGTCGCCGATACTGATCTTGGCATAGGGCTGCATGTTGTTCGCGCGCGCCAGCGCCACGAGCGTAACGCCGTGCTTGTGCGCAATACCCATTAGGCTTTCGCCCGGCTCGACGATGTGGACGTTTTCGGCCGCGCGCGCGGGCACCGACTGCCGCGGGGACGGCGCGTGGCTTGCGCTCGCCGAGATGTAGCGCGGAATGACGACGCGCTGGCCCGGTTGCAACGACGCGCCTTCGCGGAAACCGTTGGTCTCTCTGATGGCCGCGGCCGGCACGCCGTATTTGCGCGCGATGCTCTCGACCGTTTCGCCGTAGCCGACCGTCACCGGCGAACCGCCGTCCCAGGTCCAATGCCCGGCCGCCGCGGGCGCGCGATGCGCGGCGGCCGATCCGGTGATCTCCGGCGTCGCGGGCCGGTAAGCGCCGAGGCCCGGCGCGCCGGTGGCGACGCCGCCGGAAGCGACCATCGCCGGCCGGCCGGGCGCCGGCAACGGCTGCAATTCAACCCGGCTATAGGCTGGGCGCTGCGAGATCGAGCCGGTCGTCTCTTGCGGCGGCGAGCGGCGGTTGGAGGCGTATGGATTTGAATCGAAGCGCGCGCTATCCGAACAACCGGCGGCGGCAATGCCCAGCAGAGCGGGGACTGCAACGCGCAGCCAGACACGCGAGCGAGACGGCACGTTGAAGCGCGGCATGTGGTTACTCACTCATACGCAACAAAACTAGACTTCGAAATAAAGCAGCAGCGAGTAAATAAGGTTTTAAGAATTAGCGGATCGTTACGCGCGCTTTTGAGTCCGGCATAAATGTCACACTGCACGCGTACTGTTGTGGGAAGGGAGCGCGCGCAACGCGCCGAATATCAGAGTTCCTGCGCCTGCCCCGGCAACAACGGCACGAAACGCACCGCAATCAGGTTTTCGCGCGCCAGTCCCGTTTGCGATTTGGTAAGCTTGATAATGTGTTGCGCTCCGCCGTGCGGCCCGAGCGGCAGGATCGTCACACCGTCATCGTCGGCAAGCTGGTCGAGCAATGTCTGCGGCACCTCCTCGGCGGCGGCGGTGACGATGATGCGGTCGTAGGGCGCCTTGGCGGGCACGCCGGCAAAGCCGTCACCGGTGACGACCTCGACGTTGTCGTAGCCGAGATCGCGCAAACGCGCCCTCGCCTGCTCGGCGAGCGTGCGATAGCGCTCGATGGTGACCACTTCGCGCGCGAGCCGCGAGAGCACCGCCGCTTGGTAGCCCGAGCCGGTGCCCACCTCCAGCACCCGATGGTGCGGGCGTAAAGCGAGCCGCTCGGTCATATAGGCGACCACGTAGGGCTGGCTGATGGTCTGCCCGCATTCGATCGGCAGCGCCTGGTCGGCGTAGGCACGCCCGGCAAACTCTACAGCGACAAATTGCCCGCGCGGCACCTCGTCCATGGCCCGGAGCACCGCTTGGTCGCCGATGCCGCGCCGGCGCAGCGTCAGCAGGAATTCCATGCGGCCGTCGTCTTGTCCGTCTTGTTGCCCGTCTTGCGGTCGTTTCGCCACATTCCCACCCCGGTTGCCGCGAATTTAGCACGTTTGCCCGCAATTCATGTAAGCTTGCCCCGGGGCAGACCGCGTGCCGGAGCGGATGGAACCCGGCCGCGCGCACGGGCGTTGTGGAGCAGGAGCTGGCGATGAGCGATTCCTCGAATTCGGGGCCACGCCTTCTCGTGGTCGAGGATGAATATCTGATCCGCATGCTGATGGAGGACATGCTTACCGATCTCGGCTACGAGGTCGGCGGCGGCGGTCGGCACCATTGCGGAAGCGAGCGCGCTCGCGGCCAAGGGCGACTTCAGGGCCGCCATTCTCGACGTCAATCTCGAAGGCCAGCAGATTTTTCCGGTCGCGGAAATTCTCGCCGGCCGCGGCCTGCCCTTCGTCTTCGTCACCGGTTATGGCGAGCGCAGCCTGCCCGACCCCTATCGCGACCGCCCGGCGTTGCAGAAACCGTTCCAGGCCGAGCAGCTCAAGGCCGTGCTCGACGGTCTGCTGGCCGCGGCCTAATCGAAAATTTTTGCCAGTTTGGTCATGAACGGCTCGTCGGTGAGATCGAGCCGCAGCGGCGTGATCGCAATGCGCTTGTCGTTGAGCGCGGCGAGATCGCTGCCTTGCGCCGCGCCGGCGATGCCGCCGCGCCCGAACGCGATCCAGTAATAGGGATTGCCGCGCCCGTCGCGGCGCGCGTCGATGTGCAGAAGCTCCTGGTCGCGCTTGCCCTGCGTGACGATGGCCGTGCCGGCGACCTCGCCCGGCGGACAATCGGGAAAATTCACGTTGACCAGCACGTCGCGCGGCATGCCGGCTTTGAGCACGCGCTTGATCAGATCGGGCGCGAATTTGATCGCCGTGTCCCAATAGGGCTTGTGCTTGTTCGCGGACGCATAAGCCTGCGACAGCGCAAACGACGGAATGCCCAGGACGGTGCCTTCCATCGCACCGGCGACCGTGCCCGAGTAAGTCACGTCCTCGGCGCAATTGCGCCCGCGGTTGACGCCGGACAGCACCAGGTCCGGCGCGTCTTTCATGAGATAGCGCACGCCCATGATGACACAATCGGTCGGCGTGCCCTGCACCGCGAAGTGCCGCTCGGCGACTTCGCGCAGGCGCAGCGGGTCGTTGAGCGAAAGCGAATGCGACACGCCGGACTGATCGCTTTCCGGCGCCACGATCCACACTTCGTCCGACAATTCGCGCGCGATTTTCTCGCAGGCATCGAGACCGGCTGCGTGGATGCCGTCGTCATTGGTGATGAGGATACGCATCAGGCGCCCCGCGCCGCAGCCGGTTCCCCTCCCCCTTGTGGGGAGGGGTTAGGGGTGGGGGTCGAAAGAGTCGGAATGAGAATTGTGGCGCGCGCGCCCAAGAACCACCCCCCTCCCCAACCCTCCCCCACAAGGGGGGAGGGAGCGGAGAGCACAGAGCACGACGCACGATTCCTCACGCCTTCCTCTCAATCTTGGTCATGCCGCCCATATACGGCTTGAGCGCCTCGGGCACCGCGATGGCGCCGTTCTCGTCCTGATAAGTTTTCCATCACCGCGATGAGCGCGCGGCCGACCGCGACGCCGGAGCCGTTGAGCGTGTGGACGTATGCCGGCTTGCCGTCCTTGCCGCGGTAGCGCGCGTTCATGCGCCGCGCCTGGAACTCGCCGCAGTTCGAGCACGACGAAATTTCGCGGTACATGTTCTGGCCCGGCAGCCAGACCTCGATGTCGTAGGTCTTCTGCGCGGCGAAACCCATGTCGCCGGTGCAGAGCGTGACCACGCGGTAATGCAGATCGAGTTTCTTCAGCACTTCCTCGGCGCAGGCCAGCATGCGCTCGTGCTCTTCCTTGGATTTTTCCGGCGTGGTGATCGAGACCAGTTCGACCTTGGTGAACTGGTGCTGGCGGATCATGCCGCGCGTATCTTTGCCGGCCGCGCCCGCCTCGGCGCGGAAGCACGGCGTGCAAGCGGTGTAGCGCCGCGGCAGTGTGTCTTCGTCGACGATGGATTCGCGCACCAGATTGGTCAGCGGCACTTCGGCGGTGGGGATGAGCCAGCGTCTGTCCCGCTCGCCCATCCGTGAAGCTTCTATCAAATGTAACTTCTATCTTCTCGTGCATGTTCGAGCCTCGATATGCGCTTCATGAATGATCCAAAGCTTTTTGCCAGACACGAATCAATGGCCCATCGAATTCCAGCGTTTGCAATTCTACGTGTCCTGGAAAAGTGGCAAATTGATCTCTCAGAAATTTTGGCAACTGCGCCGTTCCGAACATCGTCGCGTCGCGCACCAACAGCGGCGGATTGACTTCCGTATATCCATGCTTCTCGCTGGTATGCACGTCGAGAAATAACTGCCCGAGCGCGCGTTCCAGCCGCGCCAGCCCTTTTTGCAACACCACAAAGCGTGCGCCGGATAATTTGGCGGCCAGTTCGAAATCCATCATGCCGAGCGCTTCGCCCAATTCGAAATGCTGCTTGGGTTTGAACGCATAGTCGCGCTTCTTGCCAGACTGATGACGCTCGACATTGTCGCCCGCGTCGGGACCGTCAGGCACGTCCGACGCCGGCAAGTTGGGTATCTCCGCAAGTTTCTTTTTAAGCTCCTCCGCCGCTTTCTCGCCCGTTTCGAAAAGCCGCATCGGTGACATCACTCTTGAGGCGCGACACCTCTGCCATCAACCGTGTAACGCGTTCTGCGTCACCCGCCTTCTTTGCGGCGCCTATTTCCGAAGAAACCTTATTGATCTTGGCCTTGTTTTGCTGCGCGAGGGTTTCCATTCCTCGGCGGTCCTGATCGAGCTTCGAAGAGCTCTTGATAGATTTCCTCCGCAGGTAACCCACGACGGTTTAGACCCGTCTTAAAGTCGTCGGGATGCTCGCGAATCCATTTGATGTCGTACATGGCGGGCTTCTTAGTCGGAATCGGGGGGATGCGAAAGTAAGGACGGTGCCTGCTTCCCTCTCCCCGTTTTACGGGGAGAGGGTGGCGAGGACCGGCAGGTCCGAGCCGGGTGAGGGGCTGTGCACGGCCCCTCACCCGACTTCCTCGCTCCGCTCGAAAGTCGACCTCTCCCCGCAATTGCGGGGAGAGGGAAAGAAAACACCCTACTCCGCCGGCTTGCCCGCCGCCGCCTCGGCCGCGGCCTTGGCGGCCTCCTCGGCCTTCACCTTCTTCTCCACGATGCGCACCGACCAGATCGAGCCCTCGTAGAGCAGCATCAGCGGCACCGCGAGCGACATCTGGCTGAGCACGTCGGGCGGCGTCAGGATGGCGGCCAGCACGAAGGCGCCGACGATGAAATAGCGCCGCTTGGCCTTGAGCTGGTCGGCGGTGATCAGCCCGATGCGGCCGAGCAGCGTCAGGATCACCGGCAGTTGGAACGCCACGCCGAAGGCCAGCACCAGCGTCATCATCAGCGAAAGGTATTCGCCGACCTTGGGCAGCAGCGCGATGCGTCGCTTCGTTCGCCGTTCCCGGCTGCTGCATGTGCAGCGAGAAGCGGATCAGCATCGGCAGCACCAGGAAATAGACCACCAGCGCACCGAGCGTGAAGAAAAACGGCGTCGCGATCAGATAGGGCAGGAACGCCTTGCGCTCGTTGCGGTAGAGCCCGGGCGCGACGAACATGTAGATCTGCGTCGCCACCACCGGGAACGACAGGAAGGCGGCGCCGAACATCGCCAGCTTCAATTGCGTGATGAAATATTCGAGCAGCGCGGTGTAGATGAATTTCGAATTCTCCGGCCCCGCCACCCACACGAAGGGCCACACCAGGATATTGTAGATGTCCTTGGCGAACAGAAAGCAGAGCGCGAACATCACGCCGAAGGCGATCACCGCCTTGATCAGCCGCGAGCGCAGCTCGATCAGGTGCTCGATCAGCGGCGCCTTCGATGGCCTCGATCTCGTCCTCGTCCTTGTCGCTCATCCGCCGCTCCCGGCCTTTTTGGCGGCGACGCCGCAGCGCTGGATGCCGCCGGTTCGGCCGGCGCGAAATCTTTCTCGGTCACCGGCGAAGGCAGCGGCACGTCGATTCGCGCGGCGGCACAACGCCGGCCGGCAAGCTGGCGGCGTCATGTGCGCTGCATCCGCCGGCGTGGCCGCGCTCGATGTCTCGGCAGACTGTGCGTCCGCCGCCGGCGTCTCCGCGAACGCGCGCTCGACGTCCTTCTGCGCGTCGGCGAGCGGATCGATGTTGGAGAATTCGCTCACCGAGCTTGAAATATCGTCGGCGTGCTTCTTGAGGTCGGCGAATTCGGCCTCGCGCAGCGCTTCCTGGAACTGGCCCTGGAATTCGTTGGCCATGCGGCGGACTTTGCCCATCCACTGGCCGAGCGTGCGCAGAACGGTTGGCAGCTCTTTGGGCCCGATCGCGATCAGCGCGACGATGCCGATGACGACCAGCTCGCCCCAACCTGAGACCGAACATGGATAGATCAACTCCAGCGCATGATCCCGAAAAGTGGGAACCGGTTTCCCGCCTTCGCGAAGCCCGCTTCGGCGGGCGAAGCAAGGTCGGACAAGATCATGCGCAAGCAAAAACTGTCTCGACCACCGTCTCTCGCGTCACGCCGCCGCTACCAAGATTAAGAGCGCGCGCCCTCGGCACGCCGCTCGGTTTCCGTCTTCGGCGGCGCGCCGGCCGCCGCCTGGTGATCGATGGTCTTGGCCGGCTCCGTCTGGACCGGCTCCGCCACCTTGTCGTCTTCCGACATGCCCTTCTTGAAGGCCTTTATCCCTTGCGCGAAATCGCCCATCAGGTTGGACAATTTCCCGCGGCCGCCGAACAGAAGCATCACCACGACGATGACGATCATCCAGTGCCATATGCTCAACGAACCCATTGGCGAACCCTCCGCGGCGGCGGCGGCGTTTGCCTGCCCCGCCTTTGATTTGATATGAAACTAGGCTCCGGAAGCGGCAAAAACAAGGACTTCCGTCCTTTGTAATGCCACCGTAATGCCGGCGGCGGCGGCGATATTTACTTTAAGTTCCCGAGTTCTTACGGCAATCGCCGACATGCCAAACCCGTCATGCCCGGCACTCGGGTCCGGCTTCGCCGGCCCGAGCACATGCCTTGTGCCGGGCATCCACGTCTTTCCTCCGTATAGCAGGGCGTGGATGGCATCGGAAGTCGGGCTTGCCCGACTTCCGCATCTTAAAGTGCCGCAAGTCGGATATACCCGACTTGCGGTGACAAGCCCGGCGGCCATAACAAGACAATGATGGGCCGCTTCGATGGGCCGCTTCGATTACGTCTCGCCGCGCGAAGGCGGCGGCGCTAAGCCTAAGTCGAGATCGCCGGGTTCCAGCGGATCCTCGTCGTCGCGCAACGTGCTGTCGTCCGACGGCATCGGCACCGCAAAGCCCGGCGGCAGATTGCCTTCGAGCAGCCCCGCGCCTTTGAGCTCGTCGAGCCCGGGCAGATCGCCCACTTCCTCCAGCCCGAAATGGGTGAGGAACTGCTCCGTGGTGCCGTAGGTGATCGGCCGCCCCGGCGCTTTGCGCCGCCCGCGCGGGCGAATCCACCCCGTCCGCAGCAGCACGTCGAGCGTGCCGGCCGCCGCCACCACGCCGCGGATTTCCTCGATCTCGGCGCGGGTGACCGGCTGGTGATAGGCGATGATGGCGAGCGTCTCGATCGCCGCGCGCGACAGCTTGCGCGTCTCCACCGTCTCCTTGGTGAGCAGCCAGGAAAGATCGTCGGCGGTACGGAACATCCATTTCTTGCCGACGCGCACCAGATTGACGCCGCGCGTCGCGTACTCGGCCTTGAGCGCGCGCAAGCGCCTCCTTCACGTCGACGCCGTCCGGCAAGCGCCGCTTGAGCGTCGCCTCGTCGAGCGGCTGACCGGCGGCGAACAGCAGCGCTTCCAGCAGCGCGCAGCTCCTCCGGCCGCGCTTCCGCGGCGGGCGCAGCCGCCGCTGCGGCCGGCGCGTCGTTGTTTTGGACAATAACGAGCTTCTTCGCCACGCTCGGCATCGAGTTCGTCCCCTTATGTGTTTTCTTGCGCGTCATAGGTCAAAGCACTTCCATTCACACCGACCCGCTTGCGCATGTAGAGCGGCGCGAACGACTCTTCTGATGAATTCGGCGACCCCTCGCGCACCAATTCGAGCGCGGAGGCGAACGAGGACGCCATCACGGTCGCCGCCAGCGCCGGCTCGACCACGTAGGAAATCAGGAACGCGTCGATGCGCGACCAGTCGCTCGACATGCCGATCAGCCGCTCGAGCGCAGCGCGCGCCTCGGCCAGCGACCACACCGTGCGCTTCTTGAAGCGCACGCGCGACAGCGCGCTGCGCGCGCGCTGCGTGGCGTAGGCGCTGAGCAGATCGTACAGCGTCGCCGTCCATTCCGGCTGCTTGATCTCGTCGATCGGCTCCGGCTGCCGCGCGGGAATACATCGCGGTTGAGCTGCGGCCGCTCCATCAGTTCGCTGCGCGACGTCGCGCAGCGCCTCGAGCCGGCGCAGGCGATGGGCCAGCGCCAGCGCCATGTCCTCGGCGCTCGGCCCCTCGCCCGGGCCGGAATCCGGCAACAGCAGCCGCGATTTCAGATAGGCGAGCCAAGCCGCCATCACCAGATAATCGGCGGCGAGTTCGAGCCGCAACTGCCGCGCCGCTTCGATGAAAGTGAGATACTGGTCGGCGAGCGCCAGAATTGAAATTTTCGCCAGATCGACTTTCTGCGTGCGCGCGAGCGCGAGCAGAAGATCGAGCGGGCCCTCAAAGCCCTCCACATCCACGATCATCGCCGGCTCGGTGGTGCCGCGATCCGTTTCCAGCGTGGTGTCGAAGTCGTCAGGCGTCATGAGCCGGTCTTCCGTTGCGACGGCGGCCCGTCGGCGTCCACCATCTGCGTGAAAATCCTGCGCGCGGCATCCACGTCGAATTCCTCCGGCGCCTTGCGCTGGGCGAGCGCCGCCGCGGCGCGCTGTTCCGCCTCGCCTGCGAGTTCCGGCGCGACGCCCGCGACCGCGGCCATTTCGACTAAGCCCCCGTTGCAGTGGAGCACGACATCGCAGCCGGCGGCAAATGCGGAGCGGCTGCGCTCCGCGATCGTGCCGGACAGCGCCTTCATCGAGACGTCGTCGCTCATCAGTAGGCCCCGGAATCCAATAAACCCGCGAATCACTTCGCGCACTATTGTGACCGAAGTTGTGGCCGGCGCATCAGGGTCGATGGCGGAAAATACGACATGCGCCGTCATCCCCATCGGCAGCCCGGCCAACGGCCGGAAAGCGGCAAAATCGGTCGCCTCCAGAGTAGCCCGGTCGGTATCGACCATCGGCAGCTTGTGGTGGCTGTCGGCGGTCGCCCGGCCATGCCCCGGCAGGTGCTTGAGAACCGGCAGCACCCCGCCGGCCGTGAGGCCCTCGGCGATCGCCCCGGCGATGGCAGCGACCTTGCCCGGCTCGGTTCCATAGGCACGGTCGCCGATCACCGGATCGCCACGGGGAACTGGAACATCGGCCAGAGGAAAGCAATCGACATCAATCCGAAGAACATTGAGTTCTGCCGCGATCAAACGACCGCCGAGCCGAGCAACCGCAAGACCAGAGGCAACGTCTCGATCGTAGATCGCGCCGTAGCGTGCTCCGGGCGGAAAAGCCGGCCAATGCGGCGGGCCGAGCCGTTGCACGCGGCCACCTTCCTGGTCCACCAGAACGGGCGCTTCCCAGCCGACGATGTCACGAAAAGTGCTGGTTAATTCCGTTACTTGCTCCGGTACACTCATGTTTCGCTTGAAGATGATCAGGCCCCACGGCTGAGCCTCGCGGAGAAACGCGCGCTCATTGGCGGTAATCGTAAGCCCGCTCAATCCGGTGATGAATGCGCGCGCCGCCATCGGCGCGGATTAGCCCGCACCCGCCCTAAGTGCAAGGAATGTCGCCCTAATTTCTTTGGACAATGCACTGTCCGCCGGCCGCCTTGAGGCCGCTGCAAAGCGTGCTCGCCTCATTGGCGCTGGCGAAGGGGCCGACCATGGCGCGGTAGTAAGTACCCTTGGCGCCCAATTCGACCTTATGAATCAAGACCTCGCGGCCGCCGAGTTGGCTCGGATATTTGGCCTGCAGGCTACGGAACGCCGCCTGCGCATCGGCTTCGCTCCGCTGCGACGACAACTGCACCGCATAACTGCCTGATACGGAGGCGGTTTTAGCCGGCGCGCTAGCCACCGACGCCGTTCGCGCCGGCGCCCGCGCGGGCGCGTCCGGGCTCAGCGAGAGAGGCGCGTTCCTCGGCGTCGACGCGGTGCGACGGGCCGGAGCAGCGGCGCGCTCTTCTGCCTGGCGCGGCGGCGGCGGGTCCGGATTGACCGCGGGAGGCGCCGTGCTGGCGACCCGCGGCGGAGGCGGAGCCGCCTGCCTTGCCGGCGCGGGTGCCGCTTGTGGTTGTGGTGACAGCGGTGCAGCAACAGCCGGCTGGCCTTCGCCCGCGCTTGCCTGATCGGGGCGGATGGCGATGGTGTGGACTTTCTTGGGTTCGCTGGAAATTACGCCACTGCCGAGCGCCGCCTGGGTAGCAGCCGGCGGGGCGCTACCTTGCGGCTGTGGCTGCGGCATCGGCGCAACCGCCGGGTTGTTTTTCAACTCGACCGGCTGTTCTTCGCGCGAAACCAGTTTTTCGTCCTGCGCGTGATCGGCGATACGATCGGTGATCAGCTTGTTCGGCGTCTTGCTGGCAGTCGCCGGCACGATCTTGCTCGGGGCGGTGTCGGCCTTGATGACCGGCGGCGGGCAGAAGAATGCGATGCGCCGAACAGCGCGCGATAGCCGAAAGCGCCGGCGGTGCCGATCACCACAAGCACAAATAAGGCGGCGATCGCCATGACGCCCATGCGCCGATTTCGAAGGCGGGGTATCGTCGTAGAAATCCTCCTCCTCGGGCGCCAGCTCGCCGTTGCTCGCCGGATACGCTTCGTGCTCGAACTCCTCGCTCTCGGCCGACGGATGGCTCAGCGCCATGGCGTCGTCCTGATAGAGACCGCCGGCGGGATGAGGCGCGCGCGTGGCGCCAGGAGCGCCATAGGGCGCGACCGGCGGCGTCGACGGATGCGGGGGTGGCGCGGCGGCGCCGAAATAATCGTCGGCGCCGAAACTCGGCGCGGCTTGCGGCGCGGCGGCGCGCCGCGCATTGTCGCGGCCGAATTCGCCGAACGGGTCGGTCTGTCCGATCAGTCGGGCAAGTTCGGCGAGCGGATCGCTGCCGGAAGTGGCGGTGGCGGCCGGCGCGCGGCGCACCGGCGGTTGGTTCGTGCGGTAGATTTTCTGGTTTTGATCGTCCGCCATTCGGTCCCCGGTTACTGAGTGCGCCTTCGCCCCGTCATTCGCAAACCTGCGTCAAGCGCGATTTACGGAAGCGAGATTTACCGCATTTTTTCCGGCGCTTCGACCCCGAGCAGCGCCAAGCCCGAGGCGAGAACGGTGACGATACCCTGCACCAAAGCCAACCGGGCCATCGTCGTTTCTCGATCATTCTGGATAATGAAGCGTAAATGAGGCAAGTCTTTTCCGCGCGTCCAGTGGGCGTGAAATTCGCTTGCTAATTCATAGAGATAGAATGCAACCCGGTGCGGCTCGTGGGCCTGAGCCGCGGCCTCGACGAGGCGCGGATAAAGCGCGATCCGGCGCAATATCGAAAGTTCGCCGGAATCGGTGAGCCGGTCGAGCGGCGCATCTTTCAGCCAGCGCGCGCGCTCTTGCGGTCCGGCCGGCGCATCGGGCAACTCGGCGCGCGCATTGCGGAACACCGATTCCCCCCGGGCGTGGCCGTACTGGACGTAGAACACCGGGTTCTCGCGGCTATGTTCGATGACCTTGGCGAGATCAAAGTCGAGCACGGCATCGTTCTTGCGGTAGAGCATGTCGAAGCGCACCGCATCGCGGCCGACCTCGTCCACCACCTCGCGCAACGTGACGAACTCACCCGCCCGCTTCGACATTTTCACCGGCTCGCCCGCGCGCAGCAGCCGCACGAGCTGAACGAGTTCGACGTCGAGCGCGGCCTTGCCGGCGCTCACTGCCTTCACCGCCGCCTGCATGCGCTTGATGTAGCCGCCGTGATCGGCGCCCCAAACGTCGATCAGGTTGCGGAAGCCGCGGTCGAATTTGGACTTGTGATAGGCGATATCGCTGGCGAAATAGGTGTAGCCGCCGTCCGACTTCAACAGCGGGCGGTCGACGTCGTCGCCGAAATCGGTCGAGCGAAACAAAGTCTGCTCTCGGTCCTCCCAATCCTCCGGATTGCCGCCCTTGGGCGGCGGCAGGCGGCCCTTATAGACTTCCCCGCTCGCGCGCAACGACGCGATGGTTGCGCCGACCCGGTCGCCCTCCTCGATCAGCGAGCGCTCGGAGAAGAACACATCGTGGCGCACGTTGAGCGCGGCGAGATCGTCGCGGATCATATCCATCATCATGCCTATGGCCTTGGCGCGCACGACCGGCAGCCATTCGGATTCCGGTTGCGCGCTGAGCGCCGCGCCATGCTCGGCGGCTAACGCGCCGCCGACCGGCACGAGATAGTCGCCGGGATAAAGTCCCTCCGGGATCGGCCCGATGTCCTCGCCGAGAGCTTTGCGATAGCGCAGGTAGGCCGAGCGCGCCAATACGTCGACCTGCGCCCCGGCGTCGTTGATGTAATATTCGCGCGTCACCTCGTAGCCGGCGAAGGCCAGCAGGTTGGCGAGCGTATCGCCGAATACCGCGCCGCGGCCGTGCCCGACATGCATCGGCCCGGTCGGGTTGGCCGAGACATATTCGACGTTGATCTTCTCGCCCTGCCCGATGCCGCTGCGGCCGTAATCCTTGCCCGCCGCCAGCACGACGCGCAACTCCTCTCCCCAGACCCGGGGCTTCAAAGTGAGATTGATGAAACCGGCGCCCGCCACCTCGGCTTTGGCCACAAGATCGTCGCCACGCAGCGCTTCGGCGATTTTGTCGGCCAGTTCGCGCGGCTTTTTCCCGGCGTCTTTCGCCAGCACCATGGCGGCATTGGTCGCGAGATCGCCATGCGTCGGGTCCCGCGGCGGCTCGACCACCACGCGCGACGCGTCCGCGCCCGGCCCGAGCACGCTTGCGCATGCCGCGCGCACGCGATCGAGCATTTTAGCGAAGAGGTGTTTGGGCGCGGCGGCCATGGTGGGGCTGCGGGTAAGGGATTTTAAGTGGCGAGTCAAAATTTTGCGCGCCGGCGGCGGCATGATCGACGGGGGCAAATCTGGATCGTCTTGCGTTGCATCGAGGGCGCCGATACTCTTTCGGCGAACCGTTACGGCAAAGCACCGCAGAAGGCGGTAACGGTTCCGGGGGATACCAGCCGTGAAAGCCGCAACGCGTTCTGCCATAGCGGGCCGCGTTTTGATGGCGCTGGTCCCGCTCGGTATCGGGCCGGTTGCCGCCGCGCCGCCTCCCCCACCCGCATTCTCCTGGCAAGGCTTTTACGTCGGCGCCCACGCCGGCTACGGTTTCGGCGTTGCCAAAGCCAGCGGGTCGCTGGGGACGGAGCCGTTGGACACCGATTTCTTCGGCGGCCGCGGCTTCACCGGCGGTTTGCTCGCCGGCTACAACTACATGGTGATGCCGCGCACTCTCATTGGCATCGAGGGTGACGCCAATTGGGGAAACATCACACATACCGATACGGCGCAAGATAGCCTCGGCGACTCGTTTGACATGAAGATTACGCAGAAGCAGGCGTATTCGCTGCGCGCGCGCTTCGGTTATCTGCTTGCGCCGGAGACGCTGCTCTACGGCACCGCCGGCTGGTCGTGGTCGCAATTCAGCTTTGCGCTCGATTTTACCGGCCTGGGCGCCGACAACGACACGCAGTGGTTCAACGGCCCGCAGGTCGGCGGCGGCATCGAGACAGTGGTCGCGCCAGGTTGGATCGCGCGCCTGGAATATCTGCACAGCTTCTACAACAGCCGCGCCTTCAACTCGCCGATCGTCAACGGCTTCTTCGGTAGCGATATCGCGGCGAGGCCATCGATCGGTGTCGGGCGGCTCGCCTTGATCTATAATTTCGGGCCGGGCGCGTCATCGCCCTGGCAGACGCCGGCAGCCACGCCGTCATGGAACGGCGTCTATGCCGGAGCCGCGCTGGGGGCCGGCGTCGCCAATGCCAAGGTCGAGTTCACCGGCAGCAATCCCAATTCGATCGACGGCGTTGGCATTTCGGGCGTGCTCCCGACGGCGATGATCGGCTATGACTGGCGCGTTGCGCCACGCTGGGTGCTCGGCGTGGAGGGCGAAGTGGCGCCCGGCCTTTCCACCGCCGATTTCCAAGTCGACTGGACGGCGGCGCTGCGCGGCCGCGTCGGTTATCTGCTGACGCCGGCGACCATGATTTACGGCAGCGCCGGCTGGGTCACCACCGGCATCCGCACCACCTCGATCATCAGCGGCGTCGTCACGATTTCAAGCCAACGTGTGAACGCGCTGGCCATGGGCGGCGGCATCGAAACCGCGGTCACAAACCACTGGCTCGCGCGCTTCGATTATCAATATGCCTTCACCGCCTCGCTGCACGATATCGCAGTCGATTTCGGCCCGTTCGGCGCGGGCACGGTCGATGCCCACGCGCAATTCCACTATGCGCGGCTCGGGCTGGTCTATCTGCTCGACAGTCCGTGACGCGCCTGCGCGCCGCGCGCGTGCATCGCCGCCCGATAGGCGAACACAATCGCCGGCCCCAAAGTAGTGCCGGGCCCCGGATAGCTCCCCGCCATGACCGACGCCATGTCGTTGCCGCAGGCATAGAGGCCCGGAATGGCTCTCCCGTCGGCGTCCAGCACGCGCGCATCGGCGTCGGTCGTGAGACCGGTGCTCACCGCGATGTCGGCCGGCCAGACCGCGACCGCATAGAACGGCGGCGCGGCAAGCGACCCGATGCACGGGTTCGGCCGATGGGTCGTGTCGCCGTTGAAGCGGTTGAGCTCGGTTTCGCCTTTGCCGAAATCGATATCGACGCCGGTCTCGGCAAAGCCGTTATGCCGCGCGACGGTCTTTTGCAGTTGCGCGGGATCGACCGCGATCTTGGCAGCAAGCTCGTCGAGCGTGCGGCCGCGCGCGAGATAACCGCTGTCGGCGAATTTGGCGACATTGGAATGTCCGGGATAGATGACGCCCAAGCCGTATTTTTTGATGAAGGCGGAATCGCAGATCAAAAAAGCCGGGATCGTCGGCACGGTCTTGTGGCTCTCGAACATTGCCAGCGCGAAGTCATGATAGGAAACGGCCTCGTTGACGAAACGGCGACCCGCTGCGTTCACCGCGATCAGTCCTGGTTTGGCGCGGTCAAGCACGAGATGCGGAAACAGGCCCTCGCTCCCGTCCGCCCGCTTGGTGATCGACACCGGCGTCCACAATCCGCCGGTGCCGCGTTCGGGCGCGATCGACGCGCCCAGCCGCCGGGCGATTTCGACGCCGTCGCCGTGGTTGCCCTCGTAGCTCATCGAATGCGCGGGAACCGGCCGCGGCATGAACGCTTCGCGAAAGCGTTTGTTATGCGCGTAGCCGCCCGTCGCCAGCACGACGCCCTTGCGGGCTTTGACTTGGATTTCCTTTCCTCCGGCGCTCAGCCGCGCGCCAACGACACCGTGCCGGTCGCCCATGACGTTGACGACCGACGCGCCGAACAAAATCGGCACCCCGCGCCGACGCAGGCTGTAATACAACCGGCCGATGAGCGCATTGCCCATCGTGAGCCGCGTGCCACGCGGATATTTCGTGCGGTCGGCCAGGTAGCGGGCGAACAAGCGCGCCGAATGGATGAAATTGCCGATCGACCGGAACCGCCCGATGAGCGGCGCGATATCCGCCTTGCCAACCATCATGCCGCCGAACACCATGAACTCCGGAATCGGCGGACGAATGCGCCGGAATTCGCCGCCGAGCAGCCGGCCGTCGAACGGCACGGGCACGATCGCACGGCCGGCGACGGCGGCGCCCGGCATGTTGCTGCGGTAGTCCGGGTGCGGCCCGCAGGGAAGAAACTGCACATCTGTGTGTGCGCACAAATAATCGATCGCCGCCGGGCCGGTCCGCAAATAGGCGTCGCGCAGTTCGCGGTTGGTCGCTTGCCCGATCAGCGCGCTCAGATAGGCGTCGGCCTGTTCGGCGCTGTCGGAAAAGCCGGCGGCCCGGCTCTGATGATTGCCCGGAATCCAGAGCGTCCCGGCGGAGGTCGATCCGGTGCCGCCGACCTGATCCGACTTCTCGCACAAAAGTACATCGAGGCCTTCGAGCGAGGCTACCAGCGCGGCCGTCATTCCGGCCGGCCCCGTCCCCGCGATCAACAGATCGACCTCGCGGTCAGCATTCATTTCTACACCCGGCGGCGGAAACCACGCTAACAGATCGTCGCGCCGCTATCGACCGATAAAACCTGCCCGGTCGTAATCGCCGACTCGTCCGAAGCGAGATACACCGCCATATCGGCTATGTGGATCGGCAGGCCGAGGCCGAGCAGATGGGTCGAGGCAAGCTTGGTGATGTCCTTGGCGCTTTCCATCAGCTTCTTGACGCGGTCGGTGAGCACGACGCCGGGCGCGATGGCGTTCACACGAATTTTGTGCGGCGCGTATTCCACCGCCATCGACCGCGTCATTGCGGCGATGGCGCCCTTGGCGGCGGTGTAGCAATCGCGGCCTGGCAGCGCGCGCAAGGCGACGATCGACGACATGTTGATGATCGAGCCGCCGCCGGCAGCGATGAGGTGCGGGATGCCGAGCTTCGAGCACAGGAAGGTGCCGAACACGTCGAGCGTCATCGTGCGCCAGAATTCTTCCTCGCTGACCTCGGTGACTGGCCCGTCGTCGGGCGAGGAGCCGCCGGCATTGTTGTGCAGAATGTCGAGCTTGCCGAAGCGCCCGATTGTCTCGGCCAGGGCGGCTTCGACGCTTGCGCGCTCGCTGACATTGCACTGAACGAAATGAGCGTCGCCGCCGGAATTCCCGGCGCGCGCGCGGGCGGACCCTGCTGCCGCCGCGCCGGTCTTCGCGTCGATCTCGGCGATGACGACCTTGGCGCCCTCTTCGACAAAGCGCTGCATGGTGGCGCGACCGATGCCGCCGCCGCCACCCGTGATAAACGCAACTTTCCCGGCCAAACGCGCCATGCCGCCGGCAGGATATTAGGCCGCGGGCCTTGCCCGCAAGGCAGGCGCGGCGCGTTGCCGCGCCGGACCGCCCAAGGGGATCGTTTGGAATCTAGGCTGTCAGCTTGTCACGGGCACGGATGCCGGTTGCCGTCGAACCCGAGATACGTGCCGCTGTTCGGATCGTAGGACCGGAAGCGGCGCATGCAGTAGGCGACATCAGGACCGCCCGGGGCCGGCGCGGCGTAGACCACTGGCGGGCCGTAGCCATAGCCGTCGTCGTAATACGGTTCCGCGGCATAGGGCCCGCCCCAGAAGCCAAACCCGAAGCGGGGACCGCCGCCGAAAAAGCCATGATGATGATGGTGATGGCCACGGAACTGCGCAAGTTCCAGGCGGGCGGGCGCCTGCACGCGTGCCGCATCATCGGCTTGCAAAGCCATGACCGCATCGGGGACCGGCTGAAGCAGGTCGGCATAAGACTGCGCGGACGGCGTGGCTGCCGGAATGGGCGCCGCCGGTGCGGCCTGCGCTGTGTTCAAGGTCAACAAGGCGGCAACGCCGCCGAGCAAGACCGCGGCTCTTCTGTTCATGTCGATATCCTCCAAGGTGCGCGATCGACCGCGTCGGATCGCCCTTGCAGGATGGAACGCGGCTTTCCCGGGATCGTTCCGGCGTTGGAACCCGCCCGGCTAGCGCAATTCCGGCGTCGTTTTGAAGTATCTGGCGTGTTCGACCAGCGCGTAGCGGTCGGTCATGCCGGCAATGTAGTCGGCGATGTGGCGGGTGCGCGCGCGCGCATCGGTAAGCGCGGCCGCGTGCGCCCATTCCGCCGGTAGCTCGGCTGGCACCGCCACATAATGTGCGAACAGGTCGCGCACGACGTTTTCAGCTTCCTCCATCACGCGCATCACCCGCTCGTGCCGGTACATGCGCGGATAGAGAAAGCCCTTGATGGCGGCGTCAGCCTTTTGCATGGCCGACGAAAATGCAATTAGCGGCCCCGCGGCGTGGCGCACCTCGACCGCCGAGGGCTTGTGCGCATCAACGCGGCGGCTGGTCTCGGCAATGACATCCTCGATCATGCGGGTGATCAGGCCGCGTACGGTTTCGTGCGCGCGGCGCGCCGGTTCAAGACCGGGAAATTGCGCGTCAATTTCGGCGACGATGTCGCCGATGATCGGCACGGTGGCGATATCGTCGAGCGTGAACAGATCGGCGCGCAAGCCGTCGTCGATGTCGTGGGCGTCATAGGCGATATCGTCGGACAGCGCCGCTGCTTGCGCTTCCGCGCTCGGCTGCGACCATAGTTCCAGATCTTGAATCCTATTGTACGCCAGGATCGCGGCCGCTACCCCATGCTCACGATGGCGACCAACTGCGTTGCCGTCGCGACCGGTGAGCGGGCCGTTGTGCTTGACCAGGCCCTCCAGCGTTTCCCACGTGAGGTTGAGTCCGTCGAAAGCGGCATAACGGCGCTCGAGCTCGGTGACGATGCGCAGCGCCTGCGCGTTGTGATCGAAGCCGCCGAAGCGACCGAGCGCCTCGTCGAGCGCGCGCTCACCGGCATGGCCGAATGGCGGGTGGCCGAGGTCGTGCGCCAGCGCCAGCGCTTCGGCGAGGTCCTCGTCGAGGCCGAGCGCACGCGCCAGCGAGCGGGCGATCTGGGCAACTTCCAGCGTGTGAGTGAGCCGTGTGCGGTAATGATCGCCCTCGTGATAGACGAAAACTTGCGTCTTGTGCGCCAGCCGCCGGAATGCGCTGGAGTGGATGATCCTGTCGCAATCGCGCCGGAAGGCATTGCGGGTCGGGCTCGTCGGCTCGGCATAACGCCGGCCCCGGCTGTGGGCCGGATCGGCGGCATAAGCGGCCCGCCCGCGCCCGGTTTCGATCGCCATGCCGCATTGACCTCGCTGGTCGGCGCACTTAACTATTCAGAAGGCCGCTTGCCAATAGCATCTGGGCCGCAAGGGTGAACGAATGGGCTTAAACGTCACGGTCAGCGAACGCGCGGCACGGCGGATCGGCGAGATCCTCAAGGGGGAGCCGGAAGGCTCGATGCTGCGCGTCTCCGTGGAAGGCGGCGGTTGCTCAGGCTTCCAGTACAAGTTCGGCGTCGAGCACGCCAAGGCCGACGATGACATCGTCATTGCGCGCGAAGACGCGGTCGTGCTGATCGATCCGGTCTCGGTCAATTACATGGCCGGATCGGAGATCGACTTCGTCGACGACCTGATCGGCGCCTCGTTCAAGGTGAAGAACCCGAAGGCTACCGCATCCTGCGGCTGCGGCACCAGCTTCGCGCTTTAGATTTTTCGGCCGGATCAACTCAATCCGTCATCCTGAGGTGCGAGTGTGCGTAGCACGCGAGCCTCGAAGGATGCACGGCCCGGACCGTTGGAGCAAGGCTTCACTCCGCCGCCACCGCGGGCGGCGCTTCCGCCACTTCTTCCAGCCGCGGCTCGAGCCGGCGCTTGATCAGGCGGTCGACCCGATCGAGGTAGAGATAAATCACCGGCGTAATGTAGAGCGTGAGCAGCTGCGACAAGCACAGGCCACCGACCACCGCGACGCCGAGCGGCTGACGCAGTTCGGCGCCCGATCCGGTGCCGAACGCGATCGGCAGCGAACCGAAGATGGCGGCGAAGGTCGTCATCATGATCGGGCGGAAGCGCAAGGTCGCGGCTTCGCGGATCGCCGCTTCCGCGGAAAGGCCGACGCGGCGGCGCTCAATCGCGAAGTCGATCATCATGATGGCGTTCTTCTTCACGATGCCGACCAGCATCACGATGCCGATCATGGCGATCACCGACAGATCCATCCTGAACAGCATCAAGGTCAGGATCGCGCCGATGCCGGCAGACGGCAGGCCGGATATGATGGTGATCGGATGGATAAAACTTTCATACAAGATTCCGAGCACCACATAGGCCGCGAAGATCGCGGCCAAAATCAAGATGCCCTGTCCACGCAATAAATCCTGGAACACCTGCGCGGTGCCCTGGAAACCGGTCGTGATAGTGGCCGGCAAGCGCTCTTCGCGCTCCAAATTCTGGATCGCATCGACCGCCTGGCCGAGCGAGAAGCCGGGCCCGAGGTTGAACGAGATCGTCACCGCCGGCTGCTGGCCCTGGTGATTGACCTGCAACGGCCCGACCGACGGCACAAAACGCGTCACCGCCGAGAGCGGAACCGTGGTGCCGTTCGTCGTCTTGAGATAGAGGCGGTTGAGATCGTTCGGCTTGGCGCGGTACTCCGGCAAGGTTTCCAGAATGACCTGGTAGTCGTTCGCCGGCGTATAGATGGTGGCGACCTGCCGCGTCCCGAACGCGTTGTAGAGTTCTTGCCGAACCTGATCGACGCTCACGCCGTAGACGGCCGACTTTTCGCGATCGACATCGATGCTGATTTGCGGATTCTTTATGTAGAGGTCGGTCGTGACATCGAGCAGGCCGGGGATCTTGGAAATACGGTCGCGCAACTCCGGCGCCAGCCGGTAGAGCGTCGCCGTGTCGTTGGATTGCAGCGTGTATTGATACGCGCTCTTGGCCAGCTTGCCGCCGAGATTGATGTTCTGAATCGGCTGGAAAAATATCTCCATCCCGGTGACGACGTTCAATTCGCGCTTCAACCGAGCCAGCACGACGCCGAGCTTGTCGCGTGTCTTTTGCGGCTTGAGCGCGACCAGCATGCGGCCGCTGTTCGGAAGGGAATTCGGACCGCCGGCGCCGACGGTCGAGTTGACGTAGTCCACCGCCGGGTCCGCGCGGATGATGTCGGCGACCTTGCGCTGGCGCTCGGTCATCGCGCCAAATCCGATATCTGTATTGCCCTCGGTTATCCCGAGCACGTAACCGGTATCTTCAATCGGGAAGAAACCCTTCGGTACGACGATGTAGAGCCAGATCGTAGCGCCGATGGTGGCCAGCGTGAAAATCAGCGTGATCGATTTATAGCGCAGCACCTTGTCGAGCGACCACTGATAGCCGTTGAGCATCGTCTCGAACAGGCGCTCGAATGCGCGCAGCACGAAATTCTGTTTCTCCACTTCGCCGGGGTGATGGCTCTTGAGCACGCGCGCGCACAGCATGGGGGTCAGCGTCAGCGAAACGAAGCCGGAGACGATGATCGCCACCGCGATCGACACCGCGAACTCGCGGAATACGCGGCCCACCATGCCGCCCATCAGCAGCACCGGGATGAACACGGCGATCAGCGAAAAGGTGATCGATACGATGGTGAAGCCGATTTCGCGCGAGCCTTTCAGCGCGGCCTCAAACGGGCGCATGCCGCCTTCGATGTGGCGCACGATGTTCTCAAGCATGACGATGGCGTCGTCGACCACAAAGCCTACCGATAGCGTGAGCGCCAGCAGCGTCATATTGTTGATGGAGAAACCGAAGGCGTACATCGCCGCGCAGGTGCCGATCAGCGACACCGGCACTGCCAGCGCCGGAATGATCGTCGCGGAGACTTTGCGCAGGAACAGGAAGATCACCATGATCACCAGCGAAACCGCGATCATTAAGGTTTCCTGCACGTCGACGACCGCGTTGCGGATCGAGGTCGAGCGGTCGAACAGCGGCTGCATCTGCACCGACGGCGGCACCTGGGCGCGCATGGCCGGCAGCGCGTTGCGCACTCGGTCCACCACGTCGACGGTATTGGCGTCGGGCTGGCGCTGAATCGCCAGCACAATGGCGCGGGCGTCGTTAAACCAGGTCGCAACCTGATCGTTTTCGACGCTGTCGATCACGCGCGCGATCTGATTGAGCTTGACCGGCGCGCCGTTGCGATACGCGACGACGACGTCACGATAATCCGCCGCGTGTTCGATCGCGCCGGTGGCGAGCAGCGTCACATTCCGGTCGCTGCCGGTCAGGGTGCCGACCGGCGTGCTGGAATTGGCCTTGGCCACGACGCTGCCGACGTCGGATAGGGCTATATTGCGCGCCGCCGCCTCAACCGGATTAACCTGCACCCGCACCGCGAATTTCTGCGCGCCGTAGACCAGCACCTGGGCGATGCCCGGCATCTGCGATATCTGCGGTGCCAGAAGCGTCTCGGCATAGTCGTCCACCGTCGACAGCGGGATGGTATCGGACCGCAAGCTCAAATAGAGCACCGGAAAGTCGCCCGGATTGACCTTGCGGAAGTACGGCGGCGTGGTCATTTCGACCGGCAGCCGCCGCGCGGCCGTAGCGAGCGCGGTCTGCACGTCGAGCGCCGCGCCGTCGATGTTTCGGCCGAGGTCAAACTGGATGGTGATCTGCGATTGGCCGAGCGACGACGACGAATTCATCGTGGAGATGCCGGCGATCGTGGAGAGTTGACGCTCGATCGGCGAAGCAACGGATGACGCCATTGTTTCGGGGCTGGCGCCGGGCAACAGCGCGGTGATCTGGATGGTCGGGAAATCCACCGCCGGCAGCGCCGCCACCGGCAGCAGCCGGTAGGCGAAAGCGCCGAACACGATCAGCGACGCCGTCATCAGCGTCGTCAACACCGGCCGGCGAATGCAGGTTTCCGAAATATTCATAGTTCAGCTGCCGGCGGTCTTTGCCGTGCGCACATTCACGCGCGTACCGTTTGACAGCAGCAATTGGCCGTCGGTGACGACCGTTTCGCCGCCCGACAGGCCGGAGGCAATCACTGTGACATTACCGACGGCGCGCTCGACTTTCACCGGCTGAACTTTGGCGACGCCGTCATTGATCACGAACACGAAATTGCCGGTTTGGCTCACCTGAATTGCGGCGGTGGGAACGGCCACGGCCTCTTCTTCCCGCAACGTCAATTCGGTGGTCACCAGCGTGCCGGGCCAAAGCACTTCGTCTTTGTTGGGCATGGTGGCGCGGATGGTCGCCATGCCCGTCGCCGGGTCGATGGTATTCTCGATCATCGTCACCTGGCCAGTGGCGTGTTTTTGCTCGCCCGGAATCACCGCTTCGATGGTGGCGGTTTCCGCCGCCAGCGCATGGCGGATTTCGGGCAGAACCTTCTGCGGTACCGTGAAGGTCACATAAACCGGCGCCATCTGGTTGATGATCGCCATCGGTGCCGTATCGGCCTGCCGCACGAAATTGCCGATCTTGACTGCGGCGGCGCTGATGCGGCCGTCAATCGGCGCCGTGACGGTGCAATATCCCAACTGTACTTTCAGATTCTCAAGCAAGCCTTCATCGGATTTGATGGCGGCGCGGTAAACGTCGGCCTGGGTCTTGGCATTGTCGAGATTGACCACCGGCGTGGCGCCCTTGGCGACCAGATCGGTATAGCGCGCGACGTCGCGCTCGGCGCCGGCGAGTTGCGCCTTATCGCGGGCGACCATGCCTTCGGTCTGCGCGATTTGCGCTTCGATGGCGCGGCCATCGAGGGTGAACAGCAGATCGCCCTTTTTCACTTCGGCGCCGTCGCGGAAATGGACGGCCACGATATTGGTATCGACGCGCGCCTTGAGGGCAACGCTGGCGATCGGGGTGACGTTGCCGAGCGATTCGACGCGCACCGGCACTTTCTTGCGCTCGGCGGTCGCGACTTCGACCGGCGCCACGCGGGCCCCGCCTTGCGAGCGCGCGGCGGCGCCGTCGCTGGTCCACGTACCGCGCATAAGCAAGACGATGCCAATCAGGGCGAGCGCCGCCACCCCAAATAGCCACTTTCGCTTCGTCATCGGCAAATGTCGGCCTGGACTGTTAAGGCCCTGTCCAGGCGCTCCCTAATTCCGCGGAACTTTTGTTTTAACCACATTAAAGGGGGCCGCGTTGGCCGCCTTCTAGCATATAAACGGCGCTCGGTGCATATCCCTGCGCTCACTGGTAAACACGCAAAACACTGGTTTTATTCGGGTCTGCCCCGCCGGAGCCGCGCATGCGCATCGCCACCTGGAACGTTAATTCGATCCGTCAGCGGCTGGACAATATGCTGGCCTGGCTCAAGGAAAGCGCGCCCGACATCGTCTGCCTTCAGGAAATCAAGTGTGTGGATGAGGCCTTCCCACGGGAGGCGTTCGAGAGCCTCGGCTACAACGTCGCGGTGCATGGCCAGAAGGCCTTCAACGGCGTGGCTCTGCTCTCAAAGCTGCCGTTCGACGAGGTGGCGCCCGGGCTGATTGGCGACCAGGGCGACGTGCAGGCCCGTTTTCTCGAAGCGCTGGTCTCGACCGCAGCCGGGGTGCTGCGCGTGGTGAGCCTCTATCTGCCCAATGGCAATCCGCCCGACACGGAAAAATATACTTATAAACTCAAATGGATGGACAGGCTTATTGCTTTTTCACATGAACGGCTGAAGCTGGAGGAGCCGCTGCTGCTGGCAGGCGATTACAACGTCATCCCGACGCCCGCCGACGCCCGCCGTCCCGAGGCTTGGAAGAATGACGCGCTGTTCCTGCCGCAGACCCGGGAGAAATTCCGCGCGCTGATCAATCTCGGGCTCACCGACGCCATCCGCGCGGTCAGTGACGCGCGCGATCTATACACCTTCTGGGATTATCAGGCCGGCGCCTGGGCGAAGGACGACGGCATCCGCATCGACCATTTGCTGCTATCGCCGCAGGCCGCCGACCGGCTGGTCGATGCCGGCATCGACCGCCATGTGCGCTCGTGGGACAAGCCGTCCGATCACGTGCCGGTCTGGATCGATCTTGCAATCGAGAAGCGCTGACTAGCGAGAGCTGAACCTGTAGATCAGGTCGAGGCGAAATGTTTGCGCGGTCGGGTGCAAGGTAATTGTACCACCGGTTGCTGCCTCGGGCAGGATCGTGCGGCCATAATCAGCGTAGCGGTACTCTCCCCGCACCGACCAGGTACGATCGATCGCCGTCTCCAGTCCGCCTCCGAGAAACCACCCGTGGAAGTTACTTCCCGGCAGCTGTTCTGCGGGAGCTGGATCACCATCAAATGCGAGGACAGTCATGCCGGCGGAGAAGCGGGACTGCGTATAACCGCCCGCGACATACGCCAAAGTAGACGGCATCACCAGATAACCGAGCCGTCCGCCCGCAAACCATGCGTCTTTTTCGGTGAAGGGCGTGGAGGTCGTCAGGTTCCGGTCGTTAATGTATCCCCTGATGTGGGCAAAATCATAGTCCGTGTAAGCGCCGGCGACGACGCGATCGGCGAACCGATAGTCATAGCCGATAATGAGCGAGAGGAATCCGCCCTTTCCGGCCGCCGGAATATCGGTTGAGTTTAATACTCCGCCAAAAAACAAGGAGGTGTGCCGATCTTCCCATGATCCGTAGCCGCCGCCGCCGCCAACATAGAATCCTGTCCATGATGTGAGTGGAGCGGCTCGCGCGACCGGCACATTTCGCTGGCCGTACTTGTAAGCAAGATCGACGCGGAACGTTTGAACGATGGGGTGCAACGAAACGTTTGCGCCGCTATTCACTTCCGTGAAGTAAGCGGTCCCGTAATCCGCGTACCGATATTCGCCGCGAATTGACCAGCCTTGTGCGATTTGCGTTTCGATACCAGCGCCGACATACCAGCCGCCGGATGAATTGGCGGGGATTGAATCAAGACCTTGGACAAACGGCGGAACGGACCCGTTGAGCGTAGTGCTGGAAAAATGCGCTCGGGTATAGCCGCCTGTGGCATAGAGCAGCGAACTGGGCATAAGCAGATAGCCGAGCCGCGCGCCGCCGTACCATGCGTTCCGGAGGCTTCTTGTTCCGGTCTCCTCATTGAACATGTCTTGAATGGTGCCATCGATCGCGGCGAGATCGAAATCGACGTAAGCGCCGGCCACCCAGCGATCGGCGAACTGGTAGTCGTAACCCAGAATGACCGTTGCAAAACCGCCTTTGCCCCCCGCGGCCAGGAGGTCATACGGTCTCGGGCTGCCGCGAACAAACCCGACCACTGATGACGTTGGATCGACCCACGATCCATAGCCGCCGCCAGCGCCGAGATAAAAACCTGTCCAAGACAGAGCCGTCGGTGTTGGCGCCTTCGTTGGCATGTCGGCGGCGAATGCTGTTGCCCCTACGAAGGCAACCGCTGACACAGCCGCGAATAGAATCTTTTTCATGATGGCGCCCCCATATTCCTCAGAACTTGAGGCCAACGCCGGCGCGGACATCGCTGATATTTACTTTGTTTCCGATCTCGCCCGCATTGGCACCGGCGTCGACAAAGGTTGAAGCGCCGAGGCTCGTGTACCTGTATTCCAAGGTCAGGAATAAATTGTTGATCAGCGCGTAGTTGACGCCTGCACCCGCCGTCCAGCCGTCCTTGCTGGCATTGTTCGTGACGAACGGGCCCCCGCCCGTGAACGCATAAGACGTCGACCAGCGCGCCGACGCCCAGCCTCCAGTTACGAACAGCAGCCACTTGTCAGTCGCAAAGCCGAGCCGACCCCGGACCGAATTGTAAGACTTTACTTTTGTCGAGACCGTATACGACGTAATGCCGACCAATGTCGGAGGGCCATTTCCGGTGAGGCTGGCACCCTGCCAGTCCGCTTCGATGCCGACGACGAGTTGGCCCCATTGTTTCTGAGCACCGGCAAATCCGCCGCCGAAGCCGCCATCGGTAGAGAAGTCGTAGGGCGGGCCGGAATTGGGGGCCAAGGATGCGGCGGCACCAATTCCCTTTGAATGTCCCCAGGCATAACCGCCGTTGCCGCCGATATAGAATCCGCTCCAATCAAAAGCCGCTTGCACCGCGGGCGGCGCCTTCGTTGGCATGTCGGCGGCGAATGCTGGCACACTACAAAGCGCAATGGCAGCAAGACCCGCTACGAAACCTCTGTTCATTGTGGACGCCCCCGAGCGGCCGGCGATTCCGGCACGGCGGCAGACTAGGGCGGGGCCAATGTTTGCGCTTATACGCAAGCGAAGTCGCTAGTACTGGTACGAAGTCGGGGTGATACAAAAGCGAAATATACGCGGAATTCACTTACCCTGTTGCGCGGAGGTCACAAAAATTCCTGGTATACCTCACGGCGGGGTTGACCGATGAGCAAGATCGCTTCACCTGAATTGATGCACTTCTCGACCGACGCATTGCCCGAACGCGATCGTATAGCGATCTGGCGCGAGGTGTTCGGGCGCCGCATCGTCAAAGCAGAGTTCGAAGTCCTTCCAAATGCCCGCTTTTTTCATGAAACGATCTTCCGAAACCTAAATGGGCTTTCGCTCATCTCTTCTACAGCTATGGGTTTCCGCGCGACACGAGCGCAACAGCAGGTTCGCGACGGCAATGACGATCTCTTTCTGACCGTCAATACCGGCGGTGTTGCTTTCTCGTCTCAGTTCGGCCGCGAAATGCGGCTCGGCCTTCACGAAGGCCAGATGTTGCTGGCCGCGGAACCGTCGCAGTTCAGCGTTCCAGGTTCGGCAAAACTCGTCACTGTTGCCGTGCCGCGAAAGGTGATCTCGGCGATGGTGAAAGATCCGGAGGCCGCCGCCGCCCGGCAGTTGCGCAAAGACATGGAGCCATTGCGGCTCTTAACGAGCTACCTGTCAGCGGCGGACGTCAGTTTCACTTTCACCGATCCA
Organism: uncultured Alphaproteobacteria bacterium; assembly: GCA_963709015.1. GTDB lineage: Bacteria > Pseudomonadota > Alphaproteobacteria > Rhizobiales > Xanthobacteraceae > Pseudolabrys. The sequence continues at coordinate 6,208 of CAVPUU010000058.1, read as the reverse complement.
AGGATACGGCGCGCCTTCATCACGCATGTATACGATCTTGTGGCGTTGGCGCTCGGCGCAACCCCAGATGCGACTGAGCTCGCGCAGAACCGCGGGCTCAGGGCCGCGCGACTTGATGCGATCAAGGCCACCATCGTCGCCAGACTTTCGGACGAACGGCTCTCCGTTACGGATATCGCCGATCGCCACCGGCTGACCGCCCGCTACGTGCAGATGCTATTCGAGGCGGAAGGCACGACCTTCTCGGAATATTTGCTCGAACAGCGCCTCGCACATGCGCATCGCCTGCTCATCAATTCGCGGTATGCCGATCACGCCATCAGCGCTATCGCTTATGATTCAGGATTTGCCAATCTCTCCTATTTCAATCGCACATTCCGCCGTCGCTTCGACAACACGCCGTCCGACGTGCGGGAGCAGGCCAGACGAAAATAAATTGATTGTCATGCTCAGCTTATGCGGGTGATCCACCTGAGTGCCGCGATAGCGAAAACCGCAACGGCGCTGACCGGCCGGTCTACGCCGGCATCGACCGGAACGGGTCGCGGGGACGAACGGAACGTCACTCGCGCCGCGTCTCCAGCCAGCGCTTGAGATAGACCAGTGCCAAGGCGCGGTCGTCTTCGCTCGCCTGCTGGAACGCGCTGTCGTAAAGCCGGTTGATCCATTCCTGATCGGTGGCGGCGCCGACCTTGGCATTGTCCTTGGCAAGCGTGAGCCACATCAGCCCGCGCGCCGCCTGGCGCGGCACGTGGTCGCCGGCAAACAGCATGGCGCCCAGCATCGCCTGCGCCTGGCATTGCCCCTTCTGCGCGGAGAGGCCGAACCAGCGCGCGGCCTGGCGCGGATCGTGCGGCGCGCCGATGCCATCGAGGTAGAGCCGGGCCAGATAATACTGCGCCTCGAAGTCGTGGAAATACGAGGCGGCGTAGGCGAACATTTCGCGCGCGCGGTCGGGATCGCGCTTGATCGCGGTCTTCGGGATGCCGCCGAGATAATAATGGCCGAGCGCGACGAAGGCGTTGGCGACAAAGCGCGACTGCGGAACGTCCGGGTTGTCCTCGGCATGGCTGTCGGCAATGCCGCGGAAATACTGGAATGCCTTGAGGTCGTCCTGCACCACGCCGTCGCCCTCGGCATACATGCGCCCGAGCTTCCACTGTGCCAGCGCGTGGCCCTTTTCGGCGGCATATTCGAGCGAGTGGACGGCCTTGGCCTTCTCGCCAGCCTTGAGCCAGTGCGCGCCGGAGCGGAACGCCTCCATCGCCGTCAGTGGCGGTGCCGCCGCCATAGCGTCGGTCGACTTGGTGCCGTCGAACGCCATGGCCGGCATATTGGCCGGCACGGCCATCAGGCCGGCACCGATCACCACCACCACGCGCACCAGGAACTCAGCTATCCGCATAACACGCCTTCTCGCCCGCCCCACCCGGATGGGTGACCGCGCCGCTGACGGCCGGTCCCACCTGCTGGGTGTATTTCCACAAATAGCCCGAGCCGAATTCGCCCTCGCGCGGCTTCCACTGCGCCTTGCGCTTGGCGAGCTCGTCGGCGGAGAGCTTGACGTTGAGCGTGCCCTTTTCGGCATCGAGTTCGACGATGTCGCCGTCGCGCAGGAGCGCAATCGGACCGCCTACGGCTGCTTCCGGGCCCACGTGGCCGACGCAGAATCCGCGGGTGGCGCCTGAAAAGCGGCCGTCGGTGATCAGCGCGACTTTCGCGCCCATGCCCTGGCCGTAGAGCGCGGCCGTGGTGGAGAGCATTTCGCGCATGCCGGGACCACCCTTCGGCCCTTCGTAACGGATCACGAGAACGTCGCCTTCTTTGTAGGTCTTTTTCCTCACAGCCTCGAAGCAGGCTTCTTCGGTGTCGAAGCAGCGCGCGGGCCCGGAGAATTTCAGGCCGCTCATGCCGGCGACCTTAACGATCGCGCCGTCGGGCGCGAGATTGCCTTTCAGGCCCACCACGCCGCCGGTCGGCGACAGCGGCTTGTCGGCCGGACGCATAACGTCCTGATCCGCGTTCCATTTCACGCTTTTGAGGTTTTCGGCCATGGTGCGGCCGGTAACGGTCAGGCAGTCGCCGTGCAGATAGCCGTGATCGAGCAGTGTCTTCATCAAGTTCGGCACGCCGCCAGCTTCGAACATATCTTTGGCGACATAACGGCCGCCTGGTTTCAAGTCTGCGATATAGGGTGTCTTTTTGAAGATTTCGGCAACGTCGAACAAAGTGAATTCGATGCCGCATTCATGCGCGATCGCCGGCAAATGCAGCGCCGCATTGGTCGAGCCGCCGGTGGCGGCGACGACGGCGGCGGCGTTTTCCAGCGCCTTGCGGGTGACGATGTCGCGCGGGCGGATGTTCTTGACGATCAGGTCCATGATCATCTCGCCGGCGAGTGTGCAGAATTTGTCGCGCATCTCGTAAGGTGCGGGCGCGCCGGCCGAATAGGGCAGCGCGAGACCGATCGCCTCGGAGACAGTCGCCATGGTGTTGGCGGTGAATTGCGCGCCGCAAGCGCCGGCGGAAGGACAGGCGTTCTGCTCGAGCGTGTCGAGATCCTCGTCGGACATCTGCCCGACCGAATGCTTGCCCACCGCCTCGTAGACGTCCTGGATGGTGACTTCCTTGCCCTTGAACTTGCCGGGCAGGATCGAGCCGCCATAAATATAAATCGAAGGCACGTTGAGCCGACACATGGCCATCATCATGCCGGGCTGCGACTTGTCGCAGCCTGCGACACCGATCAGCGCGTCATAGGCGTGGCCGCGCACGGTGAGCTCGACCAAATCCGCGATCACCTCGCGCGAGGGCAACGAGGCCTTCATGCCGGCATGGCCCATGGCGATGCCGTCGGTAACGGTGATGGTACAGAATTCGCGCGGGGTGGCGCCGACCGAGGCGACGCCCTTTTTGACCGCCTGCGCCTGGCGCATCAGGGCGATATTGCAAGGCGCGGCCTCGTTCCAACAGGTGGCAACGCCGACGAAGGGCTGGTGAATCTGCTCGGCGGACAGCCCCATCGCGTAATAGAACGCGCGGTGCGGGGCGCGGTCCGGCCCCTCGGTGGCGTGCCGGCTCGGCAGTCTACTCTTCAGATTACTCTTGGCGTCCATAACTTTGCCGTGCCCCCCAGCCCCAATTATTGACGCCGGACTATCCCGGCCTGTTCCGAGGCCCCCCGGCCCCGCGGTAAAACTTTAAAGCCCTGCAACGGTTTGAGACCGCCGCCCGGCGTCCTTCGATGTCATGGAAGGGTATGGCCAAATCGCGGCGCTGCGGGGATGATGGGGGCCGATGGCTTAAATGTTCTAAACGTGTTGCAGCTTAGCCACAGCCCACACCTCCAAAAATGCCCCTACCCCCCAAGCTGCGGCGCAGCTTTTTCGACCGGCCGGTACTCGATGTCGCACCCGAGCTTATCGGAGCCACTTTGCTGGTTAACGGCGTCGGCGGACGGATCGTGGAAGTCGAGGCCTATCACCACACGGACCCGGCCGCGCATTCCTATATCGGCCGGACCGAGCGCAACGCCGTCATGTTCGGCCCGCCCGGCGTGGCCTATGTCTATCGCTCCTACGGCATCCACTGGTGCCTCAACTTCGTCTGCGAAGAAGCAGGCAGCGCCAGCGCGGTCCTGATCCGTGCGCTGGAGCCGGTCGCTGGAATTGCTGCAATGCGGCGAAGGCGCGGGTTGCCCGACGAGCGGGCGCTGTGTTCCGGGCCGGGCAAATTGTGCGAGGCGCTTGGCGTCACCCGCCGCCACAACGGACTGGCGCTGGACCGGGCTCCGTTCGAATTGCGCGCCCGGAAAGAGACGCCGGAAATCGCTATCGGCGCGCGCATCGGGATCAGCAAGGCGGCCGAGAAGCCGTGGCGTTTCGGGCTGAAGGGCTCGCGGTTTTTGAGCAAGCCGTTCCGCTGATCGCGCGGCGTGTGCCGACCACCCTCCCCCGCAAGCGGGGAGGGATAAAGTCACTCCGCCCCCTTCAGCCGCTCGAGCGCCTCGGCGATCTTGGCCTTGCGGCCAACCGCCTCCTCGCGCTTGTCTTTTTCTTCCTCGACCACTTCTTCCGGCGCGCGCGCGACGAAATTGGCGTTGCCGAGTTTGGCGTCGACGCGGGCGATGTCGGCGCCGGCCTTGGCCATTTCCTTCGCAAGACGCGCGCGCTCGGCGGCGAGATCGATCACGCCCTTGAGCGGCAGCGCTGCCACCTCGCCGCGGACCACAAGCTGCACCGAGCCCTGTGGCGCCGAAGCGGCCGACGAAATCTCCGCGATGCGCGCCAGCCGCTTGATGAATTCGGCCCAGCGCTCGGCGCGCGCCTGCGTCTCGGCGACGCTCCGGCGAGCACCAATGGAATTCGCGGCGGTGATGTTCATTTCGGCGCGCACCGAGCGGATGGCGGTGACCAGATCGATCACCCAGCCGATTTCCGCCTCGGCTTTGTCGTCGGCAAGGCCCTCAAGCGTCGGCCATTCGCTGAGCGCCAGCAGCGCCGCGCGCTTTGGTCCCTGCTCGGCCATCACCGCCCACAATTCCTCGGTGATGAACGGCATGAACGGGTGCAGCAGTTTGAGGATTTCATCGAGCGCCCAGGCGGCTATGGCGCGCGTCTCGTCCTTGGCCGCGCCGTCGGGGCCGGTCAGCAGCGGCTTCGACCAGTTCGACATACCAGTCGCAATAGACGTTCCAGACGAAGCGGTAAGCCGCGCCTGCGGCTTCGCTGAAGGCGTAGGTTTCGATCGCCTGCGTGATTTCGGCAGCCGCTTTCGCCGTCTCGTGCGCGATCCAGCGGTTGAGCGTTTCCTTCGCGGATTTCGGATCGAAACCCTTGACGCGCGCGCCCGTTGAATTCGACGAAGCGCGCGGCGTTCCACAGCTTGGTCGCGAAATTGCGGTTGTTCTCGACGTCCTGCGGCCGACAGCCGATGTCGTGGCCGGGCGCGACGTTGCGCGCCAGCGTGAAGCGCAGCGCGTCGGCGCCGAACTCATCGATGACGCCGAGCGGATCGACCACGTTGCCCTTCGACTTCGACATCTTGGCGCCCGTGGGCGTCGCGCACCAGGCGGTGGATGTAGACGTCGCGGAACGGGCGTACCCTTTCGTCCTTCATGAAATGAAGGCCCATCATCATCATGCGGGCGACCCAGAAGAAGATGATGTCGAAGCCGGTGACCAGCGCCGGGTCGGGTAGAAGCGCTTGACCTCCTGGTCTCATCCGGCCAGCCGAGCGTCGAGAATGGCCACAGCGCCGAAGAGAACCAGGTTCGAGCACGTCCTCATCACGCCAAAGCGGAATTTCCCCACCGTTGAACATTTCATCGGCGCGATTCATCAACGCGATGTCGCTTGCCGGACTTGAAGGAATAATCTTGGCCGGACGCTTGTAGTGCGCGAGCGCGAGGCCCGCAGCATCCTGAGTTACGCTGTCCGCGACGGAATTTCTCGGATTTCACTCTATTGACGAAATTTCTTTTCGGCGCGCACAAACTTTGGACCATACCAACATGGAATTTGATGTCCCCACCAAAGCTGACGCGAGATGCACCATGGCTGAATGTTTTCCATCCAGTTGAAATAGGTGGTTTTCCAATTTTTCGGCACGAAGTTGGTCTTGCCGCCTCGCACGGCGGCAATCGCCGGCTCGGCTAGCTTCTTCGCGTTAACATACCATTGGTTAGTCAGGAATGGTTCGATCACCACGTTTGATCGATCACCATGCGGAACCACATGTGAGTGCGGCTCAATTTTTTCGACTAAGCCTCTTTCCTCAAGACGCTTAACTATTTTCTTGCGCGCGACGAACCGATCAACACCGTCAAGCGTATCAACCGTCCATTGAGCAAGTTCATTTGTCTCCGCCGTGTCGCCAGCGCCGCGAACGTGGGCAGAAATTGTTGATTGCCTTGAAGTTTTAATTTGGCGTCGACGCTGAAGATATTGATCTGCGCAAGCTTGTGCCGCTTCCCGACCTCGAAATCGTTGAAGTCGTGCGCCGGGGTGATCTTCACGGCGCCGGAGCCTTTCTCCGGATCGGAATATTCGTCGGCAATGATCGGAATCTTGCGGCCGACCAAAGGCAGGATCACGTTCTTGCCGACCAACGCTTTGTAGCGCTCATCATCAGGATACACCGCTGCCGCAATATCGGCCGGCATGGTCTCCGGCCGTGTAGTGGCAACAACGATGTAGGTCAACTTGTT
>CAVPUU010000057.1:0-15884 GCA_963709015.1 uncultured Alphaproteobacteria bacterium | reverse complement strand
GGTGCTGCTCTGGGCGCAGTTGCGTATTGCTGTGGACCTACACCGGTGACCACCGGCCGTATGGCTACCGCGCCTGGGCGAGGTCGCGGTGTTCGCCTTCTTCGGCCTGGCGGCCGTGGCGGGCACCGCCATCGTCGAGATGCGCAGCCTGACCTGGCTGGCCGTGGCGGCCGCCGTTCCCGTCGGGCTGCTCGCCTGCGCGCTCCTGGTGATCAACAACCTGCGCGACATCCCGACCGACTCCGTGACCGGCAAGCGGACGCTCGCGGTCATCCTCGGCGACAACCGGACCCGGACGCTGTACATCGCCACCGTGGCCGTTCCGTTCGCCGCGGCCGTGGCCATGGCCCCGGCCCGGCCGCTTACCCTGCTCACCCTGGCCGCGCTGCCGCTCGCGCTGGCCCCCATCCGGTCCGTGCGGGCGGGGGCGGCAGGCCCGGCGCTGATCGCCGCGCTCGGCATGACCGGGCGGCTCCAGCTCGCCTTCGGCGCCCTGCTGAGCATCGGGCTCGCGGTCAGGTTCTGACGTCCTCCCCAGGCCCGCCGGATTCCTGTGTGCCAACTGCCTTCGCCGCTTCCCCGTTCACCACGGCGGCTTCGGCTAGACGGATGCCCGACTGTAGCCTATTACCATTGAAATTAGTTGCGCTGGTGCCAACTCACATGCCGCTGGTGTCCCGCAAGGGCATTCTCGCCATTACCGCCGTGATCGACGTGGCGATCAACGCCGCAACCGGCCGGTCTCAGCCAAGGCGCTGGCGTCGCGTGGAAGTCGACGAGGCACGAAGAAATCCGCCGCTGCCTGCTCCGCGCTGGCCGAGCGAGGTGGTGAAGCCGGCGCTGGCCGAAGCCGAGCGCACGTTTTCCGTCGCGCTCGCCCGCATCAGCGTCGAGGACATGGCGAGGCGGGCCGCCGCGCTGAAATAACGTTTTCATTGGCCATTCCGGGACGCGGCTTCGGGCCGCGAACACGGAATAATGAGTGGGCATGTTGCGTTCACGATCTGGACTCTTTCGGCCTGACTCGTGACGGGGGTAAAGTCCTGCGATTCGCGAGCGGCGCGGCGGCTGCGGCTCGCATTCCTGGGGCAGGTCTGAATGCCGGAGACGATCCGGACGGCGAACGAGAGGTTGCATTCTCGTCCGCGGCGGGGCGGATTTCCCGCCGCCTTCTTTTTTGCACCTTTTTCGGCGTGTTCGGCACCCCGGCCTACGCCGGAGTGGACGCGGCCTTTAGCCCGGTCGCCGACACGATGCGCGTCGTCGCGGCGGTCGGCCGCGAGCAGGCCGCGCCCGTCACGCTGACGCTCGGCCTGCTCTGCTTCGCGGTGCTCGCCACCATCGTGCTGTTGCGCAACCGCAAACTCGCCGCCGGCAAAGATACCGCCGCGCGCGATGAAGCGATGGCATTGCGCGCCGAAATCGACCGGCTCAAGACGCTGCTGCTGTCGCAGCCGCAGGTGCTGGTGGCCTGGGCGGCCGGCAGCGACGAGCCGGAAATCTTCGGCGACGCCGGCATCGTGGTAGCGGGCGCGGTGCCGGAGCGCGTGCTCGCCTTCGGCGCCTGGCTGGAACCGGCGGCGGCGCAGCGCATGCAGCACGCGGTCGACACGCTGCGCAGCGAGGGCCGCGGTTTCGTGATGACGCTCACCACCCGCTCGAGCCGGCCGCTCGAGGCGGAAGGGCGCGCGGTGGCCGGCCGGGCGGTGCTTCGCCTGCGCGACGTCAGCGGCATCGAGAGCGAACTGATGGATCACGCCGCCCGCCACGATCGACTGATGGGCGACGTCGAAACCATGAAGACGCTGCTCAATTCGCTGCCCGCCCCGGTCTGGGCGCGCGATCAGGACGGCCGCCTGATCTTCGTCAACGCGGCTTATGCCCGCGCGGTGGAAGCCGAGGACCCGGCCGACGCCGTGGCGCGGGAACTGGAACTGCTCGACCGCGCCGCCCGCGAGAAGCTTGGCCGGGCGCGCGCCGCAGGCGGCCCTTGTTCGGAACGGATGCCGGCCATCGCCGCCGGCACCCGCCGCATCTTCGACGTGCTGGACGCGCCGAGCGGCGCCGGCAGCGCCGGCATGGCGATCGACGCCACCGAGGTCGAGGCAATGCGCGCCGATCTCGCGCGCATGGTCGAGGCGCACCGCCGCGTGCTCGACCAGCTCGCCACCGGCGTCGCCATCTTCAACGTCGACCGCAAGCTGACCTTCTACAACGCCGCCTTCCGCTCGCTGTTCGAGCTCGAGGCCGGCCTGCTCGAGCAGACGCCGACCAACTCGGCGGTGCTCGATGCCTTGCGGGCAAACCGCAAGCTGCCCGAGGAGCAGGATTACCGGCAATGGAAGCAGCAGCTTTACGAGGCCTATCGCGCGGTCGAGCCGCAGGAACATATGTGGCACCTGCCGGACGGCCGCACGCTGCGCGTCGTTACCGCGCCCAACCCGGAAGGCGGCGTCACCTACTTGTACGACGACGTCACCGAGCGCCTCGCCTTGCATCGCCGCTACGATGCGCTGATCAAGGTGCAGAGCGAGACGCTCGATCATCTCGCCGAAGCGGTCGCAGTGTTCGGCTCTGACGGCCGCGTGCGGCTGCACAATCCGGCGTTCCAGCGCATGTGGAAGCTCGCACCCGAAGCGCTCGACGCCCATCCGCACGTCGAAGCGGTGACCGCCTGGGCGCAGGCCCTGCACGACGACAATGCGGTGTGGCGGGATTTACGCGCCGCGGTGACGGCGATCGAGGACCGCGAGCCGAGCGCCGCGCGCATCGAGCGGCGCGACGGCATGATGATCGACATGACTACCATGCCGCTGCCCGACGGCGCCACGCTGGTCACCTTCCAGGACGTCAGCGACACGGTGAACGTCGAGCGCGCGCTGATCGAGAAGAACGAGGCGCTGGAGACCGCCGACGCCATCAAGATCGATTTCGTGCATCACGTTTCTTATGAATTGCGTTCGCCGCTCACCAACATCATCGGCTTTGCGAATTTGTTGGGCGACTCTCGCCTTCGGCTCGCTCACCGGCAAGCAGCACGAATATCTCGGCTATATCACCGCCTCGACCAACGCGCTGCTTGCGCTCATCAACAACATCCTCGACCTCGCCACCATCGATGCCGGCGCTATGGCGCTGAATCTCTCCGACGTCGATATCCGCGCCAGCATGCAGGAAGCCGCCGAAGGCGTGCAGGACCGGCTGGTAAAAGACAACATAAAGCTCGACATCAAAGCCGCACCGGGCATCGGCAGCTTTCCCGCCGACGCGCGGCGGCTGCGGCAAATTCTGTTCAACCTGCTGTCCAACGCGGTCGGCTTTTCGCCGCCGGGCGCCATCGTCACGCTCGCCGCCGAGCGCCGGCCTGACGCGGTGGTGTTCGCCGTCACCGACCGCGGCCCCGGCATTCCGCCGGAGGCGAAGGACCGCGTGTTCGAATGGTTCGAGACCGATTCGATGGGCTCGCAGCACCGCGGCACCGGTTTGGGCCTCTCGCTGGTGCGCTCCTTCGTCGAGCTGCACGGCGGCACGGTGACGATCGACTCCACGCTCGGCCAGGGCACCATGGTGACCTGCGTGTTCCCGACCGTGCACGAAGCCGAGCGGACGGCGGCTTAACGCGGGTCGTCCTGTTGAGGACGCCGCGGCGCGGCGTTCCGGCGCGCCGCGCCAGAAGCTCGGCATCAAGGCGGAGTAACGATTTTCCGCTCGTCCGCGCGAAAGCGCATAGGCGCCAACATAAGCCGATAGCGTGTCCCGGATGCGGTGCAGCATGAGCGCCATAAGCGCGTTCACGCGCGTCTTCGAGGCGCTATGGCGCGAAATGCTGCACTGCTGATCCGGGACCCCGGTTGATTTTGCCACGCGAAAACCGGGGTCCGGGTCTGCGGCGCACCACTGCGTGCTGCGCCGCGCCCGGGATCGACATCGCGCACCGCACCGTCGACGATGGCGCCACTCTGGCGGCGCCCGATCGAGGCCGACATGCCGCCCAATGTTGGACACGTGATCGATCCCTTGCAGCACCAGCACGTCGCCCGGCGCGGCGACAAATCGCACTGTTGGCCCCGGACGCCCCCGAGTGGCTAAAGGCGGCCTATAAAGAGATTGGTCAAAAAGAAATCCCTGGACCGCAGGAAAACCCTCGAATTGTCGAATATTTTAAATCTATCGGAGCAAAAACAGACTATCGGGACGATATAGACGATTGGGCATCTGCCTTTGTTGAATGGTCGCTAATCCAAGCAGGCATTAAAGGCCCCGAAAGCGACGAGCCTTTTGCGTGGCTTGATTGGGGGCAAGAACTAACGCGCCCTACGCTTGGCTGCATCGTGATCATGTCGTTTAGCGGGCTGCACCATATTGGCTTTTATTTTGGGGAGGACGAAAATTTCGTTCGCGTACTCGGCGGCAACGAAAATGATGCCGTTCATATTTTTCGCTACCCGAAAAACACGGTTTTTGGGTGCCGCTGGCCGCCTACTCTGAAGATCCCCGATAGCAACTGACTCGCATCCGTTCGCCGGCAGCGACGTCAAGAAAAAAGTGGCCGTAAACTGCGGTCCGTGTTTGCTACCTAATGCCGCAAATCTATATGCTGCCGCCCTCGCCCCGCAGCCCTCCAAAAAAGAAACCGCCGCCATGCCCCAGCCCAAGGTCATTTGCCTCGAGGAACATTTCACGTCGCCGAAACTGCGCGACCTGCGCGGCGAGAAAAATCGCCATTGCAACGCAACCTCGACGATCTCGGCGCGCTGCGCATCCGCGCCATGGACGAGGCCGGCATCGACCTCCAGGTGATCTCGGAAAACAATCCGGCGACGCAGAATCTCGACGCCGAAACCGCCGTCGCGCTGGCGCGCGCGTCGAACGACACGCTGCACGCGGCGGTGCGCGCGCATCCCGGCCGCTTCGCGGGCTTTGCCACGCTGCCGACGCCGGACCCGAAGGCGGCCGCCGACGAGCTCGAACGCGCGGTGAGCAAACTCGGCTTCAAGGGCGCCATGATCATGGGGCTGACCCACGGCCGCTTCATGGACGACAAGCAGTTCCGTCCGATCTTCGAGCGGGCTGTTGCGCTCGACGTGCCGGTCTACATCCACCCGACGCCGCCGCACCCGGCGGTAATGGAAGCCTATTTCAAGGATTATCCGGCGCTCTCCGGCGCGCCGCTCGGCTTCACCATCGAAACCTTGACCCACACCTACCGGCTGATTCTTAGCGGCCTGTTCGACGAATTTCCCGCGCTCAAGATCATCGTCGGGCATCTGGGCGAGACCGCGCCATTCCTGCTGTGGCGCACCACCGACACGCTCGGCCGGCGCGTCAAGATGCCGCGCGCGTTCGCCGACTACTACCGCACGCATTTCTGGCTCACCACCAGCGGCGCGGTTTCCAATGCCGCGCTCGCCTGCTCGATCGCCGAGATAGGCGTCGAGCGCATCATGTTTTCGATCGATTGGCCGTTCCAGGAGAACGTGCCCGGCCGTAAATGGCTGGACGCGGCGCCGCTGAGCGAACGCGACCGCGCGGCGATTTTCGGCGGCAATGCGCAAAAGCTGTTGAAGCTGTGATGTCGGCTGTTACCCAAAGGTAGACGCCCGTGATGCTTGTCCGCAATCTGTTGCGGGCGACCGGCGTGATGCCGAAGTGACGAAAAAGGGGCCCGAAATATCGGAGCCCCTTTCTATTACGAACGCGAAGTCGAACCGTCAGTCGTCATATTCCGCCGAAATGTCCTTGCCGGTGTAATCCGGCATCATGGACGCCGATATCAGGCTCACCACCGCGCAAGCGGCGATGTAGATCGAGATGGCGTAGCCCGAGTGATAGGATGCAAACAGCGCCGTGGCGATCAGCGGCGCCGGCCCGCCGGCGATGATCGAGGCCAGCTGATAGCCGAGCGACGCGCCGCTGTAGCGCAGCCGCGGCGTAAACGCCTCGGCAATCAGCGCCGCCTGCGGCCCGTATTGCATATCGTGCGGAATAAGCGACAGCACGATGGCGACGAACACCAATACCGGCGCCGCGGTGTCGACCATGCCGAAATACAGGAAGCCGAACACGCCGGTCGTCGCCGCGCCGATCAGGTACATTTTTTTGCGGCCGATGCGGTCGGAGATGTGACCCGACAGCGGAATGGTGACGAACGACACGCATGAGGCGACCAGCACCGCAATCAGGATCAGGTCGCGGGACATATGCAGCGTGCCGACCGCGTAAGCGAAGATGAACGCCGTGAAGATATAGAACGGCGCCTGCTCGGCCATCCGCAGCAAGGCCGAAAGGATGATCTCCCGCGGCTGCCGCTTGATGACTTCGAGGATGGGTGTTTTCTCGATCTTATTGGTATTCAGCAGTTCCTGGAATACCGGCGTCTCGAGGATGCCAAGCCGGATCCAAAGGCCGATGCCGACAAGAATGATCGAGAGCGCGAACGGAAGCCGCCAGCCCCAGACGGCGAACTGGTCGCCGGACCAGGCGCTGAACGCCAGGATCGCCAAGTTGGAAAGAAACAGCCCGCACGGCACGCCGAATTGCGGCCACGACGCCACCAGGCCGCGCTGGCCATGCGTGCGCGACCATTCCATCGACAGCAACACCGAGCCGCCCCATTCGCCGCCGACGCCGATGCCCTGGAAAACGCGCAGCACGGTCAAAAGCACCGCGCCCCAGATACCGATCAACTCATAGGTCGGCACGAAGGCGATCAGGAAGGTCGCAATGCCCATGCACAAAAGCGTGGCGATCAGCGTCGCCTTGCGGCCGATGCGGTCGCCGTAATGGCCGAAGATCGCAGCGCCGATCGGCCGCCCGGCGAAACCGATGAAATAAGTACCGAAGGCAGCGAGTGTCGCCGTCAGCGGATCCGAGTTGGGGAAGTAGAGCTTGCCGAACACCAACCCGGCCGCGGTGCCGTAAATGAAAAAATCGTACCACTCGATGGTGGTGCCGATGGTGGACGCGACGACCGCCTTGCGCAGTTGCGCGCTATGGTCTGATGCGGACATTGCGCCATAAGTGACTGAAGCCATTGCTCAGCCTCCCCGTTGTTTCGTCGCCCTTCGGTGCGGCTTTTTGCGTCCGCTTCCGGCACAAGAGTAATTTAAAACGGGGTTCGTTCCAAGGCGGCGGGCCACCTTCTTTGCCTAAAGCCGGATGTGCAGCCAATTGGCGATTTCGCCGACGATGCCGCGGCGGAACAGCAACACGCAGGCGACGAAAATCACGCCCTGAATGACCAGCACCCATTCGCCGAGAAAGGCCAGCTTGTACTGCATCACCAGGATCACGAAGGAGCCGACCACCGGCCCGAAGATGGTGCCGAGCCCGCCGACCAGGGTCATCAGCACCACCTCGCCCGACATCGGCCAGTTCACGTCGGTGAGCGAAGCGATCTGCACCACCAAGGCCTTGGTCGCGCCGGCGGCGCCGGCCAGCGTTGCCGACAGCACAAAAGCGGCGAGCTTGTAGCGCTCCGTCTTGTAGCCGAGCGAGATCGCGCGCGGCTCATTCTCGCGGATCGCCTTGAGCACCTCGCCGAACGGCGAATGGATGATGCGGTGGATGAACAGAATGCCGGCGAGGAAAATCGCCAAGACGAGGAGGTACATCGCCGTGTCGCTACGCAAGTCGATAAGGCCGAACAGATGGCCGCGCGGCACGCCCTGGATGCCGTCCTCGCCGCCGGTGAACTTCGCGCGCAACGCGATGAAATACATCATTTGCGCAAGCGCCAGCGTAATCATCGCGAAATAAATGCCCTGGCGGCGGATGGCGAGCGATCCGGCGACGACGCCGAGCGCCGCGGCAGTCGCCGTGCCGGCAAGATCGCCAACTCGGGCGGCAGGCCCCACACTTTCGCGGCCTGCGCCGCGATATAGCTCGCCCAGCCGAAATAGAGCGCATGGCCGAACGACAGCAGCCCGACATAACCGATCAGCAGATTGAACGCGCAGGCAAACAGCGCGAAGCACAAGGCCTGCATCAGAAACAGCGGATAAATGAAGAAAGGCGCGATCAGCAGCGCGACAACCATCATGCCGAACGCGATCCATTCGCTGCGCCGCCGCAGCGGCAAAACCGTTTTGACGGACGGTTCGACGACGCGCTCCATCACGTTCTCCGCCCGAACAGGCCGGCGGGACTGACTAGCAGCACGATCGCCATGATGACGAAGATCACGGTGTTCGAGGCCTCGGGGAAAAACACCTTGGTCAGGCCTTCGATGATGCCGAGGCCGAAGCCGGTGACGATGGCGCCCAGGATCGAACCCATGCCGCCGATCACCACCACGGCGAACACCACGATGATCAGGTCCGAGCCCATGTTCGGCGAGACGTTATAGATCGGCGCCGCCATCACGCCGGCAAAAGCGGCCAGCGCCACGCCGAAGCCGTAGGTGAGCGTGATCATGCGCGGCACGTTGATGCCGAAGGCACGCACCAGCGCCGGATTTTCAGTGGCCGCCCGCAGGTAGGCGCCGAACCGCGTGCGCTCGATCAGCCAACCAGGTGCCGAGGCAAACCGTGAGCGAGGCGGCGATCACCCAGACCCGGTAATTGGGCAGGAACATGAAGCCGAGATTTTGCCCGCCGCGCAGCAAATCCGGCAACGCATAGGGCAAGCCGGCCGAGCCCAGGTAATTGCGGCTGACCCCCTCGATGATCAAAGCAAGCCCGAAAGTCAGCAACAGGCCGTAGAGATGATCGAGCTTATAGAGCCTTGCAAAAAAGTCCGCTCGATGAGAACGCCGACGATGCCGACCAGCACCGGCACGACGATCAAAGCGGGCCAATGACCGAGCCCGGGTATATTTGAGCAACAGAAAGGCCGTCAGCGCGCCCAGCATGTATTGGGCGCCGTGCGTGAAATTGATGATGTTGAGCATGCCGAAGATCACCGCAAGGCCGAGGCTGAGCAGCGCATAGAACGAGCCGTTGATCAGCCCGATCAGCAACTGGCCGAACAGCGCCTGTGAAGGGATGCCGAAGATTTCGACCATGCGGGTGTTGGCTTTCCGCCGTGTCCCGGGCGCAGCGCGGCATGAAATGACGCGCTGCAGACCCGGGACCCAGCTTTCTGAACCGGGGTCCCGGATCAGCGGTGCAGCATTCGCGCTACGCGCTCCCGCCGTACCGCATCCGGGACACGAGTCCGTCAACCGCTGACCAGCGGGCAGTTGCCGTCCTTGAGCGGCCGGAACGCCTGGTCCGCCGGGATGGTGGCCTTCAGCTTGTAGAAATCGCCGGGATACTTCAACTCCTCCGGCTTTTTCACCTCGAACAGGAAGGCCGGATGCAGCACGCGCCCGTCGGGCCGGATGCTGCCTTTGCCGAACAGCGGATCGTCGGTCGGCATCTTCTTCATTTGGGCGACCACTGCCTTGCCGTCGGCGGCGCTCTTGAGCGCGGCAACCGCCTTCAGGTAATGCAGCGTGCCCGAATAGACGCCGGCCTGGTTCATGACCGGCCATTTGTCCGGGGTCTTGAGCGCGGCCTGCCAGCGCTTGGTCCAGGCGCGGGTACCGTCGTTCATGTCCCAGTAGAAGGTTTCGGTCAGCGACAGCCCTTGCGCCGTCTTCAAGCCCAGCGCGTTGACGTTGCTGGCGAACACCAGCAGCCCGGCAAATTTCTGCCCGCCGGCGACAATGCCGAACTCGGCGCCTTGCTTGATCGCGTTGATGGTGTCGCCGCCGGCATTGGCGAGGCCGATGATCTTGGCCTTGGACGCCTGCGCCTGGAGCAGGAACGAGGAGAAGTCGCTGGTGTTGAGTGGGTGGCGTACCGCGCCGAGCACCTTGCCGCCGTTGGCTTTCACCACCGCCGCGGTGTCGCGCTCGAGTGCGTGACCGAAGGCATAATCGGAGGTCAGGAAGAACCAGGTGTCGCCGCCGTTCTTGACCACGGCTTTGCCGGTGCCGTTGGCAAGCATCCAGGTGTCGTACGTCCAGTGCACCATGTTGCCGTTGCATTTCGGTCCGGTCAGGTCGGAACTGGCGGGGCCGGAGGCCATGAACACTTTGTTCTTTTGCGCGGCGACTTGCGTGATCGCCAGCGCCACGCCGGAATTCGGCACGTCGGCGATCATGTCGACATGCTCGACGTCGATCCATTGGTTGGCGATCTGCACGCCGACGTCCGGCTTGTTCTGATGATCGCCGCTGATAACCTCGATCTTGAAGTTCGGATGCGTCTTCATGAAGTCTTGCGCCGCCATCTTGGCCGCCTCGACCGAGCCGGGGCCGGTGGCGTCCTTGTAAAGGCTCGACATGTCGGTGAGCACGCCGATCTTCACATTGATCTGCTGGGCGTTGGCCCCGCCGCAGAGCAGAGCCGCGGACAGCGCCGCGAGCGCTAGAGTTTTTCTCATCGTTCATTCCTCCCTCTTGGTTCAGTTCTTCTGGTCCAGTTGTTCGGATTTATACGCCCAGATAATCGCGCAGCTTCTCGACGTTGGTATCCAGCTCCGCATTGGCGAACCGGTCGATGATACGCCCATGTTCCATGACGTAATAGCGGTCCGCAACGGTCGAGGCGAAGCGGAAATTCTGTTCCACCAGCAGAATCGTGAAACCCTGCTCCTTCAGCGTGCGGATGGTGCGGCCGATCTGCTGGATGATCACCGGCGCCAGCCCCTCGGTCGGCTCATCGAGCAAAAGCATGCGCGCGCCGGTGCGCAGGATGCGGGCGATCGCCAGCATCTGTTGCTCGCCGCCGGACAGTTTCGTGCCTTGGCTGGAGCCGAGCCGTTCCTTGAGATTGGGAAACAATTCGAAGATGCGATCGAGCGAAAGCCCGCCCGGCCGCACCTGCGGCGGCAGCATCAGGTTTTCCTCGACGCCCAGGCTCGCAAAAATGCCGCGTTCCTCGGGGCAGAAGGCGACGCCGGCGCGCGCGATTTTCTCCGGCGGCAGACCGATCAGCTCGCGGCCCTCGAAGCGGATCGCGCCGCTGCGGTTGGCCACCAGCCCCATGATCGAGCGCAGCGTCGTGGTCTTGCCGGCGCCGTTGCGCCCGAGCAGCGTGACCACTTCGCCCCGCTGCACGTCGAAGGTCACGCCATGCAAGATGTGCGACTCGCCGTACCAGGCCTGCACGTCGGCGAGCGACAGCAGCGGCGCGCGAGCATCAAGCATGGCCGACACCCAGATAGGCTTCGCGCACTTCCGGATTGCGGGACACCGTGTCGTAGTCGCCCTCGGCGAGCACGCGGCCGCGGGTGAGCACCGTGATGCGGTCGCACAGGTCCGCCACCACCGACAGATTGTGCTCAACCATCAGCACGGTGCGGTCGGCGGCGACGCGTTTGATCAACGCGCTGATGCGGTCGATGTCTTCGTGCGCCATGCCCGCGGTTGGCTCATCCAGCAGCAGCATCTCCGGATCGAGCGCCAACGTCGTCGCAAGCTCCAACGCGCGCTTGCGGCCATAGGGAAGCTCCACCGCGGCGGTATCGGTAAAGGCGGCGAGGCCGACATCGGTGATCAGTTCCATGGCGCGGGCCCGAAACGTGTCGAGGGCGGCCGCCGAGCGCCAGAAATCGAACGAGCCGCCGCGCTTGCGTTGCAAGGCGATGCGCACATTCTCCAATACGGTCAGATGCGGGAACACCGCCGAGATCTGAAACGAGCGCCCGATGCCGAGCCGCGCGATCTCGGCCGGCGGCAGCGTGGTTATATCGCGGCCCTTGAAGCTGATGCGGCCGCGCGTCGGGCTGAGGAATTTCGTCAGCAAATTAAAGCAGGTGGTCTTGCCGGCGCCGTTGGGTCCGATCAGCGCGTGAACTGTGCCACGCGCGACGCGCAGATTGACGCCGTTGACGGCGACAAATCCGGCGAATTCCTTGGTCAGATCCTCGGTTTCGAGGATAATGTCGTCACTCATACACGGCGAGCCCCACGCCCCTCACCCCATTGTCGGTGCCTTGGGGGGAATGTCCAGACCCGGACCGCGCAAATTCGCGTGGACAAATGGGAATTAGGCGGGCATCGGGATCAAAAACCCTGATCTGGCCCTCAACGACGCCGTCGTTTAGCCGCGCTAGCCTTGCGGCCGTCCTCACTCTTCAAGCTTGGCGTCGATTGCCCGAATCGCGCGCCGAAGCGCGGTCGCTCATCGGTAACCGCCTTCCAGACGATCGGATCGGACAGGCCCTGATATTCGTGCCGGAGTGTCGGTCAATTCGGCCGGAATGGCGCGGCTTGCTTCCGAGATAATTTCGATGGCCCGCTGCACGAGCCATCGCAACTGCCAACTCTGTTCGAATTCGGCGAAGTCTTGCCGCGCGCAATTTGATCGATGCGCTCGATTGCTTCCAGAATGTCGTGCAGAGCGTGGCGGACCTTGCGCGCCATCAGAAAACGCGGACGGCCGACCGTTCGATGTCTGAACGCAGCATAGGATGCAAGCCGTCGCGCGTTGTCACATCGACGTCGACGCCGAGGGCCTGCTCGAAATATTGCTTGATCCCCCACCAGGTCGAGTGCATTGAAGGCACTGTTTCGGTCGTAATCGATAAACAGATCGAGATCGCTTGCGCCCCGCGCGTCGTCGCGCGCAACGGAGCCAAAAAGATAAAGCGAGGTTGCACCGAGGGCCCGGACCGGCTCAGCGTGATGTTTCAATTGCGCAATGGCTTCGCTCTTGTGCATGGCCACGAAATTACACGATTTGCACGCCTGAATGTAGCCGAATCTGGCCCCCGACCGCCCCCGCCGTCTATAAGGTTTCGACCTCAGCGCGGATGATTCGATGGTTTCCACCACCTTCGGCGCCTACGTTTTCACGGTGGCGCTCGCCGACGAAGAGGCCACGCGCCGGCTGATGGTGGACATCGCCGCCACGCTCGCGCCCGGCGACATGGTCACGCTGTCCGGCGATCTCGGCGCCGGCAAGACCACATTCGCCAGAGCTTTGATCCGCCATCTCGCCAGCGATCAGGCGATCGAGGTGCCGAGCCCGACGTTTACGCTGATGCAGGCCTACGAGCTTCCCCGCTTCAATCTGGTGCACGCCGATCTCTACCGGCTCGCCGGGCCGGGCGAATTGGCCGAGCTCGGCTTCGAGGACATCGCCACCAACGCGGTGACGTTGGTCGAATGGCCGGACCGCGCCGCCGGCTTGCTGCCGCCCGACCGGCTCGATGTCGCGCTCACGCTGTCGCCGCAGCACGGCCCGACCTTCCGCAACGCCTGCGTCACCGGCTACGGCGAGTTTGCGCCGCGCGCCGAACGTATCGCGACGATCCGGGCGTTTCTGTCCCGCTCCGGCTTCGGCGCCGCCGAGCGGCAATACATGCAGGGCGACGCCTCCACCCGCGCCTACGAGCGGCTGACGCTGCAAGGCGCGAGCTACATTCTGATGAATTCGCCTCGGCGGCCGGACGGACCGCCGGTGCGCGATGGCAAGCCCTACAGCGCGATCGCGCATCTCGCCGACAATGTGACGCCCTTCGTCGCCATGGCGCAGGCGCTGCGCGCGCAAGGGCTTTCCGCGCCGGCGATCTTCGCCGCCGACCGTGCCGCCGGATTGCTGGCGATCGAGGACCTCGGGCGCGAGCCGGTTACCGCCGGCGATCCTCCGGCGCCGGTCGAGGCGCGCTACGCGGCGGCGACAGATCTTTTGGCCACGCTGCACCGTGCGCCGCTGCCGGACGTGCTCACCGTCGAGCCGGGCGTCGATTACGCTTTGCTGCCTTTCGACCTCGATGCATTCCTGATCGAGGTTGAGCTGCTGGTCGACTGGTATCTGCCGCGGCTCGCGGTCAAGCTCGCGCCGGCAAAGCGCGACGCCTATGTCGAGCTCTGGCGCGCGGCGCTGGCGCCGGCGTTGGCGGCGCCGGCAACCTGGGTGCTGCGCGATTATCATTCGCCCAATCTGATATGGCTGCCGGAGCGCGAAGGCATCGCGCGCGTCGGCCTGCTCGATTTCCAGGACGCGGTGATGGGCCCGGCCGCTTACGACGTCGCCTCCCTGTTGCAGGACGCGCGTGTCGACGTGCCGGAGACGATGGAGATCGCGCTTCTGTCGCGTTATACCCGCGCGCGGCGCAAGGCCGAACCCGGCTTCGACGCGCCGGCTTTCGCGCAGCTTTACGCGACCATGGCCGCGCAGCGCGCGTCGAAGATCCTCGGCATCTTCGCGCGCCTCGAGCGGCGCGACGGCAAGCCGCAATATTTGCGTCACATGCCGCGGGTATGGGCCTATTTGCAGCGCTCGCTGACGCATCCGGCGCTGGCGCCGCTCGCGACATGGTACCGCGTCAACGTGCCGGCGTTGAAATCGCTATGACGCAAACGCCAACCAACAAGGTCCCGCGCAACGCCATGGTGCTGGCGGCGGGCCTCGGCACGCGCATGCGGCCGCTCACCGACAAGATGCCCAAGTCCCTGGTCGAGGTCGCCGGCCGCGCGCTGATCGATCGCGTGCTCGACCGGCTGGCGGAGGCCGGCGTCGCGCGCGCGGTGGTCAACGTGCATCGCTTCGCCGAGCAGATCGAGCGCCACCTCGCCACGCGCAGCAAGCCGAAAATCGTCATTTCGGACGAGCGCGGCCTCTTGCTCGGCACCGGCGGCGGCGTGGTGAATGCGCTGCCCGAACTGGGCGGCGCGCCGTTCTTCCACGTCAACTCCGACACGATCTGGATCGATGGCGTGAAGCCCAACCTCGCGCGGCTTGCCGACGCCTTCGATCCGGCCGCGATGGACGCGGTTCTGCTGCTCGCGCCCACCGCCGGCAGCATCGGCTATGCCGGGCGCGGCGATTTCGCGATCGCCGCCGACGGCACCTTGCGCCGCCGCGCCGAGCGCGCGGTGGCGCCCTTCGTCTTCGCCGGCGCGGCGATCCTTTCGCCGGCGCTGTTTGCGGACGCGCCGCAGGGCGATTTCCCGCTTCCCTTGCTGTTCGACCGTGCGGCGGAGCAAGGCCGCCTGCACGGCTTGCGGCTGGAAGGCCTGTGGATGCATGTCGGCACGCCCGACGCCATCGCGCTAGCGGAAAAGGCGATCCGCGCCAGCGCCGGCTGATTCTTGTCCCGGACGCGGCGCAACGCGATGTGTTGCACCGCAGATCCGGGACCGTTCCAAGCTCCGAATTCGCGACGGTCCCGGGTCTGCAGCGCGTCATTTCATGCCGCGCTGCGCCCGGGACGGGCAACAACCGTGTATGATTCGGGGCCATGCCGGCTCCGAAACCCAACGTCTTCAACATCCCCGCCTCGGCGCCGTTTCTGCGCGTGCTGATCGACGCGTTGCGCGGCGGCAGGCTGGTGCCCGGCTTTCCGGCCGGCGGCGACCCGCTCGAACTCTCGCGCGCCACGCTTTACCTTCCGACCCGGCGCGCCTGCCGGCTGGCGCGCGACGTCTTCCTCGACAAACTCAAAAGCGACGCCGCCATCTTGCCGCGCATCGTCGCGCTCGGCGATCTCGATGAGGATGAAATCGCCTTTGCCGAAGCCACCACCGGCGAGCTGGCCGAAGCCGCGCTGGCGCTGCCGCCGGCCTTCGGCGCGCTCGAGCGGCGGCTCACGCTTGCCGAACTGATTTCGAAATGGGCCGTCGCGATCGCGCCCGGCAAAGGCGCGCCGCTCATCGCCAATACGCCGGAGGCGGCGGTCGCCCTTGCCGACGCACTGGCGCGGCTGATGGACGACATGATTATGCGCCGGGTGCCCTGGGACAATCTCGACAGACTGGTGCCGGACGACCTCGACGAATACTGGAAGCAGTCGCTCGACTTCCTCAAATTCGTGCACCCGCCCTGGCGCAAATTCCTCGCCGAGCAGAACGCCATCGAATCCGCCGAGCGGCGCGATAAATTGATCGAGGCTGAAGCCAAACGTCTGGCGAACAGCGCCGCGCCGGTGATTGCCGCCGGCTCGACCGG
>CAVPUU010000056.1:0-53984 GCA_963709015.1 uncultured Alphaproteobacteria bacterium | reverse complement strand
CGGCCGTGCCGGTCAGGAAGCGTTCGTTGGCGACGTAGAGCTGGTCGCGCGCGAAGGACTCCTGGCGCACGGGGAGCTTCATGTCTCCGGCGATGCGGTGATCGAGTCGCGTGTGATACCCGCGAGGATGGCTGCGCTCAGAGGAGGCGTCCAGAGCTGCCCATCCTTGACCATGAAGATGTTCTCGCCCGACGCCTCCGCGACGTAGCCCTGTGCATCAAGCATGATCGCTTCGTCGTAGCCACACTGCTGCGCCTCGCGCTTCGCGAGAATCAGGTCACCGTCAGCGCGTGATCTTCCCCTTCGGCGGCACGCTGTTCACGGTCCGCCTCGGAAACGGCTCGATCTTAGCGCGGATGCCTTGGCGTAGCGCTTCATCCCCGAGGTACGCGCCCCACTTGAATGCCGCGATGCCGACATGGGTCGAATTCACCGCGCCAAGCCCCATCGCTTCGTCGCCGTAATAGGCGACGGGGCGCAGGTAGCACTCCGTCTGCTGATTCGCCCGGAGCAGCTCGACCGCCGCGGCACAGAGCTCATCGAGCGAGTACGGCATCGCAAGCTGAACGATCTGTGCGCTCTCGCACAGTCGCTTCATATGCTCACGGAGTCGGAAGATGCTGCCTCCGCGCTCGTCTTGTAGGCACGAATGCCCTCGAAAACGCCGAGGCCATAGTGGAGCGTGTGCGTGAGAAACGGCAGCTGTGCGTCATCCCATCGCACGAGCTTCCATCAATCCAGATGAAATCTGCTTTCGGGATGGCCATGACTGCTCCTCGGCTGCCGGACGAGTGCGCGGCGGACCGTACCAAGCGACCGGGAGCGTCACAAGGAGGACGTCGAGTCGACTGCCGCTAAGATGAATGAGGCCGCGAGGCGTTCAGCAGTGCTGACGTTCAGAACCGCGCCGGGTCACGCGTCGGTTCAGGTGCCTGAGGCGCGACAATCAATCTCCTCGTCGGAGAGCCTGGCGTCGGCGCCCAGAGGACCAGGCGTGAGCTCCGCAGTCGCCGACGGTCCAGGAACCCCCGCCCCGCCCGACGATGACCCGATAGACGATGAAAGCTGCGAGGACGGCGAACATGGGTCCGAGAATCCAGCGCTGATAATGCTTGGCTTGCTCGACCAGCGTGTCGCCGAAACGGTACCCGAGGTAGACCCAGAGGGGAGCCGACACGAGCGCGGCGCTGCCGTCGAACGCGATAAAGCGGTAGTAAGACAGACCTGCGTCGTTCCGGCCGAGAAGAAGGCGACCGCACGGACCCCGGGCATGAAGCGCGCGGCCATGAGGATGACCTGACCGTACTTCTTGAACATTGCCTCAACGCGCTTGAGGCGGTCAGGGTTAGAACGCTTCTCAGGGGCTTGCGCCTGGCAATCGGCGGTCCCAGGTGCCAACCCAGGTAGTAGATGATGCTGTCCCCGATGAGGATGCCGGCGAGTCCGACCACCATCATCGACCAGGCGGTACCCGACCGGACGCTGCGATGTAGCCCCCGGAAATCAGGATGATGTCCTCGGGAACCGGGACGCCGAGACCGCACACCATCAGCAGGACAAGGACGCCAGCGTAGCCGAGCGGCCCTGCAAGGTGCGAGGTCAGGTATCCGAACCGGTAACAACTTCTTTTCTCGGGGCGCGCCCACATGGACAACCCATGCCGCCCGAGTGACGTTCCTTGCGCCAAAGCCAGCCGTCGAGCGATTGCTCGCCCGCACCAGAGGCGGACTGTCGAGTGCTCAGGGTCCCGCGTCAACCGTCTTATCGGTATCTGACAGTATTTTCTGAAATCGACCCGCGCGACCACTTGCGCTGCAAACGTCCCGTTCTTCGCGGGGAACGCGTTTGCGGGCTGTCCAATCGCCTTCAAGAACTCCGGGGCGTACAGCAATCCCTTCTTGTAGGCCGAGTCAATCTCGGCCTCGGGCTCCTTGCCCCACAGCTTACTCTCAACTGCGCTGCGGAGTGAGTCGCGCACCATGTTCTCCGCTGTCACCTCGGCCGACAACGTGCCGCAATGGCGCAGCTTCTGCACGGCATCATCAATCCCCTTCACGGACACGCTCGCCGTCGCCTCCTGCGCCAGCAATGCCGAATACGCCTTCAGAATCGGCTTCGGGTTGAGGGCGCCGGAGGCGGGCGGCCCGAACACAATCACGTGGGTTCCGTCCGGCAGTCTCCGGGCCAGCACTGCGTCCGCCGTGTCCAGCGGGTTGGGGATCAGCACCAGGTTCGGCGCGTCCTCTTCGCTCAGGTGATACGCACCGCGCAGCTGTGCGAAGGGCTTGTCCAGCACAGGGCTGAGCTTCTTGAAGAGCTCCCGGTATTCCGCTCCGAGCGTCTTCGCCAGCTTCGGCAGCTTCGCGGACGTCGCGAAGTCGGAGAGCGTCTTGTAGGAGCCCCTCGAACGCGGCGGGAGTATTCGTCGGAGGAAGCGAACGTTCCGTCGTTGGCGAGCGTGAAAGAAGCGGCGGTATAGGCTTCAACGCTCTCCGGGTGCTCATCGATGAAGTGATTCACCGGGCCGCGGAGCTTCTCACCACCAGCGGCGACCGTCTGCCGGACCTTCTCGCGAAGCGGGTGATACGTGTAGTGAGGGAGACGGTTTGGACCGCACCTTGTCACCGACGTCGTATCCGGCGGCGTTCAGTGCAGCGAAGAGAGCAAAAAGGCGCTCGTCACGACGCAGCTCGAAGCCGTTTTCCGTGAAGATGCTGGTCGCCTCGTCCTCGTCGGCGCGGGCTAACGCAGGAACGAGACTGCCGGTGAGCATCGTCACAGAGCAGGAACGCGTGGGTCAATCGGTGGTTCAACACACTGCCTCGCATGCCCTGTCGGGCCCCGCATGACGGCCTTGCGTCCAGCGCGGAACGCTCCTCCTACCACTGGCGGCCATCGAATTCCAAGAAGCGGGGGCTCGCCGGCTGCTGCGGCGAAATGCCACGCCGGGTCAGGACTCAGCGAACTCCGGCAGCACGACGTTCGTGACCGGCTCGGGCGTCGGCTCCACCACGCGAACGGGAACGGCTCGCGGTCCGATGGGCTGCGGCTCCGGTTGATAGTGCGGCAACCGCTGGAGCATCTTCGTGCTCCACCACAGCGCCGCGCCCCAAGCCTCCTCGTGATACGGCAGGCCGGCGCGCGCGCCATGCGCCTTCACAATCGGCTGGGCCTTGCGCATGCTCAGATGGCTCATGCGAGGGAACAGGTGATGCTCCACCTGCTGGTCGAGCCCGATCAGCAGATACGAGAAGATCCAGTTCGTCTTCAGGTTCTGCGTCGTCTCGAGCTGCAGTGTCACATTGTCCGTGTATGAGGAGTAGATCGGGAACGGCGTGTGCGCTGCGATGAAGATCGCGGCCATCAGGATGCCCGCCACGACGCTCCAGAACGTATAGAAGAGCACGACCGAAAGGATCG
The DNA here is from genome assembly GCA_963709015.1 of uncultured Alphaproteobacteria bacterium. GTDB lineage: Bacteria > Pseudomonadota > Alphaproteobacteria > Rhizobiales > Xanthobacteraceae > Pseudolabrys. The sequence goes on along the minus strand of CAVPUU010000056.1, from coordinate 50,564 downwards.
GTGCGTGGAAGAACAGCACCGGGGCGACGAGCCACGCAAAGTAGTGCCCGATCATGCAGGCCCGATCGAGAAGGCGCTCACTCTTGCGGCCGACCTTGCGTCCGGGACCGAAGTTGAAGTGAAGCGCGTGAAGCGGATGGCGAACGACGTGAAAATGGTCAGGATCCAGAACGTAACGCCCTGGTACTTGTGCACGAGCCACCTGAAGCCGACGACGTCGGAACGATCCTGCGCGCGCAGGGCGAGCGGAAGATCTTGATGTCGGGATCCCTCCCGTCAACGTTGCAGTGCGCGTGGTGCTGGTTGTGCTTATACCGCCAGTAGTTGAAGGACAAACCTGCAAGGAACGAAAAGAGCAGGTACCCGAGGAAGTCGTTGGCCAGCGGCCGCGGACTGAATGGTGCCATGCCCGCTCTCGTGCCCGATCGTTGATCAGACCGATGTTCGTCCAGACGCCGGCGATGAGCAGCGGGGCCTTCAGCCACCACGAGGTCGCCATGAAGTAACCAACGAGCAATCCTGCCGTAAGCACCAACAAGAACGCAGCCTTGAGGTACGTCTGACTGGGTGGTAGTCGAGCAGGCCGGCCTTTTCGAGGTCGTGCTTCAGCTCTGTTCTCACGGTAACCGCCGGTGTCTCTCGCAAAGACACGCTGGAAGGGCGTACTCGAAGTCCTCGTCGAACATTTAACAGTCAGGTACTAGGTACCATTCCTAGTGCACCGCATGCACGCACCATCTACTGAAGGTTCCCTTGGTCTGGTGACGGCCGTGCGACGGCGGTCGGGCAACAAACACGCGCAATCGATGCGCCAATGCAGGGAGTTCCAGTGAGTACTGAACAGGTTGATCCCATCCTGGCGGTGAAGCCTCTCGGCTTCCCGTGGCAGACGAGAGATCCGTTTCTGATCCTTGCGTCCACCACGACGACGCCTATCCCGCTGGCAACGAGCGAATGGGCCCCGCAGCATCGCTCGCAGGACGGAGATGGGACAGGACTTCGAAGGGATCGATGGCTGGCGGATGTACCACGGCCAGCACGTGCCGGGGTTTCCACAGCATCCACACCGCGGGTTCGAGACCATCACCGTCGTGCGGCACGGTCTGCTGGACCACGCGGACTCGCTCGGTGCGGCTGCCCGCTACGGACAGGGCGACGTTCAATGGCTGACGGCAGGGAAGGGAATCCTGCACTCCGAGATGTTTCCGCTCCTGAAGCGCGAGCCCAACCGCCGGAGCTCTTCCAGATCTGGCTGAACCTGCCCCGGTCGAAGAAGTTCGCCGACGCCGCACTTCGCCATGTTCTGGAACCCGGACATTCCACGCATCACCTCAGTGGACGCAGCAGGACGGAGCACCGAGATCGTCATCGTCGCGGGACAGCTGGAGACAAACGTGCGATCGCGCCTCCCCCGGAGTCGTGGGCCGCGCAACCGGACAGCGACGTTGCCGTCTGGACGATCGAGCTGGCCGCAGGCGCTGAGTGGATCCTGCCACCTGCGCGAGCGGGCTTCAACCGCACCCTCTACTTCTTCCACGGCTCCGGGTTGCGAATCGGGTCGAGGCGATCTCCGGTCAGCGCGCGATCGAGCTCGTGCCTGACGTCGCCGCAACCATCGTCAACGGAGCCGAAGAATCGGAGTTGCTCCTCCTGCAGGGACGACCAATCGCCGAACCCGTGGTTCAGTATGGACCGTTCGTCATGAACACCCGCGAGGAATCTCCAGCAGACGATGCAGGAGTACCAGCGCACGCAGTTCGGCGGCTGGCCGTGGCCGAGTGATGAGCCGGTTCACACACGCGATGAGTCTCGGTTTGCCCGCCACGTCGACGGTCGAATGGAGCATCCGAGCGACTGATCAACAAAAGATGTCCCCACCACCGTCAGCGCGAGTGTCTTTCCCGCGACTCAGCGCCCGCGCAGTCATGCGGCCAGACGTTGGTGACAGCTGTGCACGGATCCACATGTGCGGACATCAGACTACAAGCGACCCGGCCGACTATCACGGTGTGAGCGTCCACTCACATTGCAGCGACTTCGGATGTCGTGACAGCTTGGTGCGATTGTGAGGATCGCAATGCGCTTCGTCAAGTAGAACCAGCGCTGCATCGTCGCGCGCGGCGCCGAGATATTTTCCGTGCGTTTCGATGCGCGCAATGCGGAAGCCGGGCAGGCCGCTCTGGCGCGTGCCGAGCAGATCGCCTTCGCCACGCAATTTTAAGTCCTCTTCGGCGATGCGGAAGCCGTCTTCCGTGTCGCGCAGCACCGCGAGCCGCGCCTTGGCGGTCTCGCCGAGCGGGGCCTTGTAGAGCAGCAGACACGTTGACGCGCCGGGGCCGCGGCCGATGCGCCCGCGCAGTTGATGCAACTGCGCCATCCGAAGCGTTCGGCGTGCTCGATCACCATGATGGTGGCTTCCGGCACGTCGACACCGACCTCGATCACCGTGGTGGCGACGAGAATTCTGAGTCTCGCCCGCGGCGAAGCGCGCCATGGCGGTATCCTTCTCTGCGCCCTTCATGCGGCCATGCACCAGGTCGGCCTTTTTGCCAAAACGCCGGCGTAATTCCTCGAAGCGCGCTTGCGCAGCCGCCAGATCGATCTTTTCGGATTCCTCGACCAGCGGACAGACCCAATAGGCGCGCTTGCCTTCGGCAATGGCGCGACCGATTGCGTCTTCGACTTCCTCAATGCGTGACATCGGAATCGTGCGGGTATCAATCGGCTGGCGGCCCGGCGGCTTTTCCCTCAATTCAGACACTTCCATGTCGCCGAAATAGGTAAGCACCAGCGTGCGCGGGATCGGCGTGGCGGTGAGCACCAACACGTCGACGGCTGCGCCTTTTTGCGCCAGCGCCAGCCGCTGATGCACGCCGAAGCGGTGCTGTTCGTCGACGATAGCGAGCGCGAGATCGCGGAATGCAACCTCTTCTTGGAACAGCGCGTGGGTGCCGATCAGCAGATTGATATCGCCGAGCGCGAGCCGATCGAGGATTTCGGCGCGCGCGGGGCCGCGCTCGCGGCCGGTGAGAATGGCAACGCGGATGCCGGCTGCTTCCGCCAGCGGCGCGATCGTATTGAGGTGCTGGCGTGCGAGGATTTCCGTGGGCGCCATGAAGGCGGCCTGACGCCCTGCCTCGATCACGTCGGCGGCCGCGATCAGCGCGACCACGGTCTTACCGGAACCGACGTCGCCTTGCAGCAGCCGCAACATGCGATGCGGCCGCGCTAGGTCGGCAACGATGTCGTCGACCGCCTTTTGCTGCGAGTGGGTGAGCGCATAAGGCAGCGCCTTCAAGACGCGCGCCCGCAGGCGGCCCTCACTGGCCGAGCCGCGACCGGCTTGCCGCCGCATATGTGCGCGCAGCAGCGCGAGCGCCAATTGGCCGGCGAGCAGTTCGTCGTAGGCCAGCCGTGTCCAGGCCAGGCTTTCGGGCGCGATGTCGTGCGGTTCGGCCGGTCGGTGCAGATGGCGCAGCGCGTCGGAGAATGACGGAAAGCGCTCGCGCGACAGCCACGCTTCGTCCTGCCATTCCGGTAGATCGGGAAGGCGGCCAAGCGCGCCGTCCATCGCGCGCCTTATATTGCCGGCGGCTAATCCTTCGGTGAGCGGATAGACCGGCTCGACCAGCGGCAAAGTCGCGAAGCCTTTGTCGTCGACGACGCGGTCTGGATGCACCATCTGCAATATGTTGTCGTAGACCTCGGCGGTGCCGGAGACGTAACGGGTCTCGCCCTCGGGCAAGAGCTTGCGCAGATAATCCTCGCGCGCGTTGAAATAGGTCAGCGTCAGCGTCTGTCCGGTGTCGTCGGAAGTGACGATGCGGTAGGGCGCGCGCGGCCGGTTGCGCGGGGCAGGACGGTGCTCGTCGACCGTGACCGCAACGGTAACCACCTGGCCTGCCTGCACCTCGTTAAGCTTGGGCCGCGCGCGGCGGTCGACGGCGCCCGAGGGCAAGTGAAACAGCAGATCGACGACGCGCGGCGCCTCGCGGTCGAGCAGCCGGGCATAGAGCTTTTCCAGCTTCGGCCCGACGCCGGGCAGGCTGGTGAGCGAGGCGAACAGGGGATTGAGAGCAAGCGGGCGCATCAGCCACCATGCTGGCTTGCGCGTTCGGCGGACGCAATGCTGGGCTGTGCAAGCAAACGCTGACAGCATCCAGCAACCCCTCTATATAAAGCCCCGCCCGGCCCCGTCCGGGTTTTTGGCGTTGGAGCTGGCGGTGACCGGAAGCGGGATTTCAAGCGACGGGCTGGACGCGCGGCGTCGGCGATTGCTGTTCCGCTGCTGGCACCGCGGCATCCGTGAGATGGATTTTGTGCTCGGCTGCTTTGCCGACGCGCGGCTTGCGGCGCTGAGCGACGCCAATCTCGACGAGGTCGAAAGCTGGCTCGAGATCCCGGACCAGCGGATTTTCGCCTGGGTGAGCGGACAAGAGACGACACCGGCGGATATCGACACGCCGCTGTTCCGCCGCCTGTGCGAATTCAAAGGCGCCGGCTGACATGGCGAAATCCCCCGCCGAATTATTGAAACCGGGCCAAGCGCTCACGTTGGCGCAAGTCGCCGACGGCGCCGAAGGCCTGGTGCTGGCCGATCTGGCCCGCGCCATCGCCGCGCGACCAAACGCGCCGGCGATATCGCTCGCCGTGATTTGCCGCGATGGCCAGCGCATGGCGGCGCTGTCGCGTTCGCTGGCGTTTTTCGGGCCCGACATTGCGACCATGGAATTCCCGGCCTGGGATTGTCTGCCCTACGACCGGGTGTCGCCCAATGCCAGCGTGGTAGCGCAGCGTATGACCGCGTTGTCGCGGCTCGCGCGTGTAAAGGGCCGCGACCAGCCGTCGGTGCTGCTTACGACGGTGAATGCCGCGTTGCAGCGCGTGCTAGCGCACGAATTCGTAGCGACGCATGCGCTGTCGGTCGCGCCCGGCAATGTCATGGGCATGGCGGGCATTATTGAATGGCTGGAGCTCAACGGCTTCACCCGCGCCTCGACCGTGCGCGAGCCCGGCGAATATGCGGTACGCGGCGGCATTCTCGATCTTTATCCGCCCGGCATGGACATGCCCGTGCGTTTCGACTTTTTCGGCGACGCGCTGGAGACGACCCGCAGCTTCGACGCGCAGACGCAAATCAGCGAAACGCAATTGCGCGGGCTCGATCTGGTGCCGGTGGCGGAATTCCAGCTCGTCACCGAAACCATCCGGCGTTTCCGTACCGGCTATGTCGCAGAATTCGGTGCCAGCTCCCCGGACGATCTGCTGTACGAGGCGGTGAGCGAAGGCCGCCGCTATCCCGGCATGGAGCACTGGCTGCCGCTGTTTCACAATTCGCTTGAGACGTTGTTCGATTATTTGCCGGGCACGCCGCTGGCGCTCGAGCATCTGGCTGAAGACGCCGCGCAAGAACGCTTCGCGCAGATCGCCGACTACTACGACACCCGCCGCGAGGCGCTCAAACAAGGCGTGACTCCGCCTTACAAGCCGCTGCCGCCGGCGCGGCTTTATCTGGCCGAAAAGGAATGGAAGGAGCGGCTCGCCGCCGCGGCGTTGGCGGCGCTCACGCCATTCGCGGTGCCGGATGCTGCTAACGTGATCGACGTCGGCGCACGCGCCGGTCACAATTTCGCGGCCGAGCGCGCCGAGCCGGGCGCCAATGTGTTCGAAGCGCTCAGCAAGCACGTGCTGGCGCAACAGGCGGCGGGCAAGCGCGTCGCCATCGCGCTGTGGAGCGAGGGCGCGCGCGAGCGCATGAGCCACGTGCTGGCCGATCACAAATTGCACAATCTCACCAATGTCGGCTCATGGCCGCAGGCCTTGAGCCTTCCGAAGCCGGCAATCGCGCTGGCCGTGCTCGGCATCGAATCCGGTTTTGAGACCGCCGACACAGCGCTCGTCAGCGAGCAGGCTATCCTGGGCGATCGGTTGGTGCGGCCGCGCCGCGCCATGCGCCGCGCCGATAACTTCATTGCCGAGGCGACCAGTCTGGCGCCCGGCGATTTGGTCGTTCACGTCGATCACGGCATCGGCCGCTTCGTCGGATTGCAGCCGATTCATGCCGCGGGCGCGCCGCACGATTGCCTGGAAATCCATTACGCGGAAAGCGCCAAGCTCTATCTGCCGGTTGAAAACGTCGACCTGCTGTCGCGCTACGGCGCCGAGCAGAGCAACGTCGATCTCGATCGGCTCGGCGGCGGCAACTGGCAGGCGCGCAAGGCACGCATGAAGAGCCGCATCCGCGAGATCGCGGGTGAACTGATCAAGGTCGCGGCCGAGCGGCTGACGCGCGAGGCGCCGCGCTTCAGCGTCGGGCCCGGCGCCTATGACGAGTTCTGCGCCGGCTTTCCTTACGAGGAAACCGAGGACCAACTCGCCGCCATTGACGCCACCATCAAAGATATCGGTTCGGGACGCCCGATGGACCGGCTGATCTGCGGCGATGTCGGATTCGGCAAGACCGAAGTGGCGTTGCGCGCGGCCTTCGTGGCCGCCATCAACGGCAAGCAGGTCGCCGTGGTGGTGCCGACGACGCTGCTGGCGCGCCAGCATTTCAAGACTTTCACCGAACGCTTCCGTGGTTTTCCGATCAATATTGCGCAGGCCTCCCGTCTGGTCCCGATCGCGCAACTCAGCGCGATGAAAGCTGGATTGGCCGACGGCAGCATCGATATCGTCATCGGAACCCATGCGCTGCTGGGCAAGGGCGTCACCTTCAAAGACCTCGCGCTTCTGGTGGTCGACGAAGAGCAGCATTTTGGCGTCGCGCACAAAGAGAAACTCAAGGCGTTGCGTTCGGAAGTGCACGTGCTCACGCTCACGGCAACGCCGATTCCGCGTACCTTGCAGCTCGCGCTTACCGGCGTGCGCGATCTCTCGATCATCGCCTCGCCGCCGGTCGACCGGCTCGCGGTGCGCACGTTCGTCACGCCGTTCGATCCAATCACTGTACGCGAGGCGCTGCTGCGCGAGAAATACCGCGGCGGCCAAGCCTTCTATGTTTGTCCGCGCATCGAGGATTTGGCCGGTGCCAAGGATTTCCTCGACAAGAACGTACCGGAGGTGAGCGTCACCGTCGCGCATGGGCAAATGCCGCCGACCGTGCTCGACGACATCATGACGGCGTTCTACGACGGCAAATACGACGTGCTGCTGTCGACGACGATCATCGAGTCCGGTCTCGACATTCCGACCGCCAATACCTTGATCGTGCATCGCGCCGACCGGTTCGGCCTGTCGCAACTCTACCAGCTGCGCGGGCGAGTGGGGCGCGCCAAGCTACGGGCCTATGCGCTGTTCACGTTGCCGGCGCAAAGCAAGATCACGGCGCAAGCCGAGCGGCGGCTCAAGGTCTTGCAATCGCTCGATACGCTCGGCGCCGGCTTCCAGCTCGCATCGCATGACCTGGACATTCGCGGCGCCGGCAATCTGCTCGGCGAGGAACAGTCCGGCCACATCAAGGAAGTCGGTTTCGAACTCTATCAGCAGATGTTGGAAGAAGCCGTGCTTAACCTGAAAGCCGGGATCAGCGCGCCGGTCGCCGACCGCTGGTCGCCGTCGATCACCATCGGCACGCCGGTGCTGATTCCGGAAGATTACGTCGCCGATCTGTCGGTCCGGCTCGCCCTTTACCGTCGGTTGGCCGAGATCGAGGACGAACGCGAGATGGAGAGTTTCGCGGCCGAACTGGTCGACCGTTTCGGGCCGCTGCCGGGCGAAGTCGAGCATCTGTTGCAGGTGGTGGCGATCAAGGCGCTGTGCCGGCGCGCCAATGTCGAGAAGCTCGAAGCGGGCCCGAAGGGCGTCGTGCTGTCGTTCCGCGATAATATCTTCGCCAATCCGGACGGGCTGATCGCCTACATCCGCGAGCAGGGCTCGGGCGCGCGCATGCGCGCCGACCCTAGGGACGCCAAGGGCCAGCAACTGGTGTTCTTCGACGACTGGGAACGGCCGAAGGATCGGCTCAAAGGCACCGCGGCGATCTTGCGCAAGCTGGCGTCGATCGCCGATCAGGCTAAAGCGGCTTGATCACTCCGCCGCGGCTTGTCCGCCTTGCACCATGCGATCGATGGCCTCGGCGAGATATTCAGGCGACTGCGCGCCCGACACCGCGAACTTGCCGCCGAAGATAAAGCACGGCACGCCCTCGATGCCGGCTTCTTTGGCCGACTGCGCCTCGCGCTCGATCTCGCGCGACGTCCCGGTCGCTCGCCAGACCTGCGCGCACCGTATCGGCATCGAGCCCGACATCGGCGGCCGCATTCACCAGCGTGTCGCGGTCGGTGAGGTCGGCGCCTTGCGTGAAATAAAGGTCCATCAGCTTCTGCTTCATCTCGCCGGCCTTGCCGATCGCCTCGGCCCAGCGGATCAGCCGGTGGCTGTCGAGTGTGTTAGGTTGCCGCTTCATCTTGTCGGAGGCGTAAACGAGGCCTTCTTCGGCGGCCGCGGCGCCAACGCGCTGGGCGATGCCCTTGTAGCGCTCGGGCGAGCCGAATTTGGCGGTGAGATATTGCTCGCGAGAAATGCCTTCGCGCGGAATCCAGTCATTGAGGAAATAGGGCCGCCAATGCACCTCGACCGGAACATCCGGCCGCAGCGCCAGCGCCTTTTCCAGGCGATGCTTGCCTATAAAGCACCACGGGCAAACCACGTCGGAGACGACGTCGATACGGACGAGCTGTTGGGGCATAGTTGGCTCCTCTCGGAGCTAACCTAATCACGGAACTACTCGGCGGCAACCGCCCGGCCGCCCATCACGCGCGCCATCAGGCTGTCGAGCGTATCGCCGGCCTTCAGCGTCGCCAGCGTGACATGGGCGGCGACCGTGTCGCGCCCGCGCCACGGCACCAGCATGGTGCTCTTGATCATGCCGGCGATGCGGCGCGCCACGACGTGGGCGCTGCGCAGATCGGTCTGCGTGAAGGCAATCAGCAGGGTGCCGTCGTCGTCGCGGCAGCCGAAATCGATATTGCGAATGAGGCGTGTCAGCAGCCGCGCGGCATCCATGCTGGCGCGTTTATCCAGCGTAACGTCGAAAGAAAATCGCGCGAGCGACAGCGGCGTGCTGCGATCGCTCGCCTCGGCCATCGCGTTGTCGAGCTCGCGCCAGAACGTGTCGCGCGTATGCAGACCGCTTTCCGGGTCGAACATGCCATCGGCATCGAGCGTCTTGAGCATGCGTTTAAGCCGCGCCTCGAAGGCGTGCATGCGCACCAGCGGCACCATGCGTGCGACGAGGCGCGCCGGATCGCCGTCGACGTGATCGATATTCGGCAATACCTCGGCGAATTCGGGCGGAGCCGCGCCGATCACCGCGACAGGAATATCACGGAAGCGGTTGTCCTGCGCCAGCACGGTCAGGAAGGCCTCCACCATGCGCGGCGAAAATCCATCGCCGACCACGATGCCGTCGATGTCACGCGCATTGAGATGCTTGGCGGCGGCTTCCACGCTGAGCGCGCCCAGCATCTTGACCCGTTCGCCCATCGTCACGCTGAGCTTGGGGTAAAGCGGGCCGCGGCCGGCGATCAGACAGTGCATCGTCGAGCGCATCGCCGACCGGAAGCGGCGGCAGCCTGCCGTCATGGGTGGCGAAGGTTTCGATGCGGCGCAACACGGTCGCGTGGAGCGCACGCACGCGCATGGCCGATTGCAGGCGCGCGATCAGCCGCTCGACCGGCAGGCGCGGCGTCGACGGCAAGCGCGATCGGCACGGCGGCCTCCTGGTCGCCATGCACGCGCGCGATGACCGGCACGATGGTACCGTTCGCGGTGGCGATCTGCGAGCAGAGCTTGCGCGCGGCGGTTTCGCTGGCCGGCGGCCCCGGCTCGGCAATCACCACGGCAGTCGGCTTGACCGAACGAAAGGCGGTCGGCGCATCGGCCCATTTGCTCTCGACGATCGGGAAAGCGCCGGCGGCAACCAGCGCATCGACCACGTCGGTCGCCGGACCATCGGCGACCACGATCATCGGACCTTGCAGCGACATGCTGGCGCACGCGGTTACAAAATAAAGCGCGAGCCTAGCGACGCGCGATTAATGCCCCGTCAACGGAATGATGAAGATCAAGCGGCTTTGCCGCGCGGGCGAAACGCACCGGCAATCAACGAATTGACGCCGCGGGACTGTAATTCGGACGCAGTCGCCGCCCTGGCGGCGCCCGCCAGGCGCTGGCCGAGCAGCGCGTCGGGCAATGCAACGATGACGGCGGCGGGATCGACGGCCGCCACCGCGGCATCGACCTCGCGCTGGCGGAAGCGATAGAAGCCGACCGCGGTCATGCCGGCGGGCGGCGCGGTAAGTTGGAGCGTGCCGGTCTCGCGATCGAGCCGGCAGGCAAAGCCGGTATCGAGGAAACCGCCCGGCGCAATGCCGGTCTCGCCGCTTTGGCCGGTGCCGGACGGAAACGGCCGCATCGCCACCATCGGGCCGCGCAGCGCCAGCATCCCGGCGCTGATGCGCGTCGTCTCCGCCACAGCGATAGCCCCGGGGACGTCGCGCGGTACGGCGATTGGGCCATGCGGAATCGGCGCCGGCAGGCCCTCCGGCCCGCGCCGCGCCGGCAGCAGTCCAATTTCGCCGAAGCTCGCAATATCCACCAGCGCCGCATCGCGCTGCCACGCCGCGGCGGTAGCGAGCTGCTCCGGCCCGCGCCAAAGCGCAAAAATCGTTTTGATTGAGCCATCGAGCAGACCCGCGTCGGCCAGCGGCGTCAGCGCGCGGCCCGGCAATATGACGACGCCCGGCTGATGCAAGCGGCTTTGCTCGGCGAATACCACCGGATCGAAGCCGTGATGCAGTACGAGCGTTCCGCCGGCGAGTAGCCACGGCACGATCGTGAGTGCAATGCCTGCGAACGACCCGAGCGGGATCGTCGACAGGATTGCCGAATCCTGCGCAACGCCGCCATCCAGGCACGCGGCGAGCCCGCCGGCCATCAGCTCGCTCTGGCTGCGCGCCATCGGCACGAGGCCGTCGTTGGTGACGTCGAAGGTAACAGCGGCGACATGGGCAGCGGCCTGGCCCGGCCGCGCCGACGGCTGGAAAAATTCGGTGGGCGCGGAAACCGTATCGTCGTCGAGCGATGCCACGCCATCGGGCAAATCGCGACCGAAGCCGCAGATATAGCGGATGAGGAACAGCTCGGCCGCCACCTGCATCGCGATATCGGCCTGCGCGTGCGCGCCAATGCGCGAGGACGCGATAATCGCCTTGGCGCCGATCAGCGAAAGCGCCGCCACCATCTCCTGTTCGCGCCAGAGCAGCGGCAGCGGCGCCGCGATCATGCCGGCGCGCAACACGCCGAGGAATGCGATCACGCTGTCCACGGTATTGGCAAGCTGCATGGCGATCACGGTGTCGGTTTGCAGCCCCAATCCGCGCAGCCCGGCGGCGAGCGTCGATATCGCCCGATCGGTTTCCGCGTAAGTCAGCTTGCGCGGCGGCCGGCCGGTCAGGCTCTCGCAATTGGGCGGATCAATCAGCGCCGGCGCATCGGCGTGCCGCACGCCGGCGCGGCGGAACATTTCGTCGAAGGTGGCGCGGTTGCCATCCGCCTTCTGCGTGCCGCTCAGGATCATTTGGTGTCCCCGTGCCACCAGAGTTTCCGGCAGATAGCCGAACAAGGAGGTCCGTGAGGGATGCTTGATTTCGCGTCCAGCGCGCTATCCATTGTTTGGGCGGGAAGTAGAGCGGTACCACGTAAAAGCCCGACAACAGCACGCGGTCGAGCGCGCGGGTCGCCGCGACGAAGTCTGGGCGGCTGTCGGCGCTGAGCATGGCGGCGATCATGGCGTCGGCCGCCTTCGACTTGACGCCCATATAGTTGCGGCTGCCTTCTTCTGATGCCGCCGCCGAGCCCCAGTAGAACAGTTGCTCGTTGCCGGGCGAGAGCGATTGCTCCCAGCGGTATTGCATCATGTCGAAATCAAATGCGATGCGCCGGCGCTCAAACTGGGTGGCGTCGATGTTGCGCACGTGCGCGTCGATGCCGGCGCGCTTGAGGCTGCGCACGAAGGCGAGCGCGAGGCGCTCCTGGTCGCGGGTCGTGGTGAGGATCTCGAAGACGAACGGCCGGCCGCTCGCCGTTTGCACCAGTTGCGTGCCCTTGAGCGTGTAGCCGGCGGTCGCGAACAGCGCAAATGCGCGGCGCAGTCCGGCACGGTCGCGGCCGGAGCCGTCGGTGACTGGCGGTGCCCAGGTGCCGTCCATGATGTCGGTGCGCACCGCGCCGGGAAACGGCGCCAGCAAGTTGCGCTCGTGCGCGTCCGCCGGCACGCCGTGGGCGGAAAGATCGCAGCCGTCGAAATAGCTCGCCGTGCGCTTGTAGAGATCGAAAAAATAATTGTGATTAATCCATTCGAAATCGAACAGATTGAGGATCGCCTCGCGCACGCGCACATCTGCGAAGATCGGCCTCCGTGTGTTGAACACCAGGCCGTCCATGCCCTTCGGCAGGCCGTAAGGAAACTCCTCCTTGACCACGCGGCCTTCGCGCATCGCCGGAAAATCGTACGCGGTCTGCCAGCGGCCGGGATCGGTTTCGTTGCGCACGTCATAGAGGCCTTTCTTGAACGCCTCGAAATGCGTGTTGCCGTCGCGGTAGTAGTCGAAGCGGATGGTGTCGAAATTCCACAAGCCGCGATTGATCGGCAGATCGCGCCCCCAATAATTCGCATCGCGTTTGAAGACGACGCTTTCGCCCGGCCGCACCGCGTTTACGCGATAGGGGCCGCTGCCGAGCGGCGGCTCGAACGTCGTCTCCTCGAACTTGTCGGGGTCGATCGCGTGTTTAGCGAGCACAGGCATCAGGCCGATGATCAAAGGCAGTTCGCGGTCGTCGGCGCCGGCAAGATCGAAGTGCACTGTGCGCACGTCGCTCGCGCTCGCCCTGACGACTTTGGCGTAATAGATCCGGAAGTTCGGCCGGCCGCGGTCGCGCAGCAATGCCCACGAGAAGATCACGTCATCCGCCGTCACCGGCTTGCCGTCGGCGAAACGCGCCGCCGGATTGAGCGTGAAGGTGACCACGCTGCGCGCAGCATCGGTCTCGACGTCCTCGGCGAGCAGGCCGTAAAGCGTGAACGGCTCGTCATAGCCGCGCGCCAGCAGGCTCTCGATTACGTAGCTGCGGATATTCGCCGCCGGCAGTCCCTTGACGATAAATGGATTGAGGCTGTCGAAAGTGCCGAGTACGCCTTGCACCAATTGGCCGCCCTTGGGCGCCGCCGGGTCCGCGTAGCTCGGGTGGTTGAAGTTCAGCGGCCAGGCCGGCTCGCCATGCATGGCGATGGCGTGATGCGCTGCCGCCCGTGCCGGCGACCTTCCGAGCCCGCTGGCGGTCAAGAGCGCGCCGAGCATCAGCGTGCGCCGGGATGCGTGCCAATGCATCAGCGCGGGTGCGGTAGCTAAAGGTGCGAACGGGGGTCGAATGCGATTCGTTTCCGGTTTTGCGCAATTTATCACAGGGGTGAGGCCCTGAGCGGCCCCGCATTTTCGGCACATTCGTGGCTTTATTGCAGGAGCAATATCGGCTATCAGGCAACCTGGAAGTGTCACGCTCCCGCCGCATTTCGCGGGGAGAGAGCCGAGCGAAGAGGCGACCGTTCGATTAGGCGAGAGGCCGCGAGCGGTGCGCGGAAAAGGGATAAATTGCAAATGGATCATCGGATCGCATCGGCCGGGCCGCTCGGTCGCGCGCTGACCGCCTCATTCGCCGCGGCGACATTGCTGACGACGGCAATGCTCGTGGCGGCGCCTGCACTCGCGCAACAGCCAAAGTCGGCTAAACCGGCGACGAAAAAGGAAGCGCCGGCGAAGCCGGCGGCGCCCGCACCGGCCGCACCCACGGCACCGGCTCAACAGCAACAGGCCGCCACGGCTCCGCCGCAGCTCATGTATTCGCCCTGGCTGAAGGTTTGCGGCAAGGGCCCCGAAACCAACAACAAGCAGGTCTGCGTGCTTACCAAGGACGGCCGGCTGGAAAACGGGATGCCGGTCGCCATCGTCCAGCTGTTCGAGCCGGAAGGCGAAGCCAAGGTTCTGCGCGTCACGGTTCCGCTCGGCATGCAATTGGCGCACGGCACCCGCATGATCATCGATCAGGGACAGCCGGCGCAGGAACCCTACAAGATCTGCTTCCCCGTCGGCTGCATGTCGGACTACCCGGTCACCGACGACATGATCGCCAAGATGAAAAAGGGGCAGACCATCACCTTGCAGGCGATCAACATGCAGGGCACGCCGATCAGCCTGCCGCTGCCGCTCAACGATTTCGCCAAGGCCTATGACGGTCCGCCGACAGACCCGAAGGTGGTCGAGGAGCAGCAGCGCAAATTGCAGGAAGAGTTGCAGAAGCGGGCGGAAGACGCGCGCAAGAAGCTGGAAGCCCAACAGCCGGCGGCGCAGGCTCCGGCTCCGGCGCCCGAGCAGAAGAAATAGACGGCTTCGACGTCGACGAATACGAAAGGCGCGGGCAGAGAGGCCTGCGCCTTTTTGTTTTCACCGCGTCCGGGGCGCGTGACCGCGATCAGTTCAGTTGGCTGTTGCGCGGGCGATAGACGCCGGCGTCGTCCTTTACAAATACTTCCTTGACCTGCGGATGCCGCAGCGGCTTGTCGGAGGTATCGGGCAACAAATTCTGCTCGGACACATAGGCGATGTATTCGCTTTCCGCATTCTCGGCAAACAAATGATAGAACGGCTGGTCCTTGCGCGGGCGCACGTTGGCGGGGATCGACTCCCACCATTCGTCGGTGTTGTCGAACTCGGGGTCGATATCGAACACCACACCGCGGAACGGGTGGATGCGGTGCTTGACCACTTGGCCGATCTTGTATTTGGCGATGCGTATCTTGTTCATGGCAGGAACCACATAGGGCGCGATTGCGGCGTTGGTTAGAGCGCGTAGCGGGCGCCCATCTCGGGGTCTTTGGCGGCCACCAGTTTCGCCAGATCGAGCAGCACTTTGGCCTGTTTCCAGGTGGCGTCGTCCTGCATTTTGCCGTCGATCATTACTGCGCCTGCGCCGTCCGGCATGGCGGCGGCGATCTTTTTGGCAAAAGCTACTTCCGCTGGATCGGGTGAGAATACCTTTTTGGCGATGGCAATCTGCGAAGGGTGCAGCGACCAGGCGCCGACACAGCCCATGAGGAACGCGTTGCGGAATTGCGCCTCGCAGGCGGCGGCATCGGAGAAGTCGCCGAACGGGCCATAGAACGGCTTGATCCCCGCTGCGGCGCAGGCGTCAACCATCTTGCCAATCGTGTAATGCCATAGGTCCTGCTGGTACGTCGCGCGCGGCGTGTCACCTTGCCCGTCGGCGAGAACTTTATACTCCGGATGACCGCCGCCGACGCGCGTGGTCTTCATCGCGCGTGAGGCGGCAAGATCGGCGGGGCCGAGGCTCATGCCGTGCATGCGCGCCGACGCGCTGGCGATCGCCTCCGCGTTATTGACGCCTTGCGCGGTTTCCAGGATGGCGTGGATCATGATCGGCTTTTTGACTTTGTGGCGCGCCTCGAGCTGCGCCAGCAATTGATCGAGATAATGAATATCCCAGGGGCCGTCGACCTTGGGCAGCATGATGACATCAAGCTTGTCGCCGACGCTGCCGACGATCTCGGTCACGTCGTCGAGCGCCCAAGGCGAATTGAGCGCGTTGACGCGCGTCCATAGTCCGGTCGTCCCGTAGTCGACCGCCTTGGCCATCGTAATGAAGCCTTTGCGTGCCGCTGCCTTGGCCTCGACCGGAATGGCATCTTCCAGGTTGCCCAGCATTACGTCCACCTGGTGCGCGAGCTCGGGCACTTTGGCGCGCAACTTCTCGATGTGCGGCGGCACGAAATGGATCATGCGCTCCAGCCGCACCGGCAGCTCGCGCATGGGCGCGGGCGCGCCGATCGCGAGGGGGGCGAAGAACTGCCGCGGCAGCTTCAAGGGGTGCGATCCTTCCAAATAACCGTTCTGCCGTTTAGAGGAATGCAAAGGCCGCGCCAAGTGGGTATAGATCGGGCATGCAACCGCTGTCGGGCCTTCTTGTTCTGGATTTCACCACGTTGTTGCCGGGTCCTTTGGCGAGCCTGATGCTGGCGGAATCCGGCGCCGAGGTGATCAAAATCGAGCGGCCGGGCGGCGAAGACATGCGGCGCTTTCCGCCCATCCTCAATGGCGAGAGCGCCGTCTTCGCCATGCTCAACCGCGGCAAGCAAGTGCTGACGCTCGATCTCAAAGCCAAGCGCGATCGCGCCAAGCTGGCGCCGCTGGTCGAGCGCGCCGATATTCTGATCGAGCAGTTCCGCCCCGGCGTGATGGCCCGCCTCGGTCTCGGCAGCGATGCGGTACGAAAGCTCAATTCGCGGCTGATCTATTGCTCGATCAGCGGTTACGGCCAGAGCGGACCGCGTGTCGAGGAGGCCGGGCACGACATCAATTATATCGGCAATACCGGCGTGCTCGATCTACAGCCTGGACCGCCCGAGGCGCCGGTGGTGCCGCCGATGCTGGTCGCCGACATCGCCGGCGGCAGTTTTCCGGCGGTGATCAATATTCTTCTGGCGTTGCGCGCGCGCGACCAAAGCGGGCAGGGCTGTCATCTCGACATCGCCATGACCGACGCCATGTTCACTTTCGCCTGGTACGCGCTGGCGCTCGGTTCCGTGACCGGCAAGTTTCCCAAGCCGGGCGAACTCACGCTGGTCGGCGGCTCGCCGCGCTACCGGCTCTATCCGGCCAAAGACGGCAAACTGATTGCGTGCGGCGCGATCGAGCAAAAATTCTGGCTGGCGTTCAGCAAAGCGATCGGTTTAGCGGCGGAATTCGTTGACGATCGACGCGATTTCAAAGGGGGCACGCGATGCGGTGGCTAAGCTGATTGCGGCGCGGACGTCCGACGAATGGCTTCCGATCTTTGCGGCCGCCGATTGCTGCGCGACGATTGTGATGCCGCTCGAGCAGGCGATGCAGGATCCGCATTTCGTCAAGCGCGGATTGTTCGACCACAAGGTCGAAAGCTCCACCGGCAAGACCATGTCGGCGCTGCCGCTGCCGATCGCGCCCGCGTTTCGCGACAAGCCGGGCACGAAGAAGGCGCCGCCGCTCGGTGGAAATTAGAGAACCTCGCCGCGCATCAGCCGCGGCTCGGCGGCGGCGGGCGCCACGCCCTCGCGCATGACGGCGCGGCGCAGCGGGCCGATGCGGTCGATCATGTAAAGGCTCACTCCGCGCAGGCCCTGCACCGGCAGGAAATCGGTGAGCAGTGTTCGGTTGAGCAGGTCGATGGCAAGTGTGCGGCTGCTCACGTCGGCACGGCGCATTTTTTCGTAAGCCGCGAGCACGTTGTCGCCGCCAATGTCGGAACCGTCGCGTTGCGCGGCGATCGCGAGCTCGCCGATGCTGGCGGCATCGCGCAGGCCGAGATTGAGCCCCTGCGCGCCGATCGGCGGAATGACATGGGCGGCTTCGCCGACCAGCGCGATGCGCCGCGCGCCGAAACATTTGGCGGTTGCAACCGACAGCGGAAACAGGCCGCGTCCCGGCTCGACCGCGATCTTGCCCAGGATCGAATGCGAGGCGCGCTCGATTTCCACGCCGAGCTCAGCGTCGTCGAGTTTCTTGATAGCATCGGCTTGCGCCGGGTCGAGCACCCAGACCAGGCTCGAACGCTGATCCGGCAGCGGCACCAAAGTGAACGGCCCGCTCGGCGTATGGAATTCGGTTGAGGTGTCGCAATGCGGGCGCGTGTGCTTGAGGCAAACGGTGAGCGCGGCCTGCGGGTAGTCGCGTTCGTGGACCGCGATGCCGGCGGCAACGCGGCAGAGCGAGCGGCGGCCGTCGGCGGCGATCACCAACGGCGCGCTCTGCGTGCTGCCGCTTGCCAGCGTCAGTGTGACCGCGTCTTTATGCGGCACAATGCTGCGCACCTCGTCCTCGACGATACGCAGCCCGGCAAGCGCGCCGGCGCGCTGCTCCAGCGCGGCGACCAGATGAAAGTTCTCGATATTGTAACCGAAGGCTGCGAGATCGATTTCGTCGGCGGTGAACTTCACTTCCGGCGCGCGCCACAATCGGCCGGTGTCGTCGACGATGCGCATGATCTTGAGCGGCGAGGCATTCGCTGCGCACAACTGCCACACGCCTAGCGTCTCCAGCGCGGTGACGGAACCGGCGAACAGCGCGGTGGTGCGGTTGTCGGCGCGGGCGGGGCGCTTTCCTACCAGCACGGTGGCGAGACCCGCGCCGGCGAGCGTGATCGCGGCGGTCAGGCCGGCCGGCCCGCCGCCCACCACGATCGCCGAAGCCCGATGGCCATATTTGTTCGGCATCAAAATGCTTGATCCTGTTGCGGATTAACCGATTAGCATGCGTCGGGCATCGGCGGAACCACGCCGCAGGATTCCGGTCTACCGGTTGCGCCCGATGCGCTATGCAGCAAAGCCAATGACCGAAATTGTCGACCCCGATTTGCCCCCTCTTGCGCCCGCCGCGAGCCGGCTGGGCGCTGCTTTTGCACGGCCGAAGGTGCTAGCGGCGATCTGCCTGGTTGTGCTGGCGGGCCTCGGCTGGCTGGCGCTCGGGCTGGTCTATTCCCGCCTGGATGCGTACGACGCGTTATGCCGGTCGCTTGCCACGCCGCAGGACGCATGGGATGCGGGCGGTTTTGCGGTCGTCGCCTTGATGTGGGGCGCCATGATACTTGCCATGATGCTGCCGAGCGCCGCACCCATGATCTTCACTTACGCCGAGATCGCCGACACCGCCGCGCGCAAACGCGAGCCCATCGTCTCGCCCTTCGTCCTTGCTGGCGGCTACGCGGCCGTATGGCTCGGCTTCGCCGTTGCCGCGGCGCTCGCGCAATTCGCCTTCACCCGCGCCGCGCTGCTCAATGCCGGGATGGAATCGGTGAGCGGGCTGTTCTCCGGCGCGATCTTCATCGGCGCCGGCGTGTATCAGTTCTCCGCGCTCAAGCATGCCTGCCTCACGCAATGTCAGAATCCGTTCCCGTTCTTCTTTACGAATTGGGCAACGACGCCGCGCGGCGTGTTCCGCCTCGGCGTCAAGCAGGGCCTCTACTGCCTTGGCTGCTGTTGGGCGATGATGCTGGTGATGTTCGCGGTCGGCGTAATGAACGTGATCTGGATGGCCGGGCTCGGCATGGCGATGACGTTCGAGAAGATCGGCATCGGCAAGCGATTCACTTATACCGTCGGCGTCGCGTTGATCGCGGCCGGTGTCGCCTTCATGCTGTCGGCCTTCGCGGCCCATTGGCCGGTGGACCCGATTTGAGCTAGATAACGGAAAAGACCGGGAGGAGCGCGTTGAGCGAAAGCTGGACCCTTAAAGGCGAGATGGCACTGTCGTGCAGCTGCACGGTGTTTTGCCCCTGCGTGCTTTCGCTCGGCGATCATCCGCCGACCGAAGAGCGCTGCCAGACCTGGGCCGGCATCCGCATCGACGACGGCCATATCGACAGCGAGGGTCTGTCCGGTCTGAAAGTCGGCCTGATGATGGATCTACCGGGCATCATGTCGCGCGGCAACTGGACCGCAGCGCTCTTCGTCGACGACAAGGCGTCCGCGCTCGCCCTGAAAGGGCTCACGCGCATCTTCACCGGCCGCGTCGGCGGCACCACGCATCTGCTGTCGATTTTGGTCGGCCAGTTCCTCGGCGTGCGGCAGGTGCCGATCGCTTATGAGACGCAAGGCGAGACCCGCATCGTGCGCATCGAGAAATATGTCGACGGCGCCATCACGCCGGTGCGCGGCAAGGCGCCGGGGAACGTCGTCATCCGCAACAGTGAATATTGGATCGGTCCCGATATCATCGTGTCGCGCGCCGACAAATCTCGCTTCCGCGGCTTCGGGCGCAACTGGAATTTGGCCGGCCGTTCGGCCGAGATCGTCAAGCTGGACTGGGGCAATCAGTAAGTGGGTGGCTTCGCAAGCGTTCGCGCTTTCGCCGTTCACATTTTCACCGCCTGCGGGGCGGCGCTGGCACTGTTAGCGCTGATCTTCGCAACCGGCGAACACTGGGCGGCGATGTTCTTCTGCCTGGGACTGGCGCTGGTGGTTGACGGCGTCGACGGGCCCCTGGCGCGCGAATTCAAGGTGGCGGAAGCGTTGCCGCGCTGGTCGGGTGAGACCCTCGACCTCATCGTCGATTTCACGACTTATGTGTTCGTGCCGGCCTACGCGATCGCCGCCAGCGGAATGCTGCCGAACGCGCTGGCGATCGCCTCCGGCGTCCTGGTCGTGATCACCGGCGCGCTTTATTTCGCCGACCGGCAGATGAAGACGCCGGACAATTATTTCCGCGGCTTCCCGGGGCTGTGGAACCTTGGCGCCTTTTATCTTTATCTGTTGGAGCCGCCGCCCTGGTTTGCTGCCTTGATGGTCGCAGGGCTTGCCGCGCTGACATTTGTACCGCTCAAATTCCTGCATCCGCTGCGCGTCAGCCACCTGCGCTGGCTCAACCTGGCGATACTGGCGGCATGGGTCGTGCTGGCGTTTGTGGCGGTGGTCGACAATCTCGTGCCGGGACCTTACGTCACCTGGCCGCTGGTCGGGATCGCGGTTTATTTTTTCGGCGCGGGCCTGTTGCGCCCGCCCGGCTGACCGTGCTGGTTTCTCTTTAAACCGTCCGGGGGTTTTCCATGCCACGACCCGTTCTTCTGATCGCCGGCGGCAGCCGCGGCATAGGCGCCGCCACATGCAAGCTCGCCGGCACACGCGGTTACGACGTCGCGGTCAATTACAAAAGCAATGCCAAGGCGGCGGCCGGTGTGGTCGATGCGGTAAAAGCCGCCGGCGGCAAGGCGGTCGCGATTCCCGGCGACATGGTGAGCGAAGACGCAGTCGAGCGCGTGTTCGACGAGGCCGCGAAAGCGCTTGGTCCGATCACTCATTTCGTGCACAGTGCCGGCATCGGCGGCAAGAATTCAAAGCTCGAAGTCGCCACGGCGCAAACTTTACGCGAAGTGATCGACGTCAATCTTTACGGCGGGCTGCTCTGCGCGCGGGCGGCGGTGCGGCGCATGTCCACCGCGAAAGGTGGGCCCGGTGGGTCGATCGTGCTGCTGTCATCGATCGCCAGCGTGACCGGCGGCGCCGGCGAATACGTGGCCTATGCCGCCGCGAAAGGCGGCATCGACGCGCTGACCAATGGGCTGGCGCGCGAGGTGGCGAAAGAGGGCATCCGCGTCAACGCCATCCGCCCGGGACCGACCAAAACCGATATCCACGAGCCCGGCCGGCTTGAGCGGATTACGCCGCTGCTGCCCATGGGCAGGCCAGGCGAGCCGCAGGAAATCGCCGAGACCATCTTGTTCCTGTTGTCGGATGCGGCTTCATACATCAGCGGCGCCGTGCTCAACGTGTCGGGCGCCCGCTAGTGTCGCGATTTGGAAGTTCGCTCGAGTGTTCAGCGTGCTCCGGAGCGAACTTCCGAATCAAAGCGACATTAGAATCAATAACTTGCTAGGGTCAGAACTCATTAATTCTTTCAGTCTGACAATACGATTCTGATTCTCTTTGGGAAGGGGGATTTGGATCGTGCGCAAGAACCTGTTTTGGCTGAACGATAAGCAGTGGAAGCGGATCGAACCTTACCTACCGACGGATGTTCGAGGCGTCGAGCGGGCAGATGATCGCCGCGTCATCAGTGGCATAGTGCATGTGCTCAAGAGCGGCTGCCGCTGGTCTGATTGCCCGCCCGAGTATGGTCCGCCGACGACGATCTATAACCGCTTCGTACGCTGGGCGCGGCGCGGCATATGGGAAAACCTGTTCCGGGAGCTTGCCGGCAACGGTCGATCCGCGGATATGCAAATGATCGAACTCGACGCATGTCAAAGCGCACCGCTCGGCGGCGGGTGGAAAGGGGGGAGCAGAAGCAGGCTGTTGGCCGTTCGCGCGGAGGGCGTAACACGAAGATCCATGCACTCGCAGATGCTAAAGGCCGCCTCATCGCCATCCTGCTAACGGGCGGCCAAGCCCACGACTATCCGATTGCACACCGCCTCTTGCGCAGGGCAAAGCCCTCCAAATACCTGCTCGGCGACACGGCCTACGATGGCGACGACTTGCGCGGGGAACTGGACGAGCGTGGCACCAAGCCGGTCATTCCCAATCGCAGCAACAGGAAGCAGCCGTTCAGCTTCAGCAAACGCCTCTACAAACTCCGCTGGCGCATCGAGAGCGCATTCAACAGATTGAAGGACTTTAGGCGAATTGCAACGCGATATGACAGACTGGCACGAAACTACCTTGCTTCTGTCTGTCTAGTAGCCGCACTGGTATGGTGGATTTAATGAGTCTGGTCCCTCAGTGTCCTTCGAATTCGAAGTTCGCTCCGGGGCTTGCTGCACGATATGGCGAACTTCGAATTCGGGACACTGGCCACCTTGTGTTCGGCGCTTGGCTGCCTATGATCGCCGCCCAAACCCATCCACAGAACAATCCATGTCTATTGAGGGAGTGAAACTATGGTCGCGGCAGTGCGCGTTCATAAAGCAGGCGGTCACGAAGTCCTGACCTATGAGGACGTCCAAATTCCGGCGCCCGGCCAGGGCCAGATCAAGATCAAGCAGCATGCCTGCGGCGTCAATTTCATCGACTGCTATTTCCGCATGGGCATGTACCCGTCGCCGGTCGGCCTGCCGTTCATCGCCGGCAATGAGAGCGCCGGCGAGGTGATCGCGGTCGGCCCCGGCGTGACCGATCTCAAGGTGGGCGACCGCGTCGCCTATGTGGGACCGCTCGGCGGTTACGCGGCCGAGCGCCTGGTACCGGGGGACCGTGCGGTAAAGCTGCCCGACAACATCAGCTACGAACAAGCCGCCGGCATGATGCTCAAGGGCATGACCGTGCAATATCTGGTCAACCGCACCTACAAAGTCGAAAAGGGCACCGTTTGCCTGATCCACGCCGCGGCCGGCGGCGTCGGCCTGATCGCCTGCCAATGGGCGAACCATCTCGGCGCCACCGTGATCGGCACCGTCGGCTCCAAAGACAAAGCCGAGATCGCCAAGAAGAACGGCGCCCATCACACCATCCTCTATCGCGACGAAGACTTCGTGGCGAAGGTCAAGGAGATCACCAGCGGCAAGTTGTGCGATGTCGTCTATGACGGCATCGGCAAGGATACGTTCCCGGCTTCGCTCGATTGCCTGCGTCCGCTCGGCTATTTCGTCAGCTTCGGCAGCGCATCGGGGCAGATCGATGCCTTCAACATCAACATCCTGCAGGCCAAAGGCTCGCTGTTTGCCACCCGCCCGACCCTCAACCACTACGCGGCAAAGCGTGACGATTTGCTCTCTATGTCGAACGACCTGTTCAAGGTCGTCGGTTCGGGCGCGGTGAAGATCCCGGTCAACCAGACTTACGCGCTCAAGGATGCCGCCAAGTCGCACAAAGATTTGGAAGCCCGCGGCACCACCGGATCGTCGATCCTGATTCCGTAGCAGGCGAGATTGCCGGCCCGGCCGAACGGATACGGAAGCGCCGCGCTCAGCCGCCGGGCGAAGGCGCTGCCATGACCGACACGATCAAGCCGATGGGCCGCGGGTCGACCTTGGCGCTGGGCGGTTTCGCTTTGCTCGCCGGGCAACTGATAGCGTTGCTGGCGCTGACTTGGTGGTACCGGCAAAGCATCGGTCACTTGCCGAATTTCAGCGGCGACGGCGCGGCCATTACATTGATCATCGCGGTATCGACGCCGGTCGAGGTGGCGCTGCTGGCGCTGTTCGCCCGCCGGACGGGTACGAACGCCGCCACTTATCTCGGGTTGATTTGGCCCAAGCGCGGGGAGGTGGTGCTCGGCGTCGCCGCCGTGGTGGCGATGATCGTCGCCGGCAATGTGCTGAGCTGGCTGCTCGGACGCAATCTGGTGACTCCGTTTCAACTCGATATCTATACCACAGCGCGCGCGGGCGGCTGGCTGTTCTGGCTCTGGCTCGCGGTCGTGGTGCTGACGCCGATCGGCGAAGAGATCCAATTCCGTGGCTTTCTGTTTCGCGGCTGGCTGCAATCGCCGTCCGACGCCTGGCCGGTCATCGTGGTCACTTCGCTATTGTGGGCGCTCATCCACGTGCAATACGACTGGTACGTGATCGGGCAGATTTTCATTTTCGGCTTGCTGCTTGGATGGATGCGCTGGGCGACCGGCTCAACCATCCTGACGATTTTGCTGCACGCCCTGATCAATTCCGAAGGCATGATCGAAACTTTCGTGGACCTGAAATGGCTGACATAGATTCGACGGCGCTCGGCGCGCGTGCCGAGGCGATGATCAAGCAGCTTGCGCCGATTTCGGCCGAGCCGGACCGGCTGGTGCGGTTGTTTCTTTCACCCGAACATCGCCGTGCCGCCGACATGACGGCACAGTGGATGCGTCAAGCGGGCTTAAGCGTGACGGAGGACGCGCTTGGCACCCTGCGTGGGCGCGCTGGGAAGGGGCCACGGCTTTTGATCGGGTCGCATCTCGACAGTGTGGCGGACGGCGGCAACTACGACGGGCCGCTCGGCGTGATTGCTGGGATTCTCGCGGTCGCGCATTTTGGCGGCAAGCCGCCGCTGCCGGTCGACGTGCTGGCCTTCGGCGACGAGGAGGGCTCGCGCTTTCCCTCGACACTGTCGTCTTCGGCGGCCTGCGCCGGCGCTTTCGAACCCGAGACGCTCACGCTTGCGGACCGCAATGGCGTGACCTTTGCCGAGGCGCTGAAGGCCTATAGCAAAAATCCCGACGACATTGCGAAAGCGGCGTACAAGCGTGGCGAGGCGCTCGGTTATGTCGAACTGCATATCGAGCAGGGGCCGCGGCTGGAAGCGGAGAGCGAGCCGCTCGGTGTGGTCACCGGCATCGTTGGGCAAAGCCGTTGGCGCGTCATCGTCACCGGCGAGGCGGGCCATGCGGGGACGGTGCCGATGAATATGCGGCGCGATGCGCTCGCCGGCGGCGCGGAAATGATGCTGGCGGCCGAGCGGATTGGCCGCGCGCAAGACGGCATGGTTGCGACCGTCGGCATCGTCGAGGCGAAACCAGGCGCCGGCAACATCATCCCGGGGCGCGTGATGTTCACCGTCGATCTGCGCTGCATGGACGACGCAACGCGCAAAAGCGCGGTCGTGCGGCTCGAGGACGAGACCCGCAAGGTTGCGGCGGCGCGCAAGCTCGACGTGACGTTCGAGCATTTTCATGACGTGCCGGCGATGGTTTGCGACGCTCGGCTGCAAGACACACTCGCGGCCGCCATAGAAGATATTGGCCATCATCCGATGCGTATGCCATCGGGCGCCGGTCACGACGGACAGATGATGGCGAAGCTTTGCCCCGCGTCGATGATGTTCGTGCGCTGCCGCGCCGGCATCAGCCACAATCCGGCGGAATTCTGCGCGCCCGCCGATATGGGGCAGGCGGTGGCGGCGCTGATCCGCTTCATTGAAATCTTTGCGCGATTACAGTAGCGCCGCAATCTTGGCGAAGGCCGGATGCTGATTGAGGCCGCCCGGCAGCCGCGGCAGGCCGACGACGCCGACGCCATGCGCGAAGCGCGCGATGCTGGCGACGGTGTCGTCGAGCTCGACCGGATTGCGCTCGCTTTCGCTCACCACGATGGCGGCGATCTTCAGGTGACGCTGCGCCAGCACGTCGAGCGCCGTAAGGGTGTGGCTGATCGTGCCGAGATAGCCTCCGACTACCAGCAGCAACGGGATGCGCAGCGCGGCCATCCAGTCGAGCACCGTGCGCTCGGCGTCGAGCGGCACCATGATGCCGCCGACGCCTTCGATAAACACGATGCCATTCGTATTGTCGGCCGCTTGGCGGCTGAACGCCAGCAATGCGTCGAAATCGATGGAGCGGCCTTCGCGCGCGGCGGCGAGATCGGGCGACAGCGGCGCGCGGAAGCGCCAGGGCGCGATGCGCTCGATCTCTTCGGCGGCGAGCGGACGTCCGAGCGCGGCGAGCAGCACCGCCGGATCGCTGGTTTCGACCACGGAAGATCGTACCCGCTCACCACTGGCTTGAGCGCGTGCACGGCTTGGCCGGCCTCGCGCAGATAGCGGATCAGCCCGGCGGTAACGAAGGTCTTACCGATGTCGGTGCCGGTCGAGGTGACGAAATAAGCGCTCACGTTAAGTGGCCAATATCTTGTCGCGGACGAGACCCGCGAGGCGCGCGATCTGATCGTCCGGATGCAGGGCCGTGAATGTAAGCCGTAGGCGCGCGGTGCCGGCCGGCACCGATGGCGGCCGGATGGCGGCGGCGAGATAGCCTTCGTCGGCGAGCAGGCGCGAGGCTGCGAGCGCTGCTTCTTCCTCGCCGACGATCACCGGCACGATCGGGCTTTGCGCGTCGGGCAGGCCGGCGGCTTTGGTGAAAGCTTTGGCCTTTTGCACCGGCAACGCGGCATAGCCCGGCTCGCGCTCGATCACATCGAGCGCCGCCACGGCTGCGGCGACGCAAGCCGGCGGCAGGCCGGTCGAATAGATCAATGTGCGCGCGCGGTTACGGATCAAGTCGATCACAGGCGCGGACGCGCACAAATAGCCGCCGTAGGCTCCGGCCGCCTTCGACAGCGTGCCCATCTGCAATGGAATCGGAATATGCGTATTGCCCGCGAAGCTCGAGCCGCGCCCGCCGCCGACTACGCCCAGCCCGTGCGCGTCGTCAGACATCAGCCAGGCGTCGTGCTCGTTAGCAAGCGCCAGCAATTCGGCGAGCGGTGCAAGATCGCCGTCCATGGAGAATACGCCGTCGGTCATGATCAGTGCTCGGTCGTGCTCGGCGCGATGCGTGGCCAACAACTCGCGCGCATGCGCGACATCGTTGTGGCGGAACGTCAGCACCTTGCCGTGCGACAATTGCGCGCCGGCGAACAGACAGGCGTGCGACAACTCGTCCGCCAGGACCAGCCCGTCGCGTCCGATCAGCACCGGAATGATGCCGGCATTGGCCAGATAACCCGAGCCGAACACCACGGCGGCCTCGGTGCGTTTGATGCGAGAGAGGCGCGCTTCGAGTTGCGCGTAGAGCGGATGATTGCCGGTGATCAGGCGCGAGGCGCCCGCGCCGGCCCCGTATTGCTCGATCGCGGCCTTGGCTGCCTGCTTGATGGCCGGGTGTTGAGTCAGGTTGAGATAGTCGTTGCAGGAAAACGACAGCAGCCGTTTGCCGTCGCGCTCGATCCAAATGCCATCCTCGCGCACGGTCTCCGCCAGCGCCCGGCGCAGGTGGCGGCTGCGCAACTCGTCGAGCTTTGCTTGCGCGAATTGATCGAGCGACTGCATGGTGACCTTGCCTACCACATTAGGCTAAAAGCCCGCCAAGGCCACACCAGGGGAAATGTCAAATGGCGGGCGACACCAAAAAAAACAACGAGCCGCCCGGCTGGCTGAACCTCGACCACTTCTGGCTGCCCTATGCCCAGATGAAGACCGCCGCGCCGCCGCTTGCGGTGGTGCGCACCGAAGGCTCGCGCATCGTTCTGGCCGACGGCCGCGTGCTGATCGATGGCATCGCCAGCTGGTGGACCGCCTGCCACGGCTATAACCAGCCGCACATCAGGCACGCAGTGGCTAAGCAGCTCAAGCAGATGCCGCACGTGATGTTCGGTGGGCTGGCGCACGAGGGCGCGCTGACTTTGGCGCGGCGGTTGGCCGCGCTGCTGCCCGGCGATCTCAGTCACGTGTTCTTTTCCGATTCCGGTTCGGTCGCGGTCGAGATCGCGCTCAAGATGGCGGTGCAATTCTGGATTAACCGCGGCGTGAAGGGGCGCGGGCAATTCGTCGCCTTCAAAGGCGGCTATCATGGCGACACTACCGGGGCCATGGCGGTGAGCGATACGGAGGACGGCATGCACGCGCTGTTCGCCGGGTTGCTGCCGGCGCATCGTATCGTCGATTTGCCGGATGACGACGCCAAAACGGCCGGGCTCAATAAATTGCTCGCCGAACATCGCGACGCCATCGCCGGCATCATCGTCGAACCGCTGGTGCAGGGCGCCGGCGGCATGAAATTTCACGGCGCGGCGGTGCTCAAGCGCCTGCGGACGCTCGCCGACGAATACGACGTGCTGCTGATCTTCGACGAGGTCTTCACCGGCTTCGGCCGCACCGGCGCGATGTTCGCCTGCGAGGCGGCCGACGTTACGCCCGACATCATCGCGCTATCAAAAGCGCTCACCGGCGGCACGCTGCCGCTGGCCGCCACTGTCGCGACGCGAAAGGTCTTCGACGCGTTCTGGTCGGACGACCCGAAGAAAGCGCTGATGCACGGGCCGAGCTATATGGCGAACGCGCTCGGCTGCGCCGCCGCCAACGCCTCGCTCGACTTGTTCGAGAGCGAGCCGCGGTCGCAACAGGTCGCTGCCATCGCTTCCGCGTTGTCGCAAGGACTTGCACCCTGCCGCAGCATGACGGAAGTCAAAGACGTGCGCGTGAAAGGCGCTATCGGCGTGATCGAGATGGAGCGCATCGATAATCTCGACGCCTTGCGTGCGCGCTTTGTGCGAGAGGGCGTTTTCGTGCGTCCGTTCGGCAATACGATTTATCTCACGCCCGCTTTCACCATCGCGCCGGACGAACTCAGGACCTTGACCGATGCGGTCGTTAAAGTCGTGCGTGCAGTGAAACAATAATCGAGGGAAACATGCCAGCCTACAGCGGACCGGTGATCGACACGCACCATCACATTTGGCTGCGCAAGGATGTCGCATGGCTGGCCGATCCGCCGATCCCGCGCATGTTCGGAGATTATTTCGGGCTGCGCCGCGACTATCCGGTGGAGGAATGGATCAACGACGTCGCGCCGGAGGGCGTTACCAAGTCGGTGCACGTCACTGCAATGTGGGGACCCGCACGGGCGCTCGACGAGACAAAGTGGCTGCAAGCGGTTGCCGACAAGCATGGCTTTCCCCACGGCATCGTATGCAATGCCAATCTAGCCGACCCCGATATCGACGCCGCGCTTAAGGCGCAGAAACAATTCCCCAATCTACGTGGCGTGCGCCAGATGCTCTACTGGGATACCGACCCAATCCGTCAGGCGGCGGGCCGGGCGAACTATTGCAACGATTTCAGATTTCCGCCGCGGATTTCGCGCTCCTGGAAAAGCACGACCTGCACTTTGAATTACAGGTCTATGCTGGGCAGGCGAAGCACGCGGTCGAGCTGATCAAGGCATTTCCAAACGTGCGCATGATCCTGGTGCATGCCGGCATGCTCACGGCGCGCACACCGGAAGCGATCGACCAATGGCGGATGGCGCTCACCGCAATGGCGGCGTTTCCCAACCTGCATGTAAAAATATCCGGACCCGGAATGTTTACGCAGGGCATAACGCAGCCGCACACGCGCCAATGGATACGCGATGTGATCCAGATTTTCGGGGTCGAGCGCACCATCTACGGCAGCAATTTCCCTTTGGAGAAATTGCACGCCAGCTACGCCGGTTTCTTCGGCCACTACCGCGCCGTGCTGGCGGAATATTCCGAGGCCGCGCAACGCAAAGTGCTGCACGACAATGCTGCGAAATTTTACCGGCTTTAGAAGCCGACCGCGACCCCGTGCAAATCATATTCGTCGGCGCGCTCGATTTTGACGGTGGCGATCTCGCCGACACGCACCGGCCGCCGGCTCGCCACGTAGACCGCGCCGTCGATCTCCGGCGCGTCGGCCATCGAGCGGCCTTTTGAAACCGTCGGGCCGACTTCGTCGATGATGACCTGCTGCCGCGTACCGACCTTGCGCTTGAGGCGGCGTGTCGAAATCTTTTGCTGCGCCTGCATGAAGCGGTGCCAGCGCGCTTCCTTCACGTCGTCCGGCACGGCGGCGGCCATATCGTTGGCGGCGGCGCCGCGCACCGGCTCGTAACGGAAGCAGCCGACGCGGTCGAGCGCAGCTTCGTCCAGCCATTGCAGCAAATAGTCGAAATCGGCGTCGGTCTCGCCGGGAAAGCCGACGATGAACGTCGAGCGCAGCGTGATGTCGGGGCAAATCCCGCGCCAGCGCGCGATGCGTTCCAAGGTTTTTTCCTGCGCCGCGGGGCGTTTCATGCGCCTGAGCACGTCGGGCGCGGCGTGCTGGAACGGGATGTCGAGATAAGGCAGCACCTTGCGCTCGGCCATCAGCGGGATGACTTCGTCGACATGCGGGTAGGGGTAAACGTAATGCAGTCGCACCCAGATGCCGAGCTCACCCAACGCCTGCGCCAGATCGATAAACTTTGCCCGCAACTCGTGGCCGCGCCATTGGCTGGTCGCGTATTTGATGTCGAGGCCATAGGCAGACGTGTCCTGCGAAATCACCAGCAGCTCTTTCACGCCGGCGGCCGCCAGCTTTTCGGCCTCGCGCATGACGTCGGCTGCGGGGCGCGACACCAGATCGCCGCGCAGGCGCGGAATGATGCAGAACGAGCAGCGATTGTTGCAGCCTTCGGAAATTTTCAAGTAAGCATAATGCCGTGGCGTCAGCTTGATGCCTTCCGGCGGCACCAGATCGAGAAACGGATCGTGCATCGGCGGCAGCGCCCTGTGCACGGCCTCGACCACGCTCTCATATTGCTGCGGCCCAGTGATCGCCAGCACCTGCGGATAGGCAGCCGAATGTTCTCCGGCTCGGCGCCCATGCAGCCGGTGACGATGACCTTGCCGTTGTCCTTCAGCGCCTTGCCGATGGCAGAAAGCGACTCCGCCTTGGCGCTGTCGAGAAAGCCGCACGTGTTCACGATGACCACGTCGGAGCCGGCGTGCTCGCGCGAAAGCTCATAGCCTTCCGCGCGCAATAGCGTGACGATGCGCTCGGAGTCGACCAGCGCCTTCGGGCAGCCGAGCGAGACGAAGCTCACTTTCGGCGCGGCGGTATCGGTTTTCTTGTCCGGATTGAGCATGCGCGCATGGAGCTAACCGCGAACGCCCGCGAGCGCAAGGGCGGCCGGCCTAGCGGTTCCGCAAGGCCTCGGCTTGCGCGTAGAACTTCTTCTCCCAGGCCTTCTGATTATCCATGCCTTCGCGGATGAAGGGCGTGAATACGGCAAGATGCAACAGCAGCCAGTTGAGCAAGCGCGCCGGCTGGCGCAGCGGCTTGATGAAATCGACGAACAGCACCACGCGTGTGTGCGGCGTGCGGTTCCACGCCTCGTGCTCATAGGCGTCGTCGAAGATGACCGCTTCGCCTTCCTTCCAGCGATAGACGTCCTTGTCGACGCGGATGCCGAGCTGCTCGCGCGGCTCCGGCACGATCAGGCCGAGATGCAGCCGCAGCACGCCGTTATAGGGCCCGCGATGCGGCGGCAGGTGCTTGCCCGGCTCGAGGATCGAGAACATCACCGTGATCAGGCCGGGGATGTTCTGGCACGCGGCCCACGTTTGCGGGCACAGCTTGATGTTGTTGGCGGAACGGAAGCCGTAGCCGCAGAGGAAAAACGTCTTCCAGCCGCGGTCTTGGCTGATGACCGAGACATCGGTCGACAGTTCGTGGAAGCCGGGCAGGTCATCCTTGCGCGTGAGCACGCGGTCGAGCTCGGCACGGATCGCGCGCCAGTCGCGCTCGATCGCCTTGGTCCATGTAAACACCGCGTTATCGTAGATCGGCGGGTTGCCGACCTTGCTGCATTTGAGATTGAGCCGCTCGACGAAAGCGACCACGGCCATGAACGCCCGCGTCACCAGGCTCGGGCGCTCCAGCGGCTTGATGCCGGCGGTGCTGAAATTCTGGGTTGGATTTTGGGCGGGTTCGGCCGGCTGCTCTGCGATTGTGCTCAACCGGTTGCTCCTCGACGCCAACAACTCGCCGCCCCAGACCACATTGCCACAATAGCAATAGACGCCGGAGGACGGAAGTTCCCGCCGCGCCGCCTCGTCTACCGCCCCGATTGGCTCATGGGCGTGGCGGCGCTATGCTTTGCGCCGGAAAGGCCACCCATGAAGCGCTTCGCCCTCATTTTGGTCCTGCTGCTCGGCGGCATGTCCGCGTTGCCAGCCGCGGCCGGCGCCCCGGAGGTCTGGCGCTACAACCGGCACGGTCCGGGGCTGCCGTTTTCGTTGAGCGGGCGTGCGGAATCGGTCTGGGCCTCGGGTGCCTGCTGGAACGAGTGCGGGTCGTATACCGCCTGGAATCTGGTCGCCTGCCTCGAACGCGACAGCCAGGGCCGATGCCTCAAATATACCGATGCCGCCGACCGCGCCTGCCAGCGCGCCTGCCGCACCCGCGGCGGACCGTTCCTGCCGATCGATACGCTGTTTCCGCTCGATTTTTAGCGCCGTCAGGACTCTCCAGCCCCGAACCGATGCTGCTATAGTTTAAGGGTGCATGAGGGGTTGTCCTCGTGGGGGAAGCGCATGCGGCGCAGGGAATTCATCACGCTTGTCGGCGGAGTTTTTGCGTGGCCCTCGGTGACGCGAGCGCAACCTTCGGCGCGGATGCGGCGCATCGGCGTGTTGATGGGATGGTCCGGCGACGATCCACAATATCGCTCGCGGATGGACGCATTGGTTCAAGGGCTTGCAGCCCTGGGATGGACTGAGGGCCATAACGTGCAGCTTGACGTCCGTTGGACCAACGGCAGCGTTGATCGGGCGCGGGCGCTGGCCATGAAACTGGTCGAGCAGAAGCCGGATGCGCTGATGGCCGCCACAACTCCCTCGGCAACAGCACTCCACCTTGAGACGAAGAGTATCCCGATTATTTTTGCCGTGGTGTCCGATCCGGTCGGTGCCGGGTTCGTCGCGAGTTTGTCGCGGCCTGGGGGCAACATGACCGGCTTCATCAACATAGAAGCTGCCATGGGAGGTAAATGGCTCGAATTGCTCAAGGAGGTTGCGCCCCGCCTTAGCCGGGTGGTGACCATGTTCAATCCAGACACTGCCCCGGGAGGGGGACGCTTCTTTCAAGCCGCGTTCGAAGCGGCCGGACGCATATTGAAAATCGAAACGAGCACGGCGCCTGTCCGCAGCGATGCCGAAATCGAAGCGGCTGTCGCCTCACTCGGGCGAGAACGTGGCGGCTTGGTCCTCACAAGTGATTCCTTCATCAATGTTCATCGCGGCACGGTCATAGCCGCGGCGGTGCGGCACAAAGTGCCATTCATATCGGACTTGTCTAATGTTCCAAGGGAAGGTGGCCTGATTGCGTACGGACCGAACTATTCGGATATATTTCGGCGGACCGCGACCTATGTCGATCGCGTCCTGCGCGGCACAAATCCCGCCAATCTGCCGGTCGAGGTTCCGACAAAGTTCGAGATGGTGATCAACACCAAGACCGCCAGAATGCTCGGCCTCACAGTGCCTCCTACTTTACTGACCGTTGCCGACGAGGTGATCGAATGACCGATCGCCCGGTATCCGATCCGGCGGAGCCGGCCGGCGCCGCCGTGCCGCGGAAGATCCGCAGCCGCCTGTTCCTGAAATATGCCGGGCTGTTCGTCGCCGTGGTGTGCGTCGCGCTGGTGACCAACGGCGTGTTCGAAATTTGGGTTTCGTATCGCGACCACAAAGACGCGTTGATCAAGATTCAGTATGAGCAGGCGGAGTCGGCGGCGGCCAAGATCAGCCAGTTCATCAAGGAAATCGAAAGCCAGGTCGGCTGGACCACGCAATTGCTCTGGTCGGCCGGAACTATCGAACAGCGCCGCTTCGACGCGCTGCGCCTGTTGCGCCAGGTGCCGGCGATCACCGAGTTGGCGCAGGTCGACGCCAGCGGCAAGGAGCAATTGCGCGTGTCGCGGCTCGCCATGGACGTGGTCGGCAGCGGCCTCGATTTGTCGAAGGAGCCGAAATTCACCGAAGCGGTGAAGAACAAGGTTTATTACGGCCCGGTCTATTTCCGCCGCGAACTCCGAGCCCTATATGACGCTGTCGCTCGCCGGCACGCGCCGCGACGCCGGCGTGAGCATCGCGGAAGTCAATCTCAAGCTGATCTGGGACGTGGTGTCGAAGATCAAGGTCGGCCAGCATGGCCAGGCTTATGTCGTGGACAAGCAAGGGCGCCTGATCGCGCACCCGGACATCAGTCTGGTACTGCGCAAAACGGATATGACGCGCCTGGCGCAGGTTCAGGCGGCGCGGCAGCTTCAGGCGGGCGCGGCCCCGCCGGACATCGAGACCGCGGCCGATATCCAGGGCCGGCAGGTGCTGACCGCCTTTGCGCCGGTGGCGCCGCTCGGCTGGACCGTGTTTGTCGAGCTGCCGGTGGACGAGGCCTATCAGCCGCTGATCGCTTCCCTTCAGCGCACGGCGCTGGTGTTGTTTGGCGCGCTCTGCCTCGCCGCGCTCGCCGGCATGTTCCTCGCGCGCCGAATGGTCGTGCCGATCCAGGCGCTGCGGGCCGGCGCCGCGCGCATCGGCGGCGGCGATCTGTCGCAACGCATCTCGATCAAGTCCGGCGACGAGCTGGAGGCGCTTGCCGATCAGTTCAACGACATGGCCGGACGCTTGCAGGAATCCTACGCGGGTTTGGAACAGAAGGTCGAGGCCCGCACCCGCGAATTGACCGCGTCGCTGGAGCAACAAACGGCGACATCGGAGGTGCTGAAAGTCATCTCCAGCTCGCCCGGCGTGCTTGACCCCGTGTTCCAGGCTTTGCTCGCGAATGCGACACGCATTTGTGGCGCCAAGTTCGGTACGCTTTACTTGTCCGACGGAGACGCTTTTCAAGGCACCGCGTTCCACAATGCGCCACCGGCCTTCGTCGAGGAGCGAAAACGCGGGCCAATCCGTCCGCATCCCGAGAGCACTCTCGGCCGCGCTGCGCGAACCAAACAGGTCGCTCAGGTTCTCGATAGCATGAAACATGACGCCTATCTTCAGCGCGATCCATTCGTGGTCGCCGGCGCAGAGCTTGGCGGATACCGGACAATCCTCTCGATACCGATGCTGAAGGAGGACAAGCTCGTCGGCGTGATCAGCATCTACCGTCAGGAGGTGCAAGCGTTCACCGACAAACAAATCGCGCTGCTCACGAGTTTCGCCGCGCAGGCCGTTATCGCGATCGAGAACACGCGGCTGTTGAGCGAACTCCGCGAATCGCTGGAGCAGCAGACGGCAACCTCCGAAGTGCTGAAAGTCATCAGCTCGTCGCCGGGCGAGATCGGTCCGGTGTTCGAAGCGATACTCGATAACGCAACGCGCATCTGCGAAGCCAAGTTCGGCATGTTGTATAGCTACGATGGCGAGCAATTCCATAACGCCGCGATGCGTAACGCGCCGGAAGCGCTCCTCGAGCTTCATCGGCAGCGGGGCCCGTTCCAGCCGCCACCGGGCACCTCGCTCGACCGCCTTCTGAAGACGCTAAACGTGGTCCGCAGCGCCGACGAATCCGCCCAGGAGGCGCCAAGCGCCCCGGCCCGGCTGGCCGGCGGGAAATCGCATCTTGCGGTTCCCATGTTCAAAGACGAATCGCTGGTCGGAGCCATCGTCATTTACCGCCAGGAGGTGCGCCCCTTTACCGACAAGCAGGTCGAACTGGTGCAAAACTTCGCCGCACAGGCCGTTATCGCCATCGAGAACACGCGGCTGCTCAAGGAACTGCATCAGCGCACCGACGATCTCACCGAATCGCTGGAGCAGCAGACGGCGACATCGGAAGTACTGAAGGTCATTAGCTCGTCTCCTGGCGAATTGAGGCCAGTGTTCGACGCGATGCTTGACAATGCGGTGCGTATCTGCGGTGCAAATTTCGGAACCTTGTATCTCGCCGAGGGCAACAAATATCGCGTCGCAGCGTTGCACAATGCGCCGCCGGAATTCGCCGAGTTTCAAAGTCGCCGCGGATGGTTCCAGCCGACGCCGGGGGCGATGCTTGAGCGCGCAATGCTGACGAAGCAGGTGTGCCATAGCGCTGACGCTGCGGCAGAAGCGGTTGTCGGCAACTCGGCGAAAGTCGGCGGCGGGCGCTCGACTATTTATGTGCCGATGGTGAAGGACGACGAGCTCGTTGGCACGATCGTAATCTATCGTCGAGAAGTGCGCCCCTTCACCGACAAGCAAATCGAACTGGTGCAGAATTTCGCCGCGCAGGCCGTCATCGCCATCGAGAACACGCGGCTGCTCAACGAGCTGCGACAGCGCACCGACGACCTGACGGAGTCGCTGGAGCAGCAGACCGCGACCTCGCAGGTGCTGCAAGTCATCTCGACCTCGCCGGGCGATTTGCAGCCCGTGTTCGAGGCCATGCTGGACAACGCGACCCGTATCTGCCGCGCCGATTCCGGCACCGATTTATCGCTACGATGGCGACAAATTCCACACCGAGGCGATGTTCGGCGAAAGTCCCGAACTCATGGAATTCCGCAAGCAACGCGGGCCGTTTAAGCCGCCGCCCGGGATACCGCTGGATCGTTTGCTGAAAACGCAAGACGTCGTGCACAGCGCCGATGACACGCTCTCGTCGGCTACGTCGCCCGCAGCGCGGCTTGGCGGTGCCCGCTCGCATTTGGCCGTGCCGATGTTCAAGGACGACGCTCTGGTTGGCGCCATCACAATCTATCGCAGGGAGGTGCGGCCGTTTACCGACAAACAGGTCGAACTCGTGAAGAACTTTGCCGCGCAGGCTGTTATCGCGGTCGAGAATACGCGGCTGCTTAAGGAACTGCGCGAGCGCACCGACGATCTCACCGAGTTGCTGGCGCAGCAGACCGCCACCGCCGACGTGCTCAAGGTCATCAGCCGTTCCGCCTTCGATTTACAAACCGTGCTCGACACGCTCGTCGCCTCGGCAGCCCGGCTCTGCGCCGCCGACAAGGGCGTCATCTTTCAATTGCACGGCGACAAATACCGGCTGGCCGCCAATTACGGCTTCTCGCCGGAGGCGGAAGCTTACGCGCGCGAGCATCCTTTGAAGCCCGGCCGCGCCAGCGTCATCGGGCGGGTCGCCCTGGAGGGGAAGGGGGTTCATATTCATGACGTGCTGGCTGACCCGGAGTATCATGCGACGGGGTACCAGAAGGCCTTCGGCTATCGAACCAATCTCGGCGTTCCATTGCTGCGCGAGGGCACGACGATCGGCGTTTTCGCCCTTACCCGGGACGAGGTGAACCCGTTCACGGAGAGCCAGATCGAGTTGGTCACGACCTTCACCGACCAGGCTGTTATCGCGATGGAAAACGTCCGCTTGTTCAATGAAATCCAGGACAAGAGCCGGCAGCTCGCGGAAGCCAGCAAGCACAAGTCGCAGTTCCTCGCCAATATGAGTCATGAGTTGCGCACGCCGATGAACGCCATCCTCGGCTATACCGAACTCATCATGGACAACATCTACGGCGAGCCGACGGAAAAAATGCGCGGCGTGCTGACCCGCATCCAAAGCAACGGCAAGCATCTGCTCGGCCTGATCAACGACGTGCTCGATCTTTCCAAAATCGAAGCCGGCCAATTGACGCTGACGCTGGCCGACTATTCCGTCAAGGACATCGTCCACAACGTTTTCAGCTCGGTCAAGTCGCTGGCGAAGAACAAAAAGCTGGAGCTGACCGTCGAACTTCCGCAAAAGCTGCCGGCCGCGCACGGCGACGAACGCCGGCTGACGCAGGTGCTGCTCAATCTGGTCGGCAATTCGATCAAGTTCACCGACAAGGGCAAAGTCGCGATCAAGACGGAATCCGCGAATGGATCGTTCACGATATCGGTATGCGATACCGGTCCGGGCATTGCGATAGAGGATCAGCGCAAAATCTTCGAGGAGTTTCAGCAGGCCGATTCGTCCACGACAAAGGAAAAGGGCGGAACCGGTCTCGGCCTCGCCATTTCAAAGCGCATCGTCGAAATGCACGGCGGCCGGTTGTGGGTCGAATTCGAGCCTCGGGCACGGATCGACATTCTCATTCACTGTCCCCATTCACGTCGAGCGACGGGCGGAGCTAGCATGACCAAGCGCATCCTTGTAGTCGAAGACCAGGAAGACAACCGGCAGATTTTGCGCGATCTCCTCGGCAGCGTCGATATTGAGATGATCGAGGCGCATGACGGCGAGGCCGCCGTCGCTCAAGCCGATAAACACCGGCCCGATCTGATCCTGATGGACATCCAACTGCCCGTGATGGACGGCTATGAGGCGACGCGGCGGATCAAGGCCAATCCTGAATTGAAAGCGATCCCGATCATCGTGGTCACGTCTTACGCGCTGAGCGGCGACTCCGACAAGGCGCGCGCGGCCGGCTGCGACGCCTATGTCACCAAACCCTACAGCCCCCGCCAATTGCTGGCGAAGATCAACGAATACCTGAAATAGATTTCGGACGCAGCCCGCCATGCACAAGCCGCCGCGCATCTTGGTCGTCGACGACAACGAGACCAACCGCGATATCCTGGTCACGCGGCTGGAAACGCATGGCTACGAATTGATCCAGGCCGGCGACGGCGAGGAGGCGCTGGCCGCCGCCAAGCAGCATTTGCCGGACCTTATCCTGCTCGACGTGATGATGCCGAAAATCGACGGTATCGAAGTCACCCGCCGCATCAAGGCGGACGCCGGCATGCCGTTCATGCCGATCATTCTGGTGACCGCCAAGGCGGACAGCAAGGACGTGGTCGAGGGCCTCAATGCCGGCGCGGACGAATATCTGGCCAAGCCCGTCGATCAGATGTCGCTGGTCGCGCGCGTGAAATCGGTGCTGCGCATCAAGGAGCTGCACGACACGGTCACCGCGCAGGCGGCCGATCTCGCATCGTGGAACAAGACGCTCGAACAGCGCGTCGCCGACCAGATCGTGGAAATCGAACGCATCGGCCGGTTGAAGCGATTTCTGGCGCCGCAGGTGGCCGAGCTCATACTTTCCTCCGGCGGCGACGAGAAAATACTGGAAAGTCACCGGCGCGACATCAGCGTCGTGTTTTGCGACCTGCGCGGCTTCACGACTTTCGCGGAAAACGCCGAGCCGGAAGAGGTGATGCATGTGTTGAACGAATATCACGGCTGTCTCGGCGCGCTCATTCACAAGCACGAAGGCACGCTCGACAAATATGCCGGCGACGGGCTCATGGTGCTGTTCAACGATCCGCTGCCTTGTGCGGAGCCCGCGGTCCGTGCCGTTCGCATGGCGGTGGAAATGCGCGACGAAGTCGCGAAGCTCGCGTTCAAATGGCGCAAGTACGGCCATGAACTCGGCTTCGGGCTCGGCATCTCCCATGGCTACGCCACGATCGGGCGCATCGGATTCGAAGGCCGGCTGGATTATTCGGCGATCGGTTCGGTCGTCAATCTCGCCGCGCGGCTTTGCGGGGAGGCGGGCGCCGGGCAGATCCTGGTCGATCGCAAGGTCTACACGGCCATCGAGGCCATCGCCGACGTCGAGGAATCCGGTGAGCTCACGCTCAAAGGCTTTCAGCGCCCGGTCGCCGCCTACGACGTGCGGGCTTTGCGGGCGTGATAGTGGCGGAAGGGGTGAGTTTAGTTCGATTTCTGCGATTTCAATAAGTTATCGTTGCGAACCGGTAAACCTCAGCCGTAATGACCCGCCTCGCACGTTGGCTGATTGGCGGTGTCAGCCGAATGGGGAAAATTTCTCGCTGGTCGCTCTGCCGCAAAATTGGTAGACTTTGGGCATTGCACAAGGCGTGATCCTTACCCGGGGGCACATGCGGCGGCGTGAGTTCATTCTTCTCGGCGGCGCGACTGCCGCGTGGCCACTCGCGGCGCTGGGACAACGTGCAGGCAAGCTGTATCGCATCGGTATGCTGGAGACGACCGGTGAAGCCGCTAAACCCGCGGACATCGGCGCATTTCGGCAAGGTCTACGGGACCTTGGATACGTCGAGGGGAAAGACCTGATTATCGAATATCGCTCGGCCGACGGACGCCCCGAACGTTTTCCGGCGCTCACGGCCGAGCTGATAGGCCTGAATGTCGATTTGATCGTGACGAGGGGGACACCGGCGGCAGTCGCGGCCAAGAAAGCGACCAGGACGATCCCGGTGGTCATGGCCGCCATTGGCGATCCGCTGCTCGTGGTTGCGAGCCTCGCGCGACCCGGCGGCAACATCA
Organism: uncultured Alphaproteobacteria bacterium; assembly: GCA_963709015.1. Taxonomy (GTDB): domain Bacteria; phylum Pseudomonadota; class Alphaproteobacteria; order Rhizobiales; family Xanthobacteraceae; genus Pseudolabrys. The sequence continues at coordinate 10,594 of CAVPUU010000056.1, read as the reverse complement.
CCGGCTTTAGCGCTTTTGTGACCGATCTCATGGCGAAACGGGTCCAGCTCGTCAAAGAGATTGTTCCTGGACTCACACGTGTTGCGGCTCTCCTTAATATGAGCAACGCGTCTCAGCCGGATCAGTGGAAGGAGATAGAGGCGACGACCCATGCCATGGGAATTGAGGTCTCTGCTTCTCGACGTACGAAAGCGCTCGGACATCGGGCCGGCATTCGACAATGCGAGCAGGCAGGGCGCCAACGCACTAATCGTCGGGATCGATACCCTCACCCAGGCCAATCAACAGCTCATAATCGATTTAGCAATGAAACACCGGCTGCCGGCGATGTATGTATCGCGTGAATTCGTCGACGCCGGGGGATTGCTCACCTACGGCGTGAACTATCCAGATCTTTATCGCCGCGCCGCGGTTTTAGTGAGCAAGATTTTAAATGGCGCAAAGCCTGCCGATCTGCCGGTCGAACAGCCGACCAAGTTCGAATTAGTTATCAATCTCAAGACCGCCAAGGCTCTCCAATTGCCAATTCCTCAGGGCATCCTGTTACGCGCCGACGAGTTGATCGAATGAGTTGCGAAAAATAGCCTGGCGGAAGGGGTGACCATTCCACGCCGTGCGATGTAGTGCGGACTAGTCCGCAAGCTCCGACAATTCTTGTGATTTGAGATTTTCGCCATCTAGACTGGTGCGGCGTTTTCCGATTCTATCCGCATGTGCGCCGTGGGCAGGCTCGTGGGCAATCCGAAGAGCCGAGTGCGGCGGAAGGATTTCGAAGCATGGCGCGAAAATCGAACTCACTGACGGCGATCAAGGTCGCCAAGCTGAACGAACCAGGCCGCTACGCCGACGGCAATGGCCTCTATCTCCAGGTGAGCGAGTGGCGCACGAAGGCCTGGCTTTTCCGTTTCGAGCGCGGTGGACGCGAACGCCAAATGGGCCTGGGCCGGCAAGCCTGCTGTGCTCGCCGAGGCGCGTGAGCGCGCACTGGCGGCGCGCAGACTTTTGCTCGATAACATCGACCCGATCGAACAGCGCAAAGCGCAGCGCACGGCGCGCCTGCTCGAAGATGCAAAGCGTACAAGCTTCATCGACGCCGCCGAAGCTTACATCAAGACCAAATCGCCGGAATGGCGCAATGCCAAGCACGACGCGCAATGGCGTGCGACGCTGAAAACTTATGCCTATCCGATCATCGGCGCACTGCCGATCGACAGCATCGATACCGAGCTCGTGCGCAAGGTGCTCGATCCCATATGGAAAGCAAAACCGAAACCGCCGATCGCTTGCGCGGTCGCATTGAGCAGATTTTGGATTTTGCCAGCGTGATGAAGATGCGTACAGGCGACAACCCGGCACGTTGGCGTGGCAATCTGAAACATGCACTTGCAGACAAGCACAAGATCGCCCCGGTGATACATCACCCGGCGCTGAAATTTGCGGACGTGCCGGCGTTCATGGCCAAGGTGCGCGCCCGCGATGGCCTTGGCGCACGGGCGCTGGAATTCCTCGTGCTGACGGCGGCGCGCACCGGCGCTGTCATCGGCGCCCTGGAAAGCGAATTCGATCTCGGCAATGCCGTCTGGACCGTGGCACCCGAGCGCACCGGAGCAAAATCACCGAACAAAATCCGCAGCCGCGGCGGGTCCCGCTTTGCGATCGCGCGATCGAGATTTTGCGCGGACTGCCGAGGGCGGCGGGTAATGCCTTTATGTTCCAAGGCCGCTTTGGCGGCGCCTTGAGCAACATGGCGATGTTAGAGATCATGCGCGAAATCCGCCCGGGCTTCGTACCACATGGGCTGCGCTCAAGCTTCAAGGACTGGTGCGCCGAAACGACTAACTATCCGAACGAGGTATCCGAGGCCGCATTATGGCACACGGTCGGCGACAAGGTGGAGCGCGCCTATCGCCGTGGCGAGTTGTTCGAAAAGCGGCGCGCACTTATGAATGACTGGGCGCGCTGTTGCGCCGGAGAAGCAGAAGGAAAGGTCATCAGCATTCAGCAAAAGGCGCGCGCATCATGACAGCGAGGCGGCCGAATGAAGAGAGCGTCAGCGATCCGCGCCGCCGCTTATCTTGTCTCGGGAAGGTTCTATCGCCTTGCTTTGGGCGATGAAAAAATGTGGTTGGGGAATAGCCGATTTAAGGCCGTCCTCGCTAAAGCACGGCCTGAGGTTTTGACGAATTAAAACTGCTCCGCGAGTTGGCGGCGCTTTGGGGCCGCCACGGTTTTCCGCCTATTCGGGAAGTTGTAGAAGCGCTCGAAAAATATGTGTGGATACCGGAGGAAGCCGCGCGGAAAAAAAACGGAGCACCGATCAAGTGGGGCGACCAGGGCAATTTAAACGCATTTTTGGCGATTGCATCAGGCTTGCATGAGGCGCGAAAGCAAAGACCCTGCCTGACGCGTGACGCTTTTGTGCGCGATCAATTTCGTAAATTGCACGGCAAGCCATGGGTGATCTGGAAGCACCTAGGGACAGGTGAGATGCTTGCATTGACGGACGCGCGTCAGGCTCGCAATCGCTTCCCTGAGGGGAAGCGCATTGCCGAAAAAAACGTCTATTTGAAGCGAAAGTTTTCACATCTATTTCTTGCATAAAAAGCCTAGGCGAAAAGTAGGCTCTAAGCATTAGCTTTTATTATGCAAATCTTCGGGGTGAACTGCTCCGCGTTAAGCCGAAATGGCACGTTGCCGTTTGATTTCGGCGAGCGAGGGCAGAATGAGCATTCAGCGTTTTCTTAGGCTCCGCCAGGTTGAAGAAGCAACCGGCCTGAAAAATCGGCGATCTATGAGCGGATAGGGCGAACGCCGCCGGCCTTTCCAAGACCTGTCCCACTTGGTGATGCGCCAAACTCTCCCGTTGGCTGGATCCAGGATGAGATCGCCGCGTGGCAGGCCGAGCGCGTGAGCAAGCGCGCCGAAAAGGTTGCGGCCTGATCGATGTTCCCCGCCGTGCATCTCCGACACATCGGCGCCGTCCGCGTGAACGCGGCCGAAGTTGAATTGCTGATGTTGCAAGGCTGGCGGCTCACCGACGAGCCCGATTGTTCCGGCGCGCGAATGTTGCCGCCGCGCCATGTGAGCGTGAACCGCGTCACCTCTCACCACGAAAATATTGCCCCGCCGGGCAAAAAAATTGCCCGGCCGCGATGGCGTCGCGAGCCGGGCAGAAACAATTTGGACAATGCAGGATGTACGACACGCGCGTGCTGCGCGCAAGCCGAATGATTTGCCGCACACAAAAGAAACGCGGTGGCCGCGCGAAATCATAATCGGTGATCGTCACCGCAAGGAATTCGGCGACCTGGTCACCTTGGCGCGCTCGATCAATAATCGAGGCGGCCTCATTCATCCGATCGCGATCACGCCAAAAGGCGAGCTGATAGCGGGCGAGCGCCGGTTGCGTGCTTGGCAGCTTTCCGAATGCGTTTTCAACGCCGAACCGATTCCCGTCACCGTCATCGATATCGATTTAATCGTCGCCGGCGAGCGCGACGAAAACGACCCAGCTTTGCGGCTGCCGTTCACGCCATCCGAAGCCGTCGCCATTGCGCGTGCGCTGCGGCCGGTAATCGAAGCCGATGCGAGAGAACGCCAACGCGAAGGTGGCCGATCAAAAGCAGCTTGTGGCAAGTTGCCACACGCTGACGTTGGCAACTCGCGACCGTATCGCCAAGGCGACAGGCAAGGGCGCCCGCAGCCTCGAAAAAGCCGCGGCAATAGTCGAAGCGGCCGAGCGCGAGCCCGAAAAATTCACGCCTCTCGTCGAGGCGATGGACCGCACAGGTCGCGTCAACGGGCCCTACAAACGCCTGCAGAACATCGTTAGCGCGGCAGCGATCAAAGCCGAACCGCCGCCTTTACCGATGCATGGCCCCTACCGCGCAGGGGTCGTTGATCCGCCTTGGGCGAGCGAGCCGGAGGATGACAGTAAGGATCACGGCGCGCGGGGCTATTATCCCTATCCCACCATGACGCCAGAGCAGATCGCGGCGCTGCCAGTGCCATCGATCCTGCATCCCGATTTATCGATATGGCTGTGGATTACGAATTTCCACTTGATGCACGGCCATCATCTGTCGATCGCCGCCGCCTGGGGCCTGCGGCCCGTCGCATTGCTGACATGGACGAAACGACATTGGGGTCAAGGCCAACGCGTACGCGGTGCGACCGAACATTTGCTGCAGCTCATCCGCGGCGATGTCGCCGCGCTCGGCTTCGACCAAAAAACATGGTTTGACGGCGAAGGCGGCGCCCATTCTCAAAAGCCCAACGAGGCTTATGCGATCATCGAAAAACTTTCGCCCGCACCGCGCTATTTCGAATTATTCGCGCGCGGCGGCGAGCGACCCGGATGGGATTTGCACGGAAACGAGATCGGCAAGCTCGCAAGATCAGCCGCGCCATTTTCATTCATCCCACCTACTGAAATCGAGCCGCCCGAAGCTGGCGATGGCGACGAGGTGATTGACATTCCCGCTTGTCTGCGTCGTGGCGATCCGGCCTGCAGATTGGGGAAGGGCTTCGGGGGAGTTTCGCGTGAAACAATTGCGGAGCAGACTCGATGATGCGCAAGCCGCACTCACCGGAAGCGCGCGCTCGCATACGCGAACGGTTGAAGGCCTACTGGGCCGATCCGGCGAAGCGCGTGGAGCAAAGCGTTCGCACAAAGCAGCGCATGAGTTCGCGGAAGTGCGCGAGCGAATTTCGGAGCGCACGCGCGCTGCGATGGCAAATCCTGAGATCGACGCGCGCCAGGTCGCCGGGCTCAATGCGACTTGGATCGATCCGGAAAAACGGCGCGCGCAGGCGGCGTTGACGATCGAGCGCATGAACCAATGGCGCAAGCGTGAACTTACCGCGGCGCAGACGGTCTTGCGGCAGATTCCGTAAGCGGAAAGGGCGAGAGCTCTTGCCGATCTTAAAATTGCTGCGGGCGAAAACCGATGAGCAGCACCGTGCGCCATCTTTCGTTCTATGACGGGCGCCGGCGGCTCGGCTCATTCACGATAGCCGAATATGCGGATGCGCCGCCGATCATGAAAGCGAAAGATGCCGACGGTAAGGCACTCGGAAAATTTGCGACTGAGAGCGAAGCGATTGCTGCGATCGATGCCGCCGCCAGTTTGCAGGGGACGGACAGCGCGGCAAAAGTCGGCGCGACCGAATCCAGTTTGGAAGGTGCTTAATCGTGTCGCTCGACAGAAAAGAATTCGAAAAACGCAAGGCGCGTCATCGCGATGGAATTATGCGCAATAGTTTATTCCCGCCTTCGGTGCGCGTCGTCGGCTTTCACCTAACCGATCACGTCAACTTTCGCACCGGCTATGCTTGGCCGCCACAGGAACGTCTCGCCGAATTAGCTGGTGTCACTGTTCGCACCGTTCATGCGGCGTGCATCGCTCTTGAAAATGATAATTGGTTCCGGCGGCAATTGAGCGGCCGAAATTGGCTCTACATTCCGAACTGGTTGAGACTTGAAACACCGGAAATAGTTTCCGGTGTGCAGTGCCGAAATACCGGAAATGATTTCCACGAACACCGGAAATTTTCGACAACGAACACCGGAAAAAAAGGTGACTCTATCCTCTCTACTGATAACAGCCTTAAAGAGAACTTAGGCGCGCGCTGTGGACAACTCGACCCACCTCACGCCGCTGCCTCGAATGATGAAGGAAGCGGCAACCGAGAAAGGGTAGCCGGAGATTGGCGTTCATCACTGGATGCTTTCCGAAGCGCGCGCGCCAAACTCAAAGACGCCGTCAACGATGGCGGCGGCAATGGCGATCGGGAAAAAATCATCGCAACGCTGCCGGATCAATCCGCAGCGATCACGCGACAAGCTCGCCGCGCTGGTGCGCCTCAATTCGTGTTTGAGGGATCTGAGCCTTGGCTGGCGTGGACTGAATATCGCAAGGCGCACGGCATTCCCGGCACGCTGCCGACGCGGCAGGCGATGGTGAGTGGACGATGGCGCACCGGATGGGACGCGCCGACGCTGTATCCGCCTGGTTATAGCCACGGCAAAAAGGGAGGCGCGGCATGACGCGCCGCCTCGATCATCGGCAGCTCGCATTCGCGCGCGCCATCGCGGAAGGCAAGAGCGGCGCGGATGCGCAGCGCGCCGCGGGCTATCTGCCCAACCGCAAGAACAAAAACCTGTTGCTGGACGATTTTCGCATTCAAGAAGAAATCGCACGCTTGCGCGCGTTTGTCGATGCCGAATGGGCAGCGCAGCAATGCGAGGCACGGCTGTTAACCGATCCGCGTGTCAGAGCCGAGATTGATCGTAAAGCGCCGGGATTTCCATGTAGCGCACACGTTCCCTACATGCCGGAATAGGGGGGTCAAATCTCTATGTGGTTTGGGGCCCCGGACCGGTTGGGGCAAACGTCCACAAAATTGCGAAATTAAATAGAAAAGCCCACTCGAAAATATGCTTGCGGCGCGCGCTGACAATTACCGTGAGAGGCGGCAAGGCGTTGCGGCCCGCAAATCGATGCCGGGAGGCAGCAATGTGCTGCCTCCCGGCGCGCGCCTGCGCATTGTCGGGGGCAGCTAGCAAAAGCTCGAATCCACTACCCTGCCGCGAACAGGCGAGCTAAGGTGATTTTAGGGTAGGGCGGGATGAACATCGAACAGCCAAAACCCCGAAATAAACAGCAGCGCGCGCCAACTGACTGGGAGCGTGCTGCTGCATTGCGCATCGCGGACCTGCGCATGCGGCTTCTCGATCTCACAAACTCGAACCGGCTGCTAAACTTTAAATTTCGAGAGCGTTCGCGAAATTATGTTCGCGTAATCGAAGCATCAGCGGACGGTGTTTTCAGTAAGTTAACTGAAGGCGAACGTCTTCTTTTTCGCGCATTACCGGAAAAATCGGATGACGCGCCTGATGAAAAGACTGATCAGTTCTTGATGGCCTTAGAGCAGGCTAGGCGTTCCGATACAGTTTATCGCGGCGACATTAGCGCCGTTGAGGACGATCCCGACGGCGAGCAAACCCTACGCATAGAGCGGCGGCTGAAGGACCGTGTACGGGTTCAGCTTGGGCTGCCTCCACTAAAAGACGTGAAAGAGCTATCGCTTGCAGCATACGCGAAGTTGCATGGCTTTGATCCAAGTTTCGATTTGCCGCCCCGAGAAAAGGAACGTGCGTCTGAAAATCTCAGGAAAGGCCATCTACAATTGCTTTTGCTTCCAGAGCAGATGGAACGGAGCCTTTCCGGCATTTCGGACCAGACGCGAACAACAATCCAAGAAAAGGGCGTAAACACCCTCTTCCTCGCGTACGGCTTTCTCGAGTGGTACGAAAGCGACGCATCGGAAAAAGCGATGTTCGCTCCTTTGCTTCTGCAGCAAATAGATATTGAGCGAAAGCTCGCCCTATCGAAGTATCAATATAATATCAGAAGTCTCGGCGAGGATGTCGAACTTAATGCGACTTTATCAGAACGCCTTGCTCGTGATTTCGGACTACGCCTTCCACCGCTCGAAGAAGAAGAAACGCCGGAAAAGTATTTTTCTAAATTTGAAAAGATCATTGAGGGGCACCCTCGCTGGCGCGTGCGTCGGTTTTTAGTTGTTGGTCACTTCGCATTTGCACGCCTCGTAATGTACAACGATATCGATCCTAAGTTCTGGCCGGGGAACGTTGGGATCGCGGGCAATGAGAATATCCTGAAATTGTTTGCCGGCGGAGAAGGGCAGGGCCAGGACTCTAGTTTCCTCGCCGAGGAATATGACGTTGATGAACCACAAATTTCAGGAAAGGTGCCTCTGCTTATTACAGAAGCCGACTCATCGCAATTCAGTGCGATAGTGGATGTGATGGATGGAAAAGATCTTGCACTTAAAGGGCCGCCAGGAACGGGTAAATCGCAGACGATCACGAACATAATTGCTGCAGCTCTCGCAAAAGGCTTACGTGTCCTATTTGTCGCAGAGAAAATGGCGGCGCTTGACGTTGTTAAAGATCGGTTGAGTAAAGCGGGTCTGGGTGAATTTTGCTTTGAGCTGCATTCAACAAAATCGCGAAAACAAGAGTTGCTTGCTTCTCTCAAAGAGCGGCTCGATATCCAAAATACTTTGAAGCCTCCGCAGCAGTTAAGCAGCGCACTAGCTGAACTTGAGAAACTTCGTAGCCAACTGACCGATTACGTATCTCTCGTGAATTCGGAGTTCGGGATAAGCGGGAAAACAATCCATCATATCTTGTGGGCGGAACAACGAAGCAGAAAGGAGAGTGACCAGCTGCCCAAGGAGATCGATGGCATTCGGCTGGATAACGTGGACGCTCTTACAGACGCCGATCTCGCAGACCGACGAAGGAAGCTCGAAGCGCTTGGTGAAATTCACGGGGCGATACTTTCGTCTTATGGCAGTATAGATCGTCATCCGTGGTATGGCATCAAATCAGTAGAGCTCAATCTGTTTGATCAAGAGGATGCCTGCGAACTCGCGAAAAAGCTGAGGCAGACGCTAGAAGCGTATCATGTGTGCTTTTTTACATTGAATATGCCAAAGGACGCCATTGCGAACAATCTTGCAGCCACACACAAAATCGACGCTGAACTGTAGTCGTTTGCCGGCGCCGCGGGAAATCGACAAGTCCCCCCTGGATAGTTTGGGTGATACGAGAAATCGAGAGGCAGTTCGCGAATTGCGCAACGGCCTTGCGCGTTACCGTGAAACGACGCGAACGCTTTCACTGCTAGGAAACGCAGAGAAAATGACTGCGAACGTCAATGCAGTTCGACTGTTAGCTGAAGCTGCGAAAAAATTTGATCTCCAGGGACACACGGTCGGTAGCATACCTGCGTACACGGAGCACCTAAAACTTGAGCTCAGTGAATGGCGGCAAGCCGGCCTTTACGGTGGGGTCCTGCTCAAAGCATTTGGATTTGTGAATGCAGAGCTGGATTTTTCATTGTTACGAAGAGTGCTAGCCGCAGTTCGACATCTTGCGGCGGTGCCGAGAGTATTTGGCATTGCGGGATATCAAGCTCATCGAAGCTGGCGCGGGCAGTCATTGGAGGACGGGGCTGCGACAGCAAAAACATTGCGTGAGTTTCTTGCCCAACTTCTAACGCGGTTTTTGTTAGCGTCGGGAGAAGATTCAAACTCGTTAATACGTCACGCCGCCCGCTTGCGTGCGTCCGGTCTGTTTGGATTCCTTCATGCTGATGTTCGCGCCAGCAAAGCGCAAGTATAAAGCCTTTGCAAAACTCGACGAGAGTGCCTCCAACCCGGATGGCGAATGATCTCGACGAGATTGCGAAAGCACTTTCCGCGATCAAGGAATTCCAAAATGATGCGAAGTTACGACATCTATGCGGCTCGCAATTTAAAGGCATTTGGACGGCCTTTAGCGATCTCAGTGCGATCCGGCGTTGGATGATCAGCTCGGAGCCAGCTGGAGCAACAACCGATAATATCGATGAGCAAATAAGGGGCGTTCTCCTTAAAGAAACAAACGACACATTATGGAGAATTCTGGAGTTAGCAAATAACCCGGCACACGCGGTGCTTGAGCGGCTGCTCAATACGCCTGCACTACCAGTCGGAAAAGTCGAAGAGCGGATTAAGTCTCTCGAAGCAAAAATCAAAGTAACCGCAACCGCAAAGGCCATTTCCGATCAGCTCAGCTTATTCGAAAAGACATCCTTCGGATCTCTAGAAAGAGCAGTCGACGCGTTAGAGGTAGTGAGGAACGCTGCGCAGGAAATTGCAGCGAACGTTAGGCCAAGAAGTCTTTGCAGACTTTTTTGATTGGAGAACGCCAGACGAAACATTTATCAACGACATTGCAATTATAGCTACTCAATTGCAAAATCGGATTTACCGGAAACGATTAAAACTCAGCTCTATTCCGCTGCGTATGATACTCGGTTTGAGCACCTACGCAACTGCTATGCAAAACTAGATCCGCATCGGCTGCAGTAAAGCTCGCATGGCAGGCCTTCAAAGCTAAGGCATTGGTGGATGAAAAGGCGTTTTTCGACGCGTCTCTCGAAACGCACCCAATTTAGTCACTATTACGCAGAGTAGGCGTCGCAATTGGTGAACCGACTGGATTGGCAACGTGGATTGCGTATCGACGCGCGTGGAAAGATTGCGCTGATGTCGGCTTAAAATCTCTTCTCGATAGTTTTGGCACGCAATTAGCGGGGCACGAGCTAAGCAAGGCTTTTGATCGGGTATATAGTCGAAATCTGGCCCGAGCGGCGCTCGCACGACATCCTAGCCTTGGTAAAATGCAGGGCACTACTCTTAAGCAAGCGCGCGAGCGCTTTCAGGAACTGGATCGAAAAATATTAAGGCTGCATCAGCAAAGTCTCGCTGCAAAATTGTCTCGCAATCCCATTGATCCAGGGATTCAAACTCCGCAAAGGAAAGATTATACCGGACTCGTTTTAATCAACAACGAGCTCTCGAAAAAGCAGCGGCACGTGCCTGTACGCACATTGCTAGATCGCGCCGGCAAATCGATCCGGCAGATGAAGCCCTGTTTCATGATGTCGCCCTTATCGGTTGCGCAATTTCTAAAACCTAACGCTCTTCGGTTCGACCTGTTGGTGATTGATGAGGC
>CAVPUU010000055.1:0-24329 GCA_963709015.1 uncultured Alphaproteobacteria bacterium | reverse complement strand
GCACTAAGGGAGTTGTAAGCACGGTCACGCCTTAAGCGCGTCGAGAATGCCCGTCGTTTGTTTCGACGCCGCCAGAGAGGACCGATATCGAATGGGTGGTTAGCCGCCCTTGAGCTCGTGCAATTCCGGCATGTAGACATGGAGCATTCGACCATGAGCCCGAAGCCGCCCGGGCCAGATTTGCCTGGCGGCGTTGAGCGCGGGTATCGTGCCGATGGTTCGTATTCCCGCCAACACGCCTATGCGCGCGCCATCGCGGCCTGCGGCAAGCACGTCGGCGTCGGCGGGCTGTCGACGCGCCCGAAGCTGGCGGCGGAATTCATCGCCATGGGCGCGCGTCTGGTATCGACCGGCACCGACATCCAATTTCTGCTCGCCGCCATGACCGAGAAGGCGAAGCACAACCCCGCGAGATACAATTGTAATGTCAGCTGCGAATACCATTCTGGGCGTCACGCCAACGCCACCCTCCTTCGAGGTGCCGCGCGGCGCCTGCGACTGCCACACGCATGTGTTCGGGCCGGCCGAGAAGTTTCCTTTTTCCAGCAAGCGGCTCTACACGCCAGGCGATGCTTCGCTCGACGATCTGGAGGCGCTGCACCACGCGCTCCATATCGACCGCGTCGTGGTGGTGCACCCGAGTCCTTATGGCGCGGACAATGCCTGCACGGTTGACGCCGTGCGCCGGCTCGGCGGCCGCGCACGTGGCGTGGCCGTATCGATGACGGCACGAGCGATTCCACGCTCGCCGACATGCATAACGCCGGCATCCGTGGCGTGCGCGTCAATCTGGAATTTATGGCGAGAGCGATCCCGCCGTCGCCGGACGGCATCTAAAGCAGGCGGTCGAGCGCGTCGCGCCGCTGGGCTGGCACGTGCAGACCTACACCAACTTGGGGATTCTCGCGGCGCTGCACGGCACCATCCTGGCGCTGCCGACCACACTGGTGGTCGACCACTTCGGCCGCCCGCAGGCCGCGCGTGGCACCGCCCAGCCCGGCTTTGAGCAACTGCTGGCGTGCTGCGCAGCGGCAAGGTCTACGTGAAGATTTCCGCACCTTATCGCATCTCGCAACAACCGCATTATCCCGATGCCGCGCCGATCGCGCGCGCCATGATCGACGCCAATCCGGACCGCGTCGTCTGGGGCAGTGATTGGCCACATCCCGGCGCCGCCAAGCGCGACCCAGCGGTGATCGAGCCGTTCCGGCCGGAAGACAATGGTGAGGCGCTCAACCGGCTCGCCGGCTGGACGAAGAATCGCACCGAGCTACAGAAGATTCTCGTCGACAACCCGGCGCGGCTCTATCAATTCTAACGACAAAAAATAGTGAGGTAATCATGTGGAGAGAGGTCGCCGCCGCCGTCGCTCTGACACTTGGCGGTCCCCTGGGCGGAAGTCAGCGAAGCGCATATGTCGAAGCAGTATGGAAATCACGACGCGGTTCAATCTGACGGTGTGAGCCTTATCTAAAGCCGAACAAGCGGGCGGGATTGTCCACTAGGATCGGTTTGTGCATCGCCGCGTCGAACACCGATTTGTCCAGCTCTTCACCGAGACACACGACCTCAAGAGCGGCCGACGCGCCGTCGTGTCTATTGAGCCACGATGTGGCCTTGCTTAACGACCCGGCCCCATTTGGCCGTTTCGGCTTCGATGTATCTGCCGAATTCGTCGGGCGCCATCTTTATGACCGAAGCCCCCTCCTTCTCGAATTGTTGCCGCAGCTCCGGCGCGTCGAGCGCGGCCGAAACTGATTTGTTGAGTTTTTCGACGATCGCCGGCGGCGTGCCGGCGGGGGCGAGCATTCCCCACCAGTTATTGGCCTCGTAGCCGGGCACGCCGGCTTCGGCAATGGTCGGCACGTCGGGCAGCACCGGATTGCGCTTGGCCCCGCCGGTTCCCAGGGCTCTGAGCTGGCCAGACTTGAGATGTGGCGTGGTTTGAATCAGCGAACTAAACATAATTTTCGTATGACCGCCCATCACGTCGATCATGGCCGGGCCGCCTCCCCGGAACGGCACGTGCACAATGTCGACACCGGCCAAAGCTTGAACAGTTCGCCGCCCAGATGCTGGAAGCTGCCGATGCCGGCCGACGCGTACTGCAATTCGCCCGGCTTCTTCTTGGCGAGCGCAATCAGTTCCTGAACCGAGCGAACCGGCAATTCCGGATTGACCGCAAGCACATTGGTGCCGCTGCCAAAACTGGCGACCGGGACAAAGGCTTTGGCGTGATCGTAAGGCAGCTTGTAAAGCCACGGGTTGACCGCGTGCGCGAGCGAAATGACGAGCAACGTATAACCATCGGGCGCCGCCTTGGCGGCCGTGTCGGTGCCGATCGTTCCGCCCGCGCCGCCGCGATTGTCGACGTAGACTTGCTGGCCGAGCACATCGCTCAGATGGCGGGCAACAAGCCGGCCGACCACGTCGTTGCTGCCGCCCGGCGGGAACGGAATGATGAGCCTGATCGGCTTGTCGGGATATTCGGCGGCAGCGCCCCCGGTCAACGCCAGCAGCACAACACCGGCTTTCAGGAGACGCGATAGCAGAGCGTACATTGTATCCCCCGTCACGGGCTGATCTCGCTGATTTTTTAACTGCGCATTCTAACTATGCGCCGAGCGGCAAGACCTTGGGAATAGGCAATTGAGAGAAATGGCGCGCCCGGAGAAATTCGAACTCCCGACCCCCAAATTCGTAGTCTGGTGCTCTATCCACTGAGCTACGGGCGCTAATGCCGTCGCGGGAAATCGGGGCCGCGGAACCGAGGGATAGCTATCGCCTTGGGGTTTCATTGGCAAGGGTTGGTGGGCTCAATGCTGGTGGTCTTTGCCCGGCTTGTGCCCAGGCCAGCGCCTCGTTCTCGACACGAATGCGGTAGGCGAGCAGTGCCGCATTGGCGAGCGAAAAAAGCAGCGCGAATACCGGCAATCCAAGCGCCAGCGGAACCACCGCAAACTCTAAAATCACGATCAAATAGTTTGGATGCGCCAGCCAGCGATAGGGCCCGCGCGCCAACGGCGCCGCACCCGGCAGAACGATCACCCGTGTGGTCCAACGCGGGCCCAGTGCGGCAATCACCCACAGCCGTCCGGCCTGTAGCACGATAAAAACCGCGAGCCAAAATGGATCGACGCTGCGCTCATGGCCGAGCAGCCACAGACCGAGCAGCCAGAACCCGTGCAGTGCGACCATCAGCGGATAATGATTGGCGCCGAACTCGACACCGCCGCGCTGGCGCAGGCGCAACGTGTTCCATTGCGCGTAGCCGAGTTCGGCCAGCCGCTGCACGACCAGAAAGGCGACCAGCCAGGCGCCCTCACCCACGGGATGCCTCAAGCGCAAGGAAGCTCGCAGTGAATCCGGGCCCAAGCGCGGAAAGCACCGCCGATCCGCGCAAGCCCCGCTTGAGCGCGCGATCGAGCACAAACAGCACGCTCGGCGCCGACATATTGCCGTGGCCGCGCAGCACCTCGCGCTCGTTGCGCAGCGTGCCCTTTTGCAGGTCGAGCGCGGTCTCGATCGCATCGAGCACCTTGGCGCCGCCCGGATGACAGATGAATTGCGGCGCCTCAATACGCGCCGTTTTCACGAAACGGCGCGCCGGCACCGCCATGCGCTCTCTGACGAAGCGCGGCAAGGAGCGCGACAGCACGACTCCAAAGCCGACCGGATCGATCGACCAGCCCATGATGTCGAGCGTTTTCGGCCAAGTCTGTTCGGCCGACGCGCCGATCCGCAAAGCCGCATCATGACGCTCGGCGCGCAGCACCGCCGCGGCGGCCCCATCGCCGAACAGTGCGGAGGAGATCACGTCGGCCTTGGTGCTGCGGTCGTTGCGGAAGGCCAGCGTGCACAGTTCAACGACGACCACCAGAACGATTTCGCCCGGTTCGGCGCGCGCTAAACGGGCGCCGAGCGAGGGCCCGCAACGCCGCCGGCGCAGCCCAGACCGAACACTGGAACGCGCATGGCCGAGGGCCGAAATCCCATTTCTCCGGCAACGCGCGCTTCGAGGCTCGGCGTCGCGATACCGGTCGACGACACGGTAATGACGACATCGACGTCGCGCGCGGCGACGCCGGCTTTATCGAGCGCGGCGCGCGCGGCGCGCACGAACAGCGCGCCGGCGCCGTCGAGATAGGCCGCCGTGCGCTCGCTCCAGCCGCGCGGCTCCTGGTACCATTCGATCGGCCGCACCGAATAACGCCGCTCGATGCCGGTATTGGCGAACACGTCGGCGAGCTTCGGATAGCGTACGAAGGTTTTTGCGTAAATGCGGCGCGCGACGGCGACGACCGCCGACTGTTCCAGTTGATGCGGCGGTACCGCCGTCGCCAGCGCAAGCACCGTCACCGGCGTCGATGCCATGCCAATGCCTTTCCTTCGAAGCGAATGTCGCCTTGTCTGACGAACACCGCGGAAGGGCTGCTCTTCCCCCCGTGTATTATGCGCTCGCCCGCTCGTCGCGCCGGGAATCGAGGTCGACCGCGCGGTCGGGAATCGTGATGCTGAAGGTCGCACCGATGGTTCCCGGCACCAGGCGGATTTCGCCACCATGCGCGCGCACCAGTTCGGCAGCGATGGCGAGCCCGAGGCCCACGCCGCCGGCCCGCGTGGACCCCTGGAACGCCTGAAACATATGGGCCCGCGCCTTTTCCGGAACCCCCGGACCCGTATCGGACACCTCGATCACCACCACGCTGCCTTCGCGCCGGCCGGTAATGCGGATCTGGTCGCGCGCCGGATCGCGCGCACCGCGCGCCTCCAGCGCCTGCACCGCGTTGCGTGCCACGTTGACGAGCACCCGGAACAATTGATCGTGATCGGCCTCCACGGTGAGCCCGCGTTCCACCGAAACGATCCAGCGGATCGGCACGTCGAGACCGAGGCCGAGCGCCTCGTGTACTTCCTCGATCAGCGGTTCGACTTCTATGGTCTTGCGTTCGGGCGGCGGCTCCTGCGCGGCGCCGTAGGAAAGCGTCGACTGGCAGAACGCGATCGCACGCTCGAGCGCGCGCATCAGCTTGGGCGCGAAGCGCTGTACTTTCGGGTCCGGCAGCGTCGACAATTGATCGGAGAACAATTGCGCCGACGCCAGCAGATTACGCAGGTCGTGGTTAATCTTCGACACCGCCAGGCCGAGCGCGGCCAACCTGTTCTTTTGATGCAGCATCGAGGCGAGTTCGCGCTGCATGGCGGCAAGCTCAACTTCCGCCGTGCCGATTTCATCGCTGCGGCCGGATTCGGAAATAATGCGGCCCGGATTTTCCGGATCGGCGCGGAACGTGATCATGTTTGCGGTGATGCGGCCCATCGGCCGCACCAACAGGTAATGGAGCGCGAAAAACACCAGCATCGCGGTGACGCCGGAGATCACCAGCGACAGCAGCAGGATGTTCACCGAGAACGTCAGCATCGCTTTGCGCAGCGGCGCCTCATCGAGAATGATTTCGATGAATTGGCCCTCCGCCATCGGCGCCGGGCCGACCAAGCGCAGCACGTCGTCGGGCGCAGAAAACAACATCGTATCGAACGCCTCCATGATGGCGCGCCACCACGGCACATTGCGCATGTCGATGTCCTGCTCGATGCGCGATGGCACATTGTTGGCAGCCAGCAGGCGGCGCTGAGTGCCCATCTTCATCGCCACGGCGCGCGCACCGATGCTATTGAGGATTTGCTTGGCGAGGCTTTCCGGCACCATGCCGCTTGGCGCGGCGTCGAGCACCAGCGCGGCGGTGTGCGCGGCCGCCAGACGGTCGTTGAGCCAGTTGAGTCGGAAATTGGCGATCGACGGAACGTAAATCAGAACTTCGGCCACCATCACGAACAGGACTGTGAGGAACAATAGCTTGCCGGAAAGACCGATGCGCGGCGGCCGCGCCGGACGCGAGGCCGGCGGTGCAACAGATTCGTTCATAGGCGCGGTTTCCGGTTCCAAAAGATCCTCAACCGAAGAATTCGCAGCCAAACTATGATGCGCCGCACCCAAGGGCTCGTCAAACTCGGGGTAAAATAGTCGATGGCCGCACGCTTGCCGATCTCCGACAGCGTCGGATAGGGCAACACAATGCCGGTGAGGCTGCGGACATTGAGTCCTTGCGCGATCGCCAAAGTCCACATCGCAATCAACTCTCCGGCCTGCGCGCCCACGATTGTCGCGCCCAGGATCTTACCTTTCCTGTCGGTGATGACCTTTATATGACCATGCGTTTCGCGCTCGGCCTGGGCGCGATCGTTGTCGTGATAGGGCCAGCGCAGGATTCGAATTTTGAGCTTGCGCGCGCGCGCCTGCGCCTCGGTCAACCCCGTTTGCGCCAATTCCGGCTCGCTGTAGGTCACCCAGGGCACAGCATCGTTGTTCACTTTGACCGGCAGACGGAACAACGCATTCCGGATCACCAGGCCGGCGTGGTAATTGGCTGCGTGGGTGAACTGCAATTGTCCGGCCGCGACATCGCCGATCGCATAGACGCGCCGGTTTGTGGTCTTCAGCTTCTTGTTCACGAAAATGCCGGAGCGGTCATACTTGATGCCGGCGGCTTCGAGACCGAGTCCATCGGTCGTCGGCTTACGGCCGGCGGTGACCAGCAGATAGCGGCCTTCGACGGTTTCCTCGCCGCCCGCGCCTTCGAACGTCACCGCCACATCGCCGCCGGAATGCTTCACGCGTGTAACCTTGACGCCGCTGCGAATGACGACGCCCTCGCGTTCAAGTTGATCGAGCACGATGGCGGCGCATTCCGGATCGTCCTTGGCGAGCGGCGTGGCCGCTTCCAGCACGGTCACTTCGCTGCCGAGCCGGCGGAAGGCTTGCGCCATTTCCAGACCGATCGGGCCGGCGCCGACAATAACGAGACGGTCGGGCCGCTCGGTGAGGTCGAAAACGGTTTCGTTGGTGAGATAAGGTCCCTCGTCTATCCCCGGGATCGGTGGCAACGCCGGCGTCGATCCGGTCGCGATCACAAAACGGCGGGCGCGAATTTCCATATCGTCACCGACGACGACGGTCCTGCGGTCCCTGAATTTAGCGTGGCCTTTGATCACCCGCACGCCCAACCCGGCAAAACGCTCGGCCGAGTCAGTCGGCTCAATCGCGGCGATCACGCGCCGCACATGGTCGTGTACCTTGGCAAAATCGACAGCAACGGCTTGCGCGGTCACCCCGAACAATTCGGCACCGCGCATGAGCGCGGCGCGCTTGGCCGCCGCCAGTAAAGCCTTCGACGGCACGCAGCCTGTGTTGAGGCAATCGCCACCCATTTTATGACGTTCAATCAGAACGATCGGCACGCCGAAAGCGGCCGCGGCGGCGGCCACCGACAGTCCGCCGGAGCCGCCGCCGATCACGCAAATGTCGGGTTTGAGAATTTCCGTCATGTTCTTAAAGCTCTCGTTCTCGATAATAACGCAAAGTTCACATCGTGGCGCGCGAACGCGCGCGCAGCCTTTTCACCACCACGGGCACCAGGGCAAGCAGGCCGAGCGCGACCAGCGCGCCGATCAGTTGCGGCGTCAGCACGTCTTTGGCGTCGAATATCAAATGGCAATCGCTTATTCCGGCCGCGAGGCAATCGCGATTCGCGGTCTGCTGCGCGGCAATGACGCTGTCGAGACCGGTACCGGCGAAAGCAAAAGCCAACGCGCCCGGAATGATGCCGAGCGCGGTCGCGGCGACGAACGGCGCCAGCCGCACGCCGGCGAAGGCCGGCACTAGATTGATCAGGAAGAAGGGAAAGGCCGGCACCAGCCGCAGGAACAGGAGATAGCTGAAGGCGTCGTCGCGAAAGCCCCGCGCAAGCTGCGCGGCGCGCGGGCCCGCCCGCCGCAGCAGCGGTTCGCCGAGCGCGGTGCGCGCCACCAGGAAGATGAGCGTCGCGCCGATCGTGGCGCCGATGACGGCCGCCGATGCGCCGATCGCAACGCCAAACAAAAAGCCGCCGGCCACCGTGAGAAACACGGCCCCCGGCAACGACAGGGCGACGGCGGCGATATAGATCGCGATATAGGCAAGCACCGCCAGAACCCGATGCTCGCGCACAAAGTCGTCGATCGCCATGCGGTGCCTGACCAATGCCTCGAGCGAAATACCGCCACGCCCGACGGCGAGATAGGCGGCGCCGGCGAGCAGAACCACCACGATCAAGGGCAACAGCCGGCGGCCCAGGCTACGCGGTCGATCGGCGGACGGCGGGGTCGTGGACATCCGCGTTATATACACGAGATGCGCGGGCCTGCCGCCAAAGCGGGCCCTTCTCACCGCCTTGTGAGCCCTTGTGACAATGGCAGAAAAGGCCCGGCACCCGAGCGCGTGGCTCGCATTGACGCGCCCTAGCCCCTCGCTTATAAGCCGCGCAAATCGCATGCCGATCCGCGTCTTTGCGGGTTTTCATGACCGATCTTGGGGCAGGCTTGACTTGGCCGCCACGGCGCGGCCACCGGAGAACTAGTCGTGAAGCGGACCTATCAACCGAGCAAGCTTGTACGCAAGCGTCGTCACGGTTTCCGCACACGCATGGCCACCAAAGGCGGGCGCAAGGTGCTTTCGGCACGGCGTTCGCGCGGGCGCAAGCGGCTGTCCGCCTGACGGCGGGCATCCAAACCGCGCGCATTGCTTCCATGGAACGACTGAGGCAACGGGCGGATTTTCTGGCTGCGGCGTCCGGCGTCAAATCCATCGCAACTGCATTCGTGCTGCAGGCGCGCAAGCGGGTCGATGACGGGCCGGCCCGGTTCGGCTTTACCGTGTCGAAAAAGGTCGGCAATGCGGTCGAACGAAATCGGGTGCGCCGCCGCTTGCGGGAAATCGTGCGGGGCGCCGGGGCAAACCGGATACGAACCGGACATGATTATGTGCTAGTTGGCCGGCGCGCGGCGCTCAAGGTTCCATTCGCGCGAATCGCCGAAGACTTCGAGGGGGCGTTGCGGCGAGTGCATGCGGGGCGCAACGACAAAGCGGCATTGGGATGACCGACAACAAAAATACCATTCTCGCGATCGCGCTGTCGGCCCTGGTGCTGATCGCCTGGCAATTCTTCTTCGCCATGCCGCAAGAAAAAGCGCGGCAGGAGAAATTGCAGGCCGAGCAGCTTGCGCAGAAGCAGCATGCGCCGGCCAGCCAGCCAAGCCAACAAGGACAGCCGGCGCCAGTGCCCGCGCAGCCGGGGATACCGCAGGCGCCCGGTCAAACGGCCCAGGCCTCTACTGGCGCCGCCGCCGACCGCGGCGCGGCGCTGGCGGCCTCCCCCCGCATCCCGATCGAAACCGGCAGCGTGCAAGGCTCGATCGCGCTCAAAGGCGGACGCATCGACGACCTGGCGCTGGTCAAGTTTCGCGAAACCGTCGATCCGAAATCGCCGCCGATCGTGCTGTTGTCGCCGTCCGGCAGCCCCGATCCGTTCTACGCCGAATTCGGCTGGACCAATGCCGCCGGCGGCAGCGTGAAAGTCCCTGCGGCGGACACGATGTGGACGCAATCGGGCACCGGGGCGCTCAGCGTCGCCCATCCGGTGACCCTGACCTACGACAACGGCCAGGGCCTCGAATTCCGCCGCACAATCGCGGTCGACGACAAATATCTGTTCACGATCAAAGACGAGGTCGTGAACAAGAGCGACAAAGCGGTTTCTCTATTCCCGTTCGCGCTGATCTCGCGCCACGGCACGCCGAAGACGCTAGGCTACTACATTTTGCACGAGGGCTTGATCGGCAAGTTCGGCGACGAGAGCTCGAAAGAAGTCACCTACAAGACGATCGACGAGAAGAAAAACATCTCCTATAACGCCACTAACGCGTGGCTGGGCATTACCGACAAATACTGGGCCGCGGTGCTGCTGCCCAAGACCGACGCCCATGTGATCGCGAATTTCCGTGCCGACAAGCTTGGCACGCTCGAAACCTATCAGACCGATTACCTGCTTGACGCACGGACCATCGCGCCGGGGGCGACGGGAACCGCGGATGCCCGGCTATTCGCCGGCGCCAAGGAAGTCCGCGTGGTCAACGACTACGAAAACCAGCTCCATCTCAATCATTTCGATCTGCTGATCGACTGGGGCTGGTTCTATTTCATCACCAAGCCGCTGTTCTTCCTGATCGACTACATCTACCGGCTGGTCGGAAATTTCGGCGTCGCAATTCTGATCGTCACCGTGCTGATCAAGGCCGCCTTCTTCCCGCTCGCCAACAAATCCTACGCCTCGATGGCGAAGATGAAGGCGGTGCAGCCGCAAATGGCCGCGCTGCGCGCGCGCTATCCCGACGACAAGGCCAAGCAGCAGCAGGAGCTGATGGCGCTGTACAAGAAGGAGAAGATCAATCCTCTGGCCGGTTGTTTGCCGATCGCCATCCAAATTCCGGTGTTCTTCTCGCTCTACAAAGTGCTGTTCGTCACCATCGAAATGCGGCACGCGCCGTTCTTCGGTTGGATCCATGATTTGTCGGCGCCGGATCCGACCAATGTCTTCACGCTGTTCGGGCTTATCCCATACGACCCGACAATTATTCCGGTTGTCGGACACTTCCTGCATCTCGGCGCCTGGGCGATTATCATGGGCTTCACCATGTGGGCGCAGATGAAACTCAATCCGGCGCCGCCAGATCCGACGCAGGCGATGATTTTCAACTGGATGCCGATCATTTTCACCTTCATGCTGGCGAGTTTCCCGGCGGGACTGGTGATTTACTGGGCCTGGAACAACTCGCTGTCGGTGGTGCAGCAGAGCGTCATCATGCGCAAACACGGCGCGAAGATCGAGTTAATCGACAATATCAAGGCAATGTTCGTGAAGAAGAAGCCGCAGCAATAGGCGTTCAATATCTTCTTCCGATGTTCTGCCGACACGATGTTCTGGATCGCGGAGCGCGGCGCCGCCGCCCGATGGACAAATTCACCCGCGACGAGATCGAGGCCGGCCGGCGCCTGTTCGCCGGCGACTGGCATTTCACCGCCGCCGCCGGGTCGGCCGTCTCGCTGCCGCCGATGCGCGGGGCCGAAATCGCGTTCGCCGGCCGCTCCAATGTCGGCAAGTCGAGCCTGATCAACGCGCTCACCGGGCGCAAGAACCTGGCACGCATTTCGCGCACCCCCGGCCGCACCCAGGAGCTGATTTTCTTTTCCGCCGGCGGTCCTCTCAACGTGGTCGATATGCCCGGCTACGGCTATGCCGCCGCCGCCAAAACCAAGATCGCAGCCTGGACCGAGTTGATCCACGCCTACCTGCACGGCCGCGCCAACCTTGCGCGCATTTACGTGCTGGTGGATGCCCGCCACGGCCTTAAAGACGCTGACGACCTCATGTTCGAGGCGCTCGGCAACGCTGCGGTCAGCCATCAGATCGTGCTGACCAAATGCGACGCCGTGAAGCCTTCCGAACTCGCCCAACGCGTCGCCGCGGTCGAGACCGCGCTTGCCAAGCGGCCGGCGGCCTTTCCGGCCGTCCTGGTCACCTCGGCTCATGAAGGCACCGGCATCCCCGAACTGCGCGCCGCGATTGCTCGCTTGCTGGCCGAAAGAAAGCGCTGACACACTATCGCGCATCGGCTAGAACCCTGCGGCGTTTCAACGGAAGACCGCCGCGATGGCCAAGGCTCCCAAGATCGATCCGCTCGAGCAGGCGCGCATCCTGTCGGAGGCGCTGCCGCATATGCAGCGCTATGACGAGGAGATCGTGGTCGTCAAATACGGCGGCCACGCCATGGGCCAGGAACAGACGGCGCGCGACTTTGCCCGCGACGTCGTTCTGCTCGAGCAGACCGCGATCAATCCGGTGGTGGTGCACGGCGGCGGGCCGCAGATCGCGGCTATGCTTGAGAAACTCGGCATCAAATCGGAATTCGTCGGCGG
Organism: uncultured Alphaproteobacteria bacterium; assembly: GCA_963709015.1. Classification (GTDB taxonomy): domain Bacteria; phylum Pseudomonadota; class Alphaproteobacteria; order Rhizobiales; family Xanthobacteraceae; genus Pseudolabrys. The sequence continues at coordinate 12,478 of CAVPUU010000055.1, read as the reverse complement.
CCTGCGCATCACCGACGAGAAGACCGTCGAAATCGTCGAAATGGTGCTCGCCGGCTCGATCAACAAGCAAATCGTCGGTTACATCAACGCCGCCGGCGGCAAGGCGATCGGCCTGTGCGGCAAGGACGGCAACATGGTGCAGGCGCGCAAGGTGACGCGCACCGTGGTCGATCCGGATTCCAGTATCGAGAAAGTCGTCGATCTCGGCTTCGTCGGCGAGCCGGAGAAAGTCGACACCACCATCCTCAACCAGGTGATCGGCCGCGAGATGATCCCTGTGCTCGCGCCGGTGGCGACCTCGGCGGGCGGCGGCACCTTCAACGTCAACGCCGACACCTTCGCCGGCGCCATTGCCGGCGCGCTCAAGGCCAAGCGCCTGCTGCTACTCACCGACGTGCCCGGCGTGCTCGACAAGGACAAGAATCTGATCACCGACCTTTCCGTGGCGGACGCGCGCAAGCTGATCGCCGACGGCACCATTTCCGGCGGCATGATTCCCAAGGTCGAAACCTGCATCTATGCGCTCGACCAGGGCGTGGAGGGCGTCGTCATCATGGACGGCAAGATCCCGCACGCCGTGCTGCTCGAATTGCTGACCGACCACGGCGTCGGCACGCTAATGCATCGCTGACCGAACGCGGCGTCAATCGCAGACGCGCACGCGTCTACGCACCCAGCGCCAGCCATTCCAGAATGGCGGACCGGACCGCCAATAGCAGTCACCATAAGCATATCCCGGCGAGCCGAAATATATTCCGGCCCCTGGGAAGAAGCCGTGATGGTGGTGGTGATGGTGATGGTGGTGACGACGGAATTGAACAAATTGTAACACCTGCTTCGGCTGCCCGGCTCGATCCATTTCATCGGCAATGAGCGCTTCCTTCGCATTCGGAACCGGCTCAAGCAGTTCCGCATAGGATTGCGGACTTGCAGCGGCCTGACCCGGCAAGGCTTGATCCGACAAAGCTTGACCCGGCAAGGCTTGGGCAGCATTCACGGTCAGTAAGCCGGCGACGCCGCCCAGCAGAAGCGCAAGGTGTGTTTTCATCGTAAATCCTCCGGATAGACAGAAATATCCAGCGGGAAAACGTCGGAATCAGAAAATCGTTCCACGGCTGGGTCTCCCCTGCTGGCGGCGCACCGACGTTGAGGGCGTGCTCGACAAGGGCAAGAATTTGATCGCCGACCTTTCCGTGGCGGACGCACGCAAGCCGATCGCCGTCGGCGCGCTGATGCATCGCTGACTTTTTTGCCGCTCATTCCCGCGCGACTCCGGCACTGGGTTTTCGCGGGACGAACGGATTTCCGTGTTCTACAGCGGCATGAGATCAAGTTGAATCGGTCCGTACTCCGCTCATTCCCGCGCAAACGGGAATCCAGCGCTGGGTCCCCGCTTCCGCGGGGACAAACCGAAGAGAATGCGGCTAGCCAAATGTTTCAATCTAAACGCATCGTGTTCTAGCATCGCGGCATGATTCGCGGTTTCGACTGCTTCGTTGCAGCGGCAAGCGCGACGCTCGTGCTGGCGGCGGCGCCGGCACAGGCCGAGCTCACGCTGTGCAATCGCACCAGCTATCGCGTCGACGCGGCGATCGGGCTGGAAAAGCGCGCCAATGTGGCGACCCGCGGCTGGTTCCGCATCGACCCCGGCGTCTGCCGGCAGGCGGTAGACGGCACGCTCGATGTGGACATGGTCTATGTCCACGCGCGCACGCCGGGGGTTTACGGCAGCGCGCCGATGCCGCAGGCGGGCCATGCCGACCTGTGCATCCGCGACGGCAATTTCGAGATCGCCAATGCGCGCGGCTGCCCGTCGAACCAGCAGGCGCGCTTCACCGCCGCACAGCCGTCGGATTCGCCGAAAGGGCCGACGGTCAATCTGGCGGAGGAAGCCGATTACGACGACGCGCAGGCGCGGCTCGCCGGCATTCAGCGTTTGCTCACCATCGCCGGTTACGATACCTACCCGATCGACGGCGTGCAGGGTGCCAAGACGCAGGCCGCGCTGGCGAAATTCCTCAACGACCGCAAGCTGCCCGCCGACGCGCCGTCGAAGCCGGATTTTTTCGACATTTTGCTGAAAGCCGCCGCCAATCCGGAGGGTCTCGGCTTTTCCTGGTGCAACGACACCAAATACACGATCATGGCATCGCTCGGCATCGTCGAAATGGGCGCGATCGTCACCCGCGGCTGGTATCGCGTCGAGGCCGGGCAATGCCTGCGGCCGGACCTGCGCGGCGATCCGCACCGCATCTATAGCTACGCCGAGGCGGTGGACGGCAACGGCCGCACGATCCGGCGCGGCGATGCGGCGCTCTCGTGGGGCGGCAATGTCGCGCTGTGCACGCGCGACGGCAAGTTCGAGCTTGCCGACCACAAGGATTGTGCGACGCGCGGCTTGAATAAGGCGGGCTTTACCGTCATCGATTTCGGCGGCCAGCCGGCGACCACCGTGCGCTTTCAGGAGCCGTGAGCCCCCATGGCGGCCGGGAACTTTACCCAGAGGCAGGTATGGCACGTAACCCATTCAGCGGACAAACGAATCGCCTAGCCTTTTTTGTTTTGCTAAACGGGCGGTCCATGCGATCTTGCGCCGGGGGGCCCACCTGATGACCGATCGGCCGACACGCGTTTTGCTCGTCTATCCCGAGTTCGTTCCAAACTCGTTTTGGAACTACACGGACGCCTGCAAGCTCGTCGACGCGAAGTATCCGGCCGCCCCGCTTGGCCTGATCACCGTTGCCGCGATGTTGCCTGCCGACTGGCAATGCAAGCTGGTCAACCGCAACACCGACACGCTCGACCCGGCCGATCTCGCTTGGGCCGACATGGTGATGACCGGCGGCATGCTGAATCAGCAACCCGACGTCCAGCGAATCATCAAGCTCGCCCACGAGCACGCCAAGCCCATCGTCGTCGGCGGGCCGGACGCGACCTCGAGCCCGCACGTCTATTCCAAAGCCGACTTCCAGGTGCTCGGCGAAGCTGAAGATGTCATCCGCGATTTCATCGCGGCCTGGGAGCGCGGCGAACGCTCCGGCGTCTTTCGTGCCGAGAAATTCCAGGTCGACGTCACCAGGACGCCGATGCCGCGCTTCGATCTGCTCAATCTGAAGGATTACCTCTACGTCTGCGTTCAGTATTCGCGTGGCTGCCCCTTCACCTGCGAATTCTGCGACATCATCGAGCTCTATGGCCGCAAGCCGCGCGCCAAGACCAACGCGCAAATGCTGGCGGAGCTCGACCGGCTCTACGCGCTCGGCTATCGCGGCCACGTCGATTTCGTCGACGACAACCTGATCGGCAACAAGAAGGCGCTCAGGCTGTTCCTGCCCGAACTCAAAGCCTGGCAGGAGGCGCACGATTTCCCCTTCGAGTTCTCGACCGAAGCCTCGCTCAACCTGGCGGACGACGACGAACTGCTCGAAATGCTGAAACAGTGCAATTTCTTCGCCGTCTTCGTCGGCATCGAGAGCCCGGATCCCGAGACGCTGATCCAGATGCGCAAGAAACAGAACACGCGGCGCAATATCGCCGAGTGCATCCAGAAGATCTACGGCTATGGCATCTTCGTCACCGCCGGCTTCATCGTCGGGTTCGACAACGAAAAAGGCTCGATGGCCACCCCGATGGTCGAGCTGATCGAGGAAAGCGCCATCCCCATGTCCTTCGTCGGCATGCTCTACGCCTTGCCCGACACGCAATTGACCCGCCGGTTGAAGAAGGAAGGCCGGCTGCGCCCCGGCCACGAATTCGTCGCCGACGACTACCAGGGTGATCAATGCTTCAACGGCATTAACTTCGATACGCTGCGGCCGTTGCGCGACATCCTGTCGGACTACAAGACCGTGCTTGAGAAGGTGTTCGATCCCGTCGCCTATGCCGGTCGCCTCGACCGCCTTGCCGGCATGCTCAATCGCGAAGGCCGCCCGCGGCAAGTCCACCGGGGCGACAGCCAGAACAGCATGGCCTGGCTCGACACCGTGAACCGGATCGTCAACGCGCTGCCGGAATCGCGCGATCTGTTCTGGAAACTGTTCGTGAAACATGCCCGCACCAACCCCGAAGCCTTGCGCTATATCGTGCGGCTGATGGCGGTCTACATCCACATCGGCCCGTTCGCGCGCAAGGTGACGGCGGCCATCCAGGCGCGCATCGACGCGCTGGATGCGGCGCCAACGGCGATGCCGCCGATCGCGCCGGCCCGACAGGTCTCCGCAGTGACGTGAGGCCTTTGGCAGGCCGCGATTCTTGAAAGAAGGAAATGACGCGTCGGCCGCGCGGATTCGGGCACGTCGACACCTGGGTGTTCGATCTCGACAACACGCTCTATCCGCATCATCTGCTCTGGCAGCAGGTGGACGACCGCATTCGCGCCTATGTCGCCGAATTCCTCAAGATTTCGAAGGACGAGGCCTTGCGGGTGCAGAAGGATTATTACAAGCGCTACGGCACCACCATGCGTGGGCTGATGACCGAACACGGGCTTAATCCGGACGACTATCTCGAATACGTCCACCAGATCGATCACTCGCCGCTCGAACCCAATCCGGCGCTTGGCGCCGCGTTGGAACGACTGGCGGGCCGCAAGCTCATCCTCACCAACGGCACCCGCAAGCACGCCGACGCGGTGATGCGGCGGCTCGAAATCGACCGGCATTTCGAGGACGTGTTCGACATCGTCGCCGCCGGGCTCGAACCCAAGCCGGCCGTGAAAACCTATGAACGGTTCCTGGCGCGCCACGGCGTCGATGCGGCCAAGGCCGCCATGTTCGAGGACCTCGCGCGCAATCTGGAGACGCCGCACGCGCTCGGCATGATGACGGTGCTGGTGGTGCCGGTGGGCCAGCGCGAGGTGTTTCGCGAGAGCTGGGAATTGGAAGGACGCGACGAGCCGCACGTCGATTACGTCACCGACGACCTCACCGGATTCCTGCAAAAGACCGTGCCCGCCCCGTGAGATGTAAGCTTCTCAGGCCGGCGGCGCCGGGACAATCTGCTGGACCAGCACCGCAAGCCCGATGCCGGCGATGCCGGCGCCGATCAAACGAAGCGTCACCAAATCCGCGCTTTTGCGCGTCACGGCGCGCGCGACGCTCATGGCGGCGAGCGCGACCGCGCTCTGGATGACGGCGAGACCGATCAGATAAGCGGCAAGCGGCGTGCGCTCCGCGCCGTAAATCGATTTGCCCAGCGCATAGCCGTGGACCAGGCCGACCAGCACGAATAGCGTCAACGCCGCGGGCACCGGAATTTGCGTCCGGCCAAGCATGATGGCGCCGAGAGCGATCACCGAAGCAGCCACGAGAACCTCATCGGCTGGCACGGTGACGCCATGCAGATGCAGGGCGACGCCGGCCATCATCGCCAGCACGAAACCGACCGCGAGCGCCGGCCCGGCACGATGCGCCGCGGCCAGGCAGCCGACCGCTACCACCGCGGCGAAGTGGTCGAGGCCGATGACCGGATGACCGAGCCCGGACAGCAGCCCTTCGATGAACGTAGCTGGCGTTTTTCCGCCCATGAGATGATGGGCGAAGGCCGGCGTGGCCGGCGATATGAGGGCGATGGCCGCGAGGCCGGAACGGATCGCGCGATGGTGCATGGCAATTTCTCCTGCGCCGGCAGTCTAGCCGGCCCGGCGCGGCTTGACAGCCCCCGCCCCGCCCCCGACAAACCGGGACCGAACGAATTCCGGAATCGTCCATGCCGAACGACAAGCTTGCCAAAATCATCGACCACGCCTTCGAGGGACGCGACAAGATCGGCCCGAAGACCAAGGGCGCGGTGCGCAAGGCGGTCGATTTCGCACTTGCCCTACTCGACCGCGGCGAGGCGCGGGTGGCGGAACGGGCCGCCGACGGCCGCTGGCAGGTCAACCAGTGGCTGAAAAAGGCCGTGCTGCTGTCCTTTCGCCTCAACGACATGAGCGTGATCGCGGGCGGTCCCGGCAAGGCGGTGTGGTGGGACAAGGTCGATTCCAAGTTCAAAGGCTGGAACGCCGCGCGCTTCCGCAAAAGCGGCTTCCGCGCCGTGCCCGGCGCCGTGGTGCGGCGCTCGGCTTATATCGCGCCCGGCGTGGTGCTGATGCCCTCCTTCGTCAATCTTGGCGCTTACGTCGATAGCGGCACCATGATCGACACCTGGGCCACCGTTGGCTCTTGCGCGCAGATCGGCAAGAACTGCCATTTGTCGGGCGGCGTCGGCATCGGCGGCGTGCTCGAGCCGCTGCAAGCCGGACCGGTCGTAGATCGAGGACAACTGTTTCATCGGCGCGCGCTCGGAAGTGGTCGAAGGCGTGATCGTGCGCGAAGGCTCCGTGCTCGGCATGGGCGTCTATATCGGGATTTCCACCAAGATCGTCGATCGCGAAACCGGGAAGGTTTATCGGGGCGAGGTGCCGCCCTATTCGGTCGTCGTATCCGGGAACGATGCCCGGCAAGCCTTTGCCGAGCGGCGAGCCGGGGCCGAATCTCTATTGCGCAGTCATCGTCAAGCGCGTCGATGAGAAGACGCGCTCGAAGACGTCGATCAACGAGTTGCTGAGGGATTGATCGGCGCAGACGCCGCGGAAATCCAACATGGATTGGGCCTATCTCTTTTTAAGTTTCAATGGCCGAATAAGCCGCAAGCCATATTGGATCGGGTCGTCTATCATTATCGTGGCGTCTATTTTGGTCGTTCTCTTAACCTACAATTTCGACGATCATGAATTGGGTGGCGTCGCTGACCTTGCGCTCCTGTATCCGGATTACGCAGTGGTCTTCAAACGGGCGCATGATCGCGATATGCCAATTTGGATTCCGACACTATCTTTGATCTTGAGCGCCCTTCTAAGCAGTATCGGAATGCTGGGACTTGACGGACCATTCGAAAGTCCGACACCGCTGTTTTGGATCGTCGCGGTTCCAACGATAGCTATAGCTTTGTATCTCATCGTTGACCTCGGATTTCGCAAAGGAACAAGAGGCCCCAACCGCTACGGTCCGGATCCGCTTGAAGGGCACACGGGATAAATCTAATGACCGCCGATCCCGTCGCCATCGCCCGCGATCTCTTGCGCTGCCGTTCCGTCACGCCCGCCGAAGGCGGCGCGCTCAAGTTTCTCGAAAGCACCTTGAAGGCGGCCCGCTTCACCGTGCACCGTATGACCTTCAAGGAGCCGGGCGCGGACGATGTCGAAAACCTCTACGCCCGCATCGGCACCGCGTCGCCGCATTTGATGTTTGCCGGTCACACCGATGTCGTGCCGCCCGGCGACGAGAAGGCATGGAAGCATCCGCCATTTGCCGGCGAAGAGGCCGATGGCGAGCTTTACGGCCGCGGCGCAGTGGACATGAAAGGCGGTATTGCCTGCGCGCTCGCCGCCGTGCTCGACCGTCTCGCCACCAACGGCGGCAAGCCGCAAAAAAACGGCAAAGGCTCGATTTCGTTCCTGATCACCGGCGACGAGGAAGGCATTGCAATCAACGGCACGCCCAAACTGCTGCAATGGGCCGCCGCGCGCGGCGAGAAATTCGACCACTGCATTCTGGGCGAGCCGAGCAACGTGAGCGCGCTCGGCGACACCATCAAGATCGGCCGCCGCGGCTCGCTCAACGGCCATCTGATCGTCAGCGGCCACCAAGGCCATGTCGCATATCCGCAGCGGGCGGAAAACCCGATCCGCGGGCTGGTGACGCTCGTATCGGCGTTGCAGGCCGGGCCGCTCGACGCGGGCACCGCGCTATTCCCGCCCTCGCACCTCGAATTCACCTCGGTCGACGTCGGCAACAAGACGGTCAATCTCATCCCCGGCGAGGCGCGCGCGCGTTTCAACATCCGTTTCAACGACAGCCATACGCTCGAACTTGTTGAAGAAACTGATCGAGCAAAGCGCATCCACAGCGGCGGGCGGCAAAATCAAATTCGCCCTTCAGTGGGAGCCATCGAATGCCGGCGTGTTCGCGGTCAAGCCGGGACCGTTTACCGATCTTGTCGTCGACGCGATCACGCAGGTCACCGGACGCAAGCCCGAACTCTCCACCAGCGGCGGCACCTCGGACGCTCGCTTCATCACCAATTATTGCCCGGTGGTGGAGTTCGGGCTGGTCGGGCAAACCATGCATCAGGTGGACGAGCGCGTGCCGGTCAACGAGCTACATGCGCTGACGGCAATCTATCGCAAGATCATTGATCGCTATTTCGCGTGATCTAAACCAGCGAGGCGTCCAGCGTAATCTTGGCGTTGAGCAGTTTCGAGACCGGGCAGGCGGCTTTCGCCTTGGCAGCAAGCTCCTGAAATTTGGCGTTATCCGCACCGGGAACTTTCGCCTTCAGCGTGAGATGCACGGAGGTGATGGCAAAGCCGTCTGCCTGTTTCTCAAGCGTCACGTCCGCCTGCGTTTCCATCTTGTCGGCCGTCAGCTTCGCCTCACCAAGGATGAGCGACAGCGCCATGGTAAAGCACCCCGCATGCGCTGCGCCGATCAGTTCTTCGGGATTCGTGCCCGGCTTGCCTTCGAAACGGCTGGCAAAGCCGTAAGGGTATTGCTTGAGCGCGCCGCTTTTTGTTGAGATGGCGCCTTTGCCGTCCTTGAGGCCGCCTGACCAAACCGCCGATCCATAGGTGCTCATTGCTTGCTCCCGTAAATAGCTGTCCGTACTGGATATAGGACGCCGGCGCCGCGCCGCCATCGGCAGCGAACGTCAATAATCCACCTGCATCAAATAAAGCCCGTCCGGCGGCGCCACCTGGCCGCAGGCGGTGCGGTTGCGCGCCGCCAGCACGCGCGCGAGATCGTCGGCAGACCATTTCCCCTCGCCGGCCATGACCAGCGAACCGACCATCGAGCGCACCTGGCTGTGCAGGAACGAGCGCGCCGACGCCCGCACATTCACGTCGTCGCCATCGCGTTCCACGTCGAGCCGGTCAAGCGTCTTTATCGGCGACTTGGCCTGGCATTCGGTGGAGCGGAACGTGGTGAAATCGTGCTTGCCGATCAGCCGCTGCGCGGCGGCGTGCATCGCCGCGGCGTCGAGCGGACGCGGCACGCGCCAGGCGTGACCGGCGTCGAGCGCCAGATCGGCGCGGCGGTTGATGATCCGGTAAAGATAGTGGCGCTTGACGGCCGAAGTCCGAGCATTGAAATCCCCGGCCGCATGCTCAGCGGCGAGGATCGCTATGGGATATGGCCTTATATGAGCATTAAGTCCGTCGCGAATCGTGTCGGTGTCCCAATCTTTGGTGAGATCGACATGCGCCACCTGGCCGCGCGCGTGCACGCCGGCATCGGTGCGGCCGGCGCCCTGCACCGCGGCCTTTTCGCCCGATAGCGCCTTGATCGCCGCGGCCAGCACCCCCTGGACGGTCGGCTGGTCGGCCTGGATTTGCCAGCCGGCGAAGGGGAAGCCGTCATATTCGATGGTCAGCTTGTAGCGGGGCATTCCTTCTGCCTGTCATCGCCCGGCTTGACCGGGCGATCCAGTAAACACAAATCCATCCGAAGTCACGGATTACTGGATGCCCCGCTGTCGCGGGGCACGACAGCTAGTGGACGACCGCGCCGGCTTTGACCGCCGTTCCGCGCAGGAATTCATCCGCGCTCATCGGCTGCTTGCCGGCGCGCTGCACTTGCGTGAGCCGCACCGCGCCGTTGCCGCACGCAACGGTCAGTTTGTCGTCGAGCACCTTGCCCGCCGCGCCGGCGCCCTCGCCTTCGGTCGAGCGCAACGCCTTGACGCGCACGCCGCCGAGTTCGAACCAGGCACCGGGAAAAGGCGAAAGGCCGCGGATGCGGTTATGCACCTCGCGCCACGGCTTGGTCCAATCGATGCGGGTCTCGTCCTTGCCGATCTTGGCCGCATACGTGACGCCTTGCTCCGGTTGCGGCGTGAGCGCGAGCGAGCCGCGCTCGGCCGCGGCAATTGCGCGCAGCATCAGATCGGCGCCCAGCCGCGCCAGCGCGTCGTGCAGGTCGCCCGCCGTCATATCCGGCTGAATCGTGGCGCAGTCGGCCATCGCCATGGCACCGGTGTCGAGGCCTTCGTCCATCTTCATGATGGTGACGCCGCTCTCGGCATCGCCCGCCATGATGGCGCGATTGATCGGCGCCGCCCCGCGCCAGCGCGGCAGCAGCGAAGCATGCGCGTTGAAGCAGCCGAGCCGTGGCGCGTCCAGGATCGGTTTGGGCAGGATCAAACCGTACGCCACCACCACCGCCACGTCGGCGTTGTGGGCGCGGAAAGTCGCCACCGCCTCGTCCGATTTGAGCGTTGCCGGCGTCAACACGGACCAGCCCCGCTCGCGCGCCACACGCTCGACCGGCGTCGGCACCAGATCGAGCCCGCGCCGCCCGCCGGGCTTTGCGGGCCGTGTGTAGACCGCCGCGATGTCGTGCCCGACGTCTGCGAGCGCGATCAGCGTCGGCACCGCGAAATCGGGCGTGCCCATGAAGATCAATCTGAGCGGCATATTCGTTGGGGCTACAGATCAAGGTTAAGTTATCGAACACTTGCCCCGACCCGTCATCCTGAGGCGCGAGCGCTTTCGCGCGAGCCTCGAAGGATGAACGGCCGGGCCGTCGCCCTTCGAGGCGCGGCTTTGCCGCGCACCTCAGGGTGACGGAGAGAGGCTATACACTAGCCAATATGATGCGAAGGCTCTTTGTCCTCGGAGAGCGGCTTGACCGGCTCGCCCTTCTTCGCCGCTTTCCTGAACCGCTTCATCACCATGTCGCGCTTGAGCTTGGAGATGTAGTCGATGAACAGGACGCCGTTGGTGTGATCGATCTCGTGCTGCAAACACGTGGCGAGCAAGCCGTTCGGCCTCGATCTCCTGCGGCTTGCCGTCAAGGTCGAGATATTTCACGCGCACCGCCGCGCGGCCGCTCGACCTCCTCGTAATATTCCGGGATCGACAGGCAGCCTTCCTCGTAGGTCGCCTTCTCGTCCGACTTTCCAGATGACCTCCGGATTGATGAAGACCTGCGGCGCCGGCGGGTCGTCCTTCTTGGCGAGGTCCATGGTGACGACGCGCTGCGGCACGCCGATCTGGATGGCGGCGAGGCCGATGCCGGGCGCCGCGTACATGGTCTCGAACATGTCGTCGACCAGCTTGCGCAGCGATTTGTCGACCGCCGTCACCGGCTGCCGATTTGAGCCGCAGCCGCTTGTCGGGAAGGATGAGAATGTCGCGGACCGCCATGCGCGCGATGTAAGGGCAAGGGCGCGGCGCGGTCAATGCAAGCCGTTTCCTTGCTAAGCCTTTCCCTTGAGGCACAGGCCAATCGCCCTACCGTTCGCCCTTCGTTCGCATGCCGCGACGAATCACGCTAGAAGCTCTCGCATGCCGGAAACCCTCCTCGTTGTTCTCGCCCTGATCATCGCGGTCGGCGTCATTGCCATCCTGGTGCTGCTGTTGCGCCCGCGCGCGGCGCCGGTCGACCACGCCGCCGAGCAACGGCTGGCCGATCTCAATGCCCGCTTCAGACCATGGGCGAAATGCTGGCCCGGGCGCAGTCGCAGTTGCAGCACACCGTGAATCAGCGGCTCGACGCGGTGACGCAGAACCTCGGCGAGTCGATGAAGACCTCAACCAAGAATACCACCGATCATCTGCAAGCAGTTGCACGAGCGGCTGGCGGTCATCGACAGCGCGCAGAAGAACATCACCGATCTGGCCTCGACCGTACGTCGCTGCAAAAAGTCTTCGACAACAAGCAGCGCCGCGGCGCCTTCGGTCAGGGCCGCATGGAGGCGATCGTGGCCGATGGCTTGCCGCAGGGCGCCTATGAATTCCAGTTCACGCTGTCCAATAATTCGCGGCCCGACTGCTGCATCCACATGCCGGGACAATGTTATCTCGTCATCGACGCCGAATTCCCGCTGAGGCGACGACCGCGCTGGGAACGCCAAGGCCGAAGACGAGCGGCTTCAGGCCATGCGCCAGCTGCGCCAGAACCTCGGCAGACATATCGACGACATTTCCGGGAAATATCTGATCAAGGGTGAGACGAAGACGTTGCTTTTACTTTATCCGTCCGAGTCCATGTTTGCTGAGCTGTATGACGGCTTCGATGACGTTTTGCAGAAGGGATACCGCTCCGGTGTCATTATCGTCTCGCCGTCTTTGTTGATGCTGGCCATTCAAGTGGTGCAGCAGATTCTGCAAAGACGCCCGCATGCGCGAGGCGGCCGACAGGATTTTGACTGAAGTCGGACTGCTGATCGAAAAAGACGTTGTGCTGGTGCATATTTAGTCAATGTGTAGCAATAACGGCTAAAAATTAGGCAGCAGATGTTAAAATATTTAATAGTAGACTGGTCAATCTTCCAGATTTAGTGCCGTAAATGATTCTAAGTTATAGGGAGTATGGCTCCTAAATGCCATACAATCATCTTATTTTTCAAAAACATGCTTTTCGGCGCATGGTAGAACGGTCTATTTCACCCACTGTAGTCAGCAAGACCGAACCGGAACCAAATACGCGCAAAAAAA
>CAVPUU010000054.1:0-3752 GCA_963709015.1 uncultured Alphaproteobacteria bacterium | reverse complement strand
AAGGCCGGCCGAGCTGTTTGCGCAACTGCTCGGACAGGGTCGAATCGAGCAGGGAGAAGAACGGTTTCGGACCCGGCGGCGGCATGTCGCTGATGGGAAGGAAATCGACCACCAGACCGAGCCGGTCCTGCGCGATGCGGCGGATCTGCGCGCGATCGGCGTCCTGCGGGTAGCCCTGATAGACGTCGATCAGCGCGGCGATGTCGTGCACCACGCCGGCGGATAGCCGGTCAGTGACTTCGCTCAATTGCCGCTCCACGAACACGAAGGCGATCACCGATTGCAGGATCACCATCGGCAAAATGATGATGAGCAGCGCGCGCGCATAGAGACCCTTGGGCATCACGCTGTTGAGCCAGCGGCTGAGCCGGCGCCAGCCGTCGGGGATGCGTTCGAGCACGGCGTGGATGCGGCGGACCGCCGGGATCGAGTTGTACCAGCGCCAGGCATCCATGACGCGGCCGAACGCCGTGCGGATGGTGCGGATGCCGGTATCGATGCTGGTCATGCGTTGGCCACCAGCCGGTAGCCGATGCCGCGCACGGTCTGGACGAACAGCGGATTGGCGGGATTGTTCTCGATCTTGCGGCGCAGCCGGTTGACCTGCACGTCGACGGCGCGCTCGCTAACCGAGCTGCCATTGCCGGCGAGCGCCAGCCGCGACACGGTTTCGCCCGGCGCCGCGGTCAGGATGCGCAGCATCTCGCGTTCACGGTCGGTCAGCCTTATGACCTCCTCGCCCTTGCGCAATTCGCCGCGCGCCAGGTGATAGACGAACGGCCCGAAGCGCACCGACTCCACCGGCGGCGCGGTGGCCGGCTGCGCGCGTTTGAGAATGTTGGCAATGCGCAGCGACAATTCGCGCGGCTCGAACGGCTTCGACAGATAGTCGTCGGCGCCCATCTCGAGGCCCTTGATGCGGCTTTCGGCGGCGTCGCGCGCGGTCAGCATCAGGATCGGCACGTTCGAGGAACCGCGCAGCGACTTGGCGAAGTCAAAACCGGATTCGCCCGGCATCATCACGTCGAGAATCAGCAGATCGAAGCTCAACCCGTTGAGCTTGGCGCGCGCGTCGGCCGCGGTCTCCGCGGTGGTGACGCGGTAGCCCTCGCCGGTAAGGAAGCGCGACAGCAGATCGCGGATGCGGCGGTCGTCGTCGACCACCAGCAAATGCGGCGCATCGTCGGACAGCGTGGCCGGCAGTGTCATTGGCATCCGCCTCGGCATTCGGCGCGAGCGAAGCTCGCGGCGGTTGTGGGGAGGAGGTTATGGGCGGGGGCGGATGAGGAAGAATTTGGGTCATGCCCTACCCCGCGTCTTGGCGCGCTCGGCGCGCAGAATCAGGCGCAGCACGCCCTCGCGATTGTCGGTATCGATCATGGCGGTAAGAAAGCGCCGCGCCGCGTCGTGCGCGTTCGGGCCGAGCTCGGCGAAGGCGCGGTTGATCCGCTGCGTTTGCAGGCCGGCAAGCTTGAGCGCCAGCGCCTCGCCCTTCGGCGTCACGTACAAGAGTCGCTGCCGACGGTCCTGCTCGCCTTCCTTCTGCACCACGTAGCCCTGATCGACCAGTTGCTTGAGCACGCGGCCGAGCGACTGCTTGGTGATGTTGAGAATTTCCAACAGGTCGGCGACCTTCATGCCGGGATTGCGGTTGACGAAATGCAGCACCCGGTGATGCGCGCGGCCGAAGGCGAGCTTGGAGAGCACCTCGTCCGGATCGCCGACGAAATCGCGGTAGGCGAAAAACAACAATTCGATGATGTCCCAGATCGGCTCGGCCGGCGCCAGCGTCGCCGCCCGCGGCGTTCGGTCAGGATACCGGCGCGGGGCGACGATCTTCACATTTATGTCAGCCATATTGACATATTTCGTTTTTATGTTACAAAAAGACCATGCGACGAAAGGATCGTACCAAGCGGTCCTTTCGGATCGCGCCGGCAGCCGGCGATAGGACCGCTCCGGTCCCATTCATACCGGGTGTTGCCCCCCGTAACGCAAAGTATTGGAATAGACGCGAAAATGCCCCATGACGGGCGGCACACGGCGGCAATGAGACCGACGGATCGGCAAAGTCGAGGAGGAAACAATGGCTGCGCAATCCTATGACCGGCTCGAAGGGGTCATTTGGTACGACGGCAAGCTCGTGCCCTGGCAGGACGCCAATCTGCACGTGCTCAGCCACGGCCTGCATTATGCGAGCTGCGTGTTCGAGGGCGAGCGCGCCTATGGCGGCAAAATCTTCAAGACACGCGAGCACGCCGAGCGGCTGAAGCGCTCCGCCCAAGTGCTCGATTTCGAAATCCCCTATTCGATCGACGACATCGTCGCCGCCAAGCAGCTGGTCGTCGACAAGAACGGCAAGAAGGAAGCCTATGTCCGCCCGGTCGCCTGGCGCGGCTCGGAGATGATGGGCGTCTCGGCGCAGAACAACACCATCCACCTCGCCATCGCGCGCTGGGAATGGCCGAGCTACTTCGATCCGGAGCAGCGGCTCAAGGGCATCAAGCTCGATCTCGCCGAATACCGCAGGCCCGATCCGAAGACCGCGCCCTGCCTCGCCAAGGCCGCCGGCCTTTACATGATCTGCACCATCTCCAAGCACCGCGCCGAGCGCCGCGGCTATGCCGACGCCATGATGCTCGATTGGCAGGGCCGCGTCGCCGAATGCACCGGCGCCAACATCTTCTTCGTCAAGGATGGCAAGATCCACACGCCGATTGCCGATTGCTTCCTCGACGGCATCACCCGGCAGACGGTTATCGCGCTCGCGCGCAAGCGCGGTTTCGAAGTGGTCGAGCGGCGTATCATGCCGGAAGAGCTCACGAGCTTCTCCGAATGCTTCATCACCGGCTCGGCGGCGGAAGTCACCGCGGTGTCGGAGATCGGCGGCCAGTGGAACTTCAATCCCGGCGGCATCACCAAGCAGCTGATGGATGACTATACCGCGGCGGTGAATCCGTCCGGCAAGGCCGCCGCGGCGTAACCGTCGTCCCCGCGAAGGCGGGTACCCATACTCCACAGCCCATCGATAGTTTAGTGGTTATGGTTCCGGCTCGCACGCGCTACGCGCGCTTGGCCGGGACGCCAGAATTATTGGCGGCCCGCGACGGCAGCGGCCGGCTCTTGGGGCCGCAGCAGCGTGACGTAGCGCACGCGATTGCGCGCAAGAAAGCGGTCCATGCGCTCGTCCAGCACGCAACGCCGGCTTTCGGCGGCGTGGCGCAACAGCAAGGGATCTTGCGCGCGGTGACGAAACCGCAGTGGAAATAGTCCAGATTCGCGCGCCGGCTGACGAAGCCGACGATATCCCCGCTCGCGACCTCCGCCATGTGCGCGAGAAAAACCCCACTCGGGATGACGCGCATCGCAAAGCGCCGCCGGGATAATCCCTTCTGCGAGTCGACCGTCTTCTCGATCTCCACCGCGCCGTCGATGGCGAGCCAGCGGCAGGTCTTGTTCTCGACATTGCGCCGGCACCACTCGAAGAATAGTGATTGCGTTCGAACCAGTTCACGACGCCGTTGCGGTAGCGGATATCCTGCAGCGCCGCCTCGAACTCAGCCGTATCGTGCGCACGGCGGCCGCCAGCGCCGTTTCGCAGAAGGTGACGCAATCGAAGGCGTCGTCGCGCACCACGAACCGTTCCGGCCGCCGCGGTCCGCCGATCAGCGTGCCGCTTCGGTAGTGCGTGCCGCGCAGCGCGCCTGAAATAAAATCAATTCGCTGCGAAATAGTCGCAAAACGCTGCGCCT
>CAVPUU010000053.1:0-8878 GCA_963709015.1 uncultured Alphaproteobacteria bacterium | reverse complement strand
ACGACGATTTCAGGCAGAACCATCGCGTTGCCGCCGTCGGTCCACTGCCCGCCATCGGTACCGCCCGCCGGCGACTGGTCCGGATTGAAGCCGGCTTTGTAAGCATACTTCAGCGCCCGATCGTGCCGGTGCATCGCGATTTCGAAGCGCGTCGCTGCCGCCAGCCATTTCAGGCGCACAAGGCCGCATTCGATCGCCGCGATCGCCTGCCGGCGCGCCAGATCCAGATTGATCGCTTGCATGGCTGCTCACTGCGCCTGCCGCCATGTGCGCAGGCGGCCGCAGGAGACCGTGCCGTCGAGCCGGCGATATTGCAGCCGCGGCCGCGTCGCGGCGGAGCGCGTGCGCGAGACGTCCGCAATCGGCGGCGTCCCGAGAAGCTTCGCCCAATCCCGCTCGCCGCGCGTGCGCGCGTGCGACAGCGAGGGCCGGCAAGCCTGAGAGGAGGAAGCCGCCTGCTTCACCGCGCGCACGCGCGCTCCCGCGAGCAGCGGGAACGTGACGATGGAAATCTCCCACAGGTCGACCGCCACCAGGCGGCGGACCCGCGTCCTGGGATCGATGTTGCCCTTGACGGTGCGAAAGCCGATCGACAGCCCGTCGATGGCGCCGGCGCGCAACAGCGACAGCAACTCGCGTCCGCGCGCCACTTCGGGGATCAGCCGGCCGCGCGCGTAAAGGCCGCGGCTATCCTCGCGCAGCTCAAGCCAGACCCCGACCGGCTCGGACGGGTCGTGCTGGAACAGCATGGGGATGCGGTTGACGCCGCGCGCCGCGAGCGTCGCGGCGAAAGCGCCGCGCATGACCATGTCGCGCGCCTGGTCGATCTCGCCGAACAGGCTGGCGTAACCCTCGACCGTGCCGTCGGGCTCGATTTTGGTGCGGGCTGCGAACACCGACGCGACGGTGGGTTCGGGATTGGGTGCGAGCATGGGTCTTCCTTCACCTCTCCCCGCCTGCGGGGAGAGGTCGACGTCCGAGTGAAACGAGGACGTCGGGTGAGGGGCGCTTTTCGATCTTCGGAAAGGCCCCCTCACCCGGCTCGCAGCTGACGCTGCTCGCCACCCTCTCCCCGTGAACGGGGACAGGGAGAAGAGGCCGATCGCGGCGCTATCTTTTGCGGCTGCGACCCCTGCCCTTCGCCGCCTTGGTGGTGCGCGGCGGGTTTCTGCGCCGCGAGGCGCGGTCGAGGTGGTCGAGGAATTCGCGGAACACGTCGAGATGATCGCGGCGCGATTTTGTTTCGCCGCGGATCGAGCGCAGCACGGAATGCAATGTGTCCATTATTGTTGTCCTCTCGTCTTTCCCGGACGCGGCGCAACATGTGAATGTTGCGCCGCAGATCGCGGGTCTTTGCGATCTCAGGATTTGGCGGTCCCGGTTCTGCGACGCACCACTTCGTGCTGCGTCGCGCCCGGGACACGGAACGTCTCGTTGAAGCGCGCGAGCTCGCGCACGAAATCGTCGAAGCGGCGGCTGGCCGCCGCGAGTTCGCGCAGCGCGAACCAGGCGAGCCCCGACGCCGACATCGCCCACATGAGCAGCGCCAGATGCGCGAGGTCCCCGCGCTCGGTGAAGGTCTGAATCAGGTCGGGCATGGGTTTTCTTTCACCTCTCCCTGGAGGGGGAGGGCAGAGGCGGCCCTGGCCGCCGTCCTTGCGAATAAGAACGCCGATGCGAAGCATCGGCTAGGGAGCGTCGCAGACGCGAGCCGGGGTCAGGTCGGCCCGCACGCCGTCAAGGTTTCACCCCACCCCGACCGCTTTCGCTCCGCTCCAGCGGTCGACCCTCCCCCTCCAGGGGAGGGTAAAGAAGGCACGCGAACGGTCGCCGCGCTCGGAGAAGATGGCGATCAAATCGTTCATGGTTTTGCTTTCACTCTTCCCCGCTACCCGCAGAAGCAAGCGAGAGCGCGATCGGCGATGCGATCGTTGCGGCGCAGCCGGCAAGGGACTAGATAGCAATCGCGGGCGGCGCAGATGACATGGAGACAACGATGCGCTGGCTGGCTGCGGCCCTCGTCCTGCTCGCCGGCACGGCGGCGGCGCGGGCGGATATCCGCATCGATGAATCGCGCTACGTGGGCGGCAAGCTGATCGTCAGCGGCGAGACCGAGCCCAACCGCACGGTGACGCTCGACGGCAAATACACGACCAAGAGCGACGGCGGCGGCTTTTTCACCTTCACCGAGCCCTACAAGCCGTTCACCTGCATGAGCGATATCAGCGACGGCAGCGGCATCTATTCCGCCGTCATCGCCGGCTGCTTCGACACCGGCGCCGACGACGACGCGCTGCCGAGCCCGGCCGCGGCCAAGCCCGGACAGTGAAACCGCTTAACCCCGCGCAAGCGGGAATCGATACGTTATTTCTTGCGGCCGCCGAAATAGAACCCGGTGGCGGAGCCGACCAAAGCGACGACGGGCGCGAGGATGACTTCGAGGAGCGCTTTCACCTCGGCGACGGTCTGGACCTTCAGCCAGACGGCCGCGAATGAAGCAATAATGATGATGAACAGAAGAGCCACCAGGGCGCCCGCAATTGCGCCGCGGGTCTTTTCCTGTTTCTCCTCGATCGTGGCAGGCTTCGTTTCCGGCGGTTCCGCCTTGCCGGCGATGTCGACCGATTTAACCGGCGGCGTCGCCACGTTGCCGCCAATGACAGACGTGGTCACCGGTGCTTGGTCGGCACCGTCCCGAACGCGACTCGGCGTGGCTTTGCCTTTGGCCTGCCGGATCGGTTTCACTCAGCCCCCATACGCGAACTAGAGCATGATCCGTTCCAATTGAACCGGATCATGCTCTAGATTTCCTTATTTGGTCGCATTTTCTACGGCGAACCGGTTCCCACTTCGCCGGAAAATGCTCTAACGGAACAGAACTTCCTTCAAGTTCTTGTCGGCATCCTGGATCAGAACCTTGCCGCCATCATTCTTCTGTTGGCGCAGAAATTCCTCGGTGCCGATCGCTTTGCGCAGCGCCTCGGTGACGCTGACACCCTGCTGTGCCGCCAGTTTCTGCAAGGTTTCATAGATCGGACCGCTCAGATTGATGGTCAGCTTCTTCACATCGTTGGCCACGGCAACCTCCTGGCGTTACCCGTATTTAATACGGATATCATATGTACGATTGCCATATAAATTACAAGTGACTTATTGCTCCCTAAAGTGCGATCCGTTTAGATTGAATCACTGTGCGCCCCTAACATTTTGCTTGCGCATGATCTTTTCCGAAAACCGGTTCCCACTTTTCGGGATCATGCGCTAAGGCAATTTTTACACGAAACGGTCGCCTCCCTCAACCGCGCCATAGCCGGTCGCCGCGCGCTTTTCGTTCACCGTCAGGAACGGCGCCTTGGTGACGCGGTCCCACAGCGCGGCGCGGTCGCCTGACAGCGCCTCAATTCTGTCGGTGTCGGCGCCAAGCGTCAGCCCCGCGCCGAACGCCGGCGAAAGCCATTGCGCGATCGCGGCGGCGATGCGGTTGCCGAGCGGCAGCACGGTCTGCCGGAAGAACACGCGGTTGGCTTCCTGATAGTTCGAATAGGTGTTGTCGCCGGGGATCGCCAAAAGCATCGGCGGCACGCCAAACGCAAGAGCGATCTCGCGCGCGGCGGAATGCTTGGCTTCCATGAAATCCATGTCCTTTGGCGTGAGCGACATCGCCTTCCAATCGAGCCCGCCTTCGAGCAGCAGCGGACGCCCGGCATTGGCCGTGCCCCGGTATTGGTCGGAGAGCTCCTTCTTGAGCCGCCCAAATTGCGCGTCCGACATCACCGCGCCCTCCGGCCCGTCGTAAACGAGCGCGCCCGATGGCCGCGCCGCGTTGTCGAGCAGCGCCTTGTTCCATTTGGCGGCGGCATTGTGGGTGTCGACCGCGACCGCCGCGGCTTCGAGCGGCGAAAGCCCGTAATAATCGTCGAGCGGATTGAACAGCGTGAGATGCAAGATCGGCGGCGCCGCGCCCTGGTCGAAGCGCACCGTCTGCCCCGCAACGGTGTATTCGTAAGCCTGCGGCCAGCCGTCCGGCCCCGGCACCACTTTCATGCGGTCGGGACGCAGCGCATAAAGCTCGCGCACATCGATGGTCGCGAACGCGCCATCCACGTTCTTAAGGTTGACCGCCTCGACATAGGCATTGCCGGCCAGCAGCAGATGCGAACTGACCGCTTCCAACAGCGAGGCGCCGTCCTGGCGCGGGTTCGGCCGCGCCAGCAGATCGAGCAGCGGATGCTGCGTGAGCTCGGCCGCGCCCTCGTACAGCACGAACGACAGCGAACCGACGTTCTCGGCGATCAGCCGCACCGCGCGATGCACGATGGCGTTGCATTGATAGCCCTCGCGCGCGAGCGCCGCATAATCGCGCGGCGTCCAGCGCGCCCGCCCGCCACTCTCGATGGCGATCAGCCGCGCGGCGCGGGAGGATTTACGCTCCGGCGGGCGGAGCAGGCTTTGAAGATAGTTCAGCAAAGTGTCATCCTTCTGTGCCCCGGACGCGGCGCGGTGCGCAACAAGGTGCGGGCGAACACCAATCTCTCCGCGCCCCGGATGCGGCGCAGCATGAAGCCATAAGCGCGTTTACGCGCGTCTTAGACGCGCTATGGCGAAATGGTGCGCCGCTGAGCCGGGGCCGTTCCACACTCGGAATTCGCGACGGTCCCGGTTCAGCAGCGCAACATTGCATGTTGCGCTGCGCCCGGGACACAATCGCAGTCATGCCGCGCCAGTATTTTGTTTATATCCTGACCAACACCCGCCGGGCGTGCTGTATGTCGGCCTGACAAACAACATGTCACGCCGGATCGAACAGCATCGCGCCAAAGCCGTGCCGGGTTTCACGAATACCTACGGCGTGACGAAGCTCGTCCACTGTGAACAGTATTCCTCGATCGATGACGCACGAACCCGCGAGCGTGTACTCAAGCGCTGGCGGCGCGATTGGAAGTTCAAGCTAATCGAGACGGACAATCCAACGTGGCACGATCTGAGTGACAGGCTGTGAGCGGTACGGGACGCCTAGACGAACGGCAAGTTCTGACTCGTGCCCCGGATGCGATGCAGCACGAAGTGGTGCATCGCTGATCCGGGGCCGTTC
This sequence comes from uncultured Alphaproteobacteria bacterium, assembly GCA_963709015.1. Taxonomy (GTDB): domain Bacteria; phylum Pseudomonadota; class Alphaproteobacteria; order Rhizobiales; family Xanthobacteraceae; genus Pseudolabrys. Next base: position 3,786 of record CAVPUU010000053.1, on the reverse strand, counting down.
CAAACTCCGGGTCCGTCGACGGTCCCGGGTTAGCACCCGCCTTCGCTGAAGCTTCGGCGGGTAAGTGAGCAAGCCCGCCATAGCCTTGGCGACGGCGGGCAGCGCAACATTTCGTGTTGCGCAGCACCCGGGACACGGGGCCGCTGCACCGCGCGCGGGACACGGCAGCAAGACGTTGAGGTAACAAAAACAAAAGCCCCGGGCGAAGCCGGGGCTTTGCTCACAATCTTGAGCGCGGCGATGCTAGTGCAGCAAGCCGAAGAGCGAGTCGCCAAAGTGGTAGTTGAGACCCACGCGAACGATGCTCGATCTCACCAGAACGCTCTCGTCATGACCGCTCGCAATGACGTGATAGTTCGTCCTGTCGCCGAGATTGACATAGAGATATTCGGCCTTGGCGGACCAGTTCGGCATCAGCATCATTTCGATTCCGCCGCCGACGGCGTAACCCCACCGCCACTTTGTTTCGTCCGTCTCACCAACCACGCAGCAGGTGGCTTCGACCCGGCCGTAGGCAAGACCGCCGGTCGCGTAAACCAGCCACCGGTCCCAAGCGTAGCCGAGACGGGCGCGGTCGGTGCCAAGCCATTTCAGGTTGGTGACGCAGGGGATGCCAGCGGGGCAAAAGCCGGTGCCATTATCGCTGAATGTGTCTTTGATGCCGCTCCACGAAAAGTCGCTTTCCAGGCCGGCGACGATCGGGCCCCACTGCCAGTTGTAGCCGGACGTCACGCCGAATATGCCGCCCTTGAGGCCATTGTTCGTTCCCGAGCCGCTGCCGTCGAACTCGTTGGTGTGGCCGGTCGTGCCCCAGCCGTAACCGCCCGCAACGCCGAGATAGAAACCGGCCCAGGTGGGCGCGACAACCATCGGCGCTTTATAAACCGGCGCTTTGGCCGGCATATCGGCGGCCGAGGCACTCTGGCCAAGCGCGATCAAAGAAACGAAAGCAATCGATGCCGCAATTAAGCGTCGCATGTGTCGCCCCCAATATGGAGAAACAAGCATAAGCATAGGTTGCACATTCATGCCGAACAATACGGCTCAAATGCATGCACAATGGTTTGTTGCTCCGTGTGGCGGCATCGCAACACTCTGGAGCGACCGATCGCTTCCCTTTTTACCGGCGTACCGCAATGGTTTAGTGGGACTGGGACGCCTCACAACACCCTCACCCGCGGCCCGCTGCGCGCGCCGAAACTCAGCGCCGTTACCGCCCACACCAGCGCGTCGAGCCGGTCCGGCGAGCGGCCGGACGACAGGCCGTCGAGCCCGAAGTCGCACATCTCGTCCTCCAGCGCCGGAAAGGCGCCGGCGTGCTTCACACGCCCCTGCTCGTACAACTGCGCCACCGGTTCGGCGCGTAGATATTTGCCGCGCGTCGCCCGCACGCTGACCACCGGCACCGCGGCGTCGGCCTCGCGGATCACCGCGCGCACCATGTCGCCGCCGAAATTCACTTCCGCCACCAGGCAGTCGGCATCGAGCCGCCGCCACAGCGCGATCGCCTTCACCGCCCAACCCTGCGGCGACAAGCCCGCCGCGCTCGCGTCGGCGAGCACGTAGATCGTGCCGCTGCCGGTTATGCCGGCCGCGACGATGCCGCAGGCGTCGGCGCCCTTGCGCGCGGAGGCCGGCGGATCGACGGCCACCACGACGCGCGACAACGCCGGCGCCGCATCGACGCGGCAAGCTTCAAGCTGAGCGCGTTTCCACAGCGCGTCGTTGCGTTCCTCGACGATCTCGCCGTCGATCTCCTGGCGGCCGAGCCGCGTGCCGCCGTAGCGCGCCAGCACGTGGCCGAGAAAGGCCGGCGCCAGATTGTGCGCATTCGCCTGCGTGCCGGCGCGGGTGAGCGCGGTCGAAGGATCCGCGATCAGCTTCTTGATCAGCGCGATTGGCCGCGGCGTGGTGGTGATCACCTGCCGCGGCCGCTCGCCAAGGCGCAGCCCGAATTGCAGCATGTCGAAAGTTGCTTCGGCTTGGCGCCACTTGGCGAGCTCGTCGCACCACGCGGCGGAAAATTGCGGGCCGCGTAGGCTTTCAGGCTCTTCCGCCGAGAACACCTGCGCCACCGCGCCGTTCTTCCACTCGAGCCGCCGCCGCGTCGGAATCCATTGCGGCTTCTCGTCGTAACGATGCGCCGCCAGCAGGCCGGAAACGCCCTCCACCATCACTTCGCGGGCGTCGTGCTCGGTCTCGCCGATCAGCGCGATGCGGGCGTGGCTGTCGCGGGCCACTTCCCGCACCCATTCGGCGCCGGCGCGCGTCTTGCCCGCGCCGCGACCGCCCAGCATCAGCCAGGTGGTCCAGGGCTTGCCGCTGCCGGCGTTTGCCGGCGTGCGCTGATGGCCGTGCGCGAAAAACTCCCATTCGCCGTCGAGGACGACGTTCTCCTTATTCGTCAGCCAGGCCGAGGTAACGAACCCTCTCGCTCGGCAATAATTGCTTCCATTTTTCGCGCAAGCGATCTGCGGAGTTCGTCGACGTTGAGGGGATGGTGTCGTCATTCGATTCGCCGGATTTGTTCGGCGCCTTGCGGGCCGCGGCACGCTGGTCGATCGCGCTCAATTCGCGGAGCGTGCGCGCCAGCAGCGCGATGGACGCGACGTCGCTCGGCCTTACCGGGTACATAACCGGCGGTCTCGAGCTGCTGTTCGATGCCATGCAATTGCAATTCGGCCGCCCGCATCAGGCGCGCGACCAGCGCCACTCGCGTCGCGGCACGGCTTGTCTTGCGGGCGATGATCCGCCGGCGCGGGATCGGCGGCAGCAAGGTGCTGCCATCGGGCTGCGGCAGGCCGTCGAGCGCATGGTAAAGTTGCGCGAGGCTCAACCCGGTCTCCGCCTGAATGACGCGGACCGGCTTGCCCTCGACATACATCTGCCGCGCACGCAGCACTGTCTGCGGAATATCGGTCATGAGCGTGTCCCGGAAAACGGCAAAAGCCGCGCGGGCGGCGCGGCTTCGGCTAAATCTCGACGCCCAGATCAATGCGTCATGAGCGCGGCAATCAAAATCATCAGCAGGATCGCGGCGACCAGGCTCGCGACCAGCACGGTGCGCACATTGTGGCCGGTCACGCCGGCGCGCGCGTCGGTCTTGGTCGTCACGATGCGGTCGTCGTCGCTTTCCAGCATGCTGATCTCCGGCCGCCGGAGAATGGCGGCACCCCTCGCCCTTGCATCAACGCCGGCGGGCGAGCCCGCGTTCCCCGCCGTATCCGGCCGGGGTCCGCCGGATACAACTGTAGAGCGTGCGCGATTTGTAGCAAAGGAGCGTCACGCTGTCAAGGAGTATTTTCCTAGCTGCTTTGGATTACCGTGGCCATTCCGCGGCTTTCGTGTATTTTATTGTTGGTACTTACTCTTACCTGCCTCAGGGGGGTCAAAATGACAAAGCTTGTAAACATGCTTTGGCTTATTTGATCGCGGCAGTATTTATCGCTGCCCCATTGGCGGCTTCGGCCAAGACAAAGGACAAGCCTAATTCAGGATTTGCAAAAGCGGTAAGCGTGTTACCGAAATGGCGAAATGCAAGGAAAACGGCGGTACGAAGTAAGCCCCATTTCCGATGGCCGCCTCAGTTGGCGGCCTTCCATTTCTCCGGTATCGCCGCCCCGTCGCCTATCGCCCGGCAATGACGCCGCGCGCGGCTGTTCCCGCGGGCCGCGTTCCGGATGCAGCTGTAGAGCGTGCGCGATTTGTAGCAAAGGAGCGTCACGCTGTCAAGGAGTTTTTTCCTAGGATTTTGGTCAAGCTAGACCTTATTCACAGCCATCTGGC
>CAVPUU010000052.1:0-135511 GCA_963709015.1 uncultured Alphaproteobacteria bacterium | reverse complement strand
GCCAGATGTTGAAAAACGAAACCACTCGGTGCCGGGCGTGCAATCGCGTTTCCAGTACAGGCGCGGATGGTCGCGAGAACCTGAATACCGGAGCGGATGATGAACGCCATGAACAGAAGGTTCAGGAAGTGCTGCACCCGTAGCCAAGCCGGAAAGCCGTCGGTGACGGCGCGCGCGGACGGCGGGACGCCCGGATATCGCACGAGGAATTCCTGAACCACCGGCAGCTCCCGCAACGCCTGAGCTACGGCCACGCCAATGACGGCAAGCACAAAACCGATCGGCACGATCCACAGCACGTTGACCCAATGCCGGCCGATCCTGATCTTAGGCATCACGCCAACTTGCGGCGGCAACCAGTCGTTCAAGAGAACGCGGTCGTCTGCCGTGCTTAGCTTCGCCTCGATGGGGTCACGCGCGAGCGCAGTCGGTTGAGTGCTCGTCATGCGGCATTCCCTGGTTCATCGCCGCGTTCTACCGCGGGCTCGAGCAATCGCTCAAGCGAAATACTGCCCGCCATTGGCCGACAGCGTTGCGCCGGTGATCAGCCCGGCATCGTCGGACGCCAGAAACACCACACAGCGCGCGATTTCCTCCGGCTCGCCGAGGCGGCCGATCGGAATCAGCGGCAGGATCGATTTCTCCAGCACGTCCTTCGGCACCGCCTGCACCATTTCGGTATTGATGTAGCCCGGCGCGATCGCGTTCACCGTGATGCCGGCGCGCGCGCCCTCCTGCGCCAGCGCCTTGGTGAAGCCGATCTCGCCGGCCTTGGCGGCGGAGTAGTTGACCTGGCCGAACTGGCCCTTCTGCCCGTTGATCGACGAGATGTTGACGATGCGGCCGAACTTTCGCTCGCGCATGCCCTCGATCACCTGCCGCGTCATGTTGAACAGCGAGCCGAGATTGGTGTCGATCACCGCGGTCCATTGCTCCGGCTTCATGCGGTGAAGCTGGCCGTCGCGGGTGATGCCGGCATTGTTGACCAGCACCTCGACGGGCCCAAGTTCGGCCACGACCTTTTTCACGCCGTCGGCGCAGGCCTCGAAGGACGACACGTCCCATTTGAATACCGGGATGCCGGTCTCGGTTTTGAATTTCGCCGCCGCTTCGTCGTTGCCCGCATAATTGGCAGCGACCTTGTAGCCGGCGGTCTTCAACGCCTTGGCGATGGCAGCCCCGATGCCACGGGTGCCGCCGGTGACTAACGCAACGCGTGACATGCCCCACTCCTCCCGGAAGCATTTTAGAAATCATGGCCGGGTCGAGCCGGCCATGACGCAGATCAATGTTTACCTCTCAACGCACATCGCGATGCCCATGCCGCCGCCGATGCACAAGGTCGCGAGGCCCTTCTTGGCGTTGCACTTCTGCATTTCGAACAGCAGCGTGGTCAGCACGCGCGCGCCGGATGCGCCGATCGGATGACCGATCGCGATGGCGCCGCCATTGACGTTGACCTTGGAGGTGTCCCAGCCAAGATCCTTGTTGACGGCGCAGGCCTGCGCCGCGAACGCCTCGTTGGCTTCGATCAGATCGAGGTCTTCTTTTTTCCAGCCGGCTTTTTTGAGCGCGGCACGCGAAGCCGGGATTGGCCCCGTGCCCATGATCGCCGGATCGACGCCGGCCTGCGCCCAGGAGACGATGCGCGCCAGCGGCGTCTTGCCGAGCTTGGCGGCCTCGGACGCCTTCATCAGCACCACGGCGGCGGCGCCGTCATTGATGCCGGAGGCGCTGGCCGCGGTCACCGTGCCTTCCTTGTCGAAAGCGGGACGCAGCTTGGCAAGCGCTTCCAGCGTGACGCCTGGTTTCGGATATTCGTCGGCGTTCACCACCACGTCGCCCTTGCGCGACTTGATGGTGACGGCGACGATCTCGTCCTTGAACTTGCCGGCTTTCTGCGCGGCCTCGGCTTTGTTCTGCGAGGCGACGGCGAATTCGTCCTGTTGCGCGCGCGTGATCTGATATTGCTTGGCGACGTTCTCGGCGGTGGTGCCCATGTGATAGCCGTTGAAGGCGTCCCACAGCCCGTCCTTGATCATGGTGTCGACCATTTCGAACGCGCCCATCTTCACGCCGTTGCGCAGATGCTGGGCGTGCGGCGCCATGCTCATCGATTCCTGGCCGCCGGCCACCACGATCTCGCTGTCGCCGTTCATGATCGCCTGATAGCCGAGCGCGACCGCGCGCAGGCCCGAACCGCATAGCTGGTTCACGCCCCAGGCAGGGCTCTCGACCGGAATGCCGGCGGCGATCGACGCCTGCCGCGCCGGGTTCTGGCCCTGACCGGCGGTCAGGATTTGACCCATGATCACTTCGGAAACGCGGCCGCCTTCGACGCCGGCGCGTTCCAACGCCGCATGAATTGCGGCTTTGCCGAGCTCATGGGCCGGCAGATTGGCGAAGGCCCCGTTAAACGAGCCAACCGGCGTGCGAGCGGCGCTGACAATGACGATGTCGTCCTTCATCCGAAACTCCTCATGCGGTCGGTTGCGCGGCAATATCGCCATCTGGCGCTGCCACATCCTCAGGCCACCCGGCTGGCGCTGTCAACAACGGCCAACGTGCGGATATCCTCGAGAATTGGCCCTATTTGACCTCTTTCGCAAGGGTTTGCCGCACTGCCCGCTGGGCCTGCCGCGCCGCCACAAAACGGTGGCCCGCGCGAGCGGAAACCGGTTATGCTCGGTATTGGGCAGGGGAACCGTGATCAACATGGCAGACGAAAAAGAGCCGATCACAATCAAGAAATACGCCAACCGGCGGCTCTACAACACCGGTACCAGCGCTTACGTGACGCTCGAAGACCTCGCCGTGATGGTCAAGGGCGGCGAGAATTTCGTGGTGTTCGACGCCAAGAGCGGCGAGGACATCACCCGCTCGGTGCTGGCTCAGATCATTTTCGAGCAGGAGAACAAGGAAGGGCAGAGCCTGCTGCCGATCGCCTTCCTGCGGCAACTGATCCGCTTCTACGGCGACAGCATGCAGATGATGGTGCCGCGCTTCCTCGAACAGTCGATGCAATCGCTCACCAGCCAGCAGGGCAAATTCCGCGAGCAGATGACGCAGGCCTTCGGCGTCGGCGGCTTCGGCCCGCTTGAGGATCAGGTACGGCGGAACATGGAAATGTTCGAGAAGACCTTCGCCATGTTCGCACCGCCGTTCGCGCGCGGCCAGAGCAAGCCGGCGGAAGACAAACCGCAGGGCTCCGGCGGCGGCGAGATGGACGAGCTCAAGCGCCAACTCGACGAGTTGCAGAAACGGCTCGACAAGCTCGGCGGCAAGGAATAGCTCCGCACAATAACCGTTATCAACCGTCATCCTGAGGTGCTCGGCCACCGAGCCTCGAAGGATGTACGGCCAAAGTCTTCAGAGCATTGGCCGTCGCCCTTCGAGGCGCGCACCTCAGGGCGACGGACTAAGATTTTCGTGCGGTGTTCTGAATTATGCGCTCGCGGCGCGATCCTTGAGCCACGGCCGTGCGTCGCTGGCGAGCCCGATCAGCGCGCCCTGCAGGAAATCGCTGCCCCAGTCCGACAGCAGCCGCGCGGCTTCCTCGTCCTGCACCCATTCGACGACGGTCTTGAGGCCGAGCCGGTGCGACAAATCGATCAGCGTCTGTACGAAAGCGCGGTCGTCGCTCGACTTCACAATGTTCTGCACGAAGGCGCCGTCGATCTTGACGATGTCCACGCCGAGCTTGCGCAAGTTCCGGAACGAAGTATGGCCGGCACCGAAATCGTCGATGGCGATGCGACAGCCGAGGTCCTTGACCCGAGTGACGAAGCCGCGCGCGTCGTCAACGTCATGGATCGCCGCGGTCTCGGTGATTTCGATGATCAGCCGGGCGGCGGCGGCGCTATCCGCGCGCAACAAGCCGCCGAGGCCCGCCCACCAGTCCGGATCGACGGCGGAGGCCGGCGAGACATTGACACTGGCCGTCAGTCCCGGCGCGGCGGCCAGTTCGTTCACCACCAATTCGAGCACGCGATAGTCCAGCATGCGCATCAGCCCGACCCGCTCGGCCACCGGGATGATCTCGTTGGCATGGGCGAGACGGCCGTCCGGACGGTGCACGCGCATCAAGCATTCATAGAACGCCATCTGCCGGGTTTTCGCTTCGACCACCGGCTCGTAAGCGAGCGCGATCCGCCGTTCATTGAGCGCAGCCACGATCTCGTCGCCCGCGCGCACGCTATCGCGGCGAATCGCGTCGCGCTCGACATTCGGCCGATAGGCGGCAAAAGAGCCGTGACGTTTGCGGCGCGCGGCATGCAGCGCGTCCTGCGTGCGGCTGAGAATTTCCGGCACGGTGCGGGCGTGGCGGGGCGCGGTCACGCCGCCGATGGTCACCGTCACCGCCACCGGGCCGGCGGCGGTGACAACGGTCTCGTCGCGTACGCCAGCCAGCAGCCGGTCGGCGGCCACCGCCAATTCATCCGCCGAGCAAGTGGTCAGAATCACGCCGAACTTATTTCCGGAGAAACGACCGAGATAATCCTTGCCGCGCAGGCGCGCGCGGATGCGCTTGGCGACCTGCGCGATCACATCCTCGGCGATATCGAAGCCGTAGGATTCGTTGAGGTTGGCGAGATGATCGATAGCGACCAGCAGAAAGCCCAACGAGATGCGGAAGCGCACCGCCTCGTCGAGCTTGGCGCCGAGTAATTCAGTGAGGTGCACGCGGTTCATCTCGCCGGTCAGCGCGTCGAACTTCGCGAGCCGGACCAGCGCCTGTTCGCGTTCATGGCGCGTGTTGATTTCGCGCACGACCCCGAGCGCGCGCACCGGCTTGCCGTCGCTGCTTGCAAACCAGCAGCCGGTGTCCTCCAGCCAGATATTCTCGCCGCCGCCGCGCCGGAAAGTGTACTGGACCTGATAAGGAACGCCGCCGCCGGCGTCGCCCTGGCTTGATCGGGTGATCGCGTCGAGACGGCTCTGCCCGTCCGCGGCCTCGACGTGCCGCGCAAAGCTGCGCCCGCTGGCGATGTCGCCGACGTCGGCGACGCCGAGCACCGCGGCGGCATCGCCGCTCCAGAGCAAGGCGTCGGTGTCGAGGCGCCACTCGTAGGCGAGGTCGCCTATCGACCTGAGAACTTCCGCGGCGTCGGGGGCGCTAGCCGGTTGTTCGATTCGGGTCACGCTCGCCCCTTTTTGGGAACGCCACGTTGCGCTGGGCGTTACTTGAGGGATGGATACAACGCCGAACCTACGGGCAATACATAAATAATTCGAAAAACGCACCGGTTGACTGATCTCACCGCAGTTTCGGCCTGCGGCACGGTGCTTGCCGCTACCAAGGCGGACAAGAGGCTCTTGTCCCGAAACGAGACAGGCAATGCAGCTTGGCGAGATCAAGAAGGTGGCACCCCGGCAGACCGCGCCAAACCTGCACGGCTCCGAACCGGCAACGGCCGAGCAGGCGCCCGGCCGTGCCTTGATCGCAGTGACGCCGGCTGCCGCCCTGCGCGCGCCGCCGGAAAATTATTGCCGGGCCCCATTCCTCGCCCAGTTGATTTCGATGAAAGACCGGCATCCGCAAACCCGCGAGCGCCGGCGCGCCGAGCCGCATGAAGCTTTGGCCGCTTATCGCACTGCCGCGAAACTTATCAGCCGCTAGTAACCGAGCGCACAACCGTCTTTGCGCGATTCCGAACCGGCGATCAGCACGCCGCGATCCCAATCGATCTTGATGGTTTGCGCGCCGCCCCAGGGCGTCGGCGCGAAGACAACGTTATGACCGCGGGCTTTCAGGCCTTCGATGGTCGCCGCCGGCGTGCCGTGCTCGACGATGGTCTGCTCGCCTTCGAAAAAGAACCGCGGCGTGTCGATGGCCTGCTGCACGTCCATGCCGTAGTCGACCATGTTGTTGACGATCTGCACGTGGCCCATCGGCTGATAATGCGCGCCCATGACGCCGAAGCTCATGTCGCAACGGCCTTGCTTCATGGCCAACGCGGGGATGATGGTGTGCATCGGCCGCTTGTCGGGGCCGAACGTGTTGGCATGATCCGGCTCAAGCGTGAAGCAGGCGCCGCGATTGGTCAGCATGATGCCGGTTTTCTCGGTGCAGATGCCGACGCCGAAATGGGAATACAGCGAGTTGATGAACGACACCGCCATGCGGTCGCGGTCGACCACCGTGAGATAGACCGTGTCGCTGCCGGGCGTGGGCGAAGCCGGCATCTTGGCGCGGCTTGCTCATGTCGATCTTGGCGGCGAGCTTCTTGGCAAAGCCCTTGTCGAGCAGGTCGGCGACCGGGATACGCATATGCGCGGCGTCGGCGAGATGGCTATCGCGCGCGGCATAACCGAGACGTGCTGCTTCCAGCACCAGATGGAACCGCTCCGGACCCAGCGGGTCGAGCGCCTTGAGGTCGAAGTTTTCAAGGATGTTGAGCATCATCAGCGCGGTGAGCCCCTGCCCGTTCGGCGGAATTTCCACGAGATCGAGCCCGCGATAATTGGCCGAGATCGGCGTGACGGCGTCGCCGCGATGGCGCGACGAAATCCTCCGCGCTCGAGGAACGAGCCGCGCGACGCGACGGTCGCCGCCATGTCGGCGGCGATTTCGCCTTCATAGAAGGCGCGCGCGCCCTTGGCGCCGATGGTCTTGAGCGTTGCGGCCAATGCCGGAAAGCGGATGACATCGCCTTCCTTCGGTGGCGCGCCGTTGAACAGATAGTGCTTTGCGGCGCCGGAATCGGCGGCGAGCTTGCCGACATAGCGTTGCCAGTCCCACGCCACGCGCGGCGCCACGGGGAAACCGCCCTCAGCATATTTGATCGCCGCACCAAGAGCGCGGTCGAGCCCGAAGCGGCCGTGTGTCTTGAGGATCGCTTCCCAAGCATCGAGCGCGCCGGGCACGGTGACGGCGTGGATCGAATTGCCGATCTCGCGCATGCCCTTGGCGCGGAGCGCTTCGTACGACGCCCCGGCGCCGGCGCGGCCGGAGCCGTTATAGCCCCAGACCGGTTTGCCCGGCGGCGACACGAGGCAATAGCAATCGCCGCCGATGCCGGTCATGTGGGGCTCGACCACGCACAAGACCGCGACCGCCGCCACCGCGGCATCCGCCGCCGTGCCGCCGGCGCGCAGCGCATCGACCGCGGCCAACGTCGCGAGTGGATGCGAGGTCGCCGCCATGCCATCGCAGGCGATCACGGGCGAGCGGCCGGGGCGCTGGAAATCGCGGCTCATCATCTTTCCACTGCTGAAGAAGTCAGGACGGAGTGTGTTCGGCGCGTTCGGGCACTGGCTCGACGCGTGGGGATGCGGGCTCAACGGTTGCGGGGATGGGCTCGTGCACGACCATCACGTCGCGCCGCCTGGAGCGCAGCGCCAGCGTGAAGCCGCCGACCACGTCGAAGAAGCTCATGACCAAAATCAGGAAAAATGTCGCGCTCGCCGCCTGCTTCACCAGCAGGAATTCGGCCAGCATTCCGAGAAACAGCAGCGCCGAAAGGCCATGATCGACGAACCCGCGCGCGCCAGCACGCGCCGCTTTCATCATCTCGACGAACAGCAACATGATCGCCAGCGTGACCAGCATGTCGCCGCCCGACATCGCCCAATCGGCGCCGGACATCATATGCACGGTCGCCAGCGTACCGCTCCAGCTTGCGCCCGGCATTAAGAAGGCGACGATGTTGTAGACCGCGAAGGGAACGAGAAGGAGAGGAAAGCCGATGAGGAACATACCGAAACCTTCCTCCGGCAGAAGATTACGCCTCGGTCTTCGCCTTCAGCACCTGGCGGCCCTTGTACATGCCGGTCTTCAGGTCGATGTGGTGCGGACGGCGCAATTCGCCGGAATCCTTGTCTTCGACATAAGTCGGCTGCTTGAGCGCGTCGGCCGAACGGCGCATGCCGCGGCGCGACGGAGAGGTTTTTCTTTTTGGCACAGCCATGGGAAGCAAACTCCTGAAATTCTCGGATGTCAGTATGAAGGCGGGCTTATAGAGGATGGCCCCGGCCAAGGCTAGGGGGTGACGCGTACACATGCCGCGGCGCCAGAAGCTCGCACCGAGCGGCCGACATAAAGCCCCGCCAGCCGGCGCAAACCGGGGCCGGGCTTACGCGCATTGCGGGTCACCGGATTGGGCAGCACGGCCGCCAGCAGCGCCGCCTGGTAGTGCGACAAGTCGCGTGCCGATTTGCCGAACGCGTAATGACTACCGGCTTCGCCGCCGAATTCGCCGTTCGGGCCCCATTCGGCGATGTTGAGGTAGATTTCCAGGATCCGCCGCTTCGACAGAACGAGGTCGGTCCAGAGCGCCAGCGGAAACTCCAGCGCCTTGCGCAGCCAGCTGCGCCCAGGCCACAGGAACAGGTTCTTCGCCACCTGCTGCGTGATGGTGGAGCCGCCGCGCACATCGCCGAGGTCGTCGGCGTCCACAAGCGCGTCGCGGATTTCCGCAAAGTCCACGCCATGATGGCTGCAAAAGCGGCCGTCCTCGGCGACGATCACCGCCAGCGATAGCGCCGGCGAGATACGCGATAGCGGCACATAAGTGCGCCGCACGCGTTCGCCGGTGAGTCCGCGCCAAAGCATCACGGTGGAGACCGGCCTACCGAAGACGTAGAACGGGACAATCAGATAGGGCGCCACCAGCAGCACCAGCACGATGAGGCCGGCGATGCGCAATGCCCGGGCAACGTGGGGCAGCCGCTGGGAGGTGGCGGTGTGGCGCTTGCCGGGCCGGTCCATGGCCTCAAGATTAGCCTATCCCGGCCGGCAGGTGCGCGGGATGAAACTTTTTTACTGGCAAAGGCTCGCCGCGCCGGCAACGCTCACCGCGAAAACCGATATACTGCGCGCCGCCGCCCGTTTCCTCGCCTACCGAAGGATGTAGAAGGAGCAAGCAATGGCGTCCAAGACTGTCGCCCGACCCATCATGCCGGTCCGCCTCGCGCGCCTGCATGCGCGGTTGCTGATTTCCATCGCCGTCGGCCTAACGGTAATTCTCGGCCTGGCGTTGACCGACTGGAGCATGGCGACCAAGCTGCTGCTCGGCTGGGACATCGGCGTCGTGCTGTATCTCGCCTTGGTCTATCAGTTGATGCTGACTTGCGGCATAGACGAAATTCGCCGTCGCGCCGCCGAGGACGACGAAGGCGCGCTCGCCATACTGATTCTCACCGGCCTCTCCGCGCTGGCGATCATGGGCGCGATCGTCGCGGAGCTTGGAATTGCCAAAGTCGCGGGGCAGCCGCGCAGCGGGCTTGGCGTTTCGATCGCGATGCTGACCATCTTCGTGTCATGGGCTTTCGTACACACGATCTTTGCGCTGCATTACGCCCACGAATACTACGGCGAGCGCGGCGATCACGCGATCGGCGGGTTGACGTTTCCCGGCCGGCAGCCACCCGACTATTGGGACTTTCTCTACTTTTCACTGGTCATCGCGATGACCTCGCAGGTGTCGGACGTCGTGATCACCAGCAAAGTGATCCGCCGCATCGTGACGGTGCACGGTGCGCTGGCGTTCTTTTTCAACGTCGCCGTCCTCGCCTTGACTGTAAACATCGTTTCCAACCTGATCTAAATTACATCGGCGCGAATCGATGACCGCGATCATGCAGACGCTGCTGTTCATGCTGGCCGTGCTGGCAGCCGTCGCCGTCGCCGCCAAGCGGATGAACATCGCACCGACGATCCTGCTGGTGGTCGCCGGCCTCGGCATCGCGCTGGTGCCGGGCCTGCCGCGGGTGACCCTGGCGCCGGAAGTCGTGCTGCTGGTGATTCTGCCGCCGCTGATCTATTCGGCCGGCGTCGCCATGAGCTGGCGCGATTTCCGTTTCAACTTACGGCCGATCGCGCTTCTCGCCTTCGGCTGCGTCATCTTCACGACCTGTGCGGTGGCGGCCGCCGCGCACTATTTGCTGAAATTCGATTGGGCGGTCGGCTTCCTGCTCGGCGCTATCGTTTCGCCGACCGATGTGGTGGCGCCGCTTGCGATCGCCCGCAAGCTCGGCCTACCGCGCCGCATCGTCGTCGTCCTGGAGGGCGAAGGTCTCGCCAATGACGCGACCGCACTCGTGCTTTACCGCTTCGCCGTCGTCGCGGTGAGCACGGGCACGTTTTCGCTCGGAGCGGCTTCCGGGGAATTTGCGCTGATTGTGGTGGGTGAGATCGTCTACGGGCTCGCCGTCGGCTGGCTCAGCCTGCGGCTGCGGCAATGGTCACACGAGCCGCGCGTCGAGATAACGCTGTCGCTGATGACGCCCTATCTCGCTTTTTGGGTCCCTTCTTATCTCGGCGGCTCCGGCGTGCTGGCCACTGTCGCCTGCGGCCTCTACGTCAGCTGGAACGGGCCGCGGCTGATCCCGTCGGGGACGCGGCTGCAGGGGATTTTTTTCTGGGATTTGATTGTCTACCTGATTGAGGGCCTGGTGTTCCTGGTCACCGGGCTGCAGGCGCGCACGCTGATCGAACAGACGCAGCGCTTCGAGCTCCACGATTTGATGGTGGCCACCGCCTGGACCACGTTGATCGTCGTGGTGGCGCGCTACATCTGGGTATTTCCGGCAACCTACGTTCCGCGCTGGCTGAGCTCCGCGCTCGCCAAACGCGACCCGGCGCCGCCCTGGCAGACCCCATTTTTTCTCGCCTTCACCGGCATGCGCGGCGTCGACTCGCTCGCCGTGGCGCTCGCGATTCCCTATACGCTCGCCAATGGTCAGCCGTTTCCGCATCGCGAGTTGATCCTGTTCGTCACCTTCGGGGTCATCATCGTGACGCTGGTCGGACAGGGCGCGGTGCTTCCGGCGGTCATGCGCTGGCTTGGCCTCACCGATCTCGGCGCGGTAGAGCGCGAAGATGAAATGCAAGCCGAGCTGCTGGCCCGCGTCGCGGCGCTGAACGAAGTGGATAGGCAGCTGGAGAAATTCATTGAGGAGCGCGAGCTTCCCGACGAAGTCGCCGAGCACATGCGCACGCGCAACCGGAGCCGCAAGCAGATCCTCCCCAAAGACTTGGACGACGCCCTTGAGCAGACACGGCTTTCCGCCGGGGTGAAGAAAGACCTGATCGATGCCGAGCGGGATTTTATTTTCCAATTGTTGCGCGACGGCAAGATTACCGACGAGACGCGCCGCCGCATCGAATACGAATTGGACCTGGAAGAAGCCAGCGTCGCCAACCGCGCGCTGGATGGCGGCGGGTGGTTTTAGCCGCCATGCCAAATGACCGCTTCTACGGCAGCTTGCCGGTCGTTCGCGACTTCGGCCAGGTGATGGACCCGGCATTGTTTCAGCCGCTGCCGGACGGTTGGATGGTCGGCGCAGCCGACGTAGCGCAATCGACCAAGGCTATCGCTGAGAACCGCTACAAGGCCGTTAACATGGCCGGCGCTGCGGTGATCGTTGCCATCATCAATGCACTCGGCGACAGCGACTTTCCTTTTGTGTTCGGCGGCGACGGTGCGAGCTTCGCGGTGCCGGCCGAGGCCGCAGCGGCGGCGCGCCAGGCGCTTGCCGAAACTGCGACCTGGGTGAAGGAGGATCTCGATCTCACTTTGCGGATCGGCATGGTGCCGGTCGCCGAGATCCGCGCGCACGGCCTCGATGTTCGCGTTGCCCGCTATGCGCCATCGAAAAATATCTCAATTGCCATGTTCTCCGGCGGCGGCATCGCCTGGGCGGACGCCGCGATGAAACGCGGCGAAATCGCAGTCGAGCCGGCGCCGCCCGGCGCGCATCCCGACCTCTCCGGTCTGTCGTGCCGCTACGAGGAAATACCGGCGTCGCGCGGCGTGGTGCTGTCGCTAGTGGTCGCGCCCACGCCTGGGACAAACGCCGGCGCGTTCCGCGCCGCGCTCGCGCACATCGCAATGATCGTCGAGCGGACGCCGGATGCCTCGAGACCGGTACCCGGCCGGCGGTTGCGCATGACCTGGCCGCCGACCGGCGCCGACCTCGAGGCGCGCGCATCGCGCCGGGCGGGCGAGTCGGTGCGCGTGCGCAAGATCAAGGTGTTGGCGAAGACGTTTCTTTATTTCCTGATTATGCGTTTCGGCATCACGGTCGGCAGCTTTATTCCGTCGAAATACACCCGCGAGCTGATCGACAATTCGGATTTCCGCAAATTCGACGACTCGCTGCGCATGGTGCTCGATTGCACGCCGGCGCTCGCGGACGAAATCGAGCGGTATCTGGCCGACTGCGCGGCAAGGAATATCGTGCGCTATGGCACGCACCGTCAGCAGGCGGCGATGATGACTTGCTTCACGCCGTCGCCCACAAGATCCAATCATGTGCACTTCATCGACGGCGCGATGGGCGGCTACACGATAGCCGCAAACGCGCTCAAGGAGCGTGCCGCCGGCGATTGAGCTTTGGGGACCGTGGCCGCGCCTTGTTTGCTTGGTGGCGGCTGCGCTAAATTGCCATTGCTGTGGAAAAGTTTCGGGGAGGCCGCCGGCCAATGGACCAGACGAGCCAAATGACGGTGACGTTTCGCTGTTCGCCGGAACTCGAGCCGATCCTGCCGCGCCCGATTCCCGCCGTGCTGGGCTTTCCCGACTGGTTCAAGGCAATGCCGCAAAAGGGATTCAGCGCCATCAACCGGAAGGAACTCCTGACCATCAAGAAATGTCCGCCGGTCATCGACGCCATGGCCTACGGCTTCCTGATGCCATTGGTCAGCGATCTCAGGGTCGAAGACGGCGAATTCTCATGGGACCGCGACGTGCCGGGCGGCGGGGTCACCAACTTCAGCCATTCGCCCATCGACTATCACGACAACGTGCAAGTCGCCGGCACACCGTTTTTCGACGAAGACCGCTTCATCATCAAGTTCAACAATTTCTGGACGATCGAAACGCCGCCCGGTTACTCGCTGCTGTTCACGCATCCCTTCAACCGGAACGACTTGCCGTTCACCACGATCGCCGGGCTGGTCGACACCGACAGCTACACCGACAATCTGATAAATTTTCCGGCGCGCTGGCATGATACGAACTTCAACGGCGTGCTTGCGAAGGGAACGCCGGTGGCGCAATGCATCCCGGTCAAGCGCGAGTTATGGACGAGCCGATGCGAGGCGCTGTCGCGCGAAGCGGCCGAGCGTCTCAACGAAACGGCGACCTCGATCGCCGATGAATTCGGCGTTTATCGGCGGGAATTCCGCGCGCCAAAACGCTAGAGCGTTACGGTCCCTTGAGAAATTTCGCGGCGCCGCTGGGTCGCAGCCAGAAGCGTCCGTGACCTGAAGACAGAAGTACTTTGAGCGCCTTGCCATAATACTCGGAGCCTCCGGCGCTCGCAGCGCGCAGGCAGGCGTATGCAGCGTCGGCCTGACCGGTTTCCAGCAGGCATTTGCCGAGCGCCATGCGCGCCAAGGTGTCGTCGGGATTAGCCGCCAGCGCGCGTCGGAACAGTTCAGCCGCCTGCGCGTATTGCCCTTCGTCCATCAGCACCGTGCCCAAACCCTAAATCGCCTCGGGATGAACCGGGTTTATCGTAAGCGCACGCGCGAATGCGCTTCCGGCATTGGCGCGGTCATTAATGGCATAACAGACGAAGCCCAATTGTATCGGCATTTCGGTCATCATCGGCGCCACTGCGATGCCTCGCTTGAGCACCTCGATCGCTTCGTCGGACTGGTTTAACGCGTGCAGCACGTAGCCGAGTTCGTGAAACGCCGACGCGAAAGGCGGCATTCGTTTGACGGCGCGCTTGAGCCAGATCAGTGCCTTGTCGGTTTGTCCCGCTTGCCGCAAAGCAATGGCAAGTTGCGTCTCGATTTCCGGATCGTGGCTGGCGCGCGCCGCCTTTTCGAGCGGCGGCACGGCGGCCTCGGCTTTGCCCTGCATCAGCAGCGCGTAGCCGAAAACCTTGATCGCCTCGGCATGACCGGAATTGGCTTTGAGGATTTCTGCGGCGAGCCGCTCGGCCTCGGCCGGGCGCTCGTTTTGAATGGCAAGTTTCGCCTGCTGCAGCGTTTCCGCCTGCGCACGCTGCTTTTCATTTGGCGTCGGCTGCATCGCCATCATTTCTTGGACCGTACGGAAATTATCATCGGCGCGCTCGGTTCACCAGCAGCAGGCCGCCGGCGACTAATGCCACCGCCGCGGCGAACGCCGGGGTCAACGGCTCGCCCAGCACCAGATGGCCGGCGGCAACGCCGAACAACGGCGTCAGAAACGTGAAGGCCGAAAGCCGATTGGCCGAGAAACGCGCGATCAACGCAAACCAGATCACGAAAGTGATGCTCACCACCCAAATGGTCTGATAGGCGAGCGAGCCGAGCGCGAGCGCGGAGGGCGCGTGCGTAATCCGCTCGCCGGTGACATAGGCCGCAGCGGCCATGATCGGCGCTGAGACCACGAGCTGGTAGAGCATCACTTTTTCCGCCGAAACGCGGGTCAAGGAGCTGGCCTTGATGATCAGCGTGGTCGCCGCCCAGAACAACGCTGCGGCAACCATCATCAGGTCGCCGATGGCCTGTCGCGGGTCGAGCGCCGGCGTCGGCAGACCGAATGCGACCAGCATGCCGGTAAATGACAGCGCGAGGCCGAGCCATTGCGCCAGGCGGAATGCGTCGGCCGGCAGGAAAATGCGCGAGCCCAGCACCACGAAGAACGGAGCGAGGTAAATGAACAGCACCGCGCGCGTCGCGGTCGTATAGACCAGGCCCTGATAGATTAGGATGAATTCGATGGCGAACAGCACGCCAGCGGCAACGCCGGCGAGTAGCGTGCCGTCGCGTTTGAACAGAGCGAAGCCGCGCAGCTTGCACCAGCCGGCGACGATCAGCGCCGCGACAATCGAGCGAACGGTCGCTTGCATCAGCGGCGGAATATCGTGGATTGCGAGCTTGGTGGCGACCTGATTGAAGCCCCAGGATAGGCACAGCACCACCACGATTGCCGCGGCGGCCGCATCGAGCGGGCGCGTGACGCTGTTGGACGTGGGGGACGACGCCATCAACTACACAATCACGCCGCCTTGCAGTGCGCACAGACGCCGGAGATTTCGATCACCGGCGTCCTCGGAGTAAAGCCGGCGGCGCGCGAGGCGGTCTTGATGGTGTCGGCGACCGCGGCGGAGGCCGCCTCGCCCACGATGCCGCACTTTTCACAAATCAGGAACACCACCGGATCGCCGCTGTCGTGATTTTGTACGCAGGCGATAAACGCATTGCGGCTTTCGATGCGGTGGACCAGACCCTGCTCGCGCAAGAAATCCAGCGCGCGGTAAATCGTGATCGGCGCCGGGCGCGCGCCGCGCACCGCCAGCCGATCGATCAGCTCGTAGGCGCCGAGCGGCGCATGGCTTGCCAATAGCGCTTCCAGCACGCGGCGGCGGATCGGCGTCAGGCGCTCGGCGCGCGCGCAGCAAATCGCCTCGGCGTGCGTGATGGCGTCGCTCGCGCAGCGATCATGGTCGTGACCGGGCGCCGGGAAAATTGCGTGGGCTGAGGATTTTCTGGGCAAGGAGTGGTTCGCCTTCATCGGTCCAAGTCTAACGCCATAACACCCGAGTCGCGAAAAGATGAGCGGTCACCCCTTGATATATATTGCACTGCAACAAAAATAAGAGCAGGTTCCCGCCACCGTTCCCAGACCTGCAAAACCGGCCATTTGGCGGCCATATCGGATGAGGACTGCGATGCTGAAAGGTAAAACCGCTTTGGTCACCGGTTCCACTTCGGGGATCGGGCTCGCCACCGCCCGCGCGCTGGCGCAGGCCGGCTGCCAGGTCATGCTCAACGGCTTCGGCGACGCTGCCGCGATCGAGAAAGAACGCGCCGGTCTGGAGAAGGAGTTCGGCGTCAAGGCGCTCTATTCGCCCGCCGACATGGGCAAGCCGGCCGAGATTTCCGCGATGATCGGCGAGACCGAGAAGAATCTCGGCTCGCTCGACGTGCTGGTGAACAATGCCGGCATCCAGCACGTGGCGGACATCGAGGATTTCCCGATCGAAAAATGGGACGCCATCATCGCCATCAACCTGTCGTCGTCGTTCCACACCATTCGCGCCGCGGTGCCAGGCATGAAGAAGCGGAACTGGGGCCGTATCATCAACATCGCTTCGGCGCACGGGCTGGTCGCCAGCGGGCAGAAGGCTGCTTACGTCGCCGCCAAGCACGGCCTGGTCGGCTTGACCAAGGTGGTGGCGATCGAAACCGCCAATGCCGGCATCACCTGCAATGCGATTTGCCCCGGCTGGGTGCTCACATCGCTGGTAAAGAAGCAGATCGACGACCGCGCCAAGGCGTCCGGCGGCAGCGTGAAAGACCAAGAAATCGCGCTGCTGTCGGAGAAGCAGCCGATGCATCAATTCACCAAACCGGAGAGCATCGGCGCGTTGGCGGTATTCCTCGCGGGCGACGCGGCGGCCACCATCACCGGCTCGGCCTATTCGATCGACGGTGGCTGGGTCGCGCAATAATGATCGAATTTCTCGCGCGTGCTTTTGGCGGCGACAAATCGGCCCCGCCGAAGGGCAAGAAGCGCATCAATCTTGCGCTGCAAGGCGGCGGCGCGCTGGGCGCCTTCACCTGGGGCGTGCTCGATCATTTGCTTGACGATGGCCGGCTTGAGATCGAAGGCATCTCCGGCGCCTCGGCGGGGGCGGTCAACGCGATCATGCTGGCGGATGGGCTGGCGCGCGGCGGCCCGGATGAAGCGCGCAAGCGGCTCGCCGATTTCTGGCGTGCGACGAGCCTCGGCGGCAATCTGCCGGACCTGCAACGCCGCGCGGTGGACCGCCTGTTCTCGTTCGTGCCGCTCGAAGGCACGCCGGTGGGCATCTGGTTCCAAGCGATGTCCCGCTATCTTTCGCCCTACGACGTCAATCCGCTCAACATCAACCCGCTCAAGGATCTGATCGAACGCTTCGTCGACTTCGACGCGGTGCGCGCCAGCGCCGGCCTGCGGCTTTTCGTCTCCGCCACCAATGTGGTCACCGGCCAATTGCGCGTGTTCGCGCGCGAGGAAATGACCGCCGACATGATCGTCGCCTCGGCTTGCCTGCCGAATCTGTTTCGCGCGGTCGAAATCGCCGGTGTGCCCTATTGGGACGGCGGCTATGTCGGCAATCCAGCGCTTTACCCTCTGATCGGAGCCACGACGACCGAGAGCCTTTTGCTTGTGCAGATCAATCCGCTCAAGCGCAAGGAGGTGCCGAAGACCAACCCGGAGATTTTGGCGCGGGTCAACGAGATCACGTTCAATTCGTCGCTGATGGCGGAGCTGCGCGGGCTTTCCTTCGTCGGGCAGTTGATCGACGAAGGCAAATTGCCGCGAGGGACCAAGCCGGGCGAGTACCGGCGTATGAATTTTCATCGGATCGCGCTCGAGAGCTCGGCCCAAACGCTCGACGCCGGCATCAGGCTCAACACCGATTACGACTTCTTCGAGATGCTGCGAAATAACGGGCGCCGCGCCGCGCGCCGCTTCCTCGACGCGCATTACGACGATATCGGCGTGACCAGCAGCCTGGATTTCAAGGCAGAGGCATATTCCGAGCACGGGTGATAGAGTTCGCATCTATGACCCTGCTCAGCGCCGAGATCGGCGAGACGCGGCTTGACATCGTGGCCGCCGACATCACTACGCTCAACGTGGAAACAATCGTCAACGCGGCGAACCACTCGCTTTTGGGCGGCGGCGGTGTGGACGGCGCCATCCACCGCGCCGCTGGCTCCGAACTGCTGGCCGAATGCGAGACGCTCGGCGGCTGCGAGACCGGCTCCGCCAAGATCACCAAGGGTTACCGGCTGAAAGCCAAGCACGTCATCCACGCGGTAGGGCCGGTGTGGCAAGGCGGCAGTTCGGAAGAGGAGGCGCTGCTGGCGGGCTGTTACCGCAGCGCGCTCGATTTGGCCGTGGCGCACCGGCTGACCTCAATCGCTTTTCCAGCGATTTCTACCGGCGTCTATCGGTTTCCGGCCGATCTGGCGGCGCGCATTGCGGTCGGCACCGTGGCGTCGGAAATCGCGGCGCGTCCGCGCGGCATCAGGCACGTGGTGTTTTGTTGCTTTACGCCTGAGAGCGCGGAGCACCACAAGGAGGCGTTCGCGGAACTGGGGCTGGCGTAACATCCTCACCTCTCCCGTGGGGAGAGGTCGGCGCGCGAAGCGCGTCGGGTGAGGGGTTATCGGACGCCCGCCCGCCACCGCGACCCGCAGATTATGCGAAGTCGTCGATATGAGAGTTACAACGGGTTACAGTCGCAAAAGTTACGGTCCTACGGTATTCGCCGCTAAACCTTCGGCTCCACATCGAGCCGGCACACCCAATTCTCCATGCCCGCTTTTGCCGCTGGATAGATTTTCAAGACATCCGGGTCGTGGCCGGGCACGACGTGGTGGCGCGAACTCGCCAATTTCTTCAGCGTCTTGTAGCCCTCAAGTGTGTCGCCGACCGAATACGTGATCGGAAATACACGGCCCTCGTCGATGTGCGAATAGAGGTGACAGCAGTCCGACGCGAGCACGACGTAGCCGCGCTTGGTCTTCACCCGCACGCATTGCAGGCCCTTGGAGTGGCCGCCGACCAGATGCACGGTGATGCCCGGCGCGATCTCGTCGGTGCCGTCATGGAAATCGACGCGATAGTCGAAAATCTTCTTCACCATCTGCGTCACATCGCGTTCGCTGAACGGGATGCGCAGCATCTGGTGGCACATGCAGCGGCCGGTGGCGTAGGCCATCTCCGTATCTTGGATGTGATAGCGCGCCTTGGGAAACAGGTTGTAGTTGCCGGAATGATCCCAATGCATGTGGGTGAGGATCACATTCTGCACTTTGTCGGGTTCGACGCCGAGCGCTTTCAGGCTCTTGCCGACTGGATTGAGAATCTTGCGGTTGCGTTCCTTCTCGGCAACCTCGTCGAAGCCGGTGTCGACCACGAACGTGCCGTGCGCCCCTTTGATCACCCAGACGTAATAGGAGATGGAGCCGAGTTGGTCGTGCGGATCGCCGAAGATGTAATTTTCTGCCGAACGCCGCTCGTGTCCGGCATAACACACCGCAAAAACTTCGTGAATGTCGTCGCTCATGATTTCTTTCCCACGGTGATGCCGGCGCGGCGCTCGATCATCTTGACGATGGCGGTGAAATCCGTGTCCCCGCCGAATTCGGAATTGGTGATTTCCCATTGGTCGAGCACGGCGCTCATCACCGCGTTCGGAACATCGAGCGCTCTCGCTTCCTCGACGCATAGCCGTACGTCCTTGAGCATCAGCGCCGTCGCGAAACCGTAGTCGAAGGTGCGCGTCAGGATCGTCTTGGGAAACTTGCCGTCAGAGGCGGTGTTGCGGCCGGAACCGGCATTGATGACGTCGATCATGACCGCCGGGTCGAGCCCGGCCTTGACACCCATCGCCACCGCTTCCGAGGTCGCGGCCATGGCGGTGGCGGAGAGAAAGTTATTGGCGAGCTTCATGGTTTGCGCCATGCCCGGCTTGTGGCCGATCACGAACACCTTGCCGAAAACGCACAGCACATCCTTCACCACATCGATGTCGGCCTGCGGCCCCGATACCATGACGGCGAGCGTGCCCTTGTTGGCGCCGCCGACTCCGCCGCTCACCGGTAAATCGATCTGCACAATGTTCTTTTTGGCGAGCTCCGCGCAAATCTCGGCCGCGACGCGCGACCCGGTGGTGGAGAGATCGACGAAGCGCTTGATGCGCCTGCCGTGGATGACGCCGCCCTCGCCGAGCGCGACCTTCTCCGAGATTTGAAGCGACGGCAGGCTCGCCATCACCGTCTCAACCCCGTCGGCGACGTCGGCCGGCGACGAGGCGAGTTGCGCGCCAAGCGCCACCAGCGGCGCGCCGGCGTCGTTGCGCGTGTCGTAGACGACGAGCTTGTGCCCGGCTTCGATCAGCCGGCGCGCCATCGGCCCGCCCATGTTGCCCAGCCCGATAAAGCCGATGTCCATTTTTGTTTCCGTCCCTTGCAATTTCTTGGCCCGCGACTTTGCCCGACGATCGCCACGCCGTCACGCAGCCTTGACGCCGTTCTTGTATGCGACAAAAGGCCTATTGAACTTATTATAAGCTAGCTTATTATAACGGTGCTTTGGGGAGAATCCAGCATGCCCGCGCAGCCAATCAATCGAGAATTTGCTTTTACAATCATGGACGTAGCGCGAATGATGCGAACCTACGCCGATCAACGCGCGCGCCAGCACGGCATCTCGCGCGCGCAATGGGGCGTGCTGGTGCGGCTCGACCGCTCGGAAGGGACTCAAGCAGTCGGAACTGGCGGAAATCCTCGATCTGCAGCCGATCTCGCTCACCCGCCTGCTCGATCGCCTGGCCGAAAGCGGCCTGATCGAGCGCCGCGACGATCCGAACGATCGGCGCGCCAACCGGTTGTTCCTCACGCCGGCCGCGCGGCCGCTGCTCAAACAACTCGCGGGAACTCGGAGAAGACATGATGGCGACCGTGCTCGATGGGCTCGATGTCAAAACGGTCGAGCGCATGCTGCGCGATCTCGGGCGGGTGAAGGAGAACTTGCGGACCGCCATCAATCGCCAGCCGGCACCACAAGAAGCCGTCGCGGGATAATCGCCATGAGTGAAAAGCCCCTCAAGATCGTTCCCGCACCCGAAGCCAAGACCGCGGCGGCGGCTCCGGCGACCGAAAAATCCGGTCGGTTCGCGCGGCTCGGCCGCAAGCGGCTGCGCATGATTCTGCTGGTGGGTTTGCCGGCGCTCGCGGCATTGATCGGGATCGCTCTCTATCTCTCGGGCGGCCGCTATATCGACACCGATAACGCCTATGTCGGCGCGCAGAAGGTTCTGATCACACCGGATATTTCCGACAAGATCATCCACGTCGCCGTCGTCGAGGGCCAGCACGTGAAGCCCGGCGATGAACTGTTCACGCTCGATCCCGTCCCCTTCCACCTCGCACTCGATCAGGCGCAGGCCAAGCTCACGGCGGCGCGCAGCAACTACGACAAGCTGAAGACTACGCTGACATCGCTTACCACGCTGGTCGACCTGGCGAAGAAGAACGTCGAGCTCAAGCAGCGCGACGTCGACCGCAAGAACAAACTGGTGAGTTCGCAGGCCGGTTCGCAGGCCGACCTCGATACCGCCGCTGCCGCGCTGGTGACCGCGCAATTGCAGGCAGAATTCGCCACACAGCAGCACGACACCACGCTCAGCCAGTTGCTCGGCAATCCCGATCTGCCGCTGGCGCAATTCCCCGAATATGCCCAAGCCAAGGCCGCGCTCGATGCTGCGCAGCGCGACTTCGACCATACCGTCGTGCGCGCGCCGATCTCCGGCACCGCCACGCAGGTGGATAATATCCAGGTCGGCCGCTTCGTTCCGGCCGGGACGCCGATCCTTAGCGTGATCGACGACCAGACACCGTGGGTCGACGCCAATCCGAAGGAAACCGACATCACCTATTTGCGTATCGGCCAGAAGGCCTCGCTCGCCGTCGACAGCTTCCCTGACCACACCTTCCAGGGCACGGTGATTGCGGTCAGCCCCGGTACCGGCGCGCAGTTCTCGATCCTGCCACCGCAGAACGCCACCGGAAATTGGGTCAAGGTGGTGCAGCGCGTTCCGGTGCGCATCGCTTTCGACAAGGACGAGGACACCAAGCTGCTGCGCGCGGGCATGAGCGTGAACGTCGAGATTGACACCGGCCACAGCCGGCTGCCGTTCATCTCGGCTGCTGCCAAAGAGCCGGCAAAATGACCGCGGCGCATTCCGCGTCGATGTCGCCGAAGCTGCGGCGCATGCTGATCACGGTCTGCGCCATGACCGCCACGATCATGCAGGCGCTCGACACGACGATCGCCAACGTCGCGCTGCCCTATATGCAGGGCTCGCTTTCCGCTTCCCTCGACCAGATCAACTGGGTACTCACCTCCTATATCGTGGCCGCGGCCATCATGACCGCGCCGATCGGCTGGATCGCCGACCGCTTCGGCCGCAAGAAGCTGTTCATCATCTGCGTCGCCGGTTTCACCGTCGCCTCATTCCTGTGCGCGCTGGCGCAGAATATCGAGCAGATGGTGCTGTTCCGCCTGTTGCAGGGCATGGCCGGCGCCGCGCTGGTGCCGCTGTCGCAATCGGTGCTGCTCGACGCTTATTCGCTCGAAGAACGCGGCTCGGCGATGGCAATCTGGGGGGTCGGCGTGATGCTGGGGCCCGATCATGGGCCCGACGCTCGGCGCCTGGCTGACCGACAACTATTCCTGGCACTGGGTGTTCCTGATCAACCTGCCAATCGGCGTCATTACCGTGATCGGCATGATGCTGTTCATGGAAGAGACGCATCGGCACGAACACCTACGGTTCGACTGGTTCGGCTTCCTCGCGCTTGCCGTAGGCATCGGCTCGTTGCAGTTGCTGCTCGACCGCGGCGAGCAGGTCGGCTGGTTCGGCGCCGACGAGATCTGGATCGAGATGATCGTTTCGATCTTCGGCTTCTACTATTTCTTCGCCCATTCGCTGACCACGCCCGAACCGTTCGTGCGCTTCGATCTTTTCAAGGACCGCAATTTTGTCAGCGGCTGCGTCTTCATGGTGGTGATCGGCGTCGTGCTGTTCGGCACCATGGCGCTGGTGACGCCGTTCATGCAGAACCTGCTCGGCTTCCCGATCCAGACCGCCGGCTTGCTTCTGGGCTCGCGCGGCGTCGGAACCCTGCTGACCATGCTGGCGGCGCCGCGGCTGATGCGGTTTTTGGAAACGCGCTATCTCATTCTGCTCGGCCTGCTGCTGACCGGCGGCACGCTTTACTACATGACCGGTTTTTCGCTCGACGTCACGCAGGAGACCATCGTCGTCACCAGCATCGTGCAGGGCATCGGTCTGGGGCTGTTGTTCGTGCCGATCACCACCGCCGCGTTCCTCACGCTGCCCGGACATCTGCGCAACAGCGGCACCTCGATCCTGACGCTAGTACGCAATATCGGCTCGTCGATCGGCATTTCGATGGTAATCGCTAACCTGACCGACAAGACCATCGAGATGCATGCACGCCTCGTCGAGGGGGTGACGCCGTTCAACGATGCGTTGCAGATGCCGGACGTGACGGCGAACCTGAACGTCAACAGCGATCTCGGCCGCGCCATACTCGACCAGATCGTGACGCAGCAGGCGACGATGATCGCCTATCTCAACGATTTCAAACTGTTGATGATATTGACACTGGGGATGATTCCGCTGGTGCTGCTGATCCGCACCGCGCAGAAGTCGTCCGGCGGAAGGCCGTTACAAGCCGCGGCCCACGCTGCCGATTGATCGCTATTTCGCTAAAAATTCCCTGCGTACCGGATCTGTATGCGCGCCGAGCGCCGGAACCGACCCGTAGTGCCGTGTTTCGCCCGCGCGCAGCGGCGCCGGCGCCGGCAGGCTCACCGGCCCACCCGGCGTCTCGACGGCGATGCGCCTCAGGTGCGGATGCCTGCTCAGCAAGGCCGAATCGTTGACGCGCGCGAAGGCGATATCGGCGGCTTCGAGCTTGTTCATCAGTGGCACGACGTCGTGCCGGGCGAACACCGCGGCGACCGCGGCGTCGGTGTCGGCTCGGTGCTCGAGCCGCTTGGGGACCGTTGCAAATTTCGGATCGATGCCGAGCGAAGCGTTACCCAGAACTTTTTCGGCCAGCACACGCCATTCGCGGTCGTTCTGGATGGCGATCAGGACATCGGCGCCGTCGCGCGTCTTGAACACGCCATAGGGCGCGATCGTTGGATGCGCCAGCCCGACGCGCTTGAACGGATTGCCGTGCTCTTGATTAAGCAACGGGATGGTCATCCATTCCGCCATGGCGTCGAACATCGAGATCGAAATCTCCGCGCCCTCGCCGGTCGCCTCGCGCCCGAGCAGCGCTTCCAGGATCGCCTCGTATGCGTTCAGCCCGGCGGCGATATCGACGACCGAAACGCCGACACGCGCCGGCGCTTCCGGACCGCCGGTAACCGACGAGAGCCCGGACTCCGCCTGGATCAGCAGGTCATAAGCTTTGCGCTTGGCATAAGGCCCGCTCTCGCCGTAGCCGGAGATCGAGCAGCAGATCAGCCGCGGGTAATCCTTGCGCAGGCGCACCATGGCGAAGCCGAGCTTGGCGAGTGCGCCCGGCTTCAGGTTCTGCACGAGCACGTCGGCCTTCGCGAGCATGGCCTCAAGCAGCGCCTTGTCCTCGGTCCTATTGAGGTCGAGCACCACCGATTGCTTGCCGCGATTGAGCCAGACGAAATGCGCGCTTTCGCCGTGCACAATGTAGTCGTAGTCACGCGCGAAGTCGCCCTCCGGGCGCTCGACTTTGATCACGCGCGCGCCGGCGTCGGCAAGCCTGGAGCTGCATAGAGGCGCCGCCACGGCCTGTTCGACGGAAACGACCAAAAGACCTTCAAGGGGCAAAGGCATTCAATACGACCGCGGCAGGCCGAGCACGTGCTCGGCCAAATAGGACAGGATCATGTTGGTGGATATCGGCGCCACCAGGTAGAGCCGCGTCTCGCGAAATTTGCGTTCGACGTCATATTCCTCGGCAAAGCCGAAACCGCCATGCGTCTGCACGCACATGTCGGCGGCAAACCACGAAGCGTCGGCGGCGAGAAGCTTCGCCATATTGGCCTCCGGCCCGATGTCGCGGCCTTCTTCGTATTTGCGCGCGGCCTCGTGCACCATCAATTCGGCGGCGCGCATCTGCGCGTAGGCGCGCGCGATCGGAAACTGCACGCCCTGGTTCTGTCCAATCGGGCGGTCGAACAGCACGCGCTCGTGGGCATAGGCTGTCGCCTTGTCGATGAACCATTTGGCGTCGCCGATGCATTCCGCCGCGATCAGGATACGCTCGGCGTTCATGCCGGACAGGATGTAGCGGAACCCCTCGCCTTCCTCGCCAATCATATTCTCCGCCGGCACGCGCAGGTCGTCGAAAAACACTTCCGTGGTCGCGTGGTTCATCATGGTGCGGATCGGATTGATGATGATGCTGGTGCTTTGCGCCAACCGCATGTCCACCAGAAAGACCGACAATCCGTCAGTGCGCTTTTTGGTCTGCTCCTTCGGCGTGGTGCGTGCAAGCAGCAGCATCAGGTCGGAATGTTCTGCGCGCGACGTCCATATCTTCTGGCCGTTGATGATGTAGTGATCGTTACCTTCGCGTCGCGCCGTGGTACGAAGCGAGAGCGTGTCGGTGCCGGAGGTCGGCTCCGTGACGCCAAAGGCCTGCAAACGTAATTCGCCACTGGCGATCTTGGGCAGGTAAGTTTTCTTCTGCTCGGCGCTGCCGTGCCTTAGGATCGTCCCCATCGTATACATCTGCGCGTGGCAGGCCGCGCCGTTGCACCCCGCGCCGTGAATTTCCTCCAGGATCGCGCACGCCGCACGCATCGGCAGCCCACTGCCGCCATACTCTTCCGGGATAAGCGCGGCGAGATAGCCCGCTTGCGTCAGCGCGGTAACGAAATCGGTCGGATAGACGCGCTCACGGTCGAGCGCACGCCAATATTCGCCAGGGAATTTGGCGCACAAGACGCGCACCGACTCGCGGATGTCGGCAAACTCGTCTTTATCGGCGCTGCGTTTGCTCATTAACTTTTCACCTCGGCACGGCCATGATCGACCGCGATCGCATCGCGCTCGACCACTCGCGCGCGGAAGCTTACCACGTCGCCGTCGCGCCAGAACTCGGTGCGAATGGTTTCGCCAGGGAACACTGGCGCTGAGAAACGTCCGGCCATTGCGGTCAGCCGCGCTGGATCATAGCCGCAAACGGTCTTGAGCAACGCATGGCCGGCGACTTCGAAAGTTGCAAGCCCATGCAGGACCGGACGCGGGAATCCGGCCGCCTTGGCGAATTCCGGGTCGACATGCAAGGCGTTGACGTCGCCGGAAAGCCGGTAGATCAGCGCCATTTCCGGCCGGGTCGGCAAGTCACAAGTCAAATCCGGTGCGCGCTTGGGGATCGCATGTGGCGGCGCCGTCTCGCGCTTTGGCCCGCCAAAGCCGCCGTCACCGCGGCAGAATGTGGTCTGCTTCAGGGTCGCGAGCAGGCGGCCGCTCGCCTTGTCGCTGATCGTGCGCTCGGAATAAATCAGCGCGCCCTTGCCGGCGCCCTTGTCGACCACGTCGAGGATGCGTGTGCGCCCGATCACCGTGCCCTGCGGCGCGACCGGCTGGTGCAGCACAAAGCCCTGCTCGCCGTGCACCACCTTGGCCCAGGTGACGCCGATCTCCGGCCGGCGCAGCCAATAGGCCGCATAACCTTGCATCACGGCAAAGGTCGGCAGCACTTTGAGATTTTTTTCGTAGACAAAGGCGAGCTCATCCGCGTTGAGCGGGTCCTGGCCGAAACCGAGGCCCAGCGCATAAAGCATGCAATCCTTCGGGCCGTAGCTTTGCTCGACCGCCGGGATTTTCAGCACCATGAGCTTGTCGGCATCCAGCGGCATTGTGGCTACGTGACCGGTCTCCCCACTACCTCGGCAAGCACGCCTCACTTCGCGCGCCGTAATTCCTTAACCACGATCGCCGGCAATCTTGCACGTGCAAGATTGCGGTGTCGAGGCCAGCGCCTTTATTAACGGGCTAATATGGGCCGTCATTTGCGGTCGTAAAAATTTTACGCGTTTTTCGCTTTGACGTTTTACCTGCCCTTATTGCGGCGTGAGTTCAATCGAAAAATTGTCGGTGATCATCGGCCGGGGGGCCAATGTCTTTCAGCGATTTTGTTCCGCTGTTCGTAAGAACGGCTACGAGCGGGCGATTGTCGCTCGGCAATGCTGTCGCAGCGGTGCTTGCGACATGCATCCTCTGCGTCGCCGTCAGCGGCGGCAATGCCGCTTCAAACAACTCTACCGAGTTTGCGGCGATGCCGTTTCTCGCGCCTGCATCGCCGGATGGGATCGACGAGCCATCGTCAACGTCGTTCATAAACCGTTTCGTCGGATGCCCGCAAACGTCGCTCATCCGAGACGTTGTTGCGGGCCCGGTTAGTCACCTTCCGCTGACACCGCTGACGACAGCAAGCCTACCCGAAAGTCAGAAGATTGTCCCCGCGGCCGACCCGACCGTGGGGACCGCGTCGATGTACAATCCAAACGATCCGAACGATCTGGACTCGGGCGACCAGGAAACCGCATCCGGCGAACGCTATGATGCCGAGAGCTGGACCGCGGCGATCAGGATCGATTTGCGGGAGCAGTTCGGCGGGGTTCGCTCCGGCGAAAGCTACCAGCCGGGATTCGCGCTGGTACAGAGCGGCGAAAAACAGGCCATTGTCAGGATCAATGACGTCGGACCGCTGAAGCCTGGCCGTATCATCGATTTCAATGAACGGACGATGCGCTATTTTGATCCGACGCTGCAGGCCGGACTTATCGAGAACGTCAGCGTCACTCCGTTGGCCGGCCGGAACTGGGCGCTCGGACCGGTTAGCGACGACCGGCCAGTGAGTGTCGCTAACCTTTTCGACCGATAGCCGCGCTAACCCCAGATCTCCTCGGCGACCTCCACGATCATCCTGAGCTTGGCCCATTGCTCGTCCTCGGCCAGGACGTTGCCTTCCTCGGTCGAAGCAAAGCCGCATTGCGGCGACAAACAAAGCTGATCGAACGAAATATATTTCGCTGCCTCGTCGATACGGCGCTTGAGATCGTCCTTGCTCTCCAGCCGCCCAGTCTTGGTGGTGACCAGCCCGAGCACGACGTGGCGGTCTTTCGGCACCAGCTTGAGCGGCTCAAAGCCGCCGGCGCGGGCGCTGTCGTATTCCATGAAATAGCCGTGCACCTTGATGCGGTTGAACAATATCTCCTGCTCTGCTTCGTAGCCGCCCGAACCCATGAAAGTCGATTTATAATTGCCGCGGCACAGATGCATCGTGACGCGCATGTCGGCGGGAATGTCCGACATCGCGGTATTGATGAGATCGCCGTAGAGTTCGCCCAGTTTCTCCGGATCATCGCCGCGCGCTTTCATCTGCCCGCGGTATTTTTCATCGCACAGCATCGCGATGAACACCTCGTCGAGCTGCAGATAGCGGCAGCCGGCATCGGCAAAAGCGCGCACGACTTTTTTATACGCTTGGCCGAGATCGTCGAAGAAAACTTCAAGCTTCGGATAAATCTTCCGGTCGATCGGCGTCGGCACCGGCCTGCCGTAAGCCGCCGACGGCGATGGGATTGTGATCTTGGGCGTGCGCCGGGTGTGCGCGGCGACAAATTTGAAATGCTCGATCATTGGGTGACCGGAGAATCCGACTTTGCCCGCGACCTTGAGGCCCTCGTTGCGCGTGGTGACCGCGGCAAAAGCGATGCCGGTATCCATCACGTGCTTCTCGATGCCGTCGAGGCCCCAGAGGAAATCGAGGTGCCACCAGGAGCGGCGGAATTCACCATCGGTGATCGATTGCAGCCCGACATCTTCTTGGCGCTTGATGACGCGCTCGATCTCGCGGTCTTCGATCGCCTTGAGCGCCTCGGCCGTGATCTCGTTTTTGGCGCGCTGCTCACGTGCCTTTTTCAGCGCGGCCGGACGCAGCAGGCTGCCGACATGGTCGGCGCGGAACGGCGGCTTGGTTCGCATCGTCATCGGCTACCCCATACTTCTTGCGCGATTTCCACGATCATTCTGAGCTTCGCCCATTGCTCGTCCTCAGCCAGGATATTGCCTTCCTCGGTCGAGGCGAAGCCGCATTGTGGCGAAAGACAAAGCTGATCAAGCGGGACGAATTTTGCCGCCTGATCGATGCGGCGCTTGATGTCGTCCTTGGATTCCAGCCGGCCGCTTTTGCTGGTGACCAGGCCCAGCACCACCGTCTTGCCCTTCGGCACGAACCGCAGTGGCTCGAAACCGCCGGCGCGATCCGAGTCGTATTCCATGAAGTAGCCGTGCACGTTGATCGCATTGAACAGGATCTCCGCCACCGGTTCGTAGCCGCCGGAGGCCACGAAGGTGGACTGGAAATTGCCGCGGCATAGATGCATCGCGATGGTCATGTCGGCCGGAATGCCGGAGATCGCGGCGTTGATCAGCCGGGCATAGGCCGCGGGCAACTGCACCGGGTCCTCGCCGCGCTCGCTGACCTGCGCCCGCAATTTGGGATCGCAGAGATAAGCGAGATTGACTTCGTCGAGTTGCAGATAGCAGCAGCCGGCGTCGGCAAAAGCGCGCACCGCTTTGCGATAAGTCTGCCCAAGGTCGCGATAGAAATCTTCCATGTCCGGATAGATCGATCCCGGAATAGCATCGCGGCCATAACGGAAATGCAGCGACGACGGCGACGGGATCGTCATTTTTGGCGCCACGCGCGTATGCGCTTTGACGAATTTGAAATGCTCCAGCATCGGGTGACCGGAAAACGTGCCGAGCTTGCCGGTCACGCGCAGCATCATCGGCTTGGGGTTCTTGCCCTCGAACTTGATCTTGCGCTCGCCGAGATAGGCCTCGACGCCATCGAGAGCGCCCAGAAAATCGTAATTCCAGAAGGCGCGGCGAAATTCGCCGTCGGTTACGGCTTGCAGGCCGATGTCTTCCTGCTCGCTTGATGAGGCTCGCGATTTCGCGGTCCTCGACCGCCTTGAGCTGATCGGCGGTGATCTCGCCCTTTTCGCGCTTGGCACGAGCCTCTTTAAGTCGCGCCGTGCGCAGCAGGCTGCCGACATGATCGGCGCGGAAAGGAGGACTAAGACGTAATGTCATGCGCGGAGCTTAACGGCCCCACACTTCTTCCGCCAACTCGACGATCATGCGCAGCTTGGCCCATTGCTCGTCTTCGGCCAGCACGTTGCCTTCCTCGGTAGAAGCAAAGCCGCATTGCGGCGACAGGCCTAGCTGATCGAGCGCGACATATTTGCTGGCCTCGTCGATGCGACGCTTGATGTCGTCGCGCGGTTCCAGCCGTCCGGACTTCGAAGTGACCAGCCCAAGCACCAGTTGCTTCTTGCCGTTGGGGAAATGACTCAGCGGCTCGAACCCGCCGGCGCGCTCGCTGTCGTATTCCAGGAAATAGCCGTCGAAATTGGTGTTGCCGAGCAGATGCTCGGCGACGAATTCATAGCCGCCTTGCGCGATCCAGGTGGAGCGGAAATTGCCGCGGCATGAATGCATCGTGATCGCCATGTCGGCGGGCTTGCCTTCGAGCGCGGCATTGGTGACGCGCGCGTAGATCGCCGGCAGCGTGTCGGGATTATCGCCGCGCGCCTTGGAGCCTTCGCGCTCCTTGGGATCGCAGATCATCGCCCAGGCGGTGTCGTCGAGCTGCAGATAACGGCAACCGGCGTCGTAGAAGGCGCGGATCGCCTTGCGCCAGGTGGCGCCGACATCCGCGAAGAACGCGTCGTAGTCGGGGTAGGTCTCTTTACTCACCATGTCCCGGCCCTGGCGGAAATGAAACGTACTCGGCGCCGGGATGGTCATCTTGGGCGTGACGTTGCAATGAGCCTTCAGGAATTTGAAATGTTCGATGTGCGGATGGCCTCCAAAATCGACCTTGCCGGTGACCTTGATCGCTTCGTGCTTGGTTTCCACGCCGTGGAATTTGATTCCGGTCGCGGTCGTAATGGGCGTGACGCCGGAAAGCCCGCGGAAGAAATCGAAATGCCACCAGGAGCGGCGGAATTCGCCATCGGTGGCTAGCTTGAGGCCTACCTCCGCCTGCTTTTTGATGATCTTTTCGATCTCGCGGTCTTCAACCACTTTCAGCGCGATGGCGTCGATTTCGCCTTTGGCAAATTTGGCGCGCGCCTCTTTCAACGGCGCGGTGCGGAGCAGACTGCCTACCATGTCGGCGCGGAATGGCGGCGTGGTGCGCTGGGTCATGAGCGATTTACTCCCCACCGATCCGCTCGTCCCCGCAAGACCGGACTCAGTTTTTTTCCCGGACTCCCGCTTACGCGGGGAAATGAGTTGTTATTGCTTGCCCCACACTCCTTCGGCCAGCTCCACGATCATCTTCAGCTTGGCCCATTGCTCGTCCTCCGCCAGCACGTTGCCCTCCTCGGTCGAGGCGAAGCCGCATTGCGGCGACAGGCACAGCTGATCGAGCGCGACGTATTTGGTCGCCTCCTCGATCCGCTTCTTGATGTCAGCGAGCGGTTCCAGCCCGCCCGACTTCGAGGTGACGAGACCAAGCACGACGATCTTATTGCCCTTCGGCAGGAAGCGCAGTGGCTCGAATCCACCGGCGCGATCGGTATCGTATTCGAGGAAGTAGCCGTCGTAATTACACTTGGCGAGCAGGTTCTGCGCCACCGGCTCGTAGCCACCGGAGGAGATAAAAGTGGAGCGGAAATTGCCCCGGCACACGTGCGTGGTGATGGTCATGTCCGCAGGCTTGGCTTCGAGCGCCTTGTTGATGCAGCGCGTGTAGGTTTCCTGTAGATGATCGACATCGAGGCCGCGGTCACGCGCTTTCTTCAATTCAGCCTCGGAGCACAGGTAAGCCCAGGCAGTGTCGTCGAATTGCAGGTAGCGGCAGCCGGCATCATAGAAGGCATTGACCGCCTTTTGGTAGGCCATGGCGAGATCGTCGAAGATGGCGTCGCGGTCGGGGTAGGCCGACTTCGCCACCGCCCCCGGCTCGAGCCGGAAATGCATCACGCTCGGCGCCGGGATCGTCATCTTCGGCATAACCTTGGTATGCGCCTTGAGGAATTTGAAATGCTCCAGCATCGGGTGGTTCGAGAACCCGATCTTGCTATGTACCTTGATGCTGCGCGGCTTGGTCTGCACGCCTTGGAATTGGATGCCATGGTCGAGCTCGTAGATTTCGACGCCGTCGAGCATGTCGAAGAAATCGAAGTGCCACCACGAGCGGCGGAATTCGCCGTCGGTGGCGAGCTTGAGGCCGATCTCTTCCTGCTTTTTGATGATCTTCTCGATCTCGCGATCCTCGACCGCCTTGAGCTGGGCCGCATCGATCTCGCCTTTCTCGCGCTGGGCGCGCGCCTGCTTGACCGGCGCGGTGCGCAGGATGCTGCCGACATGATCGGCGCGAAATGGCGGCTTGGTTCTTTGAGTCATGATTTCCTCCGCAAATCGGCCCGCCGGTCGGGCGGCAGGTTTTATTTGAAATGAGCCATAGCACGGCCGGCGCCACGACTTCCATGCGCGGATTTGCATGCATAGCGTGCGGTTTCAAGCGCGCCGCCGAATGAAAAGTAATGCGGCGCGGCATCGCCCAGATCGCCGGCCGCGCCCAGCGTTTCGATGATGCGGTCGGGCCCGACATTGCCGATGAGGCCGGCCGCGGCGCCCGACATCAGCCCGCGCAGCGAGGCATTGACGCCGCAGCGCCTGGCATAGCGCAGCAGTGCCGGCATGCTGGTCGGGCCGGCCATGCCGACTTTTACCGGTCTGGTGATACCGCAGGCGCGCAGCTGCCTGAGCCATGCCACGATGCGGTCGGGCGAAAAGGAAAACTGGCTGACGATGTGCACGCCAAGCCCTTGCGCGGCGGCGGCCGCGATCTTCTCGTCAAGCGCGGCTTCAAGCCGGGCGGCCGGAATGCGGTTATGGCCCTCCGGATAGGCGCCGATACCGATCTCCTCGATGCCGGTCTCGCACAATTTGCCTTTCTGGATCACCGCCAACGCGTCGGGATAAGGTCCCGCTGCGTCCACATCGCCGCCGATCACGAGAATACGGCGTACGTCGGCTTCACCGCGCAGGTGTGCAAGTAAATTTTGAAAGTCGGCGGCGGCGCGAATGCGCCGCGCAGCGATGTGAACGACCGGCTCCAGACCGGACTTGCGCAACAAGGTCGCCGCGGCGATCAGCTCAGGCGGCTGGATCGTCGGCACCGCCGAGAAATAGACCGGCGTGCCCGGCGGCATCAGGTCGGCCAGCGCAGCAATCTCGGCCGCGCCGGGCCGCGTGGCCTCGATCGAAAACCGCCGCGAGAAACTGTTCGGCGTCATGCGCTACTCGCGCCGGTGAGAGATCACGAAGGACTTATCGTAAAACCAAAGGCCGCCTTGTTTCTGCAACACGTCGCGGGTCGCCTCGATGTAGCGGCGGTCGCTGTTGACGTCGGACAGCCGGTCGTCCTCGATCTGCGCCACGTAGATCGCCGCGTTCCACGCGGCGAGCAGCGTCGAGGTGCCGATCGAGGAAGAGATCTCCGACGGCAGCGTGTGCATATCGTAGCGAAACAGCGAGCGCTGATCGGAATAGACGTTGAAATTAAGATCGCGGCCTGCCGCGCCCAACTCGTGTTTCACTTCCTTGAGCAAATCGTGGCGGCTGTGCATGAACGGGTTGTCATTCGGCCACACTTTGTGAATGATCTCCATGCCGGGATCGCGACCGTAAGAATGGATCGCGATCATGCGGCCGCCCTGCCCGAGCGCGCGGGCGAGCGGCGCCAACACGCGCTTGGCCTTGAACTCGAGCGAGGCGCGCGCGCGATAGGGCTGCGAGGCGATCACCAGATCGTAATCGGCGACGGTGCCGCCCGGTTTCGGCACGATCTGGTCGAGCAAAAACTTGTGGTCGTTGCGATAGATCGCCAAAATGACCGGGCGCTCATAGACCGGGTTGCCGCTCTTGGGCGACACGCGCGCTTTCCAGTTTTCGGCAAGGAACGGCTCCAGCGCGGTGATTTGCTGCTCGAAACTGTGCGCAGTCGAGCCGTCCATGGCCAGTTCTTTCCACACCAGGCTGGTGGCGGCGGAAAGCGACTTCACGGCGAGCCAGGGCGCTTCCGCATAAGCGAGATTGGTGAGCACGAGTACGGTGGAGGGATGCTCGACGAAACGGTCGGCCATCTTGTGCAGCGTGAGGCGGATGTCTTCCAGGCTGATTTCTTTGCCGACGATATAGAACGGCATGGTTGGAAAGCGGTCGTGCATGGTGCGCATCACGCGCGCCAGCACGGTGCCGTCGCCAACGCCGGCGTCGAACACGCGCACCGCCGGCGGGCGCGGATGGATATTGGCGAGTTCCATGCCGACGCGATGCGCGATTTCCCATTTCTCGCTACAGGTATTCACGAACAGCAGATATTTCTGCCGGTTGTCGAAGAAGCGGAAATTGCGCTGCGGGTCGTCGCTCGCCTGGCCGGAAGCGAGCGACGGCGCCGGCGGCTTGACCACGGGCAGCGCCACCGGCGGGGCTGCGTCGAACAGCATGCGGCGGCGCGCCGGCGCAGCATCGGCGTTGCGCGCCATGAAGCTGCGGATGCGCTCTAAAGTGTCAGTCGTGATGCGGCCGCCGTTGCGCAGACGGTTGGCGAGTTTGCCGTCATTGACCGCGCGGCGACCGAAGGTGGATTTAGCCAAGCCGCGCTGACGGCAGAATTCGCTGATCTCCTGGAGGATTTGATCGTTCATGGGCGCGTTTCCTGGCTGGCTCTGATGGCCGGCTCAGCGCCAGGAAACCAAGTCCGTCGTTATTCGTCAATCGTATAAAGTGAGAATTGGAAAGATGGGCGAAGTGGGTGGGCTTTGCCCAACTCCAATAATTATGGAGTATACTCGCCTTTAAGTAGATCAAACGATGTAGATAATGGGCAATATCCCATCATCTCGTGCAAAATGCGGGCAAATAATGGGCCGCGCGTCCCAGCGATAAGTCCTTCAGATATCGAAGAAAACCGTCTCGTTATCGCCTTGCACGCGGATGTCGAAGCGATAGGTGGCAGTACCGCCGCCCTGCTTGTGGGCAATGAGAGTGTCGCGGCGGTCGGCCGGCACCAGCTTCAGAATCGGATCGGCATCGTTTGCCGCCTCGTCGGAGAAATACAGCCGCGTATAGATCTGCCGCAGCATGCCGCGCGAGAAGACGCAGACCACGATATGCGGCGCTTGGGGCGCTCCGTTCGGGCCCGGCACGACGCCCGGCTTGATCGTGTCGAATGAGTAGATGCCGTCCTTGTCGGTGGCGGAGCGGCCGAAGCCGGTGAACTTGGCGTTCGGGCGCGGCTTCTCGCCTCGCGCATGGGCATAACGGCCTTGGGCATCGGCCTGCCAGATTTCGATCATGGCGTCGTTGATCGGCATGCCGTCGCCGTCCAGCACGCAGCCCTCGATGCGGATTTTCTGACCCGTGGCGTCGGGCGTAATCAGATTGTCGCCGATGGTCTCCTTCCAGCTGTAGTGGCCATTGGGATCCCATTGGCAGCGGCCGTCCGGCGTCAGGCCATAGGCGAAGAACGGGCCGACGGTTTGTGACGGCGTGATCTCCGACATTGGCGTGATCTCCGACATTAGTGTTTGTCCGTATCTAACGGCGTCGCCTCGCGCCCGCGCAGTACGATGTTCCAGCGGAAGCAGAGCGCCCAGTCGGGAACCGTGTTCTGCAGATCGAAGCTGGAGATCATGCGTGCGCGCGCCTTCTCGTCGGTTACCGAATTGAAAATCGGGTCGAACGGAAACAGATAATCGCCGGGGAAATACATCTGCGTGACGAGGCGCGTGAGGAACGACTGGCCAAACACCGAGAAATGAATGTGATTGGCCGCCAGGCGTTGTGATGGTTGCCCCAGGGATAGGCGCCCGGCTTCACGGTGATGAATTTATAATAGCCGTTCTTGTCGGTGATGGCGCGGCCCGCGCCGGTGAAATTCGGATCGAGCGGCGCCGGATGCTGATCGACGATGTGCACGTAGCGGCCGCAAGCATTGGCCTGCCAGATTTCCACCAGCGTCTCAGGGATCGGACGCTTGTCCTCGTCCAGCACCTGGCCGTGCACGATGATGCGCTCTCCCAAAGGCTCGCCGGCGTGCTGCTTAGTGAGGTCGTTGTCGCCGTCCTGCACCGCGTCGTGACCGAAGGCAGGTCCGGTAAGCTCGGACAGCGTGTGCGGCACGATCACCAGTGGCTTCGACGGCGAGCGTTTCACCGTGCTGCGATATTCCGGCGACAGATGCTTGGGAAAAACGCCCACGCTTTCCTTGGGATAGATCAGCGACATTGCTGTTGTCCTTTTCAGGAAATCCGTTCGAGGGCGAGCGAAACACCCTGCCCGACACCGACACACATGGTGGCGAGCCCGAACTTACCGCCGATTTCTTCCAGGCCATGTGCCGCGGTCAGGGCCAGCCGCGCGCCCGACATGCCGAGCGGATGGCCGAGCGCGATTGCCCCGCCATGCGGATTGACGTGTGCGGCATCGTCGGCCAGCCCGAGCTGCCGCAGACAAGCGAGCGATTGCGAGGCGAAGGCCTCGTTGATCTCGATCACAGCGTAGTCGCCGATCTTGTGCCCGAGCCGCGCCATCAGCTTTTGCGTCGCCGGCACCGGGCCGATGCCCATGATGCGCGGCGGCACCGCCGCCGAGGCCATGCCGAGAATGCGCGCGCGCGGGGTGAGGCCGTGTGCTTTTACCGCCGCCTCGGCGGCAATGATCAACGCCGCGGCGCCGTCATTGACGCCGGAAGCATTGCCCGCCGTCACCGTGCCAGGATTGCGGAACGGCGTCCTTAGCTTGGCAAGTTGTTCAAGCGTGGTTTCGCGCGGATGCTCGTCCTTGTCGACCTTGACGGTTTCGCCATTGCGGCCGGCGATCTCAACCGGCACGATTTCCTTGGCGAAATAGCCGGACGCGATCGACTTGGCGGCGCGCTGTTGCGACCGCAATGCGAAAGCATCCTGATCGGCGCGGGTGACCTGGAATTCCTCAGCGACATTTTCGCCGGTTTCCGGCATGGAATCGACACCATATTGGCGCTTCATCAGCGGATTGATGAAGCGCCAGCCGATGGTGGAGTCATAGATTTCGGCCTTGCGCGAGAACGCCTCGTCGGCTTTGCCTTGCACGAACGGCGCCCGCGTCATCGATTCGACGCCACCGGCAATAGCGAATTCCATCTCGCCGGCGCGGATCGCGCGCGCCGCGGTGCCGACCGCTTCCATGCCGGAAGCACAAAGGCGATTGAGCGTCACGCCCGGCACGCTCACCGGCAATCCCGCGAGCAGCAACGCCATGCGCGCCACGTTGCGATTATCCTCGCCGGCCTGGTTGGCGCAGCCGAAATAGACCTCGTCGAGCTTTTCCCAATCCGCCTTTGGATTGCGCGCCATCAACGCCTTGATCGGCATCGCGGCGAGATCGTCGGTGCGCACTTTCGCCAGCGCGCCGCCGTAGCGCCCGATCGGGGTGCGCACCGCGTCACATATAAAGACGTCGTGCGCTTTTTTGGTCATGCTCATAACCTAACAACTCCGTCATCCTGAGGTGGCCGGCGAAGCCGGCCCTCGAAGGATGAGTGGCCCGGGCCGTCGCCCTTCGAGGCTCGCCGCTGTCGCGGCTCGCGCCTCAGGGTGACGGATTTCAGTTCGTGCATGCGTATCACGCCGCCTCGCCATGCGCGCGGTTGGTGCGCGTCTGCAATTCACGCAGCACCTCGAGTTCTTTCGCCGTCGGCGCCGGCGTCTCGGCAACCTGCGAGGCAAAGCGCACGTTCCAGCCGGTGTTCTCCTGAAATCTGCTCGCGCGTGACCCCGGGATGAATGGAGACGACAGTCATCACTTTGGTTTGCGGATCGGGCTCGAACATCGCGAGGTCGGTGATGAGTTTGGTCGGCCCCTTGGTTTCGACGCCCAATTTAGCACGCGAGGCACCGCCGGTGACGTGGCCGATCGAAGTAACGAAATCGAGCTTGTCGACAAAGCCGCGCTTGCTCTGCGCCATGATGATGAAAATCTCGCCGCACGAGGTGGCAATCTCCGGCGCGCCGCCGCCGCCGGGCAATCGTACCTTCGGCTTGTCGTAGGGGCCGACCACCGTCGTGTTGAGGTTGGCGTATTTGTCGATCTGCGCGCCGCCGAGAAAGCCGATCTTAATGCGGCCGCCTTGCAGCCAGTAACGGAACATTTCCGGCACCGACACCGTGGTGATTGCGGTCTCGCACAATTCGCCGTCGCCGATCGACAGCGGCAATATGTTCGGCTTGGTGGCGAGCGTGCCGGATTCATAGATCAGCGTGATGCCGGGCGCGTGCGTGAGGCGCGCGAGATTGCAGGCGGCCGACGGCTGGCCAATACCGACGAAGCAGACGTCGTCGTTCTTCAGCGCGCGCGCCGCCGCGATGGTCATCATCTCGTTCTGCTTGTAGTCGGCCATTTCCGTTACTCCGCCGCCGCGCTAACTTTGTGCGCGTGCATGGCAAAGGCCTCGGGGCCTTTTGCCAGCACGTGTTCTTTCATCCATGCAAGAAAGGAGTTGCGTTCGCGCGAGACCGCATCCCACTGCTTGTAGAAACTGTTATTGCGCGGGTAATAGCCC
Source organism: uncultured Alphaproteobacteria bacterium (assembly GCA_963709015.1). Classification (GTDB taxonomy): domain Bacteria; phylum Pseudomonadota; class Alphaproteobacteria; order Rhizobiales; family Xanthobacteraceae; genus Pseudolabrys. The sequence goes on along the minus strand of CAVPUU010000052.1, from coordinate 97,344 downwards.
TGCGCATAAGACGGGAACGCCCCGCCCGGCACTTCGACCACGTGGCCGACAGTCCAGTGCGGCAGCACGACCGTGTTGAGGCTGCGATCCGGCGGCAGCTCGTCGACGATCTCCTCAACCGTCACCACCGAGCGCTTCGATGCCAGCACCGCTTCCTTCTGCACGCCGAGCACACCTTCGATCATGACATTCCCGGCTTTGTCGGCGCGCTGCGCGTGGATTACGGCCACATCCGGCCGGTGCGCCGGGATCGCCGCCAGTTCCTCGCCGGTGAACGGACAGGTCACGCGTTTGATCTTGGCGTTCACCTTCGGCAGGTCGCCGCCGATATAGCCGCGGAAAATCGCGCAAGGCAAACCCGCCGCACCCGCTTCGTAGGCGTTGGCCATGGCGGCGTGCGAATGCTCCTCGATCGCGAGCGGCTGGGGCCAGCCGTTCTCGATCGCATCGCGGAAACGATACAGCGAACCCACGCCCGGATTACCGCCCCACGAAAACACGAGCTTGTCGACGCAGCCCATGCCGATGAGCTGATCGTAGATCAGGTCCGGCGTCATGCGGATCAAGGTGAGATGCTTGCGGCCCTGGCGAATGATTTCGTGGCCGGCGGCATGCGGAATAAGATGGGTGAATCCTTCCAGCGCCACCGTGTCGCCGTCGCGGACGGCGGATTGGACGGCTTCGGCGAGCGATGAAATACGCGCCATGCGGCAGGGTTTCCCGGTTGCGGCACCGTATTTACGGCTGCCGGCTGGCAGGGTCAAATGGCTCCAGCCGAGGTCCGCCATGCTCTCGTCCAAGCCGATCTTCACAATTCACGCCGAACTCGCGGCCATTATGAATCTCGGCCGCACGCCCTATGGCGAACGCCGCATCATCGACATTACCGGGGGAACCGTGCGTGGGCCAAAGCTGTCCGGCCGCATTCTGCCGGGCGGCGCCGATTGGCAGATCGTGCGCAGCGACGGCGCCGCCGACATTCAAGCGCGCTACACCGTCGAGACCGACGACGGCGCGCGCATTCTGGTCACAAGCGATGGTCTGCGGCATGGTCCGCCGGCGGTGCTGGAGCGGCTGGTGCGGGGAGACAGCGTCGACCCCGCGCTCTATTATTTCCGCACCGTGATGCGGTTCGAGACCGCCGATGCGTCGGTTGCCTGGCTCAACCGAATCCTGGCGCTGGCGCGGGGGCAACGCGAAGCCCACGCCGTCCGGCTCGATGTGTACGAGGTGGAGTGAATTCCACCGTCGTTATCGGGCGGGCATACGGAGAGACTGTCATGGCGATGGGTCCGGCTATCGGCGAAGGCAATGTCCTGCTGGTGGTCGACGTGCAGAACGACTTCTGCCCCGGCGGCGCCCTCGCGGTTCCGCACGGCGACCAGGTTGTGCCGCCGATCAACCGTCTGGCGGAGCGCTTCTCCCATGTCGTCCTGACACAGGACTGGCATCCGCGCGGACACGAGTTATTTGCCTCGACGCATCCGGGCAAAAAGCCCTACGATGCGATTCCGCTCTGCTATGGCCCGCAGGTGCTGTGGCCCGATCACTGCATCCAGGGAACTCCGGGCGCCGAGCTTCATGCTGGCTTACGCGTCCCGCACGCCGAGCTCGTACTGCGAAAAGGCTTCCGCCGGCCGATCGATTCCTATTCCGCTTTCTACGAGAACGACCACAAAACCCCGACCGGGCTGGGTGGTTATCTGCGCGAGCGTGGCTTGACGCGCGTCGTGCTCGCCGGTCTGGCATTCGATTTTTGCGTCCGCTACTCCGCCGAAGACGCATGCCGCGAAGGATTTAAGGCGGTGGTCGTCGAGGACGCTTGCCGCGGCATTGACATCAATGGTTCCATGGCAGAAACGCGGGGGAGTTTCGCCCGCTCCGGGGTTGAACTGACCACCGCCGACGCGACCATCGATTCATGAGCAGCGCTTCCGATAATTCTCTTCCCAACCTTCCGGCGTCGCTGCACGCGGAGCGGCACGGCAATGTCGCTATCCTGCGCCTCAACCGCCCGCACAAGCGCAATGCGCTGGACGACGAGACCATCATCGGCATCGAGACGTTCTTCACCTCCCTGCCCGACGGCATCGGCGCGGTTCTGCTGCATGGCGAAGGCGAGCATTTTTCCGCCGGCCTCGATTTGAGCGAGCTGGAAGAGCGCGACGTCACGCAAGGCATCGCCCATTCCGGACTGTGGCATCGCGCCTTCGAGAAGATCCAATTCGGCAAGGTCCCGACGGTCGTCGTGCTGCACGGTGCGGTGGTCGGCGGCGGGCTGGAGCTCGCCAGCAGCCGCGCACGTGCGAATAGCCGAGCACTCGGCCTATTACGCGCTGCCCGAGGGCAGCCGCGGCATCTATGTCGGCGGCGGCGGCTCGGTACGGCTGCCGCGACTTATTGGTATTGCCCGGATGACCGACATGATGCTCACTGGCCGCACTTATTCCGCCGAGGAAGGCCAAACCATGGGGCTTTCCACCTATCTGGTGGAGCCAGGCAAGGGATATGCCAAGGGCCGCGAGATCGCGATCCGCATCGCCGGCAATGCGCCGCTCACCAATTTTGCGGTCATGCACGCACTGCCGCGCATCGCCGAAATGGATCCGGCCAGCGGTTATGCGGCGGAGGCGCTGATGTCGTCGATCGCGCAAGCCGACGGCGAGGCCAAGGCGCGTCTTAAAGACTTTCTTGAAAAGCGCGCGCCCAAGGTCACGCGCGGCCAAACATGAGCTTAACGACGGCACCAGCGCCCCCACCACGCGCGTCGGCGCCGCTGCGCCCGGTGCGGCTGGGCAAATTCGATGCCGTGCTCGAGCGCGCGCAAAGCGGCGTCATCCACATCCGCACCACACAGGTGCTGCCGCCTTATCACCCCAATCTGAGCGAGCCCCTGGAACACTGGGCGAACGCCGCACCCGACCGTATATTCCTGGCGCAGCGAGATGCGAAGGACCGTTGGCGCACGCTCAGCTACGCCGAAGTGCTCGGCTCGGCGAAGCGCATCGGTGCAGCGCTTCTGCGCCGCGGGCTGTCGGCCGAGCGGCCGATCGCGATCGTCTCCGGCAACGACATCGAGCACGCACTGCTCGCGCTCGCTGCGATGTATGTGGGCATTCCCTACGCACCGATCTCGCCGGCGTATTCGCTGCTGTCGAGCGACTTCGGAAAATTGCGCGCTATCATCAATTTGCTCACGCCCGGCATGGTGCTCGCCGATGACGGCGGGCCGTTCGCGCGCGCGCTCTACCAAACGGTGCCGGACGATATCGAACTGGTAGTGACGCGCAATCCGCTGGGCGACCGCCCCACGACGTTGTTCGCCGACTTGCTTGGCGCCGAGGACTGGGGGGCGTCGCCGCCGCGCACGCACGGGTCACGCCCGACACGATCGCCAAATTTTTGTTCACCTCCGGTTCGACCGGCAATCGCCCAAAGCCGTCATCAACACCCAGCGCATGATGTGTTCGAACCAGGCGATGATCGCCGCCGGCTTCGCCTTCATCGTCGACGAGCCTCCAGTGGTGGTGGATTGGCTGCCGTGGAGCCACACCTTCGGCAGTAATCACAACTTCAACATGGTGCTGGTGAACGGCGGCTCGCTTTATATCGACGACGGCAATCCGACGCCGCCGGGCGTGCCGAAGACCGTCGCGGAATTTGCGCGAGATCGCGCCGACCATCTATTTCAACGTGCCGAAAGGTTACGAGGCGCTCATTCCCCATTTCCGCGCCGACAAGCAATTGGCGCGGAATTTTTTCAGCCGGTTGAAGGTTCTGTTTTATGCCGGCGCCGGTCTCAACCAGACCACCTGGGACGACCTCACCCGGCTCGCGATCGAGACCACCGGCGAGCGCATTATTTTTCTATCCTCGCTCGGCTCGACCGAAACCGCACCGCTGGCGCTGGCCTGCACGTGGGATTTCGACCGGCCCGGCAATATCGGCCTGCCGGCGCCGGGCGTCGAACTCAAGCTGGTGCCGAACGAAGGCAAGCTGGAAGCGCGGCTGCGGGGCCCGCACATCACGCCGGGCTACTGGCGGCAGGACCAGCTCACGCGCGAGGCGTTTGACGACGACGGCTTCTACAAATTGGGTGACGCGCTGAAATTCGTCGATCCGAATGACGCCGGCAAGGGCCTGCTGTTCGATGGCCGCCTCGCCGAGGATTTCAAACTATCGACCGGCACCTGGACCAGCGTCGGCCCCTTGCGGGCCCGCTTTATCGATCATTTCGCGCCTTATGTGCGTGACGTGGTGCTCGCCGGGCCCGACCGCGACGACATCGTGGCGCTGGTGATCCCCGATATCGAAGCCTGCCGCAAATTGAGCGGACTTGCGGCTGACGCGACGCCTGCCGCCGTGCTGGGCGAGCCGCGCCTGCGCGCGAAATTCGCCGAACTGCTCACCAAGCTTGCCGCGGCCAGTCGCGGTACGTCGACGCGGGTGGCGCGCACTATCCTGATGGCCGAGCCGCCGTCGATGGACAAAGGCGAAATGACCGACAAGGGCTCGATCAATCAGCGCGCGGTATTGAAGAACCGCGCCGCGCTGGTGGACGAGCTTTATGCGACGCCGCTATCCTCCCGGGCGATCGCCGTCGCAGACGCTTAAAGGAACCCGGCTCATGGAAATCAAGGGGCAAGCGGCGATCGTCACCGGCGGCGCATCGGGACTGGGAGCGGCCACCGCGCGGGCGCTCGCGGCTGCCGGCGCCAAGGTGGCGGTGTTCGATCTCAACGAAAAAGGCGCTGCCGACGTGGCTGTCGGCATCAAGGGTGTCGCGGTGGTCTGCGACGTCGCCAACGCGCAGGGTGCGAAGGCGGCGGTGGAAACCGCGGGCGCCGTACACGGCCCGGCGCGCATCCTGATCAATTGCGCCGGCATCGGACCTGCCAAGCGCATTGTCGGCCGCGACGGGCCAATGCCGCTGGAGGACTACGAGAAGGTCATCCGCGTCAACCTGATCGGCACCTTCAACATGATGCGGCTCGTGGCCGCCGCCATGCAACCACTCGAATTGCCTTCCCCGACGGCGAGCGCGGCGTGATCGTGTCGACCGCCTCGGTCGCGGCCTTCGAAGGTCAGATCGGGCAGGCAGCCTATTCGTCGTCCAAGGGCGGCGTCGCAGCCTTAACGCTGCCAGCAGCGCGCGAATTCGCGGCCTTCGGCGTACGCGTGCTCGCCATCGCGCCGGGAATTTTCGGCACGCCCATGCTGCGCGCCTTGCCGCAGGAGGTGCAAGATTTGCTCGGCGCTTCGGTGCCGTTTCCCAGCGCTTGGGCGAGCCGCGCGAATTCGCCGCGCTGGTGCTGCACTGCATCCACAACGGTTATCTCAACGGCGAGGTGATCCGCCTCGACGGCGCGATCCGCCTGGCGCCGCGCTGAGCATGAGCGCGGACGACATCGTCGGCCTCTACGAGCGCCACGCGCACCACCGGGCAACGGATCGCAGCCGGACCGGGGTAAGTTTCGAAAAGCCCTGGCTGGACCGGCTCATCGCCGTGCTGCCTGCGGGCAAGAAGATTTTCGACATCGGATGCGGCTCGGGCGCGCCGATCGCCGATTACATGATCGCGCAAGGCTATGACATCACGGGCGTCGACTCCTCGCCGACACTGATTTCATTTTGTCACAGCAGCCAGCCGAACCAGCGCTGGCTGGTGGCTGACATGCGCATGCTGGCGCTGGGGATGCGCTTCGCGGGCCTGATCGCGTGGGACAGCTTCTTCCACCTGTCCCCCGACGACCAGCGCCTCATGTTTCCGATTTTCTGCGCGCACGCGACGGCGGGTGCCGGCTTGTTGTTCACCAGCGGGCCGCGCCATGGCGAGGACATCGGCGACTTCCATGGCGATCCGCTCTACCATGCGAGCCTCGCACCCGACGAATACCGCTCACTGCTCGCCGCCAACGAATTCGACGTTGTCAATTTCGTGCCCGATGATCCCGCTTGCGGCAGTCATACGGTTTGGCTGGCCCGGCGCCGGCAAGACGGCTAATACCGATCCATGACCTTCACCAACACCCGCAAGGTGCGGATCGAGTGGGGCGACTGCGACCCCGCCGGCATCGTTTTCTATCCGCGCTATTTCGAAATCTTCGACGCCTCGACATCGGCGCTGTTCGAGCGCGCGCTCGGGCTGACCAAATTGCAATCGCTCAAGGTCTTCGATTTCGCCGGCTACCCGCTGGCGCGAACGCGCGCGCGTTTCCTCAAACCCACGCGCTTCGGCGACGACGTGACGGTGGACACCTCCGTCAAATTCGGCCGCACCAGCTTCGCGATCGAGCATCGGCTCAGCCGCAACGGGGAACTATGCGTCGAATGTTCGGAAACCCGCGTCTGGGTGGTGCGCGATCCGGCCAGCGGCGGCATCAAATCGCATCCGATTCCGGACGCTGTGCTGGCGAAATTCAAGACGTTTTGAAGACCGCTACTCGATCTCCGCCGCCAGCCTTTTCAAAATCTGGATGAAGCGCTTACGGTCGCGCTGACCGATGATGCTGTCGAGCACGCGCTCATGCCGGCGCGCGCAGCGCGTGAGCATGGTCAGCGTCTTCTTGCCGGCCGGCGTCAAATTCAGCCGATAGGCGCGCCGGTCCTCGCGCATGCGCTTGCGCTCGACCAACCCGCGCCGCACCAGGTCCTCGACCACCGGCGTGAGGCTCGATTTGTCGCGGCCGTTGGCGTGGCTCAATGCGGTCTGGCTGATGCCGGGGTTGCGCGCGATCAGCGTCAATGTGGCGAAGCGGCCCGGGTTCTCGCCGATCTCCTGCGAGCGACGCGAGAACGCGTGGAAGGCGTGCTCCTGCGCCATGCGCAGATTGAACCCGACCCAATGTTCGAGCGGGCCGAATCTGAGCGATTCGGCAATAGCTTCGCCATTCTTGCCGCGCCGCACACGGCCGCCGCCGCTGGTCATCTTCATCTCGGTCGCCCCGGCTGACCGCCAACACCCGGCGGCCCGGCACATAGTTTGATATCAAACTATAACCTTTACAATGCCCGCGACATGCGGCTCAATATTAGAAAAAGCTGGCGACAAAACCAGCACCAACCGAGGGAGGAAATCCATGCTGTCCCGCCTCGCCGCCTGCGCGGCCGCGCTCGCCATCCTGATCGGTATTCCCGCCGCGGCACCCGCCCAGGAAAAAACTTTCGAACTCAAGCTGTCGCATTGGGTGCCGGCGTCGCATCCGCTGCAGAAGGCGCTGGAAGACTGGGGCGCGGCGGTCGAGAAAGAATCCGGCGGCACGCTGCATTACAAGGTCTATCCAGCCCAACAACTCGGCAAGGCCTTCGACCATTACGACATGGCGCGCGACGGTATCGCCGATCTTACCTACGTCAATCCGGGCTATCAGCCCGGCCGTTTCCCGGTGATCGCCGCCGGCGAATTGCCATTCCTCATCTCGGCCACGGAGGGCGGCACCCGGGGGCTTGACGCTTGGTATCGCAAATACGCGGCCAAGGAGATGAAGGACATCAAGTTCTGCCTCGCCTTCATTCACGCGCCGAGCTCGTTCCATTCGAGCGAGAAGAAGATCGTCGTGCCGGCGGACATCAAGGGCATGAAGGTGCGCCCCGCTGACGCGACGATTGCAAATCTGGTGACGCTGCTCGGCGGTACGAACGTCAACTCCTCCGCGCCGGAAGTGCGCGACATTATGGAGCGCCACGTGGCCGACGCCGTGACGTTCCCGTGGGGATCGCTGGTGCTGTTCGGCATCGACAAGGTGACGAAATACCATATGGAGGCGCCGCTCTATGTGACGACTTTTGCCTTCGTTTTCAACAAGGACAAATACAACCAGATGTCGCCGCGCCAGAAGAAGGCGATCGACGACAACTGCACCAATGATGCGGCCGCCCGCGTCGGCGGGCCGTGGGGCAAGTTCGAGGACGCCGGCGTCGACAAGGTAAGGGCCGAGTTGGGACAGGAAGTCTACAAGCTGACGCCCGAGCAAACGGCGATGTGGAAGAAAGCAGCCGAACCGCTGGTCAAGACCTGGGCTGACGGCGTCAAGAAAGTTGGCGTCGATCCCGACGCTGCCATGAAGGAACTGCGCGCCGATCTCGCCAAATACAACGCGCTGGCGAAGTGATCCTTCCCCGTTGATCGAGAGCGCGGCGGCGGGAATTCTCGCTGCCGTACTTTTTGTGCGCTGTCCGGGACCGGCATGAAAAGCGTCTACATGGATCGCTTCATCGACACCATCGAATGGGTGGCGGCCGGATTTGTCGGTATCGTTGCGGCCGATATCTTTATCTCGGTCCTGCTGCGCAACCTGTTCAACTACGCGATCCCGGATTCGTTCGACTTCGGCCGTCTGCTGCTTGGAATTCTGATTTTCTGGGGCATTGCCGCGACCTCCTATCGGGGCGGCCACATCACGGTCGATCTGGTCTGGGCCAATGTCGGCCCGCGTTATCAGCGCTTCATCGACGTGTTCGCCACGCTGGTTTTGTTGTTCGTGGTGACGGTGCAGACCTACACTTTGTTCGACAAGGTGCGCGGCACTTATAACGATAACGTGCTCACCTTCGACCTGCGGCTGCCGACCTGGCCGTTTTTCGCCGTCGCCTGGGCGGGCGACGTGTCCGCCGTGCTGCTGATCGCCATTCGCACCTACCGGCTAATCTTCCAGCCGCAGTTGATGCACGAAGCCAAGGTCAAGCCGGTCGAATGAGCGCGCGATGAGCACCGATGCTGTCGCTATCCTCGGCTTTATCGCCTTGTTCGCGCTGATATTGCTGCGCGTACCGGTCGGCATGGCGATGGGCCTCGTCGGCGTTTCCGGCTTTGGCTATCTGGTTGGCGGCGAGCCGGCGCTCAAGCTTGTCGGCCAGACCTCGATGCGCACAGTGACCGATTACACCTTCGGCGTCATTCCGATGTTCCTGCTAATGGGCATGTTCATGTCCAATTCCGGCATGAGCCGGGATCTGTTCAAGGCGGCGAACGGGTTCGTCGGACATTTGCGCGGCGGATTGGGGTTCGCCACGGTCGTTGCCTGCGCCGGCTTTGCCGCGATCTGCGGCTCGTCGGTCGCAACCGCCGCGACCTTCTCGGCGGTCGCCTATCCCGAGATGCGCCGCTTCGGCTATCCGGAAAGCTTCGCCACCGGCGTTATCGCCGCCGGCGGCACGCTCGGCGCCATGCTGCCGCCCTCGATCGTGCTCGCGGTCTACGGCATCATCACCGAGCAGGACATCGGCAAACTGTTCATCGCAGGTGTCGTTCCCGGCATGCTTGCCATGACGATGTATCTCACGACCATCTTCGTCATCGGCCAAGTGCGTCCTGGCTTCCTGCCCGCCGGCCCGCGCATTGCCTGGCGGCAGAGGTTGGCGGGGTTGAAGAATATTCTTGCGCCGCTTCTGCTTTTCGTTTTTGTCATCGGCGGACTTTACGGCCTGCCGTTCCTGCCGCGCTTCACGCCGACCGAAGCAGGCGGCGTCGGCGCATCGGGCGCATTCCTGATCGGCGTTTTCACCGGCCGGCTCGACAAGGACAAAACCCTCGCCTCCCTGCTGCAGGCCACACGCACGGCGGCGGCGGTATTCACCGTGCTGATCGGCGCTTTGATCTTTGGTTATTTCCTCACCATCACGCAGACGCCGCAGAGGGTCACTGAATTTCTCACCGGTCTGGGCTTGGGCTCCTACGGCGTGCTCGCACTGATCATGCTGATGTACCTAGTGTTGGGCTGCCTGATGGACGCCATGGCGATGATCATACTGACCGTGCCGATAATCTTCCCGGTCGTCACCCATCTCGGCTTCAACCCGATCTGGTTCGGCATCATTATCGTGATGACGGTGGAACTCGGGCTGATCCACCCGCCGGTCGGCATGAACGTCTTCGTCATCAAAAGCGTGGTGAAGGACGTGAAGCTTTCACGACGATCTTCAAGGGCGTTATCCCCTTTATCATTACCGACTTGATCCGGCTGGTGATCCTGATCGCCTTCCCGGTCCTGGCGCTTTGGTTGCCCTCGCATATGTGAGCCAAATCTGGTAATATAGTTGGGGTCCCAACTATCTATCCAAGGCCTGACGATGGAACGCTCGTTCAAAAAAGAGGTGCAGGCGCTCAGGCTCGGCGACGGCGAGACCTTCCGCGGCGAAGGCATCCTGGCCGTCACCAAAGCGCTGCTGCAATCGGGCGTGTCCTATGTCGGCGGCTATCAGGGCGCGCCGGTCTCGCATTTGCTCGACGTGCTGGTGGATGCGCAGGACATCATGAGCGAGCTCGGCGTCCATCTGGAGACCTGCTCCAACGAAGCCTCCGCCGCGGCCATGCTGGGCGCCTCGATCAATTATCCGCTGCGCGGCGCGGTCACCTGGAAATCCATCGTCGGCACCAACGTGGCGGCCGACGCGCTGTCCAATCTGTCGTCGCCCGGCGTGATCGGCGGCGCCATGATCATTATTCGGCGAGGATTACGGCGAAGGCGCCAGCGTCATCCAGGAGCGCTCTTATGCCTACGCGCTGAAATCCTCGATGTGGCTGCTCGATCCACGCCCCGATCTGCCGTCGATCGTGCGCACGGTGGAGAAAGGCTTCGATCTGTCGGAAGCGAGCCACGCCCCGGTGATGCTGGAGTTGCGCATCCGCGCCTGCCACGCCACCGGCGAATTCGCCGCCAAGGATAATCGCAAGGGCTTGTGCCTCCGGCTTCGACAAACTCGCCGGCCCGCCGCGTTTCAACTACGCGCGGCTGGCGCATCCGCCGGTGATCTTTACGCCAGGAGAAGTTGAAGGTCGAGGAGCGCTTGCCTGCGGCGCGCGCCTTCATCCGCGAGCACAAGCTCAATGAACGCATCGACGGCGACCTCGACGATATCGGCATCATCGTCATGGGCGGGCTGACCAACAGCGTGCTGCGCGCGCTTGAGCGCATGGGGCTGGCCGACGTGTTCGGCGCCTCGCGCGTGCCGCTTCTGGTGCTCAACGTGGTCTATCCGCTGGTGCCGGAGGAAATCCGCGAATTCTGCGCGAACAAGCGCGCGGTGCTCGTAGTCGAGGAAGGCCACCCCGACTACATCGAGCAGGCGGTCAACGTCGAATTGCGCCGCGCCGACATCCAGACCCGCGTGCTCGGCAAGGGTCCGCTGCCGCAGGCGGGCGAATACACCTCCGAGGTGCTGCTGGAAGGCCTGGCGGCCTTTCTGCAAGCCGCCAAGCCGGACGGCATCGACGCCGACACCGTTGCGGAAAACGCGCGCGGCGCTCACCGCGCACAAGAGCGAAAGCCGCCGCCGCGCTTGGGCCGCTGCCGCCGCGCCCGCCCGCTTTTTGCACCGGCTGCCCCGAGCGGCCGGTGTTTTCCGCCATCAAGCTGATGCAGCGCGAACTGGGACCGACCCACATCAGCGCCGATATCGGCTGCCACTCGTTCGCGACCTTCGCGCCGTTCAGCATGGGCAATTCGATTCTGGGTTACGGCATGTCGCTGGCGAGCGCCGCGGCGGTGACGCCGAACATGGAAAAGCGCCCGATCGCAATCATGGGCGACGGCGGCTTCTGGCATAACGGCCTGATCACCGGCGTCGCCTCGAATTTGTTCAACAAAGGCGACGGCGTTTTGATCGTGATGCAGAACGGCTACGCCTCGGCCACCGGCCAGCAATACATCCCGTCGAGCGTGACCAGCCGCGACGGCGCGGTGCCCGGCATGGATATTGAGCAGACATTGCGCATCATGGGCGTGAAATGGCTGCGCACGGTTCGCACCTATAGCGTCAGCGTGATGGTGAAGGCGCTGAAAGAAGCCATGCGCACCGCCGAGCGCGGCCTGAAAGTGATCATCGCCGACGGCGAGTGCCAGCTCGCGCGCCAGCGCCGCGCGCGTGCCGAGGATGCCGTCAAGCTCGAGCGCGGCGAGCGCGTGACCCGCACGCGCTACGGCGTCGACGACGAAATCTGCACCGGCGATCATTCCTGCATTCGCCTGTCCGGCTGCCCGTCGCTGACGGTGAAACCGTCGACCGATCCGCTGCGCAGCGATCCGGTGGCGACTGTGATCGAATCCTGCGTGGGCTGCGGGCTGTGCGGCGAGGTCGCGCATGCCGCGGTGTTGTGCCCGTCATTCTATCGCGCCGAGATCGTGCGCAACGCCACCTGGCGCGACCGCGTGGCGTTTCGAATTCGCCAGAAAGTCATCGGCTGGCTCGGCGGCTATGGCGGCGAGACCGCCGCGAAAGCTGCATCATGAGCGCGACGCGGCCCATCACGCTTCTGATCGCCGCGCTCGGCGGCGAAGGCGGCGGCGTGCTGACCGACTGGATCGTGTCGGCGACGGCCGAGGCCGGTTTCCCGGTGCAGAGCACCTCGATCCCCGGCGTCGCGCAGCGCACCGGCGCCACCACCTATTACATCGAGATTTTCCCGGTTCGCGCGCGCGAGCTTAACGGCAAGCGCCCGGTGCTGGCGCTCACGCCCGGCGTCGGCGACATCGACATCGCGGTGGCGAGCGAAATGCTCGAAGCCGGCCGCATGGTCGCAAACGGCTTCATCACGCCCGCGCGCACGCATCTCATCGCCTCGCTCAGCCGCTTCTATGCCATGGACGAGAAGATCGCCATGGGTGATGGCCGCTTCGACCAGGACAAGCTGATCAAGACCGTCAAGGACAACGCACGCGACACCCTGCTGATCGACATGGACGCGCTCGCGAAGCTTAGCGGCTCGATCATCAACGCCGTGATGTTAGGTGCCATCGCCGGTTCGCAGCGCCTGCCGATCACCGCCGAGCGGTTCGAAGCTGCCATCCGCGCCGACGGCAAATCGGTCGACAGCAATTTGCGCGGCTTCCGTGCCGGGTTAGAAGCCGCGCGCGCGAAAATCGCGCCGGCAAAGACCGCCGACAAAAAGAGGCACGCGCCGACCACGCCCGACCTGCTCGAACATGAAGTGACCTACTCGCTGCCGGCATTGGCGCAACCGACGGCGATCGAAGGCATACGGCGGCTCATCGCCTACCAGGGTGTCGGTTACGCGCGGCTCTATCTGGACCGGCTGCGCGCTTTGGTCGACGCCGACGCCGCCGGCGGCACGCCGGGCAAATTGCTTAAGGAGGCCGCGCGCCATCTCGCCGTGCGCATGTCGTACGAAGACGTGGTGCGGGTGGCGCAGGCCAAGATCGCGCCGCAGCGTATGCGCCGCATCGCGCGCGAGGAGCTGCGGGTGAACGACGAACCGTTCTCGGTGCACGATTTCCTCAAACCCGGAATCGAGGAACTCACTCAGTTGCTACCGCCGTTCCTGGCGCGTCCGATCCTCTCCTTAAGCACGCGCCGAGGCTGGCTCGGCCGCGTCTATTTCGGCATGGAGATCAACTCGACCTCGATTAGCGGCTATCTGCGCTTTTTGATGCTGGCCAAGCTGCGCTGGCTGCGCCCGCACGGCCGTCGCTTCAAGCAGGAGCAAGCGCAGATCGAATCATGGCTCGCGCTGATCGCCGAGGCCGGCGTGGCGCTCTCCCGCACTGGCGCTCGAAGTCATCGAATGCGCCCGGCTGATCAAGGGCTATGGCGATACGTATGCGCGCGGGCTTTCCAACTACCGCGGCATCGAGGTCCGCGTGATCCGCCCGGCGCTGGCGGGCGCCATCCCGCCGCAACGCGCCGCCGATGCTATCGCCAGCGCGCGCGCCGCCGCTTTGGTCGATCCGGAGGGTGAAAGCCTGGCCAAATGCCTCACCGAGATCGACGGCCAGGGAAGTTTCCGCATCGCGGCGGAATAGCCCCCTCCGTTGTCAGTCTCTCGCCCGTCGCGTAAGAACTCCTCAAAACACGGCGTCCGCCGCCCAACCGCGGGCGCCATACGGGGCGAAACGCATGGCCGTTACGACAGGCGGGCGCGAGCGACCGGCAATCGCCGCCGAGGCATTCCTGCGCGCGCTCGCTGACCACGGCGTCGACTACTTCTTCTGCAATACCGGCACCGATTTTCCGCCGATCGTGGAAGCGTTCGGCCGGGCCAAGAAGACCAATGCCAAGGTGCCGAAGCCGATCCTGGTTCCGCACGAGAACCTGGCGGTCGGCATGGCGCACGGCGCCTATCTGATGACCGGGCGCCCGCAGGCGGTGATGGTTCACACCACCGTCGGCACCGCCAACACCATCAACAATCTCATCAACCTGTCGCGCGACCGGGTGCCGCTGGTGCTTTCGGCCGGGCGCACGCCGATCACCGAAAAGGGCTCGTTCGGCTCGCGCAGCCGCCCGATCCAGTGGGGCCAGGAAATGTTCGACCAGGCCGGCATGGTGCGCGAGTTGATGAAGTGGGACTACGAATTGCGCGTGCCGGCCCAGACCGGCGACATGGTCGCGCGAGGCGTGGAAGTCGCGATGGCGCACCCGCGCGGACCGGTCTATTTGATGCTGCCGCGCGAGCCGCTGTCGGCTTCGCTTACCGAGCCGATCGCGCCGATGAAACCGCGTCCGCAAGCGGCGCCGGCGCATCCTGATGCGAAGGCGATAGCGACATTGGCCGAATGGATCGTGGCGGCCGAGCGTCCTCTGATCATCACCTCCGTTTTGCCCGCCGCCGCGGTACCGGCGCTCGCCCATCTGGCGGAGCGCTGCGCCATCCCCGTGGTGGCGCATAATCCGCGCAGCGTCTGCTTGCCGTCGAGCCACGCCATGCATTTCGGCTTCGAGCCGGGCGCGCTGCTCGCCGACGCCGACCTGGTGATCGCGCTCGAATCCGACGTGCCGTGGCTGCCAAGTCTGACAGCAGCCGCAGGCCGGCTGTCGCGTCGCGCATGTCGGCGAGGAGCCGTTCTATGTGCGCTACCCGATGCGCAGCTTCCCGAGCGATCTCGCGGTGCAGGCGGGGCCGGTCAACGCGCTGGAAGCGCTGATCGGGGCAGTGGAAGCACGCCTGCAAATGGCGGAGGCGCGCATCGCCGCGCGGCGCGCGCGGCTGACCGAGCGCATGCGCACCAGGCGCGCACAACTCGCCAAAGATTCAGGCGTGGCCGCAACCATCTTGCCGGAATATCTCTCGCGCGCGATCGGCGAAGCGGTCGGGCCGGACGCCATCATCGTCAACGAATATCCGCTGCGGCCCGACCACTGCGCGCGCGAGAAGCCGGGCACATTCTACGCGCTGGGGCCGGCCGGCGGACTCGGCTGGGGCTTCGGCGCGGCGCTCGGCATCAAGCTCGCCGCGCCCGACACCTTCGTGGTCGCGACGCTCGGCGACGGCGCCTACATGTTCTCCAACCCGATGGTCGGCCATTGGATCGCCGCCACGCAAAAGCTGCCGATCCTCACCATCGTGTTCAACAACAGCCGCTACGGCGCGGTGCGCCGCGCCACGCTGTCGATGTTCAAGGACGGCGTCTCCGGTGAGAACGATGGCCGCAGCCTCGCCGATCTCGACCCGTCGCCCGCTTTCGAGACGATGGCGCAGGCGCAAGGCGCCTATGCCGAACGCGTGGAGAAGCCGGCCGACCTGCCCAACGCACTCATGCGCGCCCGCGAAGCCGTCGTCAACGGGCACCGTCAGGCGCTGCTCAACGTCATCACGCCTTATTGAGCGGTCAGCCGTCCAACAAAAAACATCGGTCACGGAGGAAGCTTCATGCGCGTCGACGCCTATACCCATTTCATCCCGGAAAAGTTTTTCAACAAGATCGTGGAAAGCGGCCACGCCGATATCGGCAAGCGCGTGCGCGAAATCCCCTGCATTCACGATCTCGATGTCCGCCGGAAAGTGGTCGATCAATTCAAGGACTACGCGCAGATTCTTTCCTATCCGATGCCGCCGGTCGAGCTTTTGGCCAAGGGCGAGCAGGTGAACGAATACGTCAAGCTGATGAACGACGGTTTTGCCGAAATTTGCGCAAAGTATCCCGATCAATTCCCTGGCTGGGTGGCGCAGAACGCCCTGGCCGCGCCCGATGTCGGCGTCAGCGAGTGCGAACGCGCCATCAAGAACGGCGCACTCGGCGTGCAGATACATACCAACATCGCCGGCCGGCCGCTCGACGATCCGGCGTTTGAGCCGTTCTGGGAAACCATGAACCGTCTGAACAAGCCGATCTGGATGCATCCGGCGCGCGCGGCGAACTTTCCGGATTATTTGACGGAGAAAAAATCCAAGTACGAAATCTGGTGGACCTTCGGCTGGTCCTACGAGACCGCTGCGGCGATGGCGCGGCTCGTATTCTCCGGGATCATGGACAAATATCCCAACTTGAAGATCATCACGCACCATTTCGGCGGCATCGTGCCAATGCTGGAAGGCCGCATCGGCCCGGGCTGGGACCAGCTCGGCTCGCGCACTTCGGGCGAGGATTTAGGCATTATTCTCAAAAAACTGAAGAAACGCCCGCTCGATTATTTCAAGCACTCGTTCTATGCCGATACCGCGGTGTTCGGCGGCGAGCCGGCGACCCACGCAGGGTTTGCTTTCTACGACCTCGACAAGATCGTGTTCGCCTCCGACTGCCCGTTCGATCCGGAGAAGGGCACGCAGTACACGCGCGAGACGTTGCGCATTCTCGATGGGCTCGACATGCCGAACGCCGACAAGGAAAAGATCTGGCACGGCAATCTGGAAGCGATTACGGGCGTGAAGTTCAAGATGTAATCGACGTCATGGCCGGGCTTGTCACCGCAAGTCGGGTTCACCCGACTTGCGCTCATATTTAGTGCGGAAGTCGGGCAAGCCCGACTTCCGATGCCATTCACGCCGTAATGCAGAAAAGGCGTGGATGCCCGGCATAAAGCCGGGCATGACGCCGTGCTTAGCTGGAAGCCTTGCCCACTTCTGCTAACCTCCCGGCCTATGGCACTCACGCAACCCATCGGCATGGCCGAGCCCGAACCGCTGCAAGGCGACGACAACGGCCGCGTCACGCCGGCCATGGCGCAATACGTCGAGATCAAAGCCGCCAATCCGGACTGTCTGTTGTTCTATCGGATGGGCGACTTCTACGAGATGTTCTTCGAGGACGCCGAAACGGCTTCGCGCGCGCTCGGCATCGTGCTCACCAAGCGCGGCAAATATCTCGGCCGCGATGTGCCGCTTTGCGGCGTCCCCGTCGTTCGTGCCGACGAGTATTTGCACAGGCTGATTGCGCTCGGCCACCGCGTCGCGGTGTGCGAGCAGCTCGAGGATCCGGCCGAAGCGCGCAAGCGCGGCAATAAGAGTGTCGTGCGGCGCGACGTGGTGCGGCTGGTCACGCCGGGGACATTGACCGAAGACACGCTGCTCGACGCGCGGCGCAACAACTATCTGCTCAGCGTCGCGCGCGCGCGCACCGGCGACGAGGATGCGCGCTTTGCGCTCGCCTGGATCGACATCTCGACCGGCGAATTCCGCATCGCCGAATGCGACCGTCTGTCGCTGCCGGCCGAAATCGCGCGGCTGGAGCCGGGTGAGATCATCGTCTCCGACGCGCTGTTCGCCGAGGCGGACCTTGCGCCCTATTGGCGCACGCTGCCCGCGGTGACGCCTTTGACGCGCGACGTGTTCGACGGCGCCACCGCCGAGCGGCGGCTGACCTCGTTCTTCGCTGTGGCGACCAGCGAGGCCTTCGGCACGCTGACGCGGCTCGAACTCACCGCCGCCGCCGCTTGCGTCACTTACGTCGAGCGCACGCAAGTCGGCAAACGCCCGCCACTGTCGCCGCCGTTGCGTGAAAGCGCAGGCGCTTCAATCGCGATCGATCAGGCCACCCGCGGCAATCTCGAATTGATGCGCACGCTCTCCGGCGAGCGACGCGGCTCGCTGCTGGAATCGATCGACCGCACCGTCACGTCGGCCGGCTCGCGACTCTTGGCGCAGCGGCTGGCGGCACCGCTCACAGACCCCGCAGCGATTGCGCGGCGGCTCGACGCGGTGGCTAGTTTTGTCGATGACGGCGCGGCCCGCTCCGATACCCGCTCCCGTCTGCAGGCGTCACCCGATCTTGCCCGCGCGCTTGCCCGCCTGGCGGTCGGCCGCGGCGGCCCGCGCGATCTCGCCGCCATCCGCGACGGCGTGCTGGCCGCCGCCGAGCTCGCCCGCGCCCTGGGAGCACTGAAAGACACGCCGCAAGAAATCGCCGATGCCCTGCAAAGCTGCCGCAAGCCGGACGGCATGCTGGCGACTGAATTGTCCGCGGCATTGGCCGCCGAATTGCCCGCCTTCAAGCGCGATGGCGGCTTCGTGCGCGAAGGCTATGACACGGCGCTCGACGAAACGCGGGCCTTGCGCGATGAATCCCGCCGCGTGGTCGCAGCGCTGCAATCGCGCT
Organism: uncultured Alphaproteobacteria bacterium; assembly: GCA_963709015.1. Taxonomy (GTDB): domain Bacteria; phylum Pseudomonadota; class Alphaproteobacteria; order Rhizobiales; family Xanthobacteraceae; genus Pseudolabrys. Next base: position 79,078 of record CAVPUU010000052.1, on the reverse strand, counting down.
ACGCCGAGGAAACGGCCGTCCGCGGCCTCAAGATCCGGCACAACAACGTGCTCGGCTATTTCGTCGAGGTCACCGCACAGCATGGCGAGAAATTACTGGCCGCGCCGCTCAACGCCACGTTCATTCATCGCCAGACGCTGGCCGGACAGGTGCGCTTCACCACCACCGAGCTGGGCGAACTGGAAGCCAAGATCGCCAGCGCCGCCGATCGCGCGCTCGGGCTGGAACTTGAGATTTTCGAACGGCTGGTCGCGGACGTGATCGCGCAAAGCGCGGCGATCAAGGAGTGCGCAGAAGCGCTCGGCAGCCTCGACGTCGCCAGCGCGCTTGGCACGCTTGCGGCCGAGCGCGATTACGCACGCCCCGTTGTCGACGACGGCCACGGCTTTGTCATCGAAGGCGGCCGCCATCCAGTGGTGGAACAGGCGCTGGCGCGCGACGGCACGCCGTTCGTCGCCAATGACTGCAATCTGTCGCCGCCACCCCCACCCTTCCCTCCCCCGCAAGCGGGGGAGGATAAGGAGGGGGTTGGCCGTATCTGGTTGATCACCGGGCCCAACATGGCGGGCAAATCCACTTTCCTGCGCCAGAACGCGCTGATCGCGATTCTGGCGCAGATGGGGTCGTTCGTGCCGGCGAAAGCCGCGCATATTGGCGTGGTAGACAGATTGTTTTCGCGCGTCGGCGCCGCCGATGATCTCGCGCGCGGGCGCTCGACCTTCATGGTCGAAATGGTCGAGACCGCCGCCATCCTCAATCAGGCCGGGCTGCGCGCTCTGGTGATTCTGGACGAAATCGGCCGCGGCACCGCCACGTTCGACGGCCTGTCGATTGCCTGGGCGACCGTCGAGCACCTGCACGACGTCAACAAATGCCGCGCGTTGTTCGCAACGCACTTCCACGAGCTGACCGCGCTTTCCGCGCGGCTCGACCGCCTGCACAACGCCACGGTGCGCGTGAAGGAATGGCACGGCGACGTCGTGTTCCTGCACGAGGTGGTGCCGGGCTCGGCCGACCGCTCCTACGGCATCCAGGTCGCGAAGCTCGCAGGCCTGCCGCAAAGGGTGATCGAACGCGCCAAACTGGTGCTGGCAAAGCTCGAGCAGGAAGACCGCGCCAAGCCGAAAGGCTTCGAGGACCTGCCACTGTTCGCGGCGCCCTACAAGCCGCCGCAGGACACGCGGGACGACGCGCTCGAACTGGTGGTGGCCGCGGTCGCCGCGCTCAATCCGGACGAGATGTCGCCGCGCGAGGCGATGGAGGCGCTCTATATGTTGAAGGCAAAGCTCGGCGAAACAGCGAAGAGGTGACGCCTCACGCCGGCCTGTTGCCCCACTGCCGCGAGCCCCACAACAGCGCATTCCAGCCGATACCGACGCTCAGGCCGGCCGCGTAAGACCACCACACCCCGATCGGCTCGGCGAGCCAGTGCACGGCCAAGAGGCCGAGGCCCAAGCCTATCAGCGGCGTGAGCACATGCGCCGCCACGCTGGCCGAAGCCGGGCCGCCGATGCGCGGGTGCAAAATCACGAAGAAAGACCCCATCGCCACCGGGAAGAAAGCGAAAACGCCAGAGAAATAGGAGCCGATCGAACTGCTGGCGGCCGTGACCACGATGACGCAGAGCGTCACCACACCGGCACGCCAGGCGAGATCGGCGACGCTCAAGGCGACGCGTTTCACCGTGCCTTCCGCGCGGAAGCGCCGGCCGGCGAAGATCGCCACCGGATAAACGACCGCGTTCAACAGCACGGCGCTTGACGCGCTCCAATCCACCAACCGCGAGGTCGCGGCGCAGCCGAGCCACACCAAAAACGCAGCCCCGAGGCTGACAAGCAACGAGCGCCGCTGCGCCAGCGTCGCATAAGTGAGCGCGAATATCGCGCATACTGCGTTGGAGATCATGCTGCCGACCGCGCTCGCCGCGATGAAGGACGGCGAATGCTCGAGGGCCAAAATGATCATCGCGGCGCCGCCCGCCGTCGGCAGCGCGGCGATCAGCGAGCCGACGAACGGCCCGCTGCGCTCGACCACCACCGAAGCCGCCACCACGATGGTCGCGGTCATGGCGATTTTGAGCAGAAGGCCGAGCAGGAACGCCAGTTCGGGCGACATCGTCATTTCGTCACCGACCGCTGGCGCACGACATAAAGCAGCAGATTGCAGCCGAGCGAGACGGCAAGCGTGAGCGAGAGCGCAAGCGGTGAGCCGAGACGGTCGGCGGTCAGGTTGAGCACGATAACGGCGATGGCGAATCCGCCGAGTCCGATCACGGCATTCGCCATCACCGCCGCCGTGGCCGGCCCGCCGACGCGATGGTGCAGGATGATCATGATGCTGGTGAGCACGATGGGGAAGACCGCGAGATTGCCGCTCGCCGTCGGCCCGATGCGGAAGCTCAGCGTGATTACCGTTCCGACCAGCAGGGCCACCATCGCGGCGCGCAGCACGAGATCGTACCAGCGCGTGTGAACGCGCGGCATCGGCGCGTGGCGTAATGGCGCCGACAGCCAAAAGGCGAAGCCGACCGCGACGGTGTTGAGAACGACCGCCATGGCAATCGTCCAGGCAACCATGTCGCCCGCCCCGGCCAGCGCAATCCAGGCTGCAAATGCGCCGGCGAGGCTTACCGACAAGGTGCGCTTTTGTGCGAGCAGCGCATAGCTCAGCGCGAAGACAACGTTGAAGGCATTGGTGACCAGGCTGCCCAGCGCGCTTTGCGCGATGAAATGCGCGTCGTGGTCGAGCGCGAGAAAGATGTAGACCGGCCCGGCGCTGATCGGCAGCGTCGCCACCAGTCCGCCGACCCGCGGGCCGAAGCGTTCAGCCATCACGGTCGCCGCCAGCAGGAAGCCGGCGGTGATGGCCATTTTGACGCCGAGCGTAAGCGCAAAATAAAGATCGAGGGACAATGATGATTCCCAGATCCGCGCCAGCTTTACGTCCACCGGCGGACCGTTCCCGATCGTTTGATACACAACGCAATAGCGTTCGGTGAGCTTGAGCAACTGATCGAGTTTGTCCTGCGCGGCGTCGGTGTCGAGATCGAAGCGCAGCCGGATTTCGCGGAAGCCGACCGGCGCGTCCTTGGCGACGCCGAGCGTGCCGCGGAAATCGAGCTCGCCTTCCGCCGATACGCGGCCGGACCTGAGCGGAATGTCGAGCGCGGTCGCCACCGCCTTGAGCGTGACGCCGGCGCAGGCGACCAGCGCCTCCAGCAGCATATCGCCCGAGCACAGCTCCAGCCCAGAGCCGCCGGTCGCCGGATGCAGGCCGGCGGCGGCAAGCGCGCGCCCGGTCTCGACCTTGCAGGCGATATTCGAGTTGTCGAGCGTGCCCTTGGCTTTCAAGGTGACCACCGCCGCGTTCGGATCGTCCTTGTAACGCCGTTTGATCGGCGCCTGCATGGCGCGCAATTCGCTGCCGTCCATCTGCGTTTCCTTCTTATCCCTCCCCCGCAGGGGAGGGGTGGCCGCGCGTTCAGCGCGCCGGGTGGGGAATACGCCGGAGAGTTACCCCACCCGGCTCCTCGCTTCGCTTGTCGCCATCTTCCCCTTTCAGGGGAGGGATCAAGAAGCGGGCGTGAGCACCACGCGGCCCACGACCTTGCCGGCGCGCAACTGATCCATCACCGCATTCACGTCCTTGAGCGGACGGGTGGTAACCGGCACGTCCGGCAGCCCGGTGCGGCGCACGAGCTCCATCAGTTCCGCCATCTCCGGCACGCTGCCGACATATGATCCTTGAATTGTCAGCGCGCGCATCGGAATCGGCGGCAGCGACACCGTGAGATCGCCGCCATAGAGGCCGACGATGATATATTTGCCGCCTTTGGTCAGGCTGTCATAGCCGAGCCGAGCCGATTGCGACGATCCAACCAGATCGATCACTGCCCAGGCGCCGCCTTTGGTAAGACTTCTTGATCTGGTCGGCCGCGTCGGCCGCTTTACCGTCAACCACCGCCGTGGCGCCCGCTTTTTTGGCGGCCTCGCGTTTGGCGGGATCGATGTCGACCACGATCGCGCCGTGGCCGCCCATCTTCCGGTGCAAGGCGAGACACATCAGGCCGAGACCGCCGGCGCCGATGATCACCGTCGGCTCGCGCTTGAGCGTCGTCACCTTCTTCAAGGCGCCGAACGTGGTCACGCCCGAGCACGCCAGCGGCGCGGCGCGCTCCGGTGGCAGATCGCCGATGTCGAACAGATAGCGCGGGTGCGGCACCATCAGAAAGTCGGCATAGCCGCCACTGCTGAACACGCCAAGGCTGCGCATGGCCATGCAAAGATTGTCCTCGTTCCGCCGGCAGGCCTCGCAGGCGCCGCAGCCGATCCATGGATCGGCGAGCATACGGTCGCCGACCTTGACGCCCTTGGCCTCGGGGCCAACCGCTGCTACTTCGCCGACGTTTTCGTGACCGAGCGTGACCGGCAGCTTCATGCCGCGGTCTTGCAGGCTCATGCGCTTGCCGCCGCCGAGGTCGAACCAGCCGTCGGCGAGGTGCAGGTCGCTGTGGCAGACGCCGGCGGCGAGTACCTTCAACAGGACCTGGGTGCCGGTCGGTTGCGGCGTGGGCTGCTCGTTGAGCTTCAGCGGCTGACCGCAGACGCAGACCTGGAACATGCGCATTGTCGATTCTCTCCCGCCCTGTTCTTGTCGTGGCCGGACCGCGCCCGGCCGGCACAAGAAACCACAATCGGAGCCGGCCGTCACGATACTGATGGGCGCGATTTCCAGCCGCAGGATGCTTAAAAATCGGCCGCCACACCTGGCAACACAGGCCATGGCGAATATCTTCTCCCGGAGCGGGTGACTTGATCCCCGCACTCCGCTATCCCGATGCCCCCATGGCCTCCCTCGCCCTCGAAACCGGCCCGCGCGCGGCGTCCGAACATCCGGCTCGGAGCTCGGGCGAACTGATCGATTTCAGCGCCGTCGCCGCCGATTTGGAAAGCCTCGCCGGAACCCATAGCGGCGGCGGGCGCGAATTGCGCTCCGCGCTGGCGCAACGGCTGAAGGCCGCGCTCATTGAAGGCCGCGCCAAGGCCGAGCAACTTCTGCTCAAGGACCGGCATGGACGCCGCTGCGCCGAACGGCTGTGCCGGCTGGAAGACGCGATCATCCGCTTGCTGTTCGACTTCGCGCGCAAGCATCTTTACCCGTCGGAGAATCCGTCCGAGGCCGAACGCATGGCAGTGGTTGCCACCGGCGGCTATGGCCGCGGATTACAGGCGCCCGGCTCCGACATTGATCTGCTGTTTCTGCTGCCCTACAAGCAGACTGCCTGGGGCGAGTCGATCGCGGAAGCGATCCTCTATTGCCTGTGGGACACCGGGCTGAAGGTCGGCCACGCCACCCGCTCGGTCGATGAATGCATCCGTCAGGCAAGGCGGACATGACCATCCGCACCGCCATTCTCGAAGCACGGTTCCTGCTCGGCGACCAGGCGCTGTTCGACGAATTGGTAAAGCGCTTCGACGGCGAGGTGGTGCGCAACACCGCATCGCAATTCGTCGCCGCCAAGCTCGCCGAGCGCGAGGACCGCGTCCGCCGCTCGGGCCAATCGCGCTACCTGGTCGAGCCGAACGTGAAGGATGGCAAAGGCGGCTTGCGCGATCTCCATACGCTTGTTCTGGATCGCGAAATACGTCTACCGCGTGCGCGAGCCGGACGAATTGATCGACCGCGGCGTGTTCGACAAGCAGGAATATCAACTATTCCGCGCTTGCGAGGATTTCCTCTGGTCGGTGCGCTGCCACATGCATTTCATCACCGGCCGCGCCGAGGAGCGGCTATCGTTCGACATCCAGCGCGAGATCGCGGTGCGGCTCGGCTACACCGAGCACCCGGGCCAGCAGGACGTCGAGCGCTTCATGAAGCACTACTTCCTGGTCGCCAAGGACGTCGGCGATCTCACCGCCATCCTGTGCGCGGACCTGGAAGACAGCCACGCCAAGAGCGTGCCGGTGCTTGAGCCGCGTGATGGCAAAGTTCCGCCCGGTCAAACGCCGCACGCTCGCCGAGAGCGACGATTTCATCGTCGACAAGAACCGCATCACCGTCGCCGCCGCCAATGTCTTCAAGCGCGATCCGGTCAACCTGATCCGCATTTTCCATTTGGCGCAGAAACATAATCTCGCGTTCCACCCCGACGCGATGCGCGCGATCACCCGCTCGCTCAAGTTGATCGACGCCAAGTTGCGCGAGGACGAGGAAGCCAATCGGCTGTTCATGGAAATCCTCACGTCCAAGAACGATCCGGAAACCGTGCTGCGGCGCATGAACGAGTTCGGCGTGCTCGGCCACTTCGTGCCGGCGTTTGGCAAGGTCGTCGCGATGATGCAGTTCAACATGTATCACCACTATACGGTGGATGAGCACTTGTTACGCTGCATCGGCGTGCTGGCGGAGATCGAGCGCGGCGCCAACAGCGACATGCCGCTCGCCAGCGACTTGATCCACAAGCTGTTGCCCGGCAACCGGGCCGTGATTTACATCACGATGTTCCTGCACGACATCGCCAAGGGCCGCATCGAGGATCATTCGATCGCAGGCGCGCGGGTGGCGCGGCGCCTCTGCCCGCGTCTGGGATTTTCCGCAACCGATACCGAAACCGTCGCCTGGCTGATCGAACATCATCTGGTCATGTCGAGCGTCGCGCAGTCGCGCGACCTGTCCGACCGCAAGACGATCGAAAACTTCGCCGCCCTGGTACAGTCGGCCGAGCGGCTGAAGCTGCTCACCATTCTCACCACCGCCGACATCCGCGCCGTCGGTCCCGGCGTGTGGAACGGCTGGAAGGCGCAACTCCTGCGCACGCTATATTACGAGACCGAGCCGGTGCTCACCGGCGGCTTCTCCGAGGTCAACCGCGCCCAGCGTGTCGCCTCGGCGCAGGCCGAATTCCGCGCGTCGATGAAGGACTGGCCGGGCGAGCGGCTGGAAAGCTATATCGCCAAGCTCTATCCGGCCTATTGGCTCAAGGTGGACCTGCCGCACAAGATCCAGCACGCCAAATTCGTGCGCGCCGCCGAGGAAACCGGCAAGAGGCTTTCGACCGTCATCAGCTTCGACGGCAGCGCGGCGACCGAGCTGACGGTGCTGGCGCCCGACCATCCCTGGCTGCTCTCGATCATCGCCGGCGCCTGCGCCATGGCCGGCGCCAATATCGTCGACGCGCAGATCTACACCACCACCGACGGGCGCGCGCTCGACACCATCTCGCTGTCGCGCGAATTCGAGCGCGACGAGGACGAAACGCGGCGCGCTAATCGCGTCGCCGAATCGATCGAGAAGGCGTTGCGCGGCGAATTGCGCCTGCCCGACGTGGCGGGAACGCGCGCGGCTCCCAAGGGCCGCATCAAGGCCTTCGCGCTTGAGCCCACGGTCACCATCAACAACCAGTGGTCGCACCGCTATACGATGGTGGAAATCACCGGCCTCGACCGCACCGGCCTGCTCTACGAAATGACCGCGACGTTGTCCAAGCTCAACCTCAACATCGCCTCGGCCCACGTCGCCACCTTCGGCGAGCGGGTGGTGGATGTGTTCTACGTGACCGACCTGATGGGCGCGCAAATCGTTTCGCCAACCCGGCAAGCGGCGATCAAGCGCGCGCTGATTGCTTTGTTCGCGGGCTCCGAGGGAAGCGGTAAAGCGGCTAAATAAGCGGGCCGAGCCGGGCCCGCTATTTTCCGGCCAGCTTGGCCGCGTCGTCGCGCACGCCGGTGTCGACCAGCGCGCTGACCGGCGCGGTTTTCGGAATGACGCCGGCTTTGACGAATAGCTCCTGCATCCATTCGATGCGATCGGCCGGTATGGCCAACGTCGGATCGATCTGCTTGTCGCGCAACGCCTGGTCGGTGATGAATTCGGCGCGCTTGTCGTCCGGCTTGGCGTGGGTCATTTCATGCGCCAGCTTGATGGCTTCGTCGCGATGGGTGGCGGCATATTGATAAGCGTCCATTTCCGCGGCAACGAATTTCACCAGGTCGCCGCGGCGCGCGGCCAGCACCTTGCTGTTGGTGGCGACGCACAGGCGGATGAATTTGGGAACCGCCGTGCTGCCCTTCGCCAGCACCTTGATATTCGCCGGCATGACGGCTTCGAACTCGTTCGAGACCACCGCGGCGTCGGTGATGCCGGCGACCAGCGATTTGTAGCGGTCGAGATCGGCGCCCTGCGTCGCCAGTTTGACTTCGGAAGCCGGTACGTTGGCGGTTTCCAGCATGCCGCGGAATAAAAGATCGGGCAGCGAGCCGGGCGAGGAAATTGCGACATTCTTGCCCTTGAGGTCGGCCAGCGTCTTGATCTCAGCCTTGGCCAATACGACCTGCGGCACGCCCGGCCAGGTGCAACCGACGATCTTGACGCCGGTGCCGCGTACGCCAGCGACGATCAATTCCGCCGCGCCCATGTCGACGCTGTCGATCTCGCCCGCGATCAACGCCTTCATCAGCGTGGCGCCGGCCTTGATCTGAAGCAGTTCGACCTTCAATCCGCGCTTTTCGGCAAAGCCGCCTTTAGCCACCATGGCGATGATGCCGGAATCGCTCTTGGCTTCAAGAATGCCGTGCTTCCAGACTTTCTCCTGCGCCTGTGCAGCCGACAGACCGCAGGCAAAGAGCAGGCCGGCCATCAGAGATATTTTTGATTTTGCGAACATGTTCCCTCCACTTCACATGTATTGGTAACGCGATATCCCATCATTCCCTAGACACGGAATTCGGTGCCGCGCTTGCCGCCTTGCGAGACATTGAGAAAGAGCTGCTCGAGCGCGGGTTTTTTTTTGATCAATCCCTGCTCATGCGAATAGCCGGCCAATGTCTCCAGGTTATTTCGGTTGCTGTCGGTCAAGCCGTATTCCCACGGATCGGGTCCAAGGATGTTCTCTTGCTCCTCCCAGGCCTCGCGGTACCAGGCGAGCGGGACGATGCGCGGATTCTGCATGCGCTGCATGGCGACCGCCTTTGCCTCGTTGAATGCCTTGTACAGGTTGACCGCGACCCAGGGGTGCCGCTCGGCCAGCGACTGACGCAGCCCCATGACGTGCATAATGGGGAAGATGCCGGTCTTTTTGTAATAGGCGATTTCCTCGTCCTTGTAGGACGGGAACAGCCGCGCCACGCGCGCATCCTTCGCCAGCATCGGCTTGATCAGGTCGGAATGCAGCACGGCATCGAGCTCGCCTTCGGCCAGCATGGTTTCGACGGATTTCCGGTGCGGCAGCCGCATGATCTTGAGGTCTTTAGGCAATGAAACCTCGACGTCGTCCTCAAGCTCGGCGAACCATTCGATTGATTTAAGCGGCACGCCATATTCGTGTTCGAGGATGCCGCGCATCCAGAGCACCGCGGTCGTCATCAGCGTCTTGACGCCGACCTTGCGCCCGATCAGGTCCTTCGGCTTGGCAATTCCCTTTCCGGTATTGATGTACATGAAGCCGTGGCGGAAGCGGCGGTGCAGAAAAACCGGAATGGCCCGGAACGGCAGATCATTGTCGCGCGCCGCCAGATAAGACGAGGCCGATAATTCGGCCGCGTCGAATTCGCCGCCACGCAGGAAACGCCAATGGCGCGTCGCCGAATCCATTTTGGTCAGGATGGTGAGATCGATCCCGTCCGCCTGCACCCGGCCGTCGATCAAAGGGCGGACGATCTCGTAATCGCCGCAGGCCAAAGTCAGTGCAATGTTTTTCGCCATGCGATTCCCTACACACTCCGCTCATTCCCGCGCAAGCGGGAATCCAGTTCTCAAACGGTTATCAATGGCCCGTCGCGGCGGCGGCCAGCTTGACCGGATCGTCGAGCCGGTTACCGCGCCAAACCACGTGCAGGTCTGGCCGCAACAACAGCAGATCGCAGCCGTAAACGTCGCGCGGGCGCGCCTCGCCGATGTCGAGGACTGTAAAGGGCGCCGCGTATGAGGCAAAGGCTTTGGCCAGCGGCGCGGCATCGGCCTCGCCGGCGAGGCGCAGCAGCGTATAGCCATCGCCGATGCGGTCGTGCAGCGCGCTGCCATCGGCAAGCCAGACGTGCGGCAGCCGCGCGCCCGGCCAGGTGGTCGGCTCATAATTCATGAAATTGTGCGCCGGGCCCTCGCCCGCTTCCGGCCAGATCACGGGCGAGCCGCTATAGCGGTAACCGAGCTCCGCGCCGATCATCTCGTTGCTCTTGCGCTGCTCCACGTCGGCAATGCGCGTCAGGTTGGCGCGCGTCTCAGCCCCTGCCGGCGTGTCGTCGCGGATGTTGGGTTTGTATGCCGCGCGCCAGGCGCGCCGCCCGCGCGAAGCATAACGCGAGGCCTCGACATTGCGGGCGCCGATCTGGCGCCGTTCGATGTCGTAGGAGGCCAGCAGCCTCGGCCCGCCCCAGCCTTGCAGCGTGGCGGCGAGTTTCCACGACAGATCGACGGCATCGCCGACGCCGCTGTTCATGCCTAGTCCGCCGGTCGGGATCATCAGATGCACGGCATCGCCGGCGAGGAACACGCGGTCCTGCGCATAGCTGTCCGCCAGCAGCAAATTCTGCCGCCACTGCCCGACCGACAGCATTTCGTATTGCACGGGCATGGCGATGGTCTTCTCGAACATCATTGCCATGTCGGCATCATTGTCGACCACCGAATGCAAGGTGAAATGCTTTGTTAAATCCTGCACGATCAGGAACGTCGCCTGCGCATCTGCGACGTGGTAGTGCCGCCCCTTGCCGATCGTGATGCGCTCGAACAGATCGTCGCAGCGGAAGAGCGCCTGGCGGAATTGCATCAAGTTGGCTTCGCCCTGTAATTTTGTCCCGAGCTGCCGGCGCACCGCGCTGGCGGCGCCGTCGCAGCCGACGAGGTAGAACGCGGTCAGCTCCGCGTCACCTTTGCTCGTCCTCACCCGCGCGCGCACCGAACCCGCACCCTGCTCGAAGGAAACAAATTCGCAATCGTAGCGCACGTCCACGCTCGGCAAGCCTTCCGCCACCGATTTGAGCAGCGGCTCAAGCGTGTATTGCGAGATGAGCTGGTAGGGCTCGCGCGGCGCGGTTCCGTCGTTGCAGGCGGCGATCTGTTCTCGCGCCTGCGCCACCGATGGATACGGCAAATGCAGCAGCGGCGGCTCGATCAGCGAGGTGATGATGAACACGTCCATCGGCGCGTCGCGCGGATACCCCGCATCGCGGACTTTCTGCGCGATGCCCATGCGGCGGTAGATTTCCATGGTGCGGGCGTTGCATCGCTCCATCTTGGGTAGAAACTGCGGCGCTTCCTTTTGCTCGAGCAAAATGCAGCGCACGCCGCGCCGGCCCAGATCGACGGCGAGCGTCAAGCCCACGGGGCCGGCGCCGACGATGATGACCTGCGTGTCCAAGCAGCAATTCCGAATTGGCCAGGGGACGGCACGCTATCATTTTTGAGAGGCCGGCAAAGCCTGAACTTTTGCAGTAGGCCGCGCTTTCGCATAACATTCCGCCATCCGCAGAGGCATGATGCGCGAATCCCCGGTTGCCATTGTCGGTCTCGGCCTGATGGGCGAAGTCTACGCCCGGCGGCTGATTGACGCGGGCATCCCCATCGTCGGCTTTGACATCGATCCCGCCCGGCGTGCGCGCCTGGCCGAAATCGGCGGGCAGGCCGTCGGATTCGATCGCCGCACTTGCGCGTCCTTCGCGTTGCATCATCATCGCCGTGTTCAATACCGACCAGGTCGAGGACGTGATCGAGAGCCATCTGCTGCCGGCGCTTGGCGAGGGCTCGAACAGGATCGTGCTGTGCATGAGTACCTGCGATCCCGATCAAGTCGTGGCGCTGGCCGGACGCGTGATCCCGCGCGGCATCCGTTATCTCGATGTTCCGGTGTCCGGGACCAGCGATCAGGTGCGGCGCGGCGACGGCGTCGCTTTGATCGGCGGCGACGGCGGCATCGCCGCGGAGGTGAAGGACGTGTTCGATGCGCTGTTCGCGCGCAGCTTTCAGGTCGGCAAGATCGGCAACGGCGGCCGCGCCAAGCTCGCGGTCAACCTGATCCTTGGCTTAAATCGGCTCGCGATGGCCGAGGGTCTGGTCTTCGCCGAATGCCTCGGGCTCGATCCAGCCGCGTTTCTCGCGGTGGCGCGCGGCTCGGCCTCCTACTCGCAGGTGATGGAGACGAAAGGTCCGAAAATGCTGAGCGGCGACTTCGCGCCGGAAGGCCGCGCCAGACAGACCCTGAAAGACGTTCACCTCATGCTCGATCAAGCGGCAAACGCCAGGCAGAAACTGGCCATGCTCGAAGTGCACGCCGACGTGCTTGAAGCCTGCGTGCGCGCGGGCGAAGGTGATCTGGACAACAGTGTCGTGATAAAAGAAGTCCGCCGCCGGGGTGCTAAACCCTGAGCTTTGCGGCGGCGTCATGGGGAGGATCGTCATGAAGAAGCTCTTGTTCGCGCTCGCCGCCGCTTTGATTGCGACCACGGGCATCGCCCGTCTTGCGTTCGCCGAGGATTTTCCGCAGCGGCCAATTCATTTCATCATCGCGTTCGGCCCGGGCGGCGGCTCCGACATCATCGGCCGCATTCTCGCGAACTCGATGCAGACCAAACTCGGCCAGGCCGTGGTGGTCGAGAACAAGCCCGGCGCCGGCGGCATCCTGGGCAATGACGTGGTCGCGCGCGCCGTTCCCGACGGCTACACGCTCGGCATCATGACCGCAGGCCAGATCATCGCCGCCGTGACGACGAAGAAAATGCCCTACGACACCAACACCGCCTTCGCGCCGGTGGGCCAGATCGCGACCGCCAGCCTGATGATCGTGACGCGACCGGATTTTCCGGCCAACAACATCAAGGAACTGGTCGCCTACGCCAAAGAACATCCCGGCAAGGTCGTGTTCGCAAGTCCGGGCTTTGCTGCCACCCAGCATTTCGCCGGCGAGCTGTTCAAGCAAAGCGCCAAGGTCGATCTGCTGCACGTTCCGTTCCGCACCACACCGGAAACCCTCAACGCCGTGCTTGGCCACCACGCCGATATCATGTTCGATACGGTGTCGGCGCTGATCGGGCATGTGCAGTCCGGCCAACTCAAGGCGCTGGCGGTGACCGGCAAGGATCGCTTTCCGGCGGTGCCGAATGTGCCGGCGGCCATCGAGTTCCGGCCTGCTGCCCGGCTACGACGTCACCACCTGGTACGGCTTGTTTGCGCCGCGTGGCACACTGCCGGCCATCATCGCCAAGTTGAACAAGACGCTCAACGAGAGCTTGGCCGACGAAGCCGTCAAGAAGCGCCTGGAAGCGGTCGGCGTCGTGGTCCAGAGCTCGACGCCGCAGCAGTTCGGCGATTTCCTGGCGAGCGAATACAAAAGGTGGAGCGACGTTCGGATCGCCGCGGGCCTGCCGCAACAATAATCGGTCGCGCACCGCCCAACGTTATCGAGAGGATCAAACGATGGACGACCAAGACCAGCACGCGCGCGGCCTCAAGCTGCGCATCGACATGTTCGGCCGCGAGGCGGTGGAAAAGCGCATGAGCGCGTTCGGCGAGTTCGGCAAGCCGTTGCAGCACATCATCAATGCATACGCATACGGAGACGTCTGGAGCCGCTCGGCCCTGCCGCCAGCGGTCAAATCGCTCGTCATGGTGGGCATGATGGCGGCGGCCGGGCATCCGAACGAATTGCGCGTCCATCTCAACGGCGCCGTAAAGAACGGCTGCACGCCGGAGCAGATCCAGGAAGTGCTCCTGCTACTCACACTTTACTGCGGCATCCCGGCCGCAAATGAAGCACACCGGATCGCAGCCGAGGTGCTACGCGAGCACGGCAAACTTTGAGCCCGGTAAAGACCGGGAATTGCTTGCCAATTTCCGCTTAACGGCCCCTTAAATCGCCCCCTCTAGCGTACCCCTGGGGGCCGGCGCTGTTGCCGCCGGCATGGATTTGAGTCGGGTCGCGCGATGGTGCAGGGCAAGGGACAATCGGGCGCGCGCCGGGAGCCGGTGTTCGACAGCGCACCCGAATTGCGTGTCGGCGCGAGCGACCGCGCCGGCAACTCCGGCAAACCAACCAGACGCAAACGCACGCGCCAGCCGCGCAAGATACGCCGCAAACGCTCGCTGATCGGCCGGGCGATCTATTGGAGCCTGGTGCTCGGGCTGTGGCTCGCCATCGGCGGCGCCGGCGTCATCGCCTGGACCGGCGCGCATATGCCGCCGCTCCAGTCGCTGGAAATCCCCAAGCGGCCGCCCTCGATCCAGATCGTGGACGTCAACGATCACCCGCTCGCCACCCGCGGCGACAGCGGCGGCGCCGTGCTGCCGCTGAAGGAACTGCCGAGCTACGTGCCGAAAGCCTTCATCGCCATCGAGGATCGGCGCTTCTACGAGCATTATGGCGTCGATCCTTGGGGCATCGCGCGCGCCATCGTCGCCAATATTCTGCATCGCGGCGTGGCCCAGGGCGCTTCGACAATCACGCAGCAACTGGCGAAAAATCTTTTCCTGACTCAAGAGCGGACCGTGCATCGCAAGCTCCAGGAGATGCTGCTCGCGCTCTGGCTGGAGCGGAAATTTTCCAAGACGCAGATTCTCGAACTCTATCTCAACCGCGTCTATTTCGGCTCCGGTGCCTACGGAATCGAACAGGCCGCGCAGCGCTATTTCGGAAAACCCGCGCGCGAAATGTCATTGCCGGAGGCGGCGCTGCTCGCCGGCCTGGTGAAGTCGCCATCGCGGCTCGCACCGACGCGCAATTTCGACGGCGCCGAGCGCCGCGCGCAAACCGTGCTTGCCGCCATGGCCGACCTCGGCTTCATCACGCACGCGAGCGAAAAGGTCGCGCTTGCGCACCCGCCGCGCGTGGTGGCGCAAGGCGGTGGCGGCGCGGTCAATTATGTCGCCGATTGGGTATTGGACGCGATCAATGACGTGCTCGGCCATGTGGACGAGGACATCGTGGTGCGCACCACGATCGACGCTAGCCTGCAGGCCGGCGCCGAGAAGGCGATTACCGAGGAAATGGCGCAGAAGGGCGACAAGAATGGCGTCAGCCAGGGCGCGCTGGTCGCGATGACGCCGGACGGCGCGGTGCGCGCCATGATCGGCGGGCGCAATTACGGCGAGAGCCAGTTCAACCGCGCGGTCGCCGCCAAGCGCCAGCCCGGCTCGGCCTTCAAGCCATTCGTCTATCTCACCGCGCTCGAGCACGGCCTGACGCCCGACACGGTGCGACAGGATGCGCCGATCAGGATCAAGGGCTGGCAGCCAGAGAACTACGGGCACGAATATTATGGCCCCGTCACGCTCGCCAAGGCGCTGGCGCTGTCGCTCAATACCGTGTCGGTGCGCCTGACCATGGAATTTTCCCCGGCGGCGGTGATCCGCACCGCCTACCGGCTCGGCATCGCCTCGAAGCTCGAACCCAACGCCTCGATCGCGCTCGGCACCTCGGAAGTCTCGCCGCTTGAACTGGTCAGCGCCTATGCGCCGTTCGCCAATGGTGGGCTCGCCGTGGTGCCGCATGTGGTCGAGCGCGTCGCCGCGAGCAACGGCAAGGTGCTTTATAATGCGCAACGAGCAGCCGCTCGGCCGCATCATCGACGCGCGCTACGTCGCGATGATGAACGAGATGATGGCGCAGACATTGACGATCGGTACCGCCCACAAGGCTGCGCTGCCGGGCTGGCACGGCCGCCGGCAAGACCGGCACCTCCCAGGATTTCCGCGACGCCTGGTTCATCGGCTACACCGCCCATCTCGTCACCGGCGTGTGGCTCGGCAATGACGACGGCGCGCCGACCAAGAAGGTCACCGGCGGCGGCCTGCCGGTGGAAATCTGGAGCCGCTTCATGCGCGGCGCGCATCACGGCGTTCCGGTCGCCGCCCTGCCCGGCCCGCCGGCTGGCGGCGCGTTGCCGGGCTTGTTCAGCGGCAATACGCCGGCGCCGGCAACTGTACGGCATGGCGCCCGTCCAAGCTGCCAATAACACGCCGGGCGCACATGACGGCGCCAGTCTCGACGGCTGGCTGCTCGACAATTTGTTCGGGCACAGCCGGAACTAGCGCGAACCAGCCACGCGGGCGCGCAGCGCGCGCGTCGCAATCCAGAGCGCGAGCGTCGCACAGCCCATCACTGCCACCGCGGCGGCAAGCGGCCAGGCGCTCGACCCAAGCAGCACTCCCACCACCGCTCCGCATAATGCAGCGATGCTCTGCTGCACAAAGCCGAGCAACGCCGAGGCCGCACCTGCTCGCTCCGGAAACGGCGTCATTGCGCCGGCGATCGCCTGCGGCAGCACCAGGCCGAGGCCGGCGAGAAAGATCGCCATCGGCAATACCAGCGAAGCCGCCGACGTAAATCCGAGCGCGACGCGCCGCCACCATGGCAAGGCCGCCGGCGGCACAGGCGGCACCGCCGAAGCCGATGGTGCAGTCGATCCCATGCCGGACCACCATGCGCGCGGCCATCGTCGCGCCGGTCATGTAGCCGATCGAGCCGAGCGCGAAGGCCACGCCGAAGCCGAACGGCGTGAGCCCGTAAAGATTTTGCAGCACGAAGGAGGCGCCGGAAATCCACGCGAACAATCCGGCGTAGCTGGTCGCCGCCAGCCCGAGATAAGCGAGATAGCAGGGATCGCGCGCGACCATGCGATAGGATTTCAGCATGGACGATGCCGAAACGGGCTCGGGCGCGCGCCGGCCGAGCGTCTCAGGCAGCAGCAGCCAGACGACGCCGGCGCCCGACAGGCCCGCCGCTACCAACGCCAAGAAAATCGATCGCCAGCCGAAGCCGATCTGCAAGGCGCCGCCGGCGACCGGCGCCAGCACGGGCGCCAGCGCCATTACCGATCCGATCAACGACAACTCGCGCCCCGCGCGCGCGCCGGAGTAAAGATCGCGAACGATCGCGCGCGCCAGCACGATGCCGCCGGAGCCGCCGAGCGCCTGTAGCGCACGCGCCGCGATCAACATCTCGATCGAGTTCGACAACGCGCAAGCAAGGCTCGCCGCGCAATAGAGCCCGACCGCCGCCAGCAGCACCGGCTTGCGGCCGTGCCGATCCGACACCGGACCATAGAGGATTTGGCCGATGGCGAAGCCAAACAGATAGGCGGAGATCGTGAGCTGCACCTGCGCGGTCGACGCGCCCAGGTGGCGCGCGATGTCCGGCAGGGACGGCAGATACATGTCGGTGGTGAGCGGGCCGACCGCGCTCAATCCTGCCAGCAATGCCGTGAGCGCGAAGGTGCCGGGACGCAGCATGAAAAGTTTCCTCGTCATGGCCGGGCTTGTCCCGGCCATCCACGCCTTTGCATGACGCAGGTTTTAAGACGTGGATGCCCGGCGACAAGGCATGTGCTCGGGCCGGCGAAGCCGGACCCGAGTGCCGGGCATGACGTGTCCCTGTAGCAAGCGCCGGGTCAATGCTAGCGCATGCCGGCGGAAACCCCATAACGATGCAGGTCGGCGCCGTGGGCGTCGAGCCAAGACTTGGCGCGCGCGACGTGCGGGCAGATGCGCTCGACCACGCGCCAGAACCGCCGCGAGTAATTCATCTCGATGAGATGCGCGACCTCATGCGCCGCAAGGTAATTGAGCACAAAGGGCGGCGCGAAAATCAGCCGCCATGAGTAAGAGAGTACGCCGGTCGTCGAGCACGAGCCCCAGCGGCTGGACGGATCGCGGATCGACACCCGCTTGACCGTGACGCCGAGATCCTCGGCCGCGCGCCGGCTGGCGATTTCCAGGTCGCGTTTGACCTCGCGTTTGAGAAAATCCGAAACCCGGCGCGCAATGTGCGGCGTTTCGCCGGCGACACAAAGCAAGTGCTCGCCGGCCTCATCGGTCTCAGCCCACACCGTGCCGCGCGCACCGCGGCAATGCGCGATGCGGTGATCGACGCCGCGCAAGGGGATGACCGCGCCATGCGCGAACGGCGCCGGTTCCGGCAGCCGGCCCAGCCGCGCCGCGATCCAGCCGCCATGCTTTTGCGCAAATTCGCGCGCCTGCTTGAGGCTGCCGCGCGGCGGCATGGTGAGCACCACCTCGCGCGTGGCGGAATGGATGCGCAGCGTATAGCGCCGCGCCTGCCGGTGGCGCCGCACGCGCACCAGATAGATTTCGCGCTCGAAGGTGATGCTGATGGCCGGCGGTTCGCTCGGCCGGCGGTAGAGCAGCGCGCGCAGAGGCATTCGGAAAGTCCGCCCGATCGCAGAATAGCGCGGAAATACTGCCATATTCGCCGCCGTTCGCCACGCGATTTTGCACGGCCCAAAATGCCGCAATCAAGCAAAGGCTTATCGGTGTTACGCAACTTTCGACGGCGTCGGACGCGCGTCGCGCCTGCCGTTGTGCGACAGCACGAAATCGGCGATGCGCGGGGCTATTTCGGCGCGGAAGCGCGAACCGTTGAACACGCCGTAGTGGCCGACCCCCGGCTGTAGATAATGCGCCTTGTTTTCGGCCGGAATATTCGCGCACAGGACGTGCACGGCCTCGGTCTGCCCAACCGCGGAAATGTCGTCGTGCTCGCCTTCCACCGTCAGCAGCGCGACGCGTTTGATCTGCGCGGGATCGATCCGCCGGCCGCGATGGGTCATCTCGCCCTTGGGCAACGCGTGGCGGATGAACACGGTATCGACCGTCTGCAGATAAAACTCGGCGGAAAGATCCATGACCGCGAGATATTCGTCATAGAATTCACGGTGTTTCTGCGCCGAATCGCCGTCGCCCTTGACCAGGTTGAGAAACAGATTTCGGTGCGCCTCGATATGGCGGTCGAGGTTCATGGTCATAAAGCCGTGCAACTGCAAAAAACCCGGATAGACGTCGCGCATGAAGCCGGAATGCGGGAACGGCACCTTGGTGATAACGTGGCTGCGGAACCAGTCGAGACCGCGCGATTCCGCCAGTTTGTTGACCGCATTGGGATTGATCCGGGTATCGATCGGCCCGCCCATCAACACCATCGAATGCGGCACGTAAGGGTCCTTGTCAGCCTCCATCAGCGCGACCGCGGCGAGCACCGGCACCGAGGGCTGGCAGACCGCGACAACGTGCGCGTCGCCCTCCAGCATATGCAGGATGGAGATGACGTAGTCGATGTAGTCGTCGAGATCGAAGCGGCCTTCGGCAACCGGCACCGCACGGGCGTTGCGCCAGTCGGTTATGTAGACATCGTGATTGGGCAGAAACGCTTCGACGGTACCGCGCAACAGCGTGGCGTGGTGGCCCGACATCGGCGCGACGATCAGCAGCTTCGGCTGCGGCCGGCGCGGCGCGCGCGTGAAGGCGCGCTCGAAATGCAGCAGCCGGCAGAACGGGCGTTCCCACACCGTGCGGATATGAACCGGCACGCGCTCGCCGCCGACGGTGGTCGAATCGATTCTCCATTCCGGACGGCCATAGACCCGCGTCGAGCGTTCGAACAATTCCGCAGCCGCGGCGACCGACTTGCCGTAGGTGGTGTGCGCGAACGGATTGGCCGGGTTTTTGAAGAACAGCTTGGTGGCGTCGGCGACGGCGCGCGCGGGATCGAGCGCGGCATGGCCCATCTCGTAGAGCCAGTATAAAGGCGTAGACAGCAATATGCCATTGACACCGGGCAGGGTTGCTGCCCCGTCAAACTCGCCAATCGGCATCGGCTTGGTCCCCGCCCCTTGCTGCGTCGCGGCAGCGTGTCGCTTTTCTGTCATATCGTCAACATAGCGATAAGTCCTTCGCGTCCCGTTTACACCCGGGAAATCGTCCATAACCACTTAAAAAAGCGTCGCTTTCTGGCTTATTCACCGGTTTGCAGCAGCGATCCATGCTCGCGGGCGCTCTGCAACAGCTTCAGGAAGGCCAACGACGCAGCCGCGAACAGCACGGCATTGAACGCCAGCGCTTCGACCATCAGATCGGCGCGAAACACATGGTCGATGAGAAGCGCGCGCATGCCTTCGAATACGTATGTCGGCGGCAGCGCCCACGCAACGTCCTGGAGGAACCCGGGCAGGACCGTAACCGGGTAATACACGCAGGTGAGCGGCAGAAACAGGAACATGATGGTCCAGGCCATGCTCTCGGCGCCCAAGCCGTTGCGCAACAGCAGGCCGGCGACAAAAACGCCGATCGACCAGCTGGTCAAAATCAGGTTCACGAAGAATGCGGCGAGCGCGAAGCCCAGCGACCATAGATTGAAGCCGAAGAAGAACGACCGCGAGCAGCGTCACCGGGATCATGCCGATCAGTAGGCGCACGATGCTCATGATCATCAGCGCGGCGATGAATTCCACCGGCCGCAGCGGCGACATCATGAGGTTGGCGAGATTGCGCGACCACATCTCTTCCAGGAACGAAATCGAAAATCCGAGCTGGCCGCGGAACAGGATATCCCAGAGCAGCACCGCGCCGATGAACACGCCGCTGGCACGCACAAACAATCCGCCGTTCTGCGAGACGTAAAGCTGCAAAAAGCCCCACATCAGCATCTGCACGGTCGGCCAATAGATCAGGTCGAGGATGCGCGGCCAGGACGAGCGCAACAAAAACCAGTAGCGCCGCACCATGGCGCGCACGCGATTGAACGAAAAGTCGAGGCCTGAGTCGCTGCCGGTCATTGCGCGGCCTCGCGATGTTCGCCGCGCCCGCGCGCGACGTCGAGGAAAACTTCCTCCAGGGTCTCGCGCCCATAGCGATCGAGCAGCCTGGCCGGCGTGTCGTCGTCTTCGATGCGGCCCGTCTTCATGATGATGACGCGCTCGCATAGCCGCTCGACCTCCGTCATGTTGTGCGAGGCGAGCAGCACGGTCGCGCCATGCGCGTGGCGATAGCGGTCGAGCCGGGCGCGCACCCAGTCGGCGGTGTCGGGATCGAGCGACGCCGTCGGCTCGTCGAGCAGCAGGACTTCCGGGCGATTGAGCAGCGCCTTGGCGAGCGCGACGCGGGTCTTCTGGCCGGCCGACAGCTTGCCGGTCGGCCGGTCGAGGAATTCGGCGATTTCGAGTTCGGCGGCAAGCTCCGCGACGCGCGCGTCGATATCGGCCACCGCGTAAAGCTGCGCGAACACCGCCAGATTTTGCCGCACCGTGAGCCGCATCGGCAGCGCCACATAGGGGCTCTCGAAATTCATCCGGTGCAGCACGCGATAACGCTCTTTCGGCATTTGCGCGCCCAGCACCGTGACCGCGCCGGAGGTCGGCGCGACCAGGCCCATGATCATGGCGATCGTCGTGGTCTTGCCGGCGCCGTTGCCGCCGAGCAGCCCGGTGATCGAGCCTGGAGCGAGACGAAACGAGATGCCGTCGACCGCCGTCACGCTCTTGTAGAGCTTGACCAGGCGATCGACGGCTATGGCCGGGTTTTGCGCGCCCATGGGGCGCAAGATGTGACGCCCCGGCGCAGGAAGTGCAAGCCCTGCCGCCATTGCCGGCGGTTTTCAGCCGACACGGCGCGGCGCTAAACTGCCCGCCATGCCCGCGCTCGACCTCGCCCAAAATCATCCGCGCCGCAACGTGCGTCTCGACACGCTGGTGCGGCTGCGCTGGCTCGCCATCATCGGGCAGACCACCGCCATGCTGGCGGTCTATTTCGGGCTCGATTTCGCGCTGCCGATCTGGGCCTGTCTCGCGGTGATCGCGCTGTCGGCCTGGCTCAACGTGGCGCTGCGGCTGCGCTTTCAGATGACGCAGCGGCTCGAGCCTGACCGCGCCGCATGGCTGCTGGCATTCGATATCGCGGAACTCGCCGTGCTGCTGTACCTGACCGGCGGATTGCAGAATCCCTTCGCCTTCCTGTTTCTCGCGCCGGTGCTGCTGTCGGCGACCGCGCTGCCGCCGCGCTTTACGCTGATGCTCGGCGCCTTCGCGGTGGCCTGCGCGACCGTGCTGGCCTTCGCGCACTATCCGCTGCCCTGGGACAATGAGGACCCGCTGCAATTGCCGCCGATCTATATGATCGGCGTCTGGCTCTCGATCCTGCTCGCCATCGGATTCATCGGCGTCTATGCCTGGCAGATCACCGAGGAATCGCGCCAGCTCGCCGATGCGCTGGCCGCCACCGAACTGGTGCTGGCGCGCGAGCAGCATCTCTCGCAGCTCGACGGGCTCGCCGCCGCCGCCGCGCACGAGCTCGGCACGCCGCTGTCCACCATTTCGGTGATCGCCAAGGAGCTGGAGAACGCGATGGCCGCCGGCTCGCCGCACGGCGAGGACGTGCGGCTGCTGCGCGAGCAGACGACGCGTTGCCGCGATATTCTGGCCAAGCTCACCGAATTGTCGGCGAGCGGCGAGCCGTTCGACCGCACGCCACTGGCGGTGCTGATCGAGGAGGTGGTGGCGCCGCATCGCAATTTCGGGGTGACCATCGACGTGACCGCGAAGCCCGCCGGCGGTGCCGAGCCGGCGGGCGGGCGCAACCCGGCGATCCTTTACGGCCTCGGCAATTTGCTGGAGAACGCCGTCGATTTCGCGCGCGAACGCGTGACGGTCGGCGCGCAATGGAACGAGGACGTCGTCGAGGTGACGATCGGCGACGACGGTCCGGGCTTCGCGCCCGAAATCGTCGGCCGCATCGGCGAACCCTACGTCACCAGCCGCAAGCGCAATCCGCAACGAAGGCGACGAGATTCGGCCGGACTTGGCCTGGGCCTTTTCATCGCCAAGACCCTGCTCGAACGCTCGGGCGCCGCGCTCAGCTTCGAGAACCGCGCGTTTCCCGCACGCGGCGCCGTCATCACAGTGCGCTGGAGCCGGCGCGATTTCGAGCGGCCGTTGGCATTCGTCCGCTCTTGAGATTTGCAGCGTTTAACATTTATGTTTATCCTGTGTTTATGCAGCGGTCCGCGCTACAATGCACGGGTCGACGCTGCAAAAGCAAAAGGTGCAACGTGGATATGGCCATGAACGACGCCGCCCAAGCGGCGGCAACAATGTCCGCCGACATCGGTGCTGATCGTCGAGGACGACCGTTCGTTGTTGCAGCGGCTGGCGAAGGCGCTCGAGCAGCGCGGCTTTGCCGTCACCACTGTCGAAATCGGTGGCGGACGGATTGCGGCAAGTGGACCAGGCGGCGCCGGCCTTCGCGGTGGTCGACATGCGGCTGGAGCGACGGCAACGGGCTCGACGTCATCTCCGCGCTCAAGCGCCGCCGGCCCGACGCGCGCGGCATTATTCTCACCGGCTACGGCAATATCGCCACCGCGGTCAACGCGGTGAAACTCGGCGCCGTCGATTATCTGGCCAAGCCCGTCGACGCCGACGACGTGGTGGCCGCCCTGCTCGCGCGCGACAACAAGAAGATCGAGCCGCCGGAAAATCCGATGTCGGCCGACCGCGTGCGCTGGGAGCACATCCAGCGCATCTACGAATTGTGCGGCCGCAATGTTTCGGAGACCGCGCGCCGGCTCAACATGCACCGCCGCACGCTGCAGCGGATTTTGGCCAAACGCGCGCCGCGCTGATCTTCCTTTCACCGTCATCCTTGTAAGTCACGAATGGCCAACTCGGTTAAGGTAACCGATGCGGTGGCGGACGGGAGACCGTCTCATCCCAGGGCCTTGAAGCCCGCACCTCAGCGCGGGACTCCGTCCGCCGTTCCATCGAACCCGAACAGTCGCTTGGGCCGCAGCGCGAGCCCGATTGCGCAAGGAGGGGTCAAGATGGACGCGATCTATGTTGGCATCGATGTATCGAAGGACCGGCTGGACGTGCATGTGCGGCCGGGCGGGGAAGCCTTTGCTGTTGCGCGCGACGGCAAAGGCTTGGAACAGCTCGTCGAGCGTCTGCGCGTTTTGGCGCCCGCGCTGGTCGCGGTGGAGGCGACCGGCGGTTTCGAAACGATCGTCGCGGCGGCGATTGCGGGGGCCAGCGTGCCGCTGGCGGTAGTCAATCCGGCTCAGGTGCGCCACTTCGCCCAAGCCGTCGGTAAGCGGGCCAAGAGCGACCCGATCGACGCGGAGGTCATCGCCCGCTTCGCCGAGGCGGTGAAGCCGCAGCCGCGGGCGCTCCCCGACGAGGCGGCTCGCCTGCTTGCCGAACTGGTTGGCCGGCGCCGGCAGATCATCGAGATGCTGGTCGCCGAACGTCAGCGCGAGAGGCGCGTCGACGCCGTGCGCGTGCGCAAGAGCCTGGTGCGTCACATCGCGGCACTCGAGAAGGAATTGCCCATCATCGATCATGACATCGACACCATGGTTCGCGGTTCGCAGGTCTGGCGCGAAAAGGAAAACCTGTTGACCTCGTTCCCGGGAGTGGGCGACACGCTGGCCCGCACCTTCCTGGCTGAAGTGCCCGAACTCGGAAGTCTGCACCGCCGCGAAATCGCAAGCCTCGTCGGGGTGGCCCCCTTCACTCGCCAGTCCGGCCGCTGGAAGGGCAAGAGCATGATCGGCGGCGGTCGAGCTGCCGCCCGTGCGGCGGTCTTCATGGCTGCTCTCTCCGCTATCCGCTGCAACCCAATTCTCAGAGCTTTCTATCAACATCTGCTCGCCGCCGGTAAGCCGAAAATGGTCGCTCTCATCGCTGTTGCACGCAAGATCCTAACCATCCTCAACGCCATGCTCAGAGACAAAACACCATGGCAAATCGCTTGACCAAGAACACAGTCGCTGAGGTGCGAGCGAAGCGAGCCTCGAAGGATGACGGGCACGATTCACGGGCCGTCGCCGTTCGAGGGCCGCCACCCAAGTCGGCTATAGCCGACTTGGGCATAATATAGTCATTGCCGATCTCGGGTAAACCCGAGATCGGTGGCGGCCACCTCAGGGTGACGGATTAGTGGAAAGGAGCAACCCATGAAACTCAGCGCGCGCAATCAGCTCAAAGGCAAAATCGTCGAGGTAAAAAAGGGCGCGACCACCGCCCATGTCCGCATCGACATTGGCAGGCAGATCGTGACCGCCTCGATCACCGATGAATCGGCGGACGAACTCGGCCTCGCCGCGGGCAAGACCGCCTATGCCGTCATCAAGGCGAGCAGCGTGATGGTGGCCGTGGATTAAATTCAGCCGGTCTTGCGCCGCGCGATGTGCCGGTCGACGCCCCGTCTGCCTTCCTCGGTTTCCGCCTGCCAGACGTTTTCGTGCATCTTGTGCTTGGCCGCGTCCCATTCGTGCGCGACGCTTTCGCCCATGAACACGACGAAGACCTCGCAGCCGTCGGGATATTCGTAGGGGCCGTGCAATTCGTCCCAGCCGAACACGTAATCGCCGGGACGCAGGTCATTGCCGGCGACGCACATGCGCCCCTTGAGCACGACGATGGAATGCCAGCTCTTGTGCGCGTGCTCGGGCTCGACATAGCCGGGCGGAAATTTGACCTTCATGTCGATGCGGCCCATCGCCTTGTCATGGGCGAAGATCTTGACCTGCACGCCTTCGGGCAGTTTGAGGACGGATTTCGAACCTTCCTGCCACGGGATTTCAGCATCGTGGACGGCGCGGAAGGTGCGGTCGCAGGCGGCTTGCCGTTCCGGCGTCATCGTTCGTCTCAGCCCTGCGAGATGAACTTGGTGTTCATGTAGACCTGCAAGCCCTCGATGCCGCCTTCCGAGCCGTAGCCCGATTCCTTGACGCCGCCGAACGGCGTTTCCGGCGTCGAGACCGCGACGGAATTGACGCCGACCATGCCGGACTGGATGGCGTCGCCGATCGCGGCGGCGGTCTTGTCCGACGAGGTGAAGGCGTAAGCCGCCAGCCCGAACGGCAACGCATTGGCGCGCTCGACCACCTCGTCGAAGGTCTTGAATGGCACGATCGGCGCCAGCGGGCCGAACGGCTCCTCGGTCATGATCTTCGAATCGTCCGGCACGTCGGTGATCACCGTCGGCTGGAAGAAGAAGCCCTGGTTGCCCTGGCGCGAGCCGCCCGTTTGGATCTTGCCGCCGCGCGACTTGGCATCGTTGACGAAGCTCTCCATGGCGTCGAGCCGGCGCGGATTGGCGAGGGGGCCGAGCGTGATGCCCTTCTCCAGCCCGTCGCCCATCTTCAAGCCCTTGGCATATTCGGTGAAGCGGGCGAGGAATTATTGTAGCCCTTCTCCTGCACGTAGAAGCGCGTCGGCGAGATGCAAACCTGGCCGGCATTGCGATACTTGAACGCGGCGATGGTGTCGGCGGCCTTCTCCGGATCGGCGTCGTCGAACACGACGACGGGCGAGTGACCGCCGAGCTCCATAGTGGCGCGCTTCATGCCCTTGGCGGCGAGACCGGCGAGATGCTTGCCCACGGGAATCGAGCCGGTGAAGGAAATCTTCTTGACGATCTTCGACGGGATCAGATGCTCCGACACGTTGGCCGGCACGCCGAACACCAGATTGAGCACGCCCGCCGGCAGCCCGGCGTCGGCAAAGCATTTCACCAGCTCGACGCAGCCGCCCGGCGTTTCTTCCGAGGCCTTGATGATCAGCGAGCAGCCGGCGGCAAGCGCGCCGGCGATCTTGCGCACGGGGGTGAGCGTCGGGAAATTCCACGGCGTGAACGCCGCGACCACGCCGACGGGCTCCTGAAGAACAAGTTGCCGCACGCCTTTCTGGCGGCCGGGGACGACGCGGCCATAGGTGCGGCGGCCTTCCTCCGCGTACCAGTCGATGATGTCGGCGGAAGTCAGCACTTCCGCGCGCGACTCGACATAGACCTTGCCCTGCTCCTGCGTCTGCACCTTGGCGACGTGGTCGAAGCGTTCGCGCAGCATATCCGCGGCCTTGCGCATGATCTTGGCGCGGTCATAGGCCGAGGTCGCCTTCCAGACCGCGAAGCCCTTCTCGGCGGCGGCGAGCGCGGCGTCGAGATCGGCGGTCGAGGCGTGCGGCAGGTGCGCCAGCGTCTTGCCGGTCGCCGGGTTGATCACGTCTTCGCCCTTGCGGCCTTCGCCGTTGAGCCATTTGCCGTCGATGTAAAGCGCGAGATCGGAATACATGGAACCCTCTTAGGTTGAGTAGCCTTATCTCCGTCATCCTGAGGTGGCCGCGCGGCGGCCCTCGAAGGATGGCGGCCAAGTTCTTCAAGATTTTGGCCGTCGTCCTTCGAGGCTCGCCGCAAGTGCGGCTCGCGCCTCAGGGTGACGGTTATGAGTAGTGACGTTTCGCGAGCGGTTTATCAGCTTCCTACGAATAGGGCCACCCTCCCGTATTCGGGCAAATCTACCTTATTACCAGGTCGCGCCGGCGGGGAGTTTCTTGCATTGCTTGGTATATAAGGGTTCGCCCTCAAACAATTTCTTGAATGCGCCAGTCGTGCGCTCGATCGTGTAGATCGTGCCATCGAGAATGTCGGGCCAGCGGATCGCGGTTGCGGTGATTTTTGCGGGCGAACTCTTCTCTTCCGGTGCAATTGCACCATGGTCGTTCTTGTAGAACAACAAAGCGGTATTGCGGCCAAAATCGATCTCCACGCGGTCGGGCGCCCCGACCTTGTTGGTGCAAACAAAACGCACGGTTTCGGCGCTGGCGGCAGCGCTCCATGCAAGGCTGACAATCAATGCGATCGGAATTCGGCGCATGCGATACTCCTATGTTCGTCTCAGCCCAAGAACGCCCCGCCATTGACGTGGATGGTCTGCCCGGTGACGTTGCGGCCGCCGGGACCGGCGAGGAAGCGCACCATGGCGGCGATGTCGTCCGGCTTGCCGCGCTCGCCGGTGATGGTGCCGTGGGTCAGATGATGCGCCGGGTTGAGCGAGGTTTGCGGCCGCGAGGTGTGGATGGCGCCCGGCACCACGCAATTGGCGGTGATATGGTCGGCGCCGAGATCGTGCGCGAGCGCGCGGGTGAAGCCGATGAGGCCGGCCTTCGCCGCCATCACATGGGCGCGGCCTTTCGAGCCGATATGCGCGCTCATGCCGCCGACATTGATGATGGTGCCGCCACCGGCTTTTTTCAACGCCGGCAGGCAAGCGTGTACCCCGTGGAACGCCGAGTCGAGCGTGGCGCCCATCACCTCGCGCCATTCGGCAAAGCTCATCTCGCCGATCGGCTTCTCGCGCCGCAGCGCCGCGTTATTCACCAAAATGTCGACGCGGCCGAAGCGATCGAGCGCGGCTTCGGCGCAGGCGGCGGCGGTTTTCGGATCGGCGACGTCGCCGAGAACGGCGAACGCCTTGCCGCCGGCCGCCTCGATCTCGCGCACGACGGCGTCGGCTTCCGCCCGGTTGGAGCGCGCGTTCACCACCACCGCGGCGCCGGCGGCGGCGAGCTGGTGCGCGATGGCGCGGCCGATATTGCGTCCGGCGCCGGTGACGATAGCCGCTTTGCCGGCGAGTTCTTTGCCTTCAGCCATTTATTTACCCCCGTAACGAAGCCAGATCGATCTTGCCATTATACATCGTCGCCAGCAGCTTGAGCGCGGCGGCGCTGCGCGCGTCGTCCCAGCCGCCGTGGCGCGCGTTGAGCGCGAACTTTTCCGCGATGTCGACGCGGGTGAGCGGCTCGCTGGCGCCGCCGCGGAAATGCGGCTGGCGTTCCTCGGCCACGCTGCCATCATTGAGGACGGCGCGGATGTGACCGGTGAAGCCGTTCGGATACGGATTATCCGGATCGATCACGTAGCGCACTTTGGACGCGAGCGCGAGCACAGCCTCATCGCGCACCGCGGCGTCGGTAAAGGCATCGAGCCCGACGCCGCCGCGCACGAAGCCGGTGGCGAGAATGAAAGGCGTGGCGAATTTCGCGGCATAGCCGTTGGGCGGGCGCTGCTTCGCCGCCAGCGGCTCCCATAACCGATGCACGGTGCCTTCCGCCACCTCGCAGACCATCTCCTTGATGTCGTCCGCTTTGATGCCGCGCGAGGCCAGCCGTTTGGCACAATCGATGTAAGGGTGCGCCATGGTGCCGCATGGATAGGGCTTGAAGGCGAGCGCCTCGATGACCCAACGGCTGCCGAAATCGCCGAGCGCCGCATAGTCGCCTTGCGCGGTGTGGGCGAAGCCGTGAAACAGCCCGTGCACGCCCTCGAACACCGTGCGCGGTCCGGAAAAGCCGCCGCGCGCCAGCAGCGCCGCGCGGATGCCCGATTGCGCGGCCCAGCCGGGATGCAGGCGCTTGGTCCAGGCGCCTTCCGCGAGATATTCGATGATGCCGGAGGCGAAACTGCCGGCGATGCCGAGCGCGTCGACGAGTTGCTTTCGATTGAGCTCGAGCGCGGCGCCGACGCCAGCGGCCGCGCCCATCGCGCCGAAGATCGCGGTCGGATGAAAGCCCGCTTTGTGCACCGCCTTCGGCACCACGGTGGAGAGCCGGCACATCGTCTCGGTGCCGACCGCGATACCGAGCAGCGCGGCGGCGCCGTCCGGCCGGTGCCGCTCGCAGACGGCCAACACCGCCGGCACCACCACCGCGCCGGCATGCACCGGCCCGCCTTCGAAGGTGTCGTCGAAATCCTCGCCATGCGCCGCGGTGCCGTTGACGAAGGCGGCGCCGGCCGCGCTCAACGTGCGGGCGTGGCCGATCGCGGTGCACGGGCCGTCGTCGTCGAGGCCGGCGAGCGCGGCCTTGATGTAGTCCTCGTTGCGCGCGGTGACGCAGAGTCCGGCGACGTCGACCAGCAGATCCTCGCATTTGCCGCGCACGGCGGCGGGCAGCTTTTTGGCGTCGAGCGCGGCGATGCGCGCGGCCAATTCTTCTGCGACAGAAACCTTGGGGAGATCGCTCTTCACGCTAATTCCTTTTGCGCATGATCTTATTCGACCTTCCGTCGCCCGCCGAAGCGGGCTTCGCGAAGGCGGGAAACCGGTTCCCACTTTTCGAGATCATGCGCTTACCCGATCGCCACATCGCGGCGCGCATTGGCGCGGCCGCGCAGGCTGTTGGCCAGCGCGACGATGCTAAAGGTGATCACCAGCATCAGCAGGCCGAGCACCGAAATGGCGGCGAGATCGCCGCTCTCGTTGAGATCGTAGATGAGCACCGACAGCACCTTGGTCTGCGAGGTGAACAGCATGATCGCCGCGGACAATTCGCGGATGACGCCGACGAAGATAAAGCACCAAGTGGCGATCACGCTGGTGCGCAAGAGCGGCGCGGTGATCTGACAGAGCGCGCGCAAGCGCGTCGCGCCCAAAATGCGGCTGGCGTCTTCGAGCTCTGGATGGACAGAGCGGAACGCCGACTGGAGCTGCTGATAGGCGGCCGGCATCGCCAGCGTCACGAAGGCGATCAGCAGAATCCATATGGTTCCGTAGAGCACGAAAGGCGGCCGCGTATAGGTGAAAAACAGCCCGACGCCGAGCACGATGCCGGGGATGGCGACCGGCGCGGTCGCCAGAAACCCAAGCACGCGATAGCCGCGCACCGCCTGGCGCGTGGTGACGTAGGAAATCACCAGCGCGAGAATGGTGCCGCAGGTCGCGGTCAAGATGCCGAGGATGAAGGTGTTGCGCAGCGCGAGCGGCGTCGCCGACAGCTCGAAAAAGACGAAATGCAGATTTTGCAAGGTGAAATTGCCGGGCGCGATCAGGTGCGAGGCGACCCTTGAGAACGAGGCGTTGAGCAGCGCGAAATAAGGCAGGAACACCGGGCACATCAGCACCAGCATGGCGGCCGCCAGCATCGCCCAGCGCCAGAGGCCCAGCCGCACGATGCGCGGCTCGCTATTCTTGCCGCCGACCACCGAATAGCCGCGCCGGCCGAGCACCATGTGCTCGGCGCGCAGCAGGATGACGGTGAGCACCAAGAGCGGCAGCGAGGCGGCGGCGGCGAGCTCCGGCTTGGGCGGAAACTGGAACAGGCTCCAGATCTTGGTGGTCATGGTGTGGAAGCCGGCCGGCATCGCCAGGATCGCCGGCGAGCCGAACAACGTCATCGCTTGGAGGAACGCCACCAGCGCACCGGCCAGCACCGCCGGCAACGCCAGCGGGATGGTGATGCGCCGCGCGGTGTCCCAGGTGCTGCCGCCGAGAATGGCGGAGGCGTCTTCCAGATCGCCGGGCGTGCGGTCGAGCGCATTGGCGACCAGCACGAAGACGTAGGGAAAGGTGTAGCAACTGATGACGAAGACCAGCCCTGCAAAGGTATAGATATTCAGCAGGTGCGCATCCGGGGCCGCGCCGGTGATCTCGCGATAGAGCTGGTTGAGCAGGCCGCTATTGGGCGCCGCCAGCAATTCCCAGGCGATGGCGCCGAGAAAAGGCGGGGTGACGAACGAGGCCATGACCAGAACGCGGATGGTACGGCGCAGCGGCATGTCGGTGCGCGCCACCAGCCAGCCCATTGGCGCAGCCACCACGCAACAGATCAGCGACGACAATGTCGCGAGCGCAAAGGTGGTGAGCAGCGGATCGAGGTAAGCGGCATCCGACACCAGCCGGTGAAAATTTCCGAACGTGAAGGCGCCGCTCTTGTCGGTGAAGGCGTAGTACACCAGCCACGACAACGGCATCACGATCAGAGCGCACAGGATCAGTGCGAACGCAAGCAGCACCGGCTTCGAGATATCGATCCCGAATTTTCGCTGCGCCGGCCCCTGCGTTGCTGGAATAGCGACTGCCATCACACCTTGAAAATTTCTGTGTACCGCTTCTTCACCGCGTCCGCGTGCGCATGGACGCCTTCCGGATCCTCCTTCATCAGCTTGATGTCGGCGAGCGGGCGGACGCCGGGCTTTTCCACGGCCTGGCCGTGTGGCGAATACTGGCGGGCCAGATCGACGATCATCTGTTGGGCCCCGCGCGAGTGCATCCAGTTCTGGAATAAGCGCGCCGTGTTCGGATTGGGCGCTGCCTTGAAGACCGCGCTTGGACCGGTGGCGAGCGGCGTGCCCTCCTCCGGATAGATGATGTCGACCGGCTGGCCCGCCTCCTTGTAGCGGATGACAAGGTAACCGGCGCCGTCCACCATGACCGCACGTTCGCCAAGCGATATTCTTTTCGGCGTATCGGTAGCCGACTGGACCTGCATGACGTTCTGCGCGGCCAGCTTCACGAAGTAGTCCCAGCCCAGATCGCGCGCGATCTCGAACGTCGCGTTCATGATCGTGCCGCTATAGGCCGGATGCGCCTTGACGAGTTTGCCCTTCCATTTCGGATCGAGCAGGTCCTTGAAGCCCTTCGGCGCATCTTCCTTCTTCACCAGATTCGTGTTGTAGGCGATGGGAGAGATCAGAATTCGCGTCGTTATATGCAGCCCCTCCGGATCGTAGTAACGCTTGTCATAATACCTCGCGACCTCTTCGGGGATGTAGGGCGCGAGCCAGCCGTTGCTTTTCCAGACGATGCAATGCGCCTGGTCCGCGGTGTTGACGACGTCGACGGCATGGATGTTGGAGGAATACTCCTGGCCGATGCGGGTAAAAACGCGCTCGGCGCCGGACCGCTCGACGCGCACAACGATGCCGGGAAACTTCGCCTCGAATGCCTTGCCGAGACGTTCCGCGAACTGCAAGTCCATCGCCGTGTAAAACGAAAGTTTGCCTTCTTTTTTCGCCGCTTCGATCAGAGCCGGCGTCATCGCCTCCGCCGCAGGCGCGGCGGCAACCCGCACGGCAAAGGCGCCAAGGCCAAGCGCCCCGGCACCTTTGAGCACATCGCGTTTGGAAAACCGTTTGCTCATGGCACGCTCCGTTTCTTCCCTCGGCCCACGCGCGGGCCGAGGAATATTGCCTTAAACGTGGAACAGCTTGACATAGTGCGCCTTGATCTCTTCGCCTTGCTTCAAGACCGCGGCAGCATCGTCCTTCATCAGCTTGATCTGGCTGAGCGGCGTGCGTCCCGGTTTGTCCTTGGCCTGCGGATGCGCCGAGCGCAGGCCGCCGATATCGATGCAGAGTTGCTGGCACTCGGGCGTGAAGCAGAAGCTTTCAAACAGCCGCGCTGCGTTCGGATTGGGCGCCGCCTTGAACACGCCGTTCGGACCCGACGATCAGCGGCGTACCTTCGGTGGCGTAGACCGGCTCGACCGGCTGGCCAGCTTCCTTTTCATGCAGGATCAGGTATTCGACGCCATCGGCTTGCACGGCGCGCTCGCCGAGCGCGATCTTCTTCGGCGGATCGGCGGCCGACTGCACCTGCAACACGTTTTGCTGGGCGAGCTTTTCGAAGTAGCCCCAGCCAAGGTCGCGCGAGATCTGGTAGGTCGCGGTCATGATCGTGCCGCTATAGCCGGGATGCGCCTTGACGATTCTTGCCCTTCCATTTCGGCAGCAGCAGGTCGGCGAAGCTCTTCGGCGCCTCTTCCTTTTTCACCAGAGTGGTGTTGTAGGCGATGACGCAGAGGAAGACGCGGAAACTGGCAAAAGTACCGTCCGCGTCCTTGTGCTCGGCCGGATAGAACTTCGCCACGTCTTCCGGGACGTAGGGCGCCAGCATGCCCTTGTCTTTCCAGTACGACCAAGAGCGAGGCATCCGACGAGTTGACCACGTCAACGGCGTGCACGTTGGCGGTATATTCCTGGCTGATGCGTTGCAGCAGACGCTCGGCGCCGCTGCGCTCCACTTTGCAGGTCACGCCGGGATATTTCGTCTCGAACGCCTTGCCGATCTGCTCCGACAGCTTGAGGTCGATCGAGGTGTACCAGACCACCTTTCCTTCTTTCTTGGCTGCTTCGATCAGCGCCGGCGTAACCGCGGTCGGCGGCGGCGCGGCCGACAGCACGCGGGTCGAGAACGACGCTCCGGCGGCGAGCGCACCCGAGCCGATCAACACGTCGCGGCGAGAAATTTTTGAACCTTTCATCGGCGTATCCTCCAAATCCTGGCCGTATTGGCCTTGCTCTTGTTGTTTCGCCCCGCAAATGTTTTTGGACGTTATCCCACCAGCGCACGGCATTTTTCGGGTGGCAGGATGCAGCCAGACGGCGCTGCCCTGCGCGATGCTCTCAGCCGGCGGCGGTGACGACCCGCAACTGCGTGCCATCCTTGAGCTCGACCATATAGTCCCGGCTGCCGCCGAGAAAGACCTGCCGCGTCACAGCCGCCGGCACGACGTTCTCCGCCTGTTGCGGCTGCGTCGCGGAAATCTTGATGTCGTGCGGACGGATCGACATCGCGGCGTCGGCGCCGGCCCTGAGCTTGGCCCCGACGCAACGCAGCGTGGCGCCGGCAAGACCGATGCGGCGTTTCGTCCTGCGCCTTACCCTTGACCACGTTGCTGGAGCCGATGAAGCGCGCGACGAATTCCGAAGCGCGGCCGGTCGTAGATGTCTTCCGGCGAGCCCGACTGCTCGATCTTGCCGGCGTTCATCACGCAAATGAGGTCCGCGGTCGTCATCGCCTCCGACTGGTCGTGCGTGACGTAAACCGTGGTGTAGCGAAATGCATCGTGCAGGCGGCGCACCTCGAAGCGCATCTCCTCGCGCAGATTGGCGTCGAGATTGGACAGCGGCTCGTCGAGCAGCAGCGTCTCGGGCTCCACGATCAGCGCGCGGGCGAGCGCGACGCGCTGCTGCTGGCCGCCGGACAGCTCGCCCGGATAGCGTTCCGCCAATGGCGCGAGCTTCGTGGTGGCCAGGATGGCGGCGAGTTTCTTGGCGATGGTGTCGCGGTCCATTTTGCGCAGCTTGAGACCGTAGGCGATGTTCTCGGCCACCGTCATGTGCGGCCACAGCGCGTAACTCTGGAAGATCATCGACATGTTGCGCCGCTCCGGCGGCAGCGAATGGGCGGGCGAAGAGATCAATTTGTCGCCGACGCGGATTTCGCCCGCGCTGGGCTCGACGAAGCCGGCGATGAGCCGCAGCGTGGTGGTCTTGCCGCAGCCCGAGGGGCCGAGCAGGCAGACCAGGTGGCCGTGCGCGATGGCAAGCGAGATATCGTCCACCACCGCGACATCGCCATACCGCTTGGTCAAGCCGCGCAATTCGACCGACGCCACGCGAATCCTCCCCGTTCCAAGACCCTCCCCGTTCGCGGGGAGTGAGGTTTCTTATGAGCCGGTGAAAGCCGGCTTGCGTTTTTGCATGAACGCGGTGCGGCCTTCCTTGTAGTCGTTGCTGGCGAAGCACTGCGCCACCAGATCGGCGCATTGCTTCAGGTTGCGTTCGCTTTCCGGCTTGACCGTCTCGCCGACGATGTATTTGACCGAATTGACGGTCAGCGGAGCGTTGGCGCTGATGGTGTCGGCATAGTCCTTCACGTATTTCTCAAGCTCGGCCTCCGGCAATACCCGGTTGACCAGGCCCATGGTCAGCGCCTCGGCGGCGGTGAACTGGCGCGCGGTGAAGAAG
This sequence comes from uncultured Alphaproteobacteria bacterium, assembly GCA_963709015.1. Lineage (GTDB taxonomy): Bacteria > Pseudomonadota > Alphaproteobacteria > Rhizobiales > Xanthobacteraceae > Pseudolabrys. Next base: position 43,999 of record CAVPUU010000052.1, on the reverse strand, counting down.
ATTTCCTTGGCGAATGAAGGACCCACCACGTCCACCAGCTTCTTGATGCCCTTGAAGCCGTAGCCGAGCCCCAACTTGGCGGCCGGCACGCCGAATTTGGAGTTGTCCGAGCAGATGCGGAGATCGCAGCAAAGTGCCAAGCCCACGCCGCCGCCGATGCAATAGCCGCGGATCATGGCGATGGTCGGCTTGGGGAATTCGTAGACCGCGCTGTTGGCCTTGTCGACCGCCACGTTATAGCGCTCGATCGCCTCCTTGCCGGAGCGTTCGCTCTCGAACTTGGAAATATCGGCGCCCGACACGAAGGCTTTGCCGCCGGCGCCGGTGACCACCACCACGCGCACCGCCTTGTCGGCGGCGAAGCCGGCGAGGATGCCTTGCGCCGCCTCCCACATGTCGAGCGATACCGCGTTGTGGCGCTCGGGATTGTTGAAGGTCATGTATCCGACGCCGCCCTCCTTGCGGGACAGCATTTTGTCGGTCTGCGTCGCTATGTTCATCATCTAATTCCTTCTCTATCTCCGTCACCCTGAGGTGGCCGCCGAAGGGGGGCGGCTCGGGATTCCAGTGGCCGTTCATCCTTCGAGGCTCGGCCTCCGGCCGAGCACCTCAGGATGACGGGTTGATTTCTTCACACCGCGTTGGCCTCATGCAGTGCGGCAATCTCCTGGTCGCCAAAGCCGAATTCCTTCAGCACCTCGTCGGTGTGCTGGCCGGCTTCCGGGGGCGTGGCGACGACCTTGCTCGGCGTGCGCGACAGCGACATCGGCTGGCCCAGGAAGATTTGTTCCTTGCCGTCGGGCCGCTTGGCGGTTTGCGCGATGCCCAAGTGTTTCACCTGCTCGTCGGCAAAGACCTGGTCGATCGAATTGATCGGTCCCGATGGAACGCCGGCCTCGTTGAAAATCCGGATCCATTCGGCACTCGGCTTGGCGACGGTCACGGCTTCGATCGCTGCATTGCAGGCTTCGCGGTTTTTCGAGCGCAATGCGCCGGTCTTGAAATCGGGATTCTCGGCCAGCTCGGGCGCGCCGAGCGCGTTGCACATGCGCAACCAGATCGCCTGTCCGGCCGACGCGATATTGATGTGGCCGTCTTTGGTCTTGAATACGCCGGTCGGAATCGTGGTCGGGTGATTGTTGCCGGCTTGCTTGGCCACCTCATGCGCCTGTAGCCAGCGCGCGGCCTGGAAATCGAGCATGAAAATCTGCGCCTGCAAGAGCGAGGTCGTGATCCACTGCCCCTCGCCCGAGGTTTCGCGCTCGAGCAGCGCGACCATGATGCCGAGCGCGCAGAACAGGCCGGCGGTGAGATCGGCGACCGGGATGCCGACGCGCACCGGCCCCTGCCCCGGCAGGCCGGTGATCGACATCAGCCCGCCCATGCCCTGCGCAATCTGGTCGACGCCGGGGCGCTCGCGATAGGGACCGTCCTGGCCGAAACCGGAGATGCTGGCGAGAATGATGCGTTTGTTGACCTTGCGCAGCGCGTGGTAATCGATGCCGAGCCGGTGCTTCACGTCGGGGCGGAAATTTTCCACCACCACGTCGGCCTTTTCCACCATGCGCGTCAAGGCGGCGTGGCCCTGCGGCGACTTGAGGTCGAGGGTCATGCTGCGCTTGTTGCGGTGGAGATTCTGGAAGTCGGGGTTATGGCGCGGGCCGCCCGGCCCTTCGCCTTTCTCCAGGCGCGGCGGCGTCTCGATCTTGATGACGTTGGCGCCCCAGTCGGCGAGTTGGCGCACGCAAGTCGGTCCCGAGCGCACGCGCGTGAGATCGAGGACTATAAAGCGGGAAAGGGCCTGGGAGGCCCGGGGAAACGGCATTTCGACGGCTCCGGGTAGCTTGCAACGGGCTGAATTTGAGTTTTCGGGCCCGACATTCCCCGATCCAAGGCGGCTTGTCCATCAGGCCCTTTTCTTGTCATTCCGGGGCGCGAGCGAAGCGAGCGAACCCGGAATTCACGGCTTATTCGGGATTTTTCTGGATTCCGGGTCCGGCGCTTCGCGCCGTCCCGGAACGACCATAGGTCGCTTTATTCATCATTTGGCGGAATAGTCGCTTAAGGCGCCTTGAAAAGACCACCACCACCTGTCATATGACCGCCAGCGGATGAACACCCGGATCTCGGGTTTGCGGGCTGCGTGCACGAAACTCCCTAAAAACGAATTTCGCCCCGCCTCTTCCGTTTCTCAACCTGACGACAACCCTGGCCACGCGGGATGTCTTTGAACCCCGCGATTCCGCCGTTCGCATCAGCGAGCCGGCCGCTTCGCCATATAAGAAAGAGACTCTTTGACTTCATTTAACGACTTCGGCCTCGTAGAGCCGATCGTCCGCGCCCTCGCGGAAGAAAAATACCTCACTCCCACCCCGATCCAAGCCCAGACCATCCCCCTCGCCATGCAGGCGCGCGACGTCATCGGCATCGCGCAAACCGGAACCGGCAAGACCGCGGCGTTCGCGCTGCCGATCATCAATCACCTGTACACCAAGCGGCTGCGGCCCGATAAAAAAGCTTGCCGCGTTCTCGTGCTCTCACCCACACGTGAACTGTCCGGCCAAATCGCCGACAGCTTCCGCGCTTACGGCCGACACATCCGACCGCTCGCCATCGCGCTCGCGATCGGCGGCGTACCGATCAACAAGCAGGTCCGCTCGCTGGCGCACGGCGTCGAAGTGCTGGTGGCGACCCCCGGCCGCCTGATCGATCTGGTCAATCAGCGCGCGCTGCGCCTCGATCAAGTCGAGGTGCTGGTGCTCGACGAAGCCGACCGGATGCTTGATATGGGGTTCATCCACGACATCAAGCGGATCGTCGCCATGCTGCGCAAGGAGCGGCAGACGCTGTTCTTCTCCGCCACCATGCCGCAGGAAATTACCAGGCTCGCCGATGCGATGCTGCGCGATCCCGCTCGCGTGGCGGTAACGCCGCAGGCCTCGACCGTCGAGAAGGTCGAACAGCGCGTCATCCTGACCGACAAAGCATCGAAGCCGGCGCTGCTGGCCGAGTTGCTCAAGAGCGAGCCGGTCGAGCGCGTGCTGGTGTTCACGCGAACAAAGCACGGCGCCGACAAGGTCGTACGCGGCCTGCAAAAGGCCGGCCACACCGCCGAGGCGATCCACGGCAACAAGTCGCAGAACCAGCGCGAGCGCGTGCTCTCAGCCTTCCGCTCCGGAAGCCTGCGCACTTTGATCGCGACCGACATCGCCGCCCGCGGCATCGACGTCGACGGCGTCAGCCACGTGTTCAATTACGATCTACCGAACATCCCCAAAGTCTACGTCCACCGCATCGGCCGCACCGCGCGCGCCGGCGCCGCCGGCGTGGCGATCTCGTTCTGCGACCATGAGGAAGCGCCGTTCTTGCGCGACATCGAGCGGCTGATCCGAATGTCGATTCCCGCAACCGATCGCCGCACCGGCGGGTGTCAGGCCCATCGGCCGGACCAGCCGAATGGGGGCCGCAATCAGGGCCGCCCGCATCGCGGCGACGGGCGCAATCAACACGGTAACGGCCGTCACGGCGGTAATGGTCACCGCGGCCATAATGGCGGCAACGGTCACCAAGGCCGCCCGAGCCACCATACTAATCAGCCAGCCCCCCGCCAGGATGCCGCCGCAGGGGAGCCAAACGGCATCGGAAATGTTACATTCCTCCAGCGCCCGCATGCGCCGCGTCGCGACGCCGGCCACCGCGGGCAGCGCTAGGGAGAGGACGGGATGGCGAAGGAAGAACTGCTGGAGTTCGACGGAACGGTGACCGAGGTTCTCCCGGACGGCAATTTCCGGGTGAAGCTCGACAACGAGCACGAGGTATTGGCCTACACGGCCGGGAAGATGCGCAAGTTCCGCATCCGCACCGGCGTCGGCGACCGGGTGATCGTGGAAATGTCGCCCTATGACTTGCAGCGCGGGCGCATCAGCTTCCGCCACAAGGGCGACGCACCGGCGCCCTCCCCGCAGCAGCGTCGGCCGAATTTCCGCAGGCGCTGATTTTCCCGGGGGCACGTAACGGCCGTTCTGGAGCGCGGCGTGCCATGAAAATTTCCTCGATCTCGCGTCTCGCGCTGGCGATCGTCCTCGCCGCCGCCCTCGGCTCCGCCGCCGCGCAAGATGCGCCCAAAGGCGGCCAGCGCGAGCCCGCACACGCCGCGCAGCACGAAACCGGCAAAGGCGTCCTGCGGCTGCTGCCGGGCGATTCCGTCACCGACCATTCCATCGACACGCCCACGGGCAAGCTCGCTATACCGCGACCGCGGGGACGCTCGCTTTCTATGACCAGTCCGGCGACCAGAGCGCGGCGGTGTTTTACACCGCCTACGTCGCCAAGGGCGCGGCAGCGAACCGGCCGCTCACTTTCGTGTTCAACGGCGGGCCGGGCGCGGCGTCCGCCTTCCTGCATCTCGGCCTGGTCGGCCCGCGCTTCCTCGATCTTGGGCCCGGCGGCCGCGATGCAGCGACCGCGGCGCTGCGCGACAATCCCGATACCTGGCTTGGCTTCACCGATTTGGTGCTGATCGATCCGATCGGCACCGGCTGGAGCCGCACAGTCAAGCCGGACGACGCCAAGCATTTCTGGGGCATCCGCAGCGACGCGGACTCGTTCGCGAAGGCGATTTCGCTTTACGTCGCCAAGAACAACCGCACGGCGTCGCCGAAATATCTGTTCGGCGAAAGCTATGGCGGCTTCCGCGCCGCCAAGGTGGCGCGCGCGCTGCAACGCGACCAGGGCATCGTGACCTCCGGCATCGTGATGCTGTCGCCGATGCTGGAAGGCTGGCTCACCTTCGGCGACGACGAATCCGCGCTGCGCGCGGCGCTGCAATTGCCGTCGCTGGCGGCGGCCGAGCTCGAGCGCAAGAATACTTTCAGCCGCGCCGCGCTGGCCGAGGCGGAAAAATTCTCCATGACCGACTACCTGACCACCATGGCCGGGGCGCCGCCCAAAGGCACCGCCGGCAACGCGTTCTACGCACGCGTGGCGCAAATGACCGGGCTGCCGCCCGACGTGGTGACGCAGGAACGCGGCTTTGCCGCCGAAGCCCTCGTGAAGAACCTGCGCCCGAACGGCAAGATCGTCAGCCGCTACGATGCGACATTCGCCGTGGACGATCCCTATCCGGAGGCGCGATCCGGCGCATGGGCCCGATCCGATCGTCGACGGTATCACGCGCGCTTACGGCGGCGCCATGGCCGCCTATGCCCGCAACGAGCTTGGGTTCAAGACCGAGATGACCTATGCGCTGCTGCCGAGCGAGATCAGCCACCAGTGGGACTGGCAAGGCGGCCGGGTACAGGCGAGCGTCGAAGACGACTTGCGCACGCTACTCGCGTTCAGCCCCTCGTTCCGCGTACTGATCGCGCATGGGCTTTCCGACATGATCACGCCCTACGGCATGACGCGCTATGTGCTCGACCATCTGCCACCGACCGATCCGCCCGGCCGCGCGCAGCTCAAGCTCTATCGCGGCGGCCATATGCTGTATCTCGACCCGCAGTCGCGCAAGGCGTTCAGCGGCGACGTAGCGGCGTTTTATCGCGGCGGGGAGTAGTTCAGTACGTGCCCCGGATGCGGCGCAGTACGTAGCGCAGCGAAGTGCTGCGCCGCTGATCCGGGGCCTTTCCAGGTTCTGAATTCGTAACGGTCCCGGTTCTGCAGCGCACCGCCATAGCGCGTCGAAGACGCGCGTAAACGCGCTTATGGCGCTGCGCTGCGCCCGGGACACGTTTTCTAACCGCCATTAAACTCCAGCACGTCAAAGCCGGCGTGACGGTCCACCACATAAATCAGCCCGCGCTTATCGAGCATCACGTCGTTGCTCTGCGGCGCGGCGCGCCCGCCGACCGGCTCCGGAATGAAATAGCCGACCTCGCGCGGCGCCGTCGGATCGGCCACGTCGATGATCCGCAGTCCGGCGCCGAACCACACCGCGTGCACCAGCGTGCCGGTCATGCGCTCGTGGAACTGGTGTGCGCCGAAGCGCGCGCCCGGCGTGCGGGCAAACGGCGAATCGAGCTCGCTCACCTCGAACAGGGAGAGCGGCTTCACGTTGGCATAATCGGAGATGTCGAAGACGCAAATGCCGGCGTGCGGCCGGCCGCGGCGCGCCTGCTCTTCATTTGCGCTCTGCGCCTGATCCTCTTCGTCGATGGTGAGCGCGATGCGCTTGCCGCCGATCTTGCCGGGCACCGGCATCACCGTGTGCGTCGGCTCGGGAAACGGCGGGTGATAGTTGTAGGACGCCACGGTCTTCGGCTTGCCGAGATCGGCCACGTCGACGATACGGAAGCCGCCGTGCCAGCAGCTCGCAAACATCTCGTCGCCGAAGCGCAGCGCGTGGTGCAGCCGGTGCCGCTTGCCGGACCAACTCGGTTTTTCGCCGGCGGCGATATTCTGCCCCGGCATCCACCAGCGCGACACCTCCTGCGGCTTCTTCGGGTCACGCAGATCGTAGACGACCAGGATATTGCCGACGAAGCCCTCCATCTCGGTCGAGATGTAGGCATAACGCTCGTCCATGTCGAAGCGGTGCGCGCCGATGCCGCCGGTCAATTGATGATGGATCAGCCTGGGGGCCGCCGGTTTCGACACGTCGAAAATGCGGAAACCGCCGTTGCGGTAGGGCGATTTTTCCGTCGCCTCGATGTCGACGATATCGGCCTCGGTAATGTTGAGCCGCTGCGCCAGTTCGGCGCGCGTCGGCTCGCGCCCGAGCGCCTCGCGCAGCTCGCGGCGCACGCCGGGCATCTGCTCGGCGCGCCGCCCGATCGGCGTCGGGTTGCGCTCGTGGTTGACCAGCATCAGTTCGCCAGCCACCCGCACCTTGTGGCTGTGCGAGATCGGATCGTCGACGTTGACCGTCGCCACCACGCGCGGATGGGCCGGATCGGCGATGTCGACGATCGAGGTGCCGAGGTCCCGCTTGTTCGGGATGTGGCCGACATAGGCGTAATGCCCGGCGATGGTGACCTGGCCGGCGCCGGGCAGATCGAGATGGCCCAGCCGCCGCACATTGCGGGCGAGCGCGCCGTTCGACTTGCTCATTGTTATCTATCCATCGTGGCGCCGGAGGCCTGCACGATCGCCGTCCATTTCGGAATTTCGGCCGCGATGTAGGATTTGAACTCGCCCGGCGTGTCGCCGACGATATCGACGCCGAGCCGGCCGAGCGAAGTTTGCACGCCCGGATCGTGCAGCGCCTTGACGGCGGCATCGTGCAGCTTGGCGATCACTTGCGGCGGCGTGCCGGTCGGAACAACGAGGCCGTGCCAGGTGCTGGCCTCGAAGCCCTTCAGGCCGGCTTCATCCATTGTCGGCAAATCGGGCAGGATCGCCGTGCGCTTTATCGTGGTCACTGCCAGCGCGCGCACCCGGCCGCTCTTGATATGGCCAACCACCGAGGCGGCGGTGGCAAACATCATCTGGTCATGGCCTGCAATCACGTCTTGCAAGGCCGGCGCCGCGCCCTTGTAGGGCACGTGCACGATATCGACGCGCGCTTCGGCCTTGAACAGTTCGCCGGCGAGATGCGCCGCCGCGCCGTAACCGGACGAGGCAAAGTTGATCTTGCCCGGTTGCGCCATACAAAGCGCGATCAGTTCTTTCAGCGAATGCACGGGGACGTTCGGATTGACCACCAGGATGTTCGCCTGCGTGCCGATCAGCGTGACGGGCTCGAAATCCTTTTCGGGACTGTAGGTAAGTTTCTTGTACAGGCTCTCGTTGGTGGCGAGGATGCTGTTATTACCCATCAGCAGCGTGTAGCCGTCGGCCGCCGCGTGCGCGACAAAATCGGCCGCGATATTGCCGCCGGCGCCCGGCTTGTTTTCGATCACGACCGGTTGGCCGAGCAACTCCTGCATCTTCTTGCCGACGATGCGGGCGAGCACGTCGCTCGGACCGCCGGGCGGGAACGCCACCACCAGCGTCACCGGCCGATCCGGATAGTCGCCGGCATAGGCCGGCGCGGCGAGCGCGAGCAGCGCGGCAAACCCGCCGAAAAGCGCGGCGCGGCGCGCGCGGTTCACAAAAATGGCCATGGCAGCACCTCCCGGCCTGGGCGTCGCGCCTCTCGGCGCCGGCCGCGCGATCAGGCCGGAATTTGTCTCTGCTCGGCGGCGCGCTTGGCCTTGATCGCGGTGAGCACCTTTTCCGCGGTGGCGGGAAGCGAAGTCACCCGCACGCCGACCGCGTCATGAATGGCGTTCAGGATCGCGGCCGAGGTGGGGACCGCGGTCGGTTCGCCGACGCCCTTGGCGCCGAACGGCCCGGTGGGATCGAAGCCCTGCACGATATCGACCGCAATCTCCGGCATGTCGAGCGAGGTCGGCATGATGTAATTGGTCAGGTTGGGATTGACGTGGCACCCGTTGGCGTCGAACAGCATCTCTTCCTGCAACGCCATGCCGACGCCCATCGAAATGCCGCCCTCGACCTGGCCCTCGACCAGCATCGGATTGATGGCCGTGCCGCAGTCGTGGGCGGCGGCGATGCGCAGCAATTCGACCTCGCCGGTCTCGTCGTCGACGTCAACTTCGGCGATCTGCGTGGCATAGACGTAAGTGGCGAACGGCTTGCCCTGCCCGGTTTCCGGATCGAGCGCGACGGTCGGCGGATTCAGTGGCGCTGCCGATCGCCGGCTGGCCGAGCACGACCTGCGAGCGATAGGCCGCCTCGCCGATCGAGATGTTACGCTGCGGATAATTCTTCACCTGGATCTTGCGATCCTTGGCTTCGAGCTGGCTGACCTTCACCCCGAGAACGGGCGCGCGGTCTCGAACAAAATAGCCTTGGCGGCTTCGGCGGCGAGCCAGATGGCGTTGCCGGTGACATAGGTGGTGCGGCTGGCGATGGCGCCGGTATCCATCGGGGTGGTGTCGGTATCGGCGGAGACGACATGCACGTCGTCGGTGGCGATGCCGAGCGCCTCGGCCGCGATCTGGCCGAGCACCGTGAGCGCGCCCTGGCCGGTTTCGACCGTGCCGGTGAGCACCGTGGCGGTGCCGTCCTCGTTGATCTTGACCGTCGCCGCGCTCGGATTGGCGGAGACGGTGAAGCCGATCGGATACCACATGCAGGCGATGCCGCGGCCACGCCGTTTCATGGGCGCGGCTCCCAGCCGAAGCGGTCGGCCGCCTTGCGCAGCGTTTCCTTGACCACCACGCTGTGCAGCACCTGGCCGGTCGGGCTCGGGGAGCCTTCGTCGAAGGCATTGAGCAGGCGGATTTCCAGGGGATCGATGCCGAGTTTCTTGGCGATGTCGTCCATCTGAGATTCGTAGGCGAAGCAGACCTGCGGCGCGCCGAAGCCGCGCATGGCGCCGGTCATGGTCTTGTTGGTGTAGACGACGAAGGCCTCCGACAAGACGTTGTCGATCTTGTAGGGGCCGGGCGCCAGGATGCAGGCCTTGCCGAGGGTCGTCTCGCTCCACGAGCAATAGGCGCCGCCGTCGAGCACCAGCCTGACCTGGCGCGCCAGGATGTGGCCTTTGCTGGTGACGCCGGTCTTGTAGTCCATGATGATCGGGTGGCGCGTGGTGGTCGAGGTGAACTCCTCGCCGCGGGTGAACACGCCCTTCACCGGCCGGCCGGTCTTTTTCGACAACAGCGCCAGCGCCGGTTCCTGCGAGATCTCGTTCTTGCCGCCGAAATTACCGCCCACGACCGTGCCGATGATGCGGATGCGGCTCATCGGCAGCTTTAGCGTGCGCGCCATGTCGGCGCGCGCAAGCGTGATGCGCCCGATCGTTGCATAGACGGTGAGGCGGCCGTTGGCGTCCCAGTCGGCGATGGCGGCGTGCGGTTCGAGCGATACGTGTTCGATCATCTGGGTACTGAACCGGCCCGCGAAAATGTGGTCGGACTCGGCAAAGCCCTTCTCGACGTCGCCTTTGCGGATCACCTTGGTCGCGTAGATGTTGCTGTCGGGCGCATGCACCTTGGGCGAGTCCTCGCGCATGGCCGCGACCGGGTCGAGCACGGCCGGCAGCGGCTCGTATTCGACCACGATCTTCGCCAGCGCTTCGTTGGCGATCTGCTCGGTGACTGCAGCAACCGCCGCGACGCCGTCGCCGGCGTGGAACACATACTCGTCGACCAGCACCGGCTGATCCTGGAACGAGGGCCCGAAGGAATTGACCGGAATTTCCCTGCCGGTGAGCACCGCCATCACGCCGGGCATGGCCTCGGCCGCGCCGGTGTCGATGCGCTTGATGCGGGCCGACGCAATACCGGCGCGCTTGATGCGCGCGTAAAGCATGCCGGGGAAGCTGAGATCGTCGATGTATTTGGTCTGTCCGAGACCGTGCAGGCGGCCGTCCGGCCGCGTCGCGCGCTGGCCGACGGCACGGGTCTGCTGGCGGACCTCCGGCGACAGCGGCTCGATCGGATAAGGCTCGCGTGGCGCGACCGCGGGCAGCCGCAGATCGACGTCGGACGAACGCAGCGTCTCGATCTCAATTTTTTCGCGTTCCAGAACCCGGCTGTGTTCGTTCATGGGGCGGTCACCTCGGTTCGCGCGTGGGTGAGCTGGGCGCGGGAGTCCTCGCGCAGCAGGCGGGCGGCGTCCTGCACCGCCTCGATCATCTTGGTGTAGCCGGTGCAGCGGCAGAGATTCCCCGACAGCGCATCGCGAATCTCCTGCGTCGTCGGCTTGAGATTTTCGTCGAGCAGAGCCTTGGCCGACATCAGCACGCCGGGGCCGCAGAAGCCGCATTGCAGCGCGCCGTTGTTCTCGAAGGTCTTTTGGATAACATGCAGGTGGTCCCGGCTGGCCAGGCCTTCGATGGTGAGCACCTGACAGCCGTGGACCTGACCGGCGAGCATCAGGCACGCATTGACCGCCTGGCCGTCGACGATCACGGTGCAGGCGCCGCAATCGCCAACATCGCAGCCGAGCTTGGCGCCGGTGAGATTGAAATTCTCGCGCAGCAGCTGGAGCAACGTCGTTTCCGGCGGCACCGAGGCGCTGCGGGTCTGCCCGTTAACGGTCATCGTTACGTCGCTCACGCCACCAGCTCCTTTTGCTTCGCCGCCGCGCACGTCTGCGCCTTGGCGAGCGCGCGCTTGACCATCACGGCGATGAGATCGCGCCGGTAATCGGCGCTGGCGCGGAAATCGCTGATCGGCTTGGCCTCGGTCGCGGCAATACGGCCGGCTTCCGCCATTGCCTCGGCGCCGATCGTGCGGCCGTCGAGATAGGCTTCAGCCTTGGGCGCACGAATGACGGTGGGTGCGACCGCGCCGAGCGCGATGCGCGGCGCGACGAAAATGGATTTATCGCCAACCCGGAAACTCGCCGCGGCATTGACCAGCGCCAGCGCCTGGCCCTTGCGCAAGCCGAATTTCTCGAAGGCGGCCGGCTTGTCGAGATTCTCTTTCGGAATGACGATGTCGACCAGCAGATCGTCGGGCTGCAGGCTGGTCTTGCGCGGGCCCACGAACATTTCGGCCAAGGGCATGCGCCGCCGCCCAGAAGAATTGGCGACCGTCACCGCCGCATCGAGCGCGACCAAAGCCGGGCCGCTGTCCACCGAAGGAACGCAGGTTACCAGATTGCCGCCGAGCGTGCCGAGGTTGCGCGTCTGCACCGCGCCGATGGAATGGGCGGCTTCGACCAGGGCCGGGAACATGCCACCGATGATCGGCGAGTTCATGATGTCGGTGTGCGTCGCCAACGCGCCGATATGCAGCCCGTCGTCGGCGATGGCGATGTCTTTGAGTTCGCGCAGCCGCGAGACGTCAACGATGATTTCCGGGTCGTGAACCGCGTGCTTGAGCTCGACCAGGAGATCGGTCCCGCCGGCCAGGATCTTCGCGCGGGCGCCATGCTCGCCGAGCAGCGCGACGGCATGCGCGACATCCTTGGCCGATACGTATCCGAACGCCTTCATCCGGTCCGCTTCCTTGATACCGCGCCGATTGTGCGTGGCAGCGGCCCGCCCGTCCTCCGGGACAAAAAAGGACAATCGGCACTGAGGCGGCCGCAAATAAGAAGCCGGGAGAATAAGCGGCTATGGGAGCGTAATCTAGATCAAAATGGCGCGCGAATTTGAAAGCCCTTCGACATGGTTGAAATGCCAGGATTTACGTCCCTGAGATGACCGAATGTCGCGGAACCGGCTACCCTCTTTTGACGCGGCGAAATCCGTGCCAGGCGCTCAAATGGCTTTGTTGCGGTGGTCGATGACCCGCACGGCCTTGCCCTGCGATCGCGACACCTCTCCTTCCGCCTTGACCACCACCGTGCAGGTCACGCCGAGCGTCGACTTAATGTGACGGGTGACCTCGGCGGCCTTGCCGGTGCGGTCGCCGGAAAAACCGGGCGCCGGCTCGACCTCGACCGTCATCGCGTCGAGCGCGCCGTCGCGCGACAGCACGATCTGGTAGTGCGGCGCGATTCCCGGCAAGCCGACCAGCACCGCCTCCACCTGCGACGGATAAACGTTGACGCCGCGGATGATCATCATGTCGTCGTTGCGTCCGGTGACCCGCAGGATGCGCACATGCGTGCGGCCGCAGGCGCAAGGCTCGTTGCTGAGGCGGGTGATGTCGCGCGTGCGATAGCGGATCATCGGCTGGGCTTCTTTGGTCAACGTCGTGATGACCAGTTCGCCGGTCGCGCCGACCGGCAGCGGCTGTGTCGTTTCCGGATCGATGGTCTCGAACAGGAAATGATCCTCCCAGCCGTGCAATCCGGACTGCTGCCCGTGGCACTCGCAAGCCACGCCCGGCCCCATGATTTCGGACAGGCCGTAGACGTCGATGGCCTTGATCCCGAGCTGGGCCTCGAGGTCGCGGCGCATGGCGTCGCTCCACGGCTCGGCGCCGAACATGCCGATGCGCAACGACGATTGCGCGAGATCGACGCCCATTTTCCGCGCGACCTCGGCGATGTTAAGCGCGTAGGACGGCGTGGCGCACAGCACGCTGGCTTTGAAGTCCTCGATCAAGGCCACCTGGCGCTCGGTGCCGCCGCCCGATACCGGGACCACCGTGCAGCCGAGCCGCTCCGCGCCGTAGTGCGCGCCGAGGCCGCCGGTGAACAGGCCGTAGCCGTAAGCGTTGTGCACGATATCGCCGGGCCGCGCGCCGCCGCAGGCAAAACAGCGCGCCATCAAATCCGCCCAGGTGTCGAGGTCCCCCCGGGTATAGCCGACCACAGTCGGCTTGCCGGTCGTTCCCGACGACGCGTGCACGCGCAGAAGCCGTTCGCGCGGCACCGCGAACATGCCGAACGGATAGTTCTCGCGCATGTCGCTCTTGAGCGTGAACGGAAACCGCACGATGTCGGGCAGCGCCTTGAAAGCGGACGGATCGACACCCGCCGCGTCGAACTTTTTGCGATAAAGCGGAACGTTGGCGTAGGCACGTTCGAGCGTCTGTTTCAAACGCGCGGTTTGCAGCGCGGCGAGTGCCTCGCGCGGCATCGCCTCGGCGCCGGGATCGAACATGACGGTTTCCGACGCCTGGGTTTCCATCCGATGCCCGCCGATGTTGGTTGACGATTACTGTACCAGCTTCTTGCCGGTGATGCGTTCGAGATTTTTGTAGAATATCTTGTCGCTGGTTTCCTTGTCGAGCTTGAGCAGATTCCAGAATGCGCAGGGTCTCGCGCGGATACATCGCGCCGTTTTCCGGATCGAACGGACAATCGGAGGCGAACACGATCTTGTCGACGGGGTAAAACTCCAGGCCGCATTTGGTCGCCGGCGTCGCTCCGAACACCGCGGTGTCGGCATAGAAATCCTGCTTGAAATAATCGAGCGGGCGTTTCTTCAAGCTCTGGCGCAGCGCGACGTAGTCCTCGTCGGTCGTGCGCGAGCCGAGCACGTCCCAGCCCGGGCCGATGCGGCCTTCGAGCATCGGCACGATGCCGCCGAAATGGTGCGTGATGATCTTCAGATTGGGATGATTGTCCATGATCTTGGAGAACACCAGGCGGGCCATCGCGGTCGCGGTCTCGTAGGACCAGCCGAAGGTCCACCAGATTTCGTACAGCGATTTCTTCTCGTCGAAATAATCCGGCGTGTTGGCGCCGCGCGCCGGATGCAGCCAGACCGGCTTGCCGAGCTCGTTCATTTTCTTCCAGAACGGCAAATACTGCGGCCGGTCGATCGGCTTGCCGGCAATGTTAGTGTAGATTTGCACGCCGAGCGCGCCAAGCTGGTTGATCGCGCGTTCGGCCTCGGCCACGCCCGCATCCGGCGCATCGAGCGATATCTGCGCGATCCAACCCGGGAAATATTGCCGCTCCTTCGCGCAAAGCTCCGCAAAGCCGTCATTGATGATACGGATGAACTCGTCGATCTGCTGCGGGCTCTTGGCGATGTTCTCGACCGGCGGCTGCGGATAGGCGATGACCTGCGCGTAGTCCTTGTGGGTGTCGATGATCTTCTTGCGCGCATCGAGGTCGTGCAGCGCCGGAATCGCGCGCACGCGCTTGCCCATGTCCTTATATTGGCCGGCGACTTCGAGCATGGTGTCGAAGAATTTCTTTGGAAAGAAGTGCGTGTAGGCGTCGATCCGCATGGGGTCCCCGGGTCAGGAAATTAGTGCTGCCCACAATTTTCTTGCGGGCCGCGGAAACATGGGCGGGCGCCACCCTACACAACGGCGCGCGCAACCGGTAGCTCCCCAGCCGCCATTGCAAGGCAGCCACGGTTGGTGCAAGTCTAGCCCGGTTTCCATGGAGGAAATCGCCGAAACGAGGGACTTTAGCGGGTTGGCGGATGCCGCTGCGTGGGGCGTCCCGCGTTACAGCGTCACGATCATCCGCCTCGGCATCGTGCGCACGGAACTGACGCTCGAGCCGGCGCGCGGATGACTCCGGCAACTCCAATTATAGAGAGATGTACCGGCGCTCGGGGATTCGGTTCCGACAAGCCGGGCGGCGCAGCCGCAAGGCGCGCCGGACAACGTCCCCGCCGGGGCCCGGCTAACACACGCCGCGGCCTAGCCGCCGCGCATGAGATGGAAAAGGGATCTGCCGATGTCCCGCACGTTCATGAAGCCCGTGCCCATCTCGAGCAGAACGAAGAAAAGCAGGGCATTGAACAAAGCGGGCCTGGATTTCTCCAAGGCCAGAACCGGTGTGATGGCCCGGCGGGCATAGTCGCGATTGAGCACCAGTTGAACGGCGACACCAAGCAGCGATCCGACTAGCACGTCGCTCGGAAAGTGCGTTCCGAGATAGACGCGCGACAATATAATAACGGTGCCGTACGCGGCCATGGCAAGTCCCAAGCGGGCCGAGAAGAACCAAAATCCCGCGGCGAATGCAAAAAAATACGTGGCTTGATCGCTCGGGAAGCTGCTCCACAATTCGAAATCCGCAAGATTTAAGCGGCTCTCGAATATTGGCGCGTGGTAGTCAATATTCGGCGTCTCCATGGGGCGCACGCGATACGGCATCGCGACCGAGATCATCCGGTTGACGACCAGCGACAGCAGGACCGCCACAATCATGACGGCAAGAACCTTGTGCCGGTAAGTCTGGTCTTCGGATTTCTGGAACCAGAGCACCCAGAACACGCATAAAGGTACAGCCCATTTGAAGTCCAGCGCCAGATGGCTGATCAAGCGATCCATCAGCGGGTTGTTCCCGCAAAAGCCGTTGATTGCGTGCAGAATCGGGAGATCGAAATGGCTTAGCAAATACGCGTACATGATTTTGTTCGTTCAGCCTGCCCGGTGAAGTCACAAAGTCTCAAATTGGGCGGGGCGCCACATCTCTGAATTCTGAAATGGCAGAAAGCAGTTTGTCACAATTATGAACGCCGCCGGGTTATCAAAGTTCCATCCGCGATTTTAATCGAGCACGAAACTGCCCATGCGGCGGACACCGGGCAACACTATGTTATTACATAGATTCTTCTTGTCAGAAGCCGAGCTGGTAGACGAGAGCAGCACGATAGGACCGACTGGCGCCCGCTTTTTATGCTCGTGCGGACTTATGAAACGCGCGGTCCTTATTGGAAGTACTTGCAGAATTGCGCAGGCGTTTTGGAAGTGGCGGCCGGGGAATCGTGTGTGCGTAGGACGATTGCGATCGCCGCTGCCGGGCCAGCAAGACCCGTCGTGATAAACACCGCCACGATTCCATATCACTACGGCGCTCCAGCGGCAGGAAGCGAGCGCTCGTCCTCAATTTCGTGAGCCAAATGCATTCCGCTCGGCAAAGACAAATAATACGTCGCGGCAGCGCAGCGTTCCCAATTCATCGCACGTGCGCGCATCCAAGCACGTTTGCCGAGCGACGTTCGTTTGATGCCATCCAAAGTCAGCTCGGCGATCGCACCGGAAATCGCGTCGACCGACGGCTTGACCAGCCGGCCGGTTTCGTTGTCGATCACCGCGTCGGCAACGCCGCCCACCGCCGTCGCAACGCTCGGCAGGCCGGCCGCGGCCGCTTCAAGATAAACCAGGCCGAAACCTTCGACCCGCCCGGAGGGATCCTTCAGGCCGGTGAGGCAGAAAAGATCGCTGGCACCGTAAATGTCGCGGATGTGCTGGGCCGGCAGCGCGCCCATGAGGCGCACGTCGCAACCGGAGGCCGCAATCGCGGCTTTCAAAGCGTCGACATTTTCGCCTTCCCCGTCGGGCCCGATGACGAGCCAAGTGAGGCGACGACGCACGGCCGCCGGCAATTCGGATAGCGCGGCCAAGGTGGCGTGATGGCCCTTGCGCCGGGTCAGCCTCGCGACTGTCACCATCGTGACGAAATCGGGCGCAAGGCCGAGCGCGTCCCGCGTCTTCGATCGCTCCGCGCGCGGCCCAGACCAGAAATCCGACACGCCGAGATGGACCGTGCGTACCCGCTCGGCCGGCATTTTAAAGCGCGCGCGAAACAGGTCGTGCGTATAGGCGCTGTTCGCCGTTATCTCGGTGCGCGGCCCAAACACGCCGGCAAGCCGGATCGCCAGGCGCTTCTCCGGCCGCTGCGTTTCATTGATCTCGGTACCGTGAACGGTCATCACCAGCCGCGCGTCCGTCAGCCGGCGAGCCAGAGCCAGGGGAATGAAAAACGGCCAGTCGGCGGCATGCACGATGTCGAAATCCTCGGCACTCAGAAGTCGGCGCACGAGCGCGATCTTCGCCGGCACGTCGCACCGCGAATGAAGCCCGCCATTAAATCGCTCGATTGCATATGGCAGGCGACGATCCTCGGCATGCGTCGCGATGCCATAGTCCGGCGCGATCACTGTGATTTTTGCCCCGAGCCTTGTCGCGGCCAATGCGACTTCCCGCGCATAAGTGGCGATGCCGCCGTCGACCGGCGAGAATTCGCTCGTGAGCAGCAAAATCTTCATGCGTTACCCGACCGCCGATCGCGCCGCGGTGTCCGGCGCCATGAAGGTTTCGCGCTGGATGTCCTGATGAAAGCGGTAGACCCGCGCGAGCTGCTTTTGTGGCGTGAACGGTTTGATCTTCTCGGCGATCGTGAACGGGTCCATCCGGCCGTCCACGATCGCGCGGCGCACGTCGAGAAAACGCTGAACCATGGTTTCCACAATGTCTTTTTCGGATTGGCCGCGCGGAATCAGGTACCCGGTCTCCCCATCGCGGATGACGACTTCGAGTTGCGGCAGGTGAACCGCGACCACCGGCCGGCCGACTGCAAGGGTTTCGAGCACGCAGCGCGGCATGCCCTCGAATTCTGAGGTCAGAATGCCGGCATGCGCCTGTGCCAAGATCGCCGCCATGCCGGTGGCATCGTGGAAGCCGTGGCACACGGTAATGTCCTCGATGCCGGAAAACTCCGGGAAGCGCGACGGATTGCTGGTACCGACATAATGAAATTCCACCTTGCCCAACAGCTTCTCGCGCAGCCGGGCAATGGTCTTGAACATCAGCGACGGGACCTTGAATGCATCCAGGCGCCCTGCGAACACGATGCGAAACGGATCGAGACCTGTCGGCATTGATTGCGGGCGAAAGATATTCGTGTTCACCCAAGTCCACAGCGTATCGAACTTCGCCCGGTGCCGCGGATAGGTGCGCTGCATTCTTTCGGTAATCTGTGGATTTACGCAGAGAAATTTCTGGCAAGCGGCCATGGCGAGGCGCTCACCGATGCCGTGGACGAAATTGTATTTTTTGAGCAGCGAGTCCATTCGCCGCGATGGCACCCCATCGCCGTGCAGCATTTGGATGAACGGTACGCGCAGCACGAACGGCACCCAGGCAAATTCCACGCGCCTGAGATCGATCGAACAGCGGCGGCGGCGGAAGGCCCTCGCCACCGCAGGGAAATGACGCGCGAGGCCGGCGACAAACTGAGCCGTGATCGAGTTCGCGGATTTTGCGCGCGGCTTCGCGCGCTTTCTCGTCCGGATAATGCAATACCGGCAGGAATTCGAAGGTGCGGCCGCGAAAAGTGATCTCGTGAACGTGGCCGAGTTGAAGATCGCCGATCGAGTCGACGCCGACGAACAGGATGCGAGTATTTTCAGGGCAGAACGTGACGAAGTCGCGCAGATAGGTTTCCAGGCCGCCGACCTTCGTTCCGCGAATGTCGAACGGGTGCACCAGCCCGATGCAGTACGTATCCGTGCTCGATTGCATTGCCGGTTTTGATGTCACGATGGGCGCCCCCGGCGGGCGGCCACCGCCTGAGGTATCACGTCGGCGACCAGACGCGGGACCGAAGCCGCGCAGCGCAAATACCGAAGGCCGAGACGCTGTGGATGACTCGACAGACGCCACAGCCATTCGAGTCCATAATTTCGGAAAAACGGGGGCGCTCGCCTTTCGGTTCCCGCGATGAAATCGAGCGCCGCGCCGACGCAGATCAGGCCCATTCCAGGAATCATATCCACGCAACGCGCGGCGAAGATTTCCTGCCGCGGGGCGCCGAGCGCCACCAGGCAAATTCGCGCACCCGATTGCCGGATACGCTCGATCGCCACATCGGCTTCCAGGGACTCCGGATCGAAGGTCGGCCCGGGAGCAAACGCGTCAGCGATTTCAAGGCCGCGGATGCGTTTGCGGAGCCTCGCCTGTGCGCGGCGCAGCGTCCCGGTGTTCGGTCCGAACAAAATAACCGGCAGTTTCTGGCGCGCCGCCTCGACACATATCGGCTCCGCCAGATCCGCCCCGGTGGTCCGGCTGACGCGCGCGCCGGCGAGACGCCCAAGCATGACGATGGGAAAGCCGTCGGCGGTCACGAAATGTGCTCGCCGGTACGCGCTCCAGAAGCGGCGGTTCGAGCGCAGCTTGGTGCAATGATCGAGATTTAGAGTAAATGCGCAGAAACCATGCGCGCGCTGCGCCGCGGCCCCCATTTCCGCGATGGCGTGCGGCAGTGATGAAATATTGATCGTTATGCCTTCGACACGGAACGCGTGCCGCCGAGCGTTTGCTTCCGACATACGCAACCCCCGCGTATTGGCCTTGCGACCAAGATGGAACAAACACTCCCCCGCTCGCCGCACACGACGAGTTCCCCCAGTGACTGGAGCACCGCCGAGTTCCGTAGCGATGGAACAAAGCGATGGAATGCTTGCGTGCAATTTCGCAAGCATTCATCGGCATGAAATCGGGATATTGCGTCGCAACAAAGGCATCACGTTCACGAAACCGCGAGCAGAGGTTTTATTGTTGGAGCTCCAGCCGGGGCCACACCCCATGAGTCGTCCGGTCACGGAGGCGTCGTCCTCGCGCAGAATTCGCAAGGCGATTGAAAGCCGAACGGCGAGGCGCAGAGCGGCCGCGAGCAGGCAAAGCGCCGAACAGCCGCGAAATTGTTTGAGGCAGACTGAATCGCTTGGCCTGGAAAATTGATCACGCGCGAGCCTTGCATCGGCACCGGGAAATCGATCGCTCAGCACATCAAGTTCGAGAAAATAGACGCCTGGAATTTTTCGCGGTTCTCGGCCACCAAAATCGTAGGCGATATCAGCACCAACATACCTAGAACCTGCGGGCTACTGTTGCGCGGCGCATTGTTTTCGAATTGTCGCGTAAAGCCGCGGTGCGGCGGCACACTCGTCCCATAAAGTACGCAGCCGCCATAAAATCGCGGCATTGCAGCTTGAATATTTTTTCGCGAATGGAAGGCGACGGAACAATGGCAACGACGCTTTCGCGCCGGCATTTGCTTCAGTCGATGGCGGCCGGAGCCGCCGCTCTGAAAGCTCAATTTGCCGGGGCTGCACCCGTAGAGAGCCTTGGCGCTATCGCTGCAGCAAATGGCTATTTATTTGGCGCAGCGGCGGCAAGCGAGATCGACCACGATGCTGCCTATCGCGAGCTCTACATCACGCAGACGAAAATCATCACGACCGACATTGCCTTAAAAATCGGCACGGTCGCGCCGCAGCCAGGGCCAAAGATTTTCAAGCCCGCCGACAAGCTGCTGGCCTTCTGCAATCAGCACGGAATTCCCATGCGCGGCCATTGCCTGGTCTGGAACGAATGGGTTCCGGCCTGGGTGAAAAACATGACCACGAATGAGCGGCGCGCGTTTTTCAATTCCTATATCGAAGAGGTCGTTGCGCGCTATGCCGGGCGATTGCAGTCATGGGACGTGGTCAATGAGCCTTTTTGGCCCGGACACCACACGCCTGGCGACTTCCGCGGCGGCCCCTGGTATGACGCTTTCGGGCCCGATTACATCCGGCGCGCCTTTGAGCGCGCGGCGAGCGTCGATCGCGACACCAAGTTCGTCCTCAACGAGGCGCAGACGGAGCGCGACGACGAACTCGGCATGGCGATCCGACGCGGGCTGTTGAAGCTGGTAGCCGATCTCAAACACGCCGGCGTCAAGCTCGACGTCGTCGGCCTGCAGGGTCACTTGCAGCCACGATATCCGCACGATCCTTCCCGGTTCGGAGAATTTCTCCAGGCGCTCGCCAGCCTCAACGTCGACATCTACATTACCGAATTCGACGTCCGTGACGACATATTCCCGGACGACGTTGAGACGCGCGACAAGGCCGTCGGCAGAATGGCGCAGCAATTTTTGGATACGACGCTGCGGCACCCCGCGGTCAAGGCCATCATCACCTGGGAATTAGCCGACAATTATTCGTTCTACACTCCCATCTGGCGGCAAAAGAAGCCGATGTCCGGACGGCTTCCGCGGCCGCTGCCCTATGACGGCCGGATGCAACGCAAGCCGATGTGGTTCGCCATCGCGCGGGCCTTCGAAACGGCACAGCGTCCGAGCCCCTATACGAACGGGCGGGCGCGGTGACGCAGCAGACCCGCAGCCGGTTCGCGCGCGCGCCACGCCAATAGCTCAGGCCCGTAGAGAAGCGCCAAGGCGGCTGCGTAGATCGCGACGCCCAACAAGATATACAGGGCAACCGCCAGCGTGCGTCCGGCCGGCGGCAGCCAGGCCAGCGCGGCGGCCATCGCCGCGGTGGCGATGACGATCCGCACCAGATGCGTCATTGCGGGGCGCAATCCGAAGACCGACAGGCCGATGGAGAACGACATGACGGCAGCCGTCGAAGTCGCAAAGACGCCCGCAACCGCGCCGCCTACAGGGCCCCATCGTGCGATCAATATAATGCCGGCGACGACCGCAACCGCGGCCTCGACGCCGTTGATGACGATGGTTAGGCGCGTGCGCTTGTGCAGCAGAAATACCTGGTCGCCGAAATGCGCGCGGAAGTTCCGGATGGCGCCGGCAAGCGCCGACAACGGAAGTATAGCGAGCGTCGCCGCCTGGAACGGCGCGGCAATCAGCAGGTGAACGATGTCGTTGCGCAGGATGTATATACCCGCGACGCTCGGAAACAGGATCGCGGCGAGCAAGGCGCCATTGTCGGCGAGCTGACGTAAGGCGAGCTTGCTACCACCCTGTTCCATCTGCCGCACCGCGATGGGAAAGGCGCTCGCGGTGACCAGCATGGCGGCGACTGTCGCCGCGCGCTGGCCGAGGCCATAGCCGACCGCGAACAAACCGGCGGCGCCCAGCCCAAGCATATGGCTGACGATGAAGCGCGAGGCGTTCAGGCTCACCCAGCCGAGGCCGCCGCCGACAATGAGCGGAATGCCGTAATGCACCGCATCGCTCAGAATCGGGCGGTCGACCGGACCGATGGCCCGGCCAAATCCGATCATCGGCAGCACCGCGACGATGGCGGCCAACTGCGCAATGGCGTAGCCCGCGATCGGCCATTCTGGCGCTTCGCCCCACACCCGGATCATGAGCAGGCCGAGCACGAACCCCAACGCCGGCCCGGTGATCGTCTGGATCGAATAAACCGCGATCTCATGGCGCACGCGCGCCCGTTCGCCGATGTAAAGGTTGAACGAGCGCGTCACCACATAGGCGATTACCGCCAGCGAAAGCGCCGGACCGGCATCCGGCGCGATCACCGTCCAAAGAATTACGATGGCGATCGCGCTCTGCACGACCACCGACAGCAGCATGACGGCGTTTTCTGTTCGATAGAAGCGGCTCGATCCCTCCGTCGTTTGGTACGATCCGAAAAACCGCAGCGCGTATTGCGACCACCAGGCCAGGAACAACGTTTGCAGCAATTCGTGGCTTGCGGTGATCAGCGTAATAATGCCCAGCGTGGACTCGCTCGTCACATGCGTCCACACCACGACCGATATCAGCAGGAACAACGGCCCGATGATCTGCGCCGGCAGATAAAGCAATGTGTGGCGGAACAGCATGGCTCAGGTCCCAAGCCATTGCACGCGGCGCGGATCAGGGACCGATCCGACGGCGAGGACGAGGCTAACCATTTCGAAGCGTTGTAAAAGCGGATCGGGGTAAAGCACTATCGCACTACGAGCTCGCACTAAATTAATCGGCCGGGCGCAAATATAAGCCAACGCGATTGCGGTTAGATCAAGGCCGCCCAAGGGAGTGATCGCGGTGTGAAGCACGGCACGCCTAATCTTTTCTTGAATGACGACCGCTACGCATGTCGCCGGCTTTTCAGTTTCACTAAAAACCTAGCGACATTAAAATGATCTTGGCGCGCAGCTGAATTCCACCGGTTCAAGTTGGCCGAACCAAGTTCGGCAAAGTGTGCATGCCATCCGGATGTCGCTATCGTGCTCGCGATTGCTTTCGCAACGGCTGTCGGATCATTCGGATCGATAAACAAGCCGGAGTTGCCGAGGACCTCGTGAAATATGCGCTGCTCAGGCGCGACAATTAGTATTCCTGCATGCTGCGCTTCGAGAAGCGGCAGGCCCAGTCCTTCTGCATGCGACGTATTAATTAGAATATCGGTTTGCTCAATTAGCGCTTTAATCTCCATATTGCTGCAATATCCTCTAAGTCGCACATGAGGCGATCGTTCGAGGGCCATCCAGTCGTTCCCCCAGCCCCTTCGGCCCACAATATCGAGTTCCGCTTCGATACCAATCGTATTTAGTTCTGAAGTTATTTTCGCCGCGGCTCTCAAATTCTTACGAGGCTCGACCGTGCCAAGGGCGAGAAGTTGCAGTTTTCTATCGTTCCGCCGTTTAGTTTTCGATTGAGCCGAAAGTCCAAAGATGTTTCTCACCCGCGGACGATAAAGAATGATCTCGGCATCGTTTCGACAGAGAGTTCTCACCTCGCTTCTAGTGCTCTCCGAGTTGGCAAAGAATTGCGGATACGATTTGATGCACAACCAAAATGGCACGCTCATATAAAGCTTTGCGCGGAGGTTCAGGTCCGACCAATGCGTAAGAAGAAATGTGTCGTGGATGTACGGAACTATGCGGGATCGAAATGGGAAAAGTGCCGGCGCCGGCGGGAACCCTGGGCAAACCAGAACCGCCGTTTTGTCGCGAATTAGCTCCAGAAAAAAACCTATGTTTTGTTGTAGCACCATCTGATAAACGCTTTTCGCCTTGAGGGGCCGCACCTGAAATGGACCTAAGGCTTCGGGAGAAAATAATTCCAGCGCGATGCGCTCGATCCCCGTAATTTTGTCGCGGACATTCGATAAATCCACAAGAACCGACATTGACTGTGCATAGCCTTTCGCTCGGGACTGCGGCCTCGCAAGCAGTGACAACCCGAAAGCCCCGCCAACGCTAGCTTAGACTTCGCAGAGAAGATCGGATCGATGTCTCAAGCGGTTTTGGTTTGAACGTCTCGTCAAAAGGAAGCGGACGAGGGTACCTGTTGGGCGCGAAGGACTGCTGCGCCTTTAGCGCGCGAATCCATGAATATTTATCGGATAGTCCGAAGGAAATAAGAACCTCGGGTTTTTTGATTTGGAACACGTCGAGGAGAAAATGCTGTCCAGCTTCAGCAACGAGACGGTCTCGTTCGGCGATGTCATTCGGAAAAGTCCGGTCATCGACGTCAAATTCGCTGATTATGACTCCAAGTTTGCGTTCCGCTATGCGGCCAATTACTTCCTGAACGCCCTCACTGCTATATCCGGCATACGGCAGCATATGTCCTTGCAATGCTACGGCATCGATAGGCGTACCTTTGTCCAAAAGACGATCCAGCAATGCTAAAAAGGCCGGCCTCTGCATTTTCCCATAATGATCGGCACGTTCGAGATGGGCCTCTGTTAGAACAAGTCGAGCTTTTGGATCGGCAGCCTTCACTCGCTTGAACGCCCAAGGAATGTAATCTTCCCCCATCGCGTTCAGGTATGGACCAGGCCTCAAGCCGCCTGGCATTTTAGTTTCTGGCCAGATCGGCTCGTTGACGACCTGCCAATACTTCGGCACCCCGCTATAGCGATGCATCATTACGTCAACGTGTCTCGCCATAAACGCGCGGATTTTGTCAGAGCTTTCCGACCTCAGCCACTCGGGCGGGTGCTCATTCCAAAACATCCAAGCATAGAATGGAACTGCAAGTTGCCGCGCGAAACCAAGCTCAACGTCGAATTCTCTAAAATCTGGCTTCCCCGGATCTCGCCAAATTCGCGTAACCGAAGAGCCATGCTCCCCGGCAATCAGACCGGCTTGTTGGGCAACGAGATTTAGATAGTGCGGATCTCGGTTTTGACCAATTAGTTCGTCCGGAACGTAGACGCCGAATAAGACGCCCTTCTGTTGGGCTATGTTGTTGATCGAATTCGAAGCGGTGCGAGCCTCTACTCGGAGAGCTGCAGAGATTCCGAGTACTCCAGGCAGCAAACTCATGAACGATCTACGATTCAAGACAAGGTTTCTCCTTGTTGGCTTTGGATGGCCCAAATTTTAATAGATTGACTGCAAAGTGAGTTCTTTCTTGCTTCTTGTTTTTGCTTGCTTCTTGTCTTTGCTAAATATGAGGTGGCGCACTTTGTGCCCATGAAATAGTCAGCCACGCTCGCTGACCGCGCAACCGGTTACGATAATGTTCCACCCGCAATTATGTTCCGAAAGCCCGATCGAGTTTTCGCAAGAGATGCCATCCGGGTTAGCTGCCGCTCTATCTTAGATTCGCCGTATACTAAAATTAAGCAACAGCTCTCAGAGAGCGCTCGACATTGAGATTCTTTTTGGGGACTGATTAGGTGCTATTCAATAGCGGGATATTTGCTGTCTTTCTTCTTTTCTTTGTGCCTGTCTTTATCCTCGTCCGCCGTGACGTAACAAAGCGGAATATTCTTCTACTGATCTCGAGCTACATTTTTTACGGTTGGTGGGACGCTCGATTTCTTATTCTCGTCGCAGTCTCAACCTCGGTTGATTTTATGGCGGCGCTTGGGGCGGCGGGAAAGCCGGTACCGTGGGTCGATCGCCTCAAGAGCCTTGCATTCCTGCTGGCCACGACGTTAACAGTTTTTATTATCACCGGAATGCGCGAGACATGGCTGCTATTTGCGGTGGCCGCCGGGTTGGCGGTACTCGCTGCGGCTACCGAGATCATCGCGCATCTCCCGCGTGATCATCAACGACGTGGCTGGCTGTTGCTGTCGCTGGTCAACAATCTCGGCATTCTCGCCGTCTTCAAGTACTTCAACTTCTTTGCAAACTCTCAGTGGCTTGTTGCAATATTTCGGACTGCATGCCGGATTTACCACGCTATCAATCGTGCTCCCGATTGGTCTGTCGTTCTACACGTTCCAGGCCATCAGCCGGACCGTGGACAGCTATCGCGGCATCTTCGACCCGTCGCGGCGATTGATAGATTATGCGGCTTATCACGCATTCTTTCCGCAGCTCGTTGCTGGACCGATCGAGCGCGCGCGCCATTTGATGCCGCAGTTCGAAACTGTGCGCCCGATCGATCGCGAGATGATAACCACAGGCGCGCTATTGTTCACGTGGGGCCTCTACAAGAAGATCGTCGTCGCCGACAACCTGGCGCCTCTGGTGAGCGCGGTCTTTAACGAGCCATTTGGGCATAGCGCCGGCTCATATCTGGCCGCTGTCCTGGCGTTCACATTTCAAATCTATTGCGACTTCTCCGGATATTCGGATATGGCACGAGGACTGGCGCGCTGTCTCGGCTTCGACCTTATGGTCAACTTCAACCTGCCGTATTTCGCGCGAACACCCTCAGAATTCTGGCGGCGGTGGCACATCAGCCTGTCGAGCTGGTTGCGCGACTACCTCTACATACCTCTGGGGGGAAATCGCGGTGGCGTCTCAAAAGTGAACTGCAATCTGATGCTCACAATGCTGCTCGGAGGGCTTTGGCACGGTGCGTCGTGGACCTTTGTGGTCTGGGGCGGCATGCACGGCGTAATTCTGGTGGCCTATCGTCTCTTCGATGTGGACGGTCGACTAGGTCGGATGGAGCCTACAACTATTCGTGGCGCAATCCGGCACGTTGCTGCCTGGCTCGTGCTCATGCCACTAGTTATACTGGCCTGGATCTTTTTCCGGGCCCGCTCATTCGGCGACGCCTGGACAGTGCTGGCTGGGTGTTTTGGTACGTCCGGGTTGGAGTTCGAGGTCTTCCGTCCTCTTCTGTTTTATGTCGCGCCGCTCATCGTGGTGGAAACCTATCAACGCTTTTCGGACAACGTGGAGTTCATGACGCGTGGGCCTTTCTTCGTTCGTTACTCGATGGCGATGAGCGTCGTGCTCGCTACCGTGGTCCTCAGCGCGAGCGGCGGACATCAATTTATCTATTTCGATTTCTAACATGACGATCGAAGCCAAAGCATCGGCTCTGGGCCTCCGGCCAATTTCTCGGCGGTGGACAAATGTCGCCACCACGGTCGGGCTTATCGTCTATACAATCGTTTTTTCCGAGCTCTTCATTCGCCTGTTGGCGCCGCAGCCGATCTTTCCCCGCTATGTCACGGGCACGCCATGGGGCGTTCGGGGAAACATTCCGGGCGCTCACTATTGGCACACTTCGGCAGACATGAAGGTCGAATTCCGTATCAATCGCTGGGGAATGCGCGATGACCGCGATTTCACGCTGGAAAAGCCGCCGGGGGTCTGCCGAATTGCGGTCTTCGGCGATTCTTTCCTTATGGGATATGAGGTCGATCTGAAAAATTCGTTCTCGTCTCGGCTCGAGGCTAGAATTCGCGCATCTGGACTCAATGTACAAGTCCTTAACTTCGCCGTCAGCGGATTTGGAACAGCCGAAATGCTTCGCACCTATGAGGCGTTTGGCCGTAACTTCGCACCTGACGTGGTCATTTTCGGATGGAACTCGAGCGACCTCGCCGACAATGTCAGGGCCGACTTGTATCAACTCAAAAACGGTCGACTGGTGCCCGGTAGCCCAACTTATCTGCCTTCAACCGAAGTGCAAAATTTCCTGATGGAGTCACGCGTCTACCTTTGGATCGCCAACCACAGCCATTTGTATAGCCTACTGCGCGAGCGGATAGGCCTTGCAACCAAACGCCTGCTGGCCAGGGCAAATAGATTTAGGTTTAGACTCAGCTCCACTGCGACAGCGAGTAATCCCGACGAGCGCAACGAACAGACTAACCAGTATTCTGCCGCACTGGCCGCGGCGCTGTTGCAAAAATCAAGGCAGGAAGCCGAACGAGGCGGCAGTGATTTCGTGCTTGTCGATATACCCGACAGTGTCTCACGAACGAGCTTTAAGTCGTCATTCGATCTTGTATCGCGCAATTTGCGCGACCTAAAGACCATCCTGCCGCTCGACGCGTTTCGTGCTGCCGCCCGCCCCGATCGCAGCTTGTATTACGAGCATGGCGAAGGGCATCTCACGCCGAAGGCTGTCGATATTTTGGCGCGGCTCACAGCAGAAGCCATTTGGAAATCGCCAAAATTCGCGGGATGTAGGGCACAAGGGACTAGCTCAAACCAGGGCACTATGGTCGACTCGCGCGAATAGCGAGACCTAGGAAATCCTGTCGTTGCCATGCCAGTAATATCAAGCGTTGCTGTTTTCAAATCGCGGCTTGTTGATTGTGCGATGCGTTTTGAAAAACGAACTTATCGGGGCCTCTATACAATAATATACGGCTATACCCACCAACGACGAACTCAACAACGCAAATCCAACAAACAGCCCCACCTGCGGCGTACTCCATCCCCATCCGGCATATACCCACCCCTTGGCAATGATCGCTAGCGTCAAAGCGTGGGTGAGGTATAGCGAATACGAAGCATCGCCTAGTAGCTTGAGTGCTCTGATTTGAACAAAGCCGCCGTTTTTCTTTTCATAGTGCGTCAGTGCATACACAAGAAACAACGCGGGCAGCCCAACCGCCAAAGTCCGCGGCAGCTCCGCGTAGTTTGCCGCAATAAAAATTACCACGCTCATAAAAATTGCCGGGGTCGAAGCCAAAAACTGCCGATGAGTAAGGACGTATCCAATGAACACACCGAACGTAAATTCAAGAATGATCGAATTTGTGTAAAATCCGGCAACGCCGTCTAAATGATAAAGTGCGCCCAACAGTGTCATGCAGCCGAACACCGCAACCACGGCCGCGACGCGCCAAAACTGCGTCACATATAACGAGAATGAGAAAATCAGATAGAAAAACATTTCGTAATTCAGCGTCCATCCCGCAATTAATACAGGAAAGTAATAATCAGTTAGCACAGGATGTTGTCGCGGTATGAAGAAATATGATGCCAGCACATGTGTTAACTCAAATCGTGTGCTCGTCAGCACCTTAGGGTCGCAGATTGATACAAACACAACAATGCTCGTAATGAGCCAATATACAGGCACTATTCTCGCGAGCCGGCGAGAAAAAAATGTCCACGCAGTCATTTGTTTGTTGAACGTCGTTTCCCACATGATGAAACCGGAAATCACAAAAAATAAATCCACTCCAAAGTGACCGAACTTAGAGAAAGGCAGATCGATACCACCGTATCGCAATACCTGAGTAGTGATGTGCGCATAAACCACCATAAGAGCCGCAATGCCTCGGAGATACTGAACGGAAACAATCATTCCCTTTCTTTCCTGGGTAGCCTTCAGACCAGCGCTGACGATCTTCGCAGCTTCGGCGCGGACAGCATCGTTGTAGATCGTGGCAAGAGTTCAGCAGCCGTCGAGTTTGCGGACTACCTTTGGTCCTCTTTGCCAAATCGAAAAACTGAAGCACGCTAAAATTCCGCCGCGACGGTATCGGAGCCGCCATGGCGAATCTCGTTCAATCGCCACTTTGGCTCAGAACCGCGCCGACTTTGGAATCGCCCATGATTCGCGCCTTCAGAGATTTGGTATGATTGCTCGTTTTTCCGGTAGTTAGAAAGTATCAAGCCGGTAAGGAACACAAGACTAAGGTTCTTTGACGAAATACTTACTGACAGAGAAATTGTGATGAAGAAGTAGAGAATAATGAGCCACGCCGTTGCCTGCGTCTGCTTGACCAAACTTATCAGAAATGCAATTAGCCCGGGAAAAAATATGACGCAACCAATCAATCCGTATCGCAACATGAAGCTGAGCCAAAAACTCTCGATACCCTGCGCAATGCCGTATCGGGTGGTAATCTCAAGAGTTGCCTGGGCCGAAAGTCCATGAATCAGCGAATTCACCGGAAGGCTCGTAACTAAATCAAAAGCAATCGTCCGGCTCTCGGCGCTTCCATTGTCAAAACTCAACCGTTGAATAAAATTATCCAAAACCCCGGAATCTAAGAGGAGCGCTCCCCCCAGCACAACGACGGGCGGGCCCAGAAATAGTGCGGCAGCGATGCTTCGCCGAATGCGCCGGCCGCCAAGCAACTTTAGGCCATTGGCAGCGAGATAGAACACTGAACAAAAGAAGGTCGTTGCCAATGCCATACGGCCACCGTAGGCAAGAAGCGCCACTCCGTTTAACGCCAATAGGCTGAATCTCCACCAGTTGCTTTTTATCCGCTGACTGCTCAGCAAGATCAGGAAATAGGCGCCGGTCACCGCCGCACCCGTCAACGGATGGCCCATAAATGCAGTCGGGCGCCATTCGTTTACCAAAAAAATTACACCAGCATTTGCGCTCGCGGCGGTGATGGGTATGAGTTGAAACCCCAAAACCAGTTCGCCAATGGCGAGTACGGAATTAATTGCCATGATTATATCGAGTGCCTTCGCCATATCCGCACTGCTTTTATTACTTAGCGTTGCCAACAATAAAAATAGTAACCCCGGAAGCAGAAAGGTGTCGATCGTCGCCGACATAGGGGTCTCCTGGAAGACAGCGGTATATACTTGGAGGCCAGCCCAGGAGAGGAGATAAAATAAAAGACCCTTTCGCTCACTCATTAGGCGCAGATATACAGGTCCCCGACCAATAACCGTCAAAGCAAAAAGCCCGGCGAGCACGCAATAAGTTGCTGGATGTATCTTTTCGAATGGGCTGCCGCCGGCAGTGGCATAGCCCAAGCCAAAAAATGTCAGCGCGGTCGGTGGCAAAAAAGCAGCAAGCAAATACGTAAGTAGCGCCAGCCCGAATTCGGGATTTATCTTGAGACTATTTTGCCTGCGAGGAGCGGGGGCACAATGTATGAGTGGCATGTCTATCCTAGAAATCGAGATGATTGGAACCCAGCTGCGCACGTGACGACGCTGGTTAACGTTTGAAAGGCGTTACGCAGATATCGGTGCATGTACCCGACTTATTCGGCCCGAAACCAAACCGTATCGGAAAGAGTCAAGATTGGCCGCTGCATCCGCCTTAGAGTGTCATCGAGTTCTGGCGCTAACTCGACATGATGTTGGCCAACGTCGAGTTTTAACTACATTGTGGACTCAAGCGCAGAGTCCAAACAGTACCCTGACGTCGACATCGCATCTAACGAGATTGATCGTCTCAATGTTCACATCGCGCCCCGATAGAGTTTCAATATCTCTTTTGGCCCGATCATCTGGTCGGATCGTTGTCCCAAAAAATAAACTCCATTGGCTCCATCGTTTGCGTATGCCGGTCGTACCCAGCGGTCAAATAACCGCAGCCAAAAGAATGCCAAAGAAGCCAGCGTTCCGCCTTTATATGTGCCGAATAGTGCACTGAAAAAGTAACGAACTGACCAGAGCATGGTTGTACCAGGACCTCGCGTGATGCCTGATGAAATTTCGTCGAACCCGCGGAACAGCCAACGATGACCGCTGAGCGTAAATCGCGTGAAGTCAAAGCGCCCCATGTGAACCTGTTGCATAAACGGCGTCTCGGCGTAAACAATGCCTTGGCAATGCAACACTCGGCGGATTTCCTCTACTACGCGGTGCGGTTCCAGCACATGCTCCAACACGGCTTGTATCCAGATCCCGTGGATCGAACCGTCGGCAAATGGCAGCTGATGCCCATCGGCTATCAAATCGGTAATCTCACTGCGGTATATGTCAGAGCCAATGAGATTAATGCCGGAATCTTTATAAAGCGCCTGAGCACCAAAACCGATTGTCGCGCCGCCAATAATCAGCACCACCGGACGGTCTGCCAGCTCGTGCACATTGGCTAGGAACCGTTGAGCGTTCTCGTCGGTCGGCCCGCGTGAAGTAAATAGCTGGCTCAGAATTGCGCCCTTGGCATTGTCCAATCGATTGAACAGCGTGCTCCGCTGTATCGGCTGCGAGCGGACATCTTCTCGCGAAACGACCGAATTTTCAAAGTCTACCAGCACCGGCGTGTCGCCGTCTGCAACCGGAAAGCCGGAGGTCGCGTAAATGCATGCGCTGTTACTGCACGCCCATATGCGATCGGCGGTTTTAAATTCAGCCACAACCAACGGCGCTGTGCACCGCGGACAGCGAACGATTGAAGCCAGTTTCAGAGGCATTTGAGCGGCAACCACAGGCGACCCATTAACTGTCCAGATCATCATCGCTCTTCGCGGCAGTGGGTGAATTGGGATGGATGACGGCGCAATCGCGATCTCGTCAACGCCATTCAATGCGCCTGCCACGCGTTCGATCTTTGCTTTCTGCAATCGGCCAAGCCGAACGGAAGGTGAGCCATCCGCTGTAACAAGACCGCTTGGTTGTCGGTATCTCGAAATTCTTCATTACGCCTCAATTTTCCAAAATAATCGAGATTGAGCGTGCATACGAAAACGGGCTGCGCGGCCTCAGAGTTCGCAAGTATGCACCGAATTGCGTCGCTCCAGCGATGGAGAGTGAATCCAAATTCGAAAGATGTTAACTGAGATCGAGCTAACGCGATGATCGTCTTGCTGCGAATCGCCGTGATCGCAGCTTTGGAAATTGATCTTTAGCAAAAGAGATGACGGGTGGAACACGTGGTGGAATTCCGTAGGCGTCTATCGGCAAGTCTGGGCATATTCTGGCCTTGGACGGTAGACTTGCGTTATGCGATTTCAGGAACATTGCGACGAGCTTTAAATCGTCCTGCAGAGCGGGATTTTCAGCTCATTAGGTTCCTGAGAACGAAGCCGGGAGACGCCTTTTGTGACATTGGCTGCAACCGAGGCCAAAGCATCGATAGCTTTCTGATGTTCAACAAAACATGCCAGATCATCGCGTTCGAACCAAACCCGATCATGTTTGCAAAAGCCCGTTCAAGATTTGAAGGCAATGCCAGGATAACAATTCACAATGTGGGTTTGTCGGCAGTACACGCGTGCAAAATACTTTATGTCCCGAAATACCGCGCTACCTATTTCGACGAACTAGCTTCGTTTGATAGCGAATCAGCGCTTGATTGGTTTTCCGCGAATTAAATCATCGGTCTCGATCGCAAACTTATTTCGCTTGACGAATTCGAGTGCAAGCTTACCACACTCGATGATTATCCGGTGTCTCCCGCCATTATAAAGATTGATGTCCAAGGGTACGAAATGCAGGTTATTAACGGAGCTTGGTCGACCATAACGCGATCTCGGCCAATTCTCCTGATCGAAAATGACGACCGTTCCAGCGCAGAGAGGGTAATGCGACAGGTTAGTGATTTGGGTTATCTACCTTATCGCTTTGACGGCGAAAAGTTGCACCATAATGAATTCGGCTCACCGAATACTTTTTATATGGTTGCGGATTTCGAACGCGGACTTGATCGGGTGGTTGCGTGACAAAAGGACTGCCGTGCGTAGCAGTTCATCTCGGATCGAATCTGCCAAGATGCGAGCGTCCATATTCGCGCCAAGGTTTTTCAATTCTGGAATAGGTGTGTGAAGCAACCCAAATAATCAAAGCTATTGCCCCTAAGAGCAAACCATCCCCCAACCACGGATTCATTGTGAGTTGCAGCAAACCGGCATTGTCGGCCGCGTATGAAGACTTCGAAGCGACGCGCTTAATTAACATCCCGAACACGATAATGATAAAATAGTGGGTCATGTATACTGAATATGAGATAGAGCCGAGGAATGCGATCGGCCGGCAGCTGAGCGCCTTAGCGGCATAGCCCCGATCTTGATGTAAACAAAGTAGCGCAACTACAAAGCCTGGAATAACTATTGCATCTAGGGCGCCACTCGCGAAGCTCAGAGTGACGCCGAGCCACGCGATAACGCAGACTGCTGCGACGTTCAGCGTGCTTTCCTCAAGTGAGGATATACGCGTCGTCCGCGTTAGATTGTAGGCCCAAATCCCGAGCAAGAGGCCTGCTAAACACCTTACTATCCCGAGATCATAGGTGACATTAAGGGTGCCTTCGTAAGTGATTATCAAAGCATATCCCGCGACCGCCAAAGGCACAGCGATCATCTGGAACGCCTTTGTCCCGAGCGCGCCAATGAACGCACCCAGCGCAAATACTATGTAGCCCGCCGCCTCGCAGCTGATGCTCCAGCTTGGGCTATTCCAGCTGAGGTGATCGGTGGTGCCAAGCGAATGAACCAGAAAAACGTTTAGGAGAATGTCAACAAATGAGTTCGGTAAAGAAAACGGTTGGCGGACAGGAATCATGAGCCCGCTCCAACGTCCCGCAACTTTAGCGACCTCAAGCGCCACCATGAGTGCCAAGATGACAATGTGCAATGGATAAATTCGAAAGAACCTTAGCCGAACAAAGCGATAAAATTCGGCACCCGAACGAATTCGATGTGAATAGGAAGCAGCCAAGACGAACCCGGATAGCATGAAAAATAGATCCACCATTAGAAAGCCATGGCGAATCAGGTTTGACTCTGTCAGATGGTTCGTCCAACGGACATGAAACAGCACAACCGCGAGTGCAGCAACCCCGCGCAATCCATCCAAAGCGTTATACCGTTGAGCCGTCGTGCTTAAACATGTTTTATCGGACGTCCGGCGCCGCGCGA
Organism: uncultured Alphaproteobacteria bacterium; assembly: GCA_963709015.1. Classification (GTDB taxonomy): domain Bacteria; phylum Pseudomonadota; class Alphaproteobacteria; order Rhizobiales; family Xanthobacteraceae; genus Pseudolabrys. Next base: position 9,480 of record CAVPUU010000052.1, on the reverse strand, counting down.
TAAGTCGTCTTGGCGTTTCCTCTTTCGTGATAAAACCGTGTTTTATATCGTACTCAGTCATTGATCTCACGCGATCTACCTTGCTACGCCTCGCATTAGCGGAACCAATGTGTCTATCCTCTGTGACTTTCCACGCTGCCGCCATCAGGGTGAGACGGTGCTCACCCAGCATATATTTTCAACACGCGAGTGACGGCGCCGGAGCGTCACCGTCCCACTAACTCATACCCCCCCCCGCACAAGACAGCTTTACCAATCCGCGATTCGCCGCGTCATCCCGCAGGCATAAGGGCTTTGCAATGCAAAGCTACTGGGACCGAGCGCCCAAGAAGATCCAGCAGTACGCGAACGCGCCCCGCCGCATCTAAGTACTCAAGTGTCCCCAAGAATTCCGCGAATGGCCCTTCTGCGATGCGAACTGCCGTGCCAATCTTCAATTTATAAATCCAGTCCATAGCACCGTCAGCACGCATTTGGGATTGCAAGCCATCAATGACGCCGTTCGGGACGGGTTGCGGCGCATCGCCCCACATTAAAAGGCGTGCGACTCCGCGCGTGCTGTTTACGGCGCGCCATTGATCCCGTGAAATGTCCAAGTGCACAAAAAGATAATTTGGAAACAAGGGCGCAAGTACGCTCTTTGCCTTACGGGCATGCCGCACAGTTCTCCGATAACGTGGGCAGAACACTCGATAGCCTTGCATTTCGAGGTGATAGATGGCCTGGCTCTCGGCCCGCGGCCGTGTATGGGCGACATACCAAAGCGCATCGACAAACTCATTATCGATGCGCGGGTCGATAGCTTCCGAGGGCGGGATTATCGCGGAACGCAAATCAATACTCGGATTTTTCGGCTCGCGTGGCACGGTCCCTCCATCACGGTGCAAGAATTTTTTCCGAAGCTGCATTTTGACGCTCAATGCCGGCTCCGGCTCTGCTAACCCCTTACTTGACCGATCGTGTTTTCCATTTATGTCAAAATTCTTTTCGTTGCTGGGATAGTACCTCGTGCAAATTGGGAAATCGCAGATGCAAAAGCCTATCTCACATCATGCCGCGAATTTTCTTGCATGATGTCGCATCCGTAGAAGCCAGCATGACGATAAGCCCGACCGCAGGGTCCGCCTTTTGTTCCCGGGGCGTGAGGAATCGCGCAACGCTCCTTGGAAAGCGTTGGCAAAACTGGGCCAGCGTTTCAGCGGTATCGACCACGGTGTTGCGCGTGGGAATAATCGCGATACCACCGTCTTTCAAAATATATGCGTCTTTCACGTTGGCTAGGGTTAGCGCTATGACGCAAATTTTGAACAAATCCTGATAGCGTGCAGCGGGCTCTGGTAGGTCGCCAGCAAAGCCTTCTAAAATGTATTCACGGCTTTTGCTGCAGCTCTCAGCAGATGCGGGACCGATGAAACTAAGAGCCAACAACAGCACAACGATCCATTTCATCATGATGCCCCCACGTCTAAGGGCTCGTACTTGCCATCAATATCGCTCACGAGATGAGTTTCGGCCGACATATCCCAATTGAACGCATGCGCACGTCCATACGCAGCCGCCCCGCGAACATCGCTTGAGCCAACCATTGTCAATTCGGCGAGCGCATCGGCCGTACATTCGGTTGATGGCTCACCAGGCCCTCTGGTCTTGTTGTCGATTTCGGTGTCGGCAACGTCACCAACCGTCGTCGCAACAGCCGCCACGCCGCTCATGCTTGCTTTAAAATAGGCGACGCCAAATCCTTCGACCGGCCCAAGACCTACGCTGGAGGCGTAGTTCGCTACGGGCCTACTCATGACGTCCGCTCCGCCCGCCGCTGTCCGAGATAGGAATACGGCGTTAGATAGCGGGAGCTCTGGTAGTAATCGTAGAATCGCAAACGCTGCATGTCCACGCGCGTAAGAACTGTGCCCAGCACACGGTCATAGTCGGGAGCCAGTGTCCCCAAGGCTTGCGCAACGACATCCTGAGGCGTGCTGTCCCAGCGAATGGCGAGAACGACACGATCGGCATTTTCTGCCAATGCGCGGGCATCGACCAAGGGAACGAGCGGCGGCGCATCGACGATAACGTAGTCGAAGTGCTGCCGTAGCTGCTCGAGCATGTTGCTCATCGCATCGGAAAAAACAAATTCGCTGATACCATCTGACTTTTGCCTAGGCGGCGATGGCAGGACTGCGAGGCCAGTTGCACGATCAACCAGCAGGGCTTGCGCGAACCGAGCTTGACCGGCGGCAACCTCAATCGTCCCGACGCTCGCCCGCGGGCACAGCGAGCGGCTCATTTCTGGATTGCGCAAGTCACCCTCGACTAGGATCGTTCGCATGCCAACCGCCGCCAGCGAGAGTGCAAGATTGACGGCGAGGGTCGTCTTACCTTCGCCGTCAATCGATGACGAGACCATGATGGTTTTCACCGGTTCGGTGCGCGCTACCCGCTGAATTGCAAGGCGTACTGCGCGTACCGACTCCGCAAACAATGATGTTGGTTCGTCCAAGACGTAGCGCATCAGTGGCGGTTGCATTGCCGCGGGCAGCATCCGCACTGCGTTTGGATCGTAATTGCTCAATTCTTGCCGCCCGCGCTTGGCACGGCTTGCTAGTTCACGTGTACCGATCAGCGGTACCGCAGCGAGCGTTGGAAGACCGGTGACCACCTCAGCCTGCCGCAGTGACTTTACCCGTCGATCGAATTTGTCGACCGCAAACGCCGATACACTCCCAAGCGTGCCCCCGCCTACCAGCGCGAGCGCCAGAATGAGCAACGTCTTTGGGAATGATGGGCTTATTGGAATACCGGCTTTGGAGACGATGCGGGAGTCAGGCAGATCCACGCTTTCCTGCGCACTGGTTTCCTTATAGCGGGCGAGAAACGATGCATAGAGCGTGCGATTTGCATCTGCCTCACGCTGAAGCTCGCGCAGCCGCACTTGATCGCTTCCCGAATCATTCGAAACATGTGTGAGATTATCTAGACTCTGCTTCAGTGCGTCCTCTCGCGAGCGTGCTACCTGTAAAGCCTGGCGCGTGCTTTCGATAATTCTCTGCACTTCTTCATCGATCTGTTTCTGCGTCGCATGCAGCTGGGCCCGCGCATTCACCACCATTGGGTGTTGTGGACCGAATTTGCTAGATACATCGGCCAGGTTCTTCGCCACATCCGCGTATTGCGTACGCAACTGCCCGATGACTACCGAGGACAAGGCCTGGCTCAATATCCCTGGATCGGCGTAAAGTCTTGGCGATATTCTGAACCTGCTCAAATTTCGCGCGCGCCTCGGCGGTTTGAACATGCGCGTCGATGAGCTTGCTATTCAAATCGCCGAGCTGCTGGTCGTTGATGGTGGTGCCTTGCGCGATCGTCAGGTTATGCACTGCACGAAACTCCTCGACCGCCCTGTCTGACGCGATGACCTGCGATTTGAGAGCATCGATCTGCTGGTTAAACCAGGAAGCGGCGATTTTTTTCGTTTCAAATTTACTGTGCACTTGCTCGTAGAAATATGAATCAGCTATCGCATTCGCGATTTTAGCGGCCTTCTCGGGGTATTCCGAGCTGACGGCGATATCGATGAGAAACGTCGTTGGGTCGCGCGTTACCTTCAGTCGCTTTCGCTGCAAGAAGTCAAGCGTTGCGGCATTTGCGACATCCTCCGCGCTTTGTCCCGGCGCCAGTGTTCGTCTTGCTGCGAATAGCTTTTTGATCGGGTCAAGGATGCCGGCATGCGGGCCGAATTCCGGATCGTGCGCCAGCTTCAAATCTTTCACGACCCGCTCCAACACCGTTACCGATTGAATCAGAGACACTTGACTATTGATGGTGGCGTCGTCAGTCGCAAATTTCGAGGTTGCCGTCTGACTACTGTTGCTGTCGATCACGCTGCTACGTTGCGGATCGATCAGTACCGTCGATGTGGCCGTGTACCGTGGCGTAGCGATAAGCACGAAGAGGATTGCCGCCATTAATAGAGCGAGCGTCGTTCCAATGACGATCCATCGCCGCCGGCGCAGGATCTGGGCGATCTCTCGCAAATCAACCGAGTAATTTTCGCCTTCCGGAATGGACGGCGGCGTCTCCACCAAATACCTTCGAGCATCGTAGTCAGAATCGCGCTGAAGCATTGATGCCTACCTGATGCTTGTCGAAGCTGAATTCGGGGGTGTTGCTGTCGCGCAGGAGATAACGATACCAAATCGAAATCGAACTGAATTTGTTCAAGAGGTACTTTAGTTGGCTATCGACAAAGTAGACGTTGTCGGCGCGGTCCAGCCCGAAGAACCGGTCCTTTTCATAGGTTGCCGCGCTCGACCATACGATGTTTCGTAAAACCTCATAATCAAAACCCAATTGCAAAGCGTCCGCACGTATTCCTGTCGAACTGGTGTCGGACGCTTCGGTCACAGCCTGCTCGGCGTTGAAATGAATATCCAGGCGACGCGACGGACTCCAGGTCAGCATGGCGCGGTACGCGGGGCCTTCGATATTTCCGATCGTGGAGGACGTATAATGCTGCGCCATGTAACCTGCGGCTATTTCACCTTTAATGAGATGGGTGAACTCGACGTCGAACCCCGTGAGCGCGCGATAGCCGCGCGAGTCCAAAGGTTGATCGGCGGACCCTCGTAAATCCCGGCGGTTGCCCTCGATCGACGTGAACCACCCCAGTTTTTCCGAGAACGCGTAATCAAGACGGCCATGAGCGGTGTAAACTTGGCCGTCATGTGCATCCTGATTGATGATCGAGCCGTCCTGCGCGCGCGTCGAACCGAAATCGTAGGAATCGGCGCGAACGCCGGCCGACGTGGTGAAGCGGCCGCTCTGGCGGCGCAGCGTCACATCGCCGGAGAAAAGGCTGTAGGGTGTCGGCTCGACGGCGCCGGCCGGAGAACTCAGCGTTCCGACTCCTACGTGCAGATAGGCTGCCTGAATCGCGGTCAACAATTCGAGATCGTGCCGAAGTTCGAAGCGACCGCTGCCTTTGAAGGTGGCATCGGTCTGGTTGAGGCCGGAATGGTTTCGGTATGCAATCGACTGCGTATCCAGTTGAAAGGCGAGCGCATTTTTTTCCGATGAATTGTGGCCGCGCAGCGCGGCGCCAACCAGGCCAGCGATGTCGCTTTGCCTGTTGCTGTCCGACGAAAATACGTTGCTGTCGTAGAACGTGCCCGCGGTCAGCGTAGGATTGAAAATCCACGACCCCGCGCGGACGCCAGGCGCTTGATAGTCAGGCCACACCCGGTTTTTGACCGGCATGTCTTCCGGCGCAACCTCATCGCGCTGATCGGGATCGGACAACAGCGGCAACGGCCCCGGCTCCAATACCTGCTGCGCATTCCACGGCGGCATTACCAACTCCCTCGGCGTCGGGATCACCTGGGCATTCGCCCCTGAAATCAACGCCATGACCGCTACGGCGACAAATCCGCACCGTAACCACAGATGCTCCCCGGCCCCACTTCGACTCAACAATGCAAACCCCGTCAAAAGTTGCAGCTTGGCTCTGAGCGTGAGTCAGATGAACAGATCGAAAATCGTCGCTCATATCCAAAATTATTGGTTTGGCTTCATCCGGGCGGCACGGCGGCAATACGTCGAATTTTTCGATTCCGGTTCCGGTGTCCCGTTCCAAGACGTCCCATTCCAAGACATGCCGATGCCGACGTCACAAGTTCCCTTCGAAAGCCCGAGCGCGCTGTTACCCTACCCTCCTCGCTTCACAACACCCGGCATCACACTCGGTTCCCGCACCGCACAATGTAAAACTTTATGTTTCGTGCCTGCATCTTTGTGCGGCCGAATGCCAAACGTTTAGGCAGCAGGCGGAAAAGGTTCGATCAGAAAAAATTTTCAGCCACGCGAATGTTGTCACCAGGATAAACCTTGATCGGAACTCCGAGCGGCACGACTTGTTCGGCGCTGGAACCCGCGCGGCGCAGGAAAATTCGATGTTCGTCGGCGCGATAGGTCAGCCCGCCGGCAGTAGCGATCGCGTCCGCCACGGTCAGACCGATATGATACTGGTATTCGCCGGCTTTCTTGACCTCGCCATAGACGTAAAATGGCGCATAGGCCGCCATTTCGACGCTGACATGCGGCTCGGTGGCGACCTTGCCTTTCATTCGCGCGGCAATCGCGTTTTCGAGCTGCCGGGTCGTCATCCCAATGGCCCTGATATCGCCAACCAGCGGAAGCGAGATCGCGCCGCTGCTGTTGATTTCATATTCGCCGGTCATATCCGGATCGCTGTAAACTTTGATGCGCAACCGGTCGCCCGGCCCTAAAACATAGGGCCCGTCCGATCCGCGAGCCGGCGCCGGCGCGGCATAACTGGCACGCGCCTCAGCATATTGGGCTGGCTGGAGTCCGGAAGTGGCGCTGCATCCCGCCAAAAAACCCGCAAGAATTCAAACTCAAAATGTTTCGATATTGAAACATCGCGGCACATTGAAACATCGCGCTACCCCCACACAAACAACGCAGATGCACGCTCGCGCGCCGATTTCGATCCGCGCACGTCCACCCAAGTCCTCAAAACGCGCGGTGACGCCGCCGGTTCCGCGCCTAGCGCAAAATTTTTTAACGGAATTGCAAAAACAAGACGATCGCCAGGATAATTAGCAGCCAAACGAGCAGATCGGCGACAAAAAGATGATGGCGAATTTGGCGGCCGCTGCACGGGCACGCGATCGCGTGCCGCCATGATATTTGGCGCATGAACCGCGTTAATATGGCCTTACCGGCCGCCTCGTTTGCGTCTTGTTCTCGGCTCATCGTTCTTTCGTCGAGTGTTTTGTGTCGAATGCCCAACAAAACTTGTTTGCCATGGCAGCAAACACGCGAGCGCGCGCAGAACAGCGATTTGTCAACGAATTATTCTCCAACACGATCGCGCAAAAAACAGTCAAATTTTGTACGCGCGCTGCCGTAATGTCTTCACAAAGAAGAATACCGTGGTGCATTGCGAAACGATTGGTGCGAACGAACGTTCTCATCGCGAAGAAACTTTATGGGAGGCCCAAAGGTCCAAAAAGGAGGATAGGCGGACGACAGACCGGGTTCAGAGGGAGCTTACGATGGAATTCAGCCTTTCTATTCCATTCAAACGTGCGGGCGCATTCGCGTCGGCTTGGTCGCTGCAGAATTCCGCCAGCACCGTGCGAAACGCGCGGTGCCAACGCGGCGATTCGACAATGCTGTGCTGCGTGAGCCGTCGATCTCACTGCTGACCGCCAAGCGTTTGATGGACGTTTTTAATCGGCGGCCGGGCTGGTAATTATGGGCCCGCTGCTGATCGGTATCGCAATCGCGATCAAGCTCACATCGCCGGGCCCAGTGTTCTTTCGACAGAAACGTTACGGCTACCACAACAGGCGATTCTGGATCATCAAGTTTCGCACGATGTACGCCGATCTTAGCGATCAGCGCGAACGCGTCAGGCGACCGCGGACGATCCGCGCGTGACGCCGCTCGGCCGGATCTTGAGGAAAACCAGCCTCGATGAGCTCCCGCAGCTGTTTAATGTCTTTAAGGGCGATATGTCGCTGGTCGGGCCGCGCCCGCACGTGCCGGGGATGTTGGCAAACGGAATGCTCTACGAAGAGTTCATCCCCTACTACTTCCAACGTCACAATATGCGCCCGGGCGTCACCGGGGCTGCGCAGCCTACGGGCGGATTTCCGCGGCACTACGGCTGAACCGGCTGCGGCGCTGTCGCGCGTCGACTGCGATCTCGAATACATCGAGAGCTGGTCGTTTGCGCAGGACTTCAAAATCGATCCTGCGCACGGTCGTCGGCAAGGGAATTTCTGTCCGGCTCGGGACACTAGCGGAGCACTAGCTCACTGGGTGATCGATCTACACGCTTGGAAGCGTCTGATGAAATCCGTCAAAGGATTTCTGAAAGAACGCTTTCCCTCGCTATGGATACGCTGGCATCTGTCGCGGTGCACAGTAGAGCCGGAGTCTGGCGCTTTTGAAGCATATTATTCCGCACGACGGCATTGTCGTAGATATTGGCGGCAAATTCGGGCTTTATAATGCGCGCAAGTTGGCGCATATCGCCAGGTGGTCCATGCCTTCGAGCCGTCGAAGTTGATGGCAGGCATATTGCGCCGTACATCCGCCACCAACGTCGTTATTCACGAAGTGGCCCTCTCCGACCGCCGCGGCGAAGCCTCTCTGCGAATTCCCAAGAGCGCCGACGGCCTCATTCACAGCCTCGCTTCCATCGAGCCGAACCCGGCGCGGACGGCAGAAACGTGCGTACCGATCGAAGTGCCTCTTGCCCGGCTCGAATTCGGTCGTGCGGAACGACGTGAAATTTGTCAAAATCGATGTCGAAGGTCACGAATTGAAAGTACTTGAGGGTGCGCTTGGCGTGCTCGAGCAGAGCCAGCCGATCTTTCTGGTCGAAGCTGAGGAGCGTCATCGACCGGGCGCCGCGCTCTCAATTTTTAAATTCTTTCAAAACCGCGGTTATCAGGGATTTTTTTTAATCGACAACTTTGTGCATGGCACGGAAGATTTGCAGGCTGCCTCACTGCAAGGTCCCGATTCTTTATGGCCCGATGGCAGCCGAAGGCCCGGGCAGATATACGTGAACAATTTCTTTTTCTCTCCAGCGTCTTTGGACGGAAGGCGGTTGTTCTCCACTGCGCTGCAATCGAATTAAATCCAACGAATGCGAAGACTGAGGCCAGGAACAGATCGCGCAACCAAATAGGAAGTGAAACAATTCGGTGAGAAATTATGGAATATTCGAGGCCGGCGGGGAGGTATGGCGGTCCCGAGAGGAGTTCGAACCTCCGACCTTCGGTTTCAGGAAATCGCTGCTCTATCCTGCTGAGCTACGGACGCTTGCGCTGCGATTTAGCACAGGCGCGCGCGCGCCGTGCACCGGCTACTGAGGCATTAAGCCCGACAGCGCCACCACGCCCTTCCACATCGTCCGTTCCTTGTTGGCGAAGGCGACGGCCTCCTCCGGCGTGCTGGATAGCACGCGCGCTCCGCCAGCAAGAGAAACCGCTTCTGGATCGCCGCATCGGCCGCGATCTGCTTCGTCGCGCCGGCGAGCTTGTCGACGATCGGGCGCGGCGTCGCCGCCGGCAGCACGAAAGCGGCCCACGAGGTGACGATGAAATCCTTCATGCCGGCCTTGGCCTCGTCGGCGCGTCCGGCAGAGTTCGGCCAGCGCGTGGCCAAGGTCTCCGCGAGAGCGCGCATTTTTCCGGACTGGATGAGCGCGATATAGGAAGCGAGATTGTCGATCGCGAAATCCACCGCGCCCGACAGCATGGCGGGAATGGTCTGCGCCGCGCCGCGGAATGGCACGTGCACGGCGTCGAGTCCGCTGCGTTTGGAGAACAACACGCCCGACAGATGCGGGGAGGTGCCGACCCCGGGACTGCCGAAGCTGACGTGCCTTTCTGTTCGCCCAGGCGATGAACTAGGCCACCGTTTTCAGCACATGAGTCGCTGGCG